>NZ_CP118614.1:2477707-3097134 GCF_028993595.1 Nocardiopsis camelliae
CCCGGACCCGGCCGCCGTGCGGCGGCGCCTGACCCGGGCCATGGACACCGCGGCCCGGCTGCACGACGACGAGGGGCTCGGGTTCGTCGTCGCGCCCCTGCGCACCCCGGGCGGGGACACCGTCGTCCCGGTCGGCGACGGGTACGCGCTCAGCGTCTTCCCCCGCGTGGAGGGCGAGTCCGGCGACTTCGGCCGGGAGTTGGCCGCCGACCGGCGGGCCCGGCTGCTGGACACCCTCGCCCAGCTGCACCGCAGCGCACCGGGCGACGCGCCCGCCGTCGAGACCCGCCTCCCCGGCCAGGACCGGCTCGCCGCGCTGCTGGACCGCCCCGCCGCCGTCGGCGACGCGGGGCCCCACGCCGCTCCCACCGCCGACCTGCTCGCCGAGCACGCCCCGGTGCTGCGCGAGCGCCTGGCCGAGTCCGACCGGGGCGCGGCCGCCCTGGAGGGCGCGCCGGCGGTCCTCACCCACGGCGAACCCCACCCCGGCAACCTGCTGTGGCACGGCGACCGCCCGCTCCTGGTCGACTGGGACACCGTCGGTCTGGCCGCCCCCGAGCGCGACCTGTGGCTGGTCACCGACGACCCCGCCGAACTGGACCGCTACGCCCGGGCCAGCGGGCACGAACCCGACCGCGCCCTGATGGACCTGTACCGGCTGCGCTGGGACCTGCGGGACGTGGTCGAGTTCGTCGACTGGTTCCGCGCGCCCCACGAGGGCGGCCCCGACACCTCCCGGGCATGGCGGGACCTGGTCCGCATCGTCGAACGCCTCGGCGCGGGGGAGCGGTCCGGAACCCGCTGACGCCGCCCGGATCCGGCGGCCCGGCGGGTCGCGGCCCGCCCGCACGGTTTGCGGTCGGTAACATCTCCCTGACTCTTGGCGACCGGAAAGACCTGTTGTCGGCGCGGCCGGGCTGGAACCGGCCGACCGGGCACGCCACGGACCCGACCAGCTGTTGGAGCGACATGAACCTGCCCCTGAGCACCCGCGACCTGCCGCTGCGCGTCATCACGGGGGCGTTCGTCCTCAACTCCGGGCTGGAGAAGCGCGGCGCCGACGAGGAGGCCGCGCAGGGCCTGCACGGGATGGCGGCGGGGACCTACCCCTTCCTCAAGGACGTGGACCCGGTCACCTTCGCCCGGCTGCTGTCGGCCGGTGAGATCGCCCTGGGCACCGCCCTGCTGATCCCCGTCGTGCCGAGCCGCGTCGCGGGCGCGGGCCTGACCGCGTTCGCCGCCGGCCTGCTCGGCCTGTACCTGCGCACCCCGGGCATGCGGCGCCCCCAGAGCCTGCGCCCGACCGAACAGGGGCTGCCCCTGTCCAAGGACGCGTGGCTGCTGGGGGCGGGGCTCAGCCTCCTGCTGGGCAGTGACACCGGTCGGGAGCCCTCCCGCGGCTCCCGGCGGTGCCGCCGCTGACGGTCGGGCCGACGCCGCTTCCGGTTTTCACCGGTTGGTCTCGACGGCGGGCACGAACACCCGCAGGGCCGCGTGCCGCTTGGTGAAGACCACCGTACGCGAGCCCTCCACGACCTCGCCGTCCACGGCCAGCAGCCTGGGCTCGCCCGGGATGGTCAGCGTCAGCCCCGTGGTCAGCCGCTCGGAGTAGCCCTCGCCGTGCGCGAACTTGCCCAGCAGCACGTCCGCGACGGCGCGCAGCCTCGGGAAGGGCGCCCGCGCGGTGAGCACCCGCACGTCCAGCCGCCCGTCGTCCAGCTGCTCGCGCAGCGCGGGCACCCGGCCGTGCGTGCGGTACTGGCAGTTGCCCACGAACGCCCACCACACCTTGGCGGGCTCGCCGTCCACCACCGCCGAGGTCGGGCTCACCTCCCGCAGGTCCTGCCACAGGGCCAGCGCGAACGCGGGCCACTTGCCGATCCGCTCGGCCCACTTGTCGCGCCGGTCCACCATGCGCGGGTAGGAGCCGAAGGAGGACGTGTTGAGGAAGATCCGGCCGTCCACCTCGCCCACGTCCACCCGGGCCAGCCGTCCGTCGTCGAAGGCCCGCAGCGCGATGTCCACCGAGGACAGCCCGAGCGTGCGGGCGAAGTTGTTGAGGGTGCCGTCCGGCAGCACCAGCAGCGGGCGGTCGTGGTCCAGCGCCGCCTGCGCCCCGGCGTTGACGGTGCCGTCGCCGCCCGCCACCGCCAGCACGTCGCTGGTGCGCGCGGCCTGGTCCATGACCCCGACCACGTCGTCCTCGGCCGACAGCGGGATGATCCGCGCCTTGGGCAGCGCCCGCGCCACCCTGCTCGTGACGTCGGCCGCGCTCAGCCCGGGCATCGTGCCCGAGGCCGAGCGCGGGTTGACCACCACCGTCACCCCGGAGCCCTCGCGGTCCACGTCGGTCTCCCCGTCGGCGACGGTGCGCGCGCCGAAGACCAGTTCGGGCCGGGGCGGCACCACCGTCCGGGCGAGCAGGGCCGCGCCGCACCCGATGGCCACTCCGGCGAGCACGTCGCCGGGGTAGTGGACGCCGCTGTGCACGCGTGAGAACGCCACCCCGCCCGCCAGGAGGGCGACCAGCCCGGCCAGCGGCTTGGGCGCGTCGGTCATGACCCCGGCCGCGTAGGCCGCCGCGGCGGCGGTGTGCCCGGAGGGGAAGGAGGTGCTCGGGTAGGAGCGGTAGGGGCTGCGAGCGGCCGGGACGGCCGAGTTGTCCGGGCGGGTGCGCCCCGAGATCTGCTTGATCCCCGCCGAGACCAGGTTGGCGGTGCCCGCGGCCAGTATGGCGCGCAGGGCGGTGCGCCGCAGCCTTGGGCCGCCGGTGGCGGCGAGGGTGGCCGACATGAGGAACCACGGCGCCATGTTGTCCGTCGCCTGTACGAACTTGGGGGTGTAGGCGTCCAGGGACGCGGGTCCCAACCCCGTCACGTGGTCGTAGACCTTCTTGTCAGCCCGTTGGAGTCGACTCATAAGGCTCATTGCCCCAGATTGGGCAAAGTCCCGTCAGATGTCCATAAGGGCGCGCCCGCAGGAGAGCCTTCAGTGTGTTGATGACATCACACACGATGTTGGTTTTGTCCGGGCGCTACCGCCGGTTCGCCGGGGCGGCCGGGGCCGGTGCACACGGGCGGCGGTCGGTGCCGGGGCACTCGGGCCCCGGTCCGCACCTCCTCTCTTTCGAGATCTTTTCGTGATTTTGCGGACCAATCCGCCCGGTCCCCGGTACCGAATCACTTCCGCCACACAACCACCGGAAGTGAAGAGGACGCATTGGGTACAGGGCAGCACACCCTCCGTCGGCGCAGGGTCGCGGTCATCGGCTCCGGCGTCTCCGGACTGACGGCGGCGCACGTCCTGCACCGGGACGACGACGTCACCCTGTTCGAGGCCGACGACCGCCTGGGCGGACACGCCCACACCCACCGGATCGACGGCGGACCGGGCGGCGAGCTGGGGGTCGACAGCGGCTTCATCGTGCACAACAGGCGCACCTACCCCCATCTGCTGCGCCTGTTCGACGAACTCGGCGTGCACACCCAGCCCACCGAGATGAGCATGTCGGTCAGCTGCCGGGGCTGCGGCCTGGAGTACGCGGGCGCGCGCGGCATGCGGGCCATGCTCCCCAACCGGTCCCGGCGCAGCCCCGCGTACCTGCGCATGCTCGCCGAGATCCCGCGCTTCCACCGGGCCGCCCGGCGCCTGCTCGCCGCGACCCCGCCCCCCGGCGCGGCCGAGCCCACCCTCGGCGCCTTCGTCCGCCACCACCGGTTCACGCCCTACACGGTCGCGCACTTCCTGCTCCCGCTGGTGTCGGCGGTGTGGTCCTGCCCGCCCGGCACCGCCACCGACTACCCCGCCCGCTACCTGTTCTCCTTCCTGGCCAACCACGGCATGCTCAGCGTGTGGGGCTCGCCCCGCTGGCGCACCGTCACCGGCGGCTCGCACGCCTACGTCGAGCGCGTCGCCAAGAACCTGCACGCGGTGCGCACCGGCACCCCGGTCACCTCGCTGGCCCGCACGGCACAGGGGGTGCGCCTGCGCGCCGGGGGAGAGGCCCTGGACTTCGACGCCGCGGTCGTGGCCACCCACGCCGACCATGCCCTCGCCCTGCTCGCCGACCCCACCGAAGCCGAGCGCGAGGTCCTCGGCGCCTTCGGCTACTCGCGCAACCGCACCCTGCTGCACACCGACGCCTCCGTCCTGCCCGCCGACCGCGACGTCTGGGCCAGCTGGAACCACCGCCTGGCCTCCTGCGAGCCCGACACCGAGCCCGTGCGCGTGAGCTACCACATGAACCGCCTCCAGCGCCTGGACGCCGACGAGCAGTACGTGGTCACCCTCAACGGAGCCGACGAGGTCGACCCCGACCGGGTCGTGGCCGCCATGGACTACGCCCACCCCGTCTACACCCCCGCCTCCCTGGCCGCGCAGCGGCGGCTGCCCGAACTCAGCGACCGGGTCGTCGCCTTCGCCGGGGCCCACCACGGGTGGGGCTTCCACGAGGACGGGTGCCGCTCGGGTGCCCGGGCCGCCGCGAGCCTGGGGGTGCACTGGTGACGCCCTCCCCGGCGCCCGCGCTGTACGAGGCCACCGTCCGCCACGTCCGCTCCGAACCCGTCTGCAACGCCTTCGCCTACGGCACCTACTACTGGCTGGTGGACCTGGACGACCCGCCGCGCCTGCGCTGGCCGCTGCGCGCCCTGGCCGGGTTCCGCGCCAAGGACCACGCCGTGGACGGCGCTCATGCCTCTGCTGACACCGGAGCCCCGGCCGACACCCGTGCCCCGGCCGTCGCCCGCACCGCGCGCCGCGACCGCGCCGACGGCTGGGCGCGCGAGCTGCGCGCCGACATCGACGCCCTCCTGGCCGAGCACGGCGTGGACCTCGACGGCGGCCGGGTGCTCATGCTCGCCCACGCCCGCGTCCTGGGCCACGTGTTCAACCCCCTGACCGTCTACTGGTGCCACCACCGCGACGGCCGCCTCAGCCGCGTCGTCGCCGAGGTCCACAACACCTACGGCCAGCGCCACCGCTACGTCCTGGACGTGGACGGCCGCGGCCGGGCCGAGGCGGACAAGGCCATGTACGTCTCCCCGTTCAACGCGGTGGACGGCCGCTACCGCCTCAGCCTCCCCGAGCCCGGTGAACGCCTCGCGCTCACCGTCGCCCTGCACCGCGACGGGCGCCCGCCCTTCACCGCCTCGGTGCACGGCCTCCGACGCCCCGCCACCGCCGCGTCCCTGCTGCGCAGGGCGCTGCGCCACCCCCTCGCACCGCTGGTCGACGCGCTGCGCATCCGGCGCCAGGGCATCGGCCTCTACCTGCGCGGACTCCCCGTCCAGCCGCGCGGGCACACGCACACACCAGCGACCGAACGGAAGACCAGGACACGGCCATGACCACGACCAGCCCCCACACCCATCCGCCCCTGGACGCACGGCGCTGGCCCGACGTGGCCCGGGTGCCAGGCGGACGCCTGCGCGCGGCCGTCGCCCGCGCCATCGTGCGCTACGCCACCGCGCGTGCGGGCGTGCGCGTGCGCACCGGCTCCGCCGCGCCCGCCGCCGACGACGGCGCGCCCGTCCTGGAGCTGCGCGACCCCGACGCCTTCCACCGCCGTCTGGCCGCGGGCGGCCTCATCGGCTTCGGCGAGTCCTACATGGCCGGTGAGTGGGACTCGCCCGACATCGTCGCCCTGCTCACCCGACTGGCCGCGGAGTACGAGAACCTCGTGCCGCGCCCCCTCCAGCCCCTGCGCCACGTCACCCTGCCCCGCAGGCCCGCCTCGGACCGCAACACCCGCGCCGGGTCCAGACGCCACATCAGCCACCACTACGACCTGTCCAACGACCTGTTCGGCCTCTTCCTCGACCGGACGATGACCTACTCCTCCGCGCTGTTCGAGGACGGCGAGGCCCGCGACCGCGACACCCTGCCCCGCGCCCAGGAGCGCAAGATCGACCGCCTCCTGGACGCCGCGGGCGTGGCCGAGGGCGTCGAACTGCTGGAGATCGGCACCGGCTGGGGCGAGCTGGCCGTGCGCGCCGCCCGCCGCGGCGCCCGCGTCACCACCGTCACCCTCTCCGCCGAGCAGCGCGACCTGGCGATCGAGCGCGTCGCCGCCGCCGGGCTCTCCGACCTGGTCGACGTCCGCCTGTGCGACTACCGCGACGTCACCGGAACCTACGACGCCGTGGTCAGCGTGGAGATGATCGAGGCCGTGGGCGAGCGCTACTGGCCCGCCTACTTCGCCGCCCTGGACCGGCTCGTGCGCCCCGGCGGACGCGTGGGCCTGCAGAGCATCACCATGGAGCACGCCCTGATGCGCGCCTCGCGCGGCTCCTACACCTGGATGCACAAGTACGTCTTCCCCGGTGGACTCATCCCCTCGGTCACCGCCGTCGAGGAGCAGTTGCGGGCGGGCACCTCCCTGCGCGTCACCGACCGGCTGTCCTTCGGCCGCGACTACGCCGACACCCTGCGCGTGTGGCGCGAGAACTTCACCGACGCCGCCGAACAGGTGGAGGCCCTCGGCTTCGACGCCACCTTCCGCCGCATGTGGTCCTTCTACCTCGCCTACTGCGAGGCCGGTTTCCTGTCCGGAATCATCGACGTCGAGCAGATCACCATGGAGAAGGCCCGATGAGCACCACCGCGACCCCCGCCCCGCCCCGCGGGGCCGCCCACTTCCTCGCGCCCCTGGCCGCCGGGCTGTTCAACGGCGTGCTCCCCGTCCGGCTGCGCGCCTGGGACGGCAGCGAGGCCGGTCCCGCCGACGCCCCGCTGGCCGTGCTGCGCGACCGCGACGCCCTGCGCCACATCCTGGCCCGCCCCGGCGAGCTGGGCCTGGCCCGCGCCTACGTCACCGGATCGCTGGACGTGGAGGGCGACCTCACCGACGCCCTGAGCCGGGTGTGGGCGAGCGTGCGCGAGAACGGCACCTCGCTGCCCGGCCCCGCCGAGTGGGCCCGCGCGGCCCGCACCCTCCTGGCCCTGGGCGTGGTGGGCACCCCGCCGCCCGTCCCGACGGCCGAGGCGCGCCTGCGCGGACGCCTGCACTCCAGCGAGCGCGACGCCGCGGCCGTCTCCCACCACTACGACGCCGGGAACGACCTGTACGAGCTGCTCCTGGACGAGTCCATGGCCTACTCGTGCGCCTACTGGACCAGCGACGACCCCGGCTACACCCTCGCCGACGCCCAGCGCGACAAGCTCGACCTGATCTGCCGCGAACTGCGCTTGGACAAGGGCGACCGCCTGCTCGACGTGGGGTGCGGCTGGGGGTCGCTCACCCTGCACGCCGCCCGCCACCACGGCGCGCGCGTCACCGCCGTCACCCTCTCCGCGCGCCAGCGCGACCACGTCGCGGCCCGCGTCCGCGAGGAGGGCCTGTCCGACCTGGTCGAGGTGCGCCTCCAGCACTACCGCGACGTCACCGACGACGGCTTCGACGCCGTGGCGGCCATCGAGATGGGCGAGCACGTGGGCCGCGACGAGTACACGCCCTTCGCCCGTCGCCTGTACGACCGGCTGCGCCCCGGCGGGCGCCTGCTGGTCCAGCAGATGTCGCGGCGCGGCGCCCAGCCCGGCGGCGGCCCCTTCATCGAGCGCTACATCGCCCCCGACATGCACATGCGGCCCCTGGGCGAGACGGTCGGACTGCTGGAGGACGCCGGACTGGAGGTGCGCGGCGTGCGGGCCATGCGCGAGCACTACGTGCGCACCGCCCGCGCCTGGCTGGAGGTGCTGGAGCGCCGCTTCGACGAGCTGGTGGCCCTGGCCGGACCCGAGACCGCCCGCGTGTGGCGGCTCTACCTGGCCGGGGGCGCGCTCGCCTTCGAGGAGGGGCGCATGGGCGTGGACCAGATCACGGCCGTGCGCCCTGGCCGCGCCGGGAGCCGCTGATGGACGTCTCCGCGCTCATCCCCACCCTGGGGCTGTCCGCCCTGGCCGTGCTGGCGCTCATGCTCGCGACCTTCGCCCTGGCGCTGCGCCTGGGCAGGCACAGCGTGGTGGACGCGGCCTGGGGGCTCGGGTTCACCGTCGTGGCGGCGGTCGGCGCCCTGACCGCCTCGGGCGACCCCGCCCGCGCCTGGCTGCTTGCCGGGCTCACCGCCGTGTGGGGGATGCGCCTGGCCGTGCACATCGGGCTGCGCTCCCGGGGCAAGGGCGAGGACCCGCGCTACGAGCGCCTGCTGGCCGGGGCGCCCGGGAACCGCAACGCCTACGCCCTGCGCATGGTCTACCTGCTCCAGGGGTTCCTGGTGTGGCTGGTCGCCATGCCGGTCCAGGTGGCGGTGCACGCCGGTGCGCCCCTCCTCGGCTCCCCGCAGGTGTGGCTCGCCGTCGCCGGTGCGGCCGTGTGGCTGCTGGGGTTCGTGTTCGAGACGATGGGCGACGCCCAGCTCGCCCGGTTCAAGCGCGACCCCGCCAACAGCGGGCGGATCATGGACCGCGGCCTGTGGGCGTGGACCCGCCACCCCAACTACTTCGGCGACGCATGCGTGTGGTGGGGGCTGTTCCTGGTCGCGCTGTCGGGGTCGTGGTGGGTGCTGCTCACCCTGCCCGCGCCCGTGGTGATGACCTACCTGCTGACCCGGGGGTCGGGCCAGCGGCTGCTGGACGAGCACATGTCCGGACGGCCCGGCTGGGCGGAGTACGCCCGGCGCACCAGCGCGTTCGTGCCGATGCCGCCCGGCAGGGGCTGAGGACCCCGGGCACGGGTTCCCGTCCCGGGGCCCTCACGGAAGGGGGAGGGTCCCGGGACGGGCCGCGCACGGGTACGGCGCCCCGGCTGCCCGCCGCTTCCACCGCGCCTTCCCGCGCGTCGGTCCCGGCGCGCCGCCCGGAGGCCCTCCGGCCGCGCGAACGCCCTGAGCACTCCGCCCCGGTGCGCGTCGCGGTACCCGCCGCCCGCGCAAGAGCACCCGGGGCGGTCAGCTCCGGTGCGGCACGACCACGGCGCGGCCGAAGACCTCCCCGGCCTCCAGCCTCCGGTAGGCCTCCAGGGCGTCCCCCAGGTCGAACCTCTCGACCTCCGGACGGATCTGCCCCGCCTTGTACATGTCCACCACCTCCCACAGCTCTCCCACCGTCCCCCAGTAGGTGTTGGTGATGTAGGACTCGTACGGGTTGGTGAAGAACGAGAACTCGTGCGTGCCGCCCGCGATCCCGACCACGGTCAGCCGCCCGCCCCGGGCCATCGAGGCCGCCGCGGTCGCGATCGTGGGGGTCACGCCCACGAAGTCGAAGGCCGCGTCCACGCCCCGGCCGCCGGTGATCTCGCGGATCTCCTCGACCTGGTGCGCGCCCGCCCCCACGGTGACCGCGCCGTTGCGCTCGGCCCAGGCCCGCGGCTCGGCCTTGACGTCGGTGGCGATCACCGTCGCGCCGGTCAGCGCCCTGAGGATCTGCACGCCGATCTGCCCCAGCCCGCCCAGGCCGATCACCAGGGCGTGCCGACCGCCGCCCTCCAGGTGCGGCAGCGCCTCCTTGATCGCGTGGTACGGGGTCAGGCCCGCGTCCGACAGCGGCGCGGCCTCCACCGGGTCGGCGTCGCCCAGCGGGACCAGGTGGTGGGCGGGCACGGTCACGTACTCGGCCATGCCGCCGTCGCGCCCCAGGCCCACCGCCAGGTAGGGCATGGTGGCCGCGTTCTCGCAGTAGGTGTCCTGGCCCCGGACGCACATGCGGCAGTGTCCGCAGCCGATCGGGCCGTAGGCCATGTAGGCGTCGCCGACCCGTACGCGCTCGCTCACGCCGTCGCCGAGCGCCTCCACCCATCCGGAGTTCTCGTGCCCCAGGACGAACGGCGGTTTCTGGGCCCCGGCCTGCCCCTCCTTGAAGTGGCGGTACACGCTGACGTCGGAATGGCAGGCGCCCGCTCCCGCCACCCGCAGCAGGACCTCGCCCGGCCCCGGCTCGGGCACGGGAACGTCGGTGAGTGACGGGAACCGCTCGTAGTTCTCGAAGACCACGGCTCGCATGGAGTACCCCCAGGCTCTCGCGGAGAGCGGGCACCGGCGCGCGACGACCGCATTCCCGGCGCCCGTATGGCCGCTCGACACTGTCCGTCCAGTTCACGGCTGTCCGGCCACCACCTACCCGAAAGTCTTTCGTCTTATTTGTCGCTTTAGTCGGAATTTGACCGTGCGTCGTACGGCCGGGAGTGGTGCCACCACTACCGAACCGGGTGGTCAACGCCAGACCCGGTTCGGGGGGACAGCGCCATGGAGGCCGACCCCGCCGCGGACCTAGCGTGAAAAGGGTCCGTTCCCCCCACCTGTCGGCACTCGAACTTCCCCAGGAGAGTCATGATCGCGGCGGGCCCACGTCACGCTTCGCCCCCCACCCCCCTGCGCTACGAGGAGCGCGAGTGGCACGGCCTGCGGCTCCTGGCCCACGACGAGACCGGAGACGGGCGCATCGTCGAGGCGCTGGGGGACGTGGCCGCGGCCGACCACATCGTGGTCCTGGTCCCGGGCAACGACAACTACCTGGGCAACTACTTCGACGCCAACCGCCCCACCCGGCCCCGGGTCAACGGGGGGACGGTCCTGCGCACCATGCGGGCCCTCGCCCCCGAGGAGCGCTCCGCCGTCGTGGTCTGGGTCGGCTACGACACCCCGCGCGGCTTCGCCGAGGCCGCCTTCCGGGGACCGGCCGAACGCGGCGCCGAGGACCTGGCCCGCCTGACGGCCTTCCTGCCCCGCACCGCCCGCATCACGCTGGTGGGGCACAGCTACGGCACCGTCGTGTGCGGGCTGGCCCTGCGGCACGGGCGCGTGGACGAGTGCGTGGCCCTGGGCAGCCCCGGCATGGGCGGGAACTCCGTCGCCGACCTGGGCTTCACCGGGAACCTGTGGGCGGCGCTGGGCCCCGCGGACTGGATCCGCTTCTTCCCCCGGGGACGCTGGCGGGACCTGGGCCACGGCCCCTCGCCGCTGCGCCCCGGGTTCGGCGCCACCGCCTTTGCCACCGGCCCCATCCCCGGCCACTGCTCGTACTACACCGAGGGCAGCGAGTCGGTGCGCAACATCGCCCGTATCGGCCTGGGCCGCCACGCCGAGGTCACCCGGCCCGACGTGCCCGCCCAGCGCACGCGCCCGGGCCGGCTCCCGGCCGCCGGGGCCCCGGTCGAGGAGGCCGCGCCGTGAGACCCGCTCCCGCCGTCGACGACCGTGCAGCCGAGCAGCGCACCGCCGACCCCGTGATCCTGGCCCGCGACGTGCGCAAGGCCTACCCCGGAGCCCGCGGCCGCGCCGCCCTGGACGGCTTCGACCTGGAGGTGCCCCCCGGCGCGGTGCACGCGCTGCTGGGGCCCAACGGCGCGGGCAAGACCACCGCCGTGCGGATCATGTCCACCCTGCTGCGCTTCGACTCCGGACAGGTGCGCGTCGCCGGGTTCGACGTGGCCCGCCAGAGCGCCCGGGTGCGCTCGCGCATCGGCTTCGCCGGACAGTACGCGGCCCTGGACGAGGTCCTCAACGGGCGTCGCAACCTGGAGATGTTCGCCCGCCTGCACCACCTGCGCGCCCGGGTGGCGCGGGCCCGGGCCGCCGAACTCCTGGAGCGGTTCGGCCTCACCGGCGCCGCCCACCGCCCCGTGCGCGAGTACTCGGGCGGCATGCGCCGCCGCCTGGACCTGGCCGCGAGCCTGATCCCCGACCCCGCCGTGCTGTTCCTGGACGAGCCCACCACGGGCCTGGACCCGCGCAGCCGCGCCGAGGTCTGGCGGGCCGTGCGCGGCCTGGCCGAGGGCGGCACGACCGTGCTGCTGACCACCCAGTACCTGGAGGAGGCCGACCGCCTGGCCGACCGGATCTCGGTGGTCGACGCCGGGAGGATCATCGCCGAGGGCACCCCCGAGGAGCTCAAGTCCCGGGTCGGGGGCGGCCGGGTGGAGGCCGTCGTCGCCGACGCCGACGCGCTCCCGCCGGTCGCGGAGGTCCTGGGCCGCGTGGCCGGGGCCCTGCCCGAGGTGGACGCCGACGCCCTGCGGGTGTCGGTGCCCTTCGACGGCCGGGGCGCGGGACTGGCCAAGGCGGTGCGCGCCCTGGACGAGGCCGGGCTGGACGTGGAGGACATCGCCCTGCGCCGCCCGACCCTGGACGACGTCTTCCTGGGGCTGACCGGCCGCCAGGGCGCGCGCGGGGAGGGGACATGACGTCCGTGACCGAGGCGGGGCCGCCGGCCCCGGAGGAGGGAGGCGCCATGGCGTCCGCGACCGAGGCGCAGCGTCCGGTTCCGGAGGATCCCGGACCCCTGGCGCGGGCGCGCTGGGCGTTGGCCGACACCTGGGTGGTGGCGCGCCGCTACCTGCTGCACCTGGTCTACAAGCCCGACGAACTCGTCGGCACGCTGATGGTCCCCGTCCTGGCCGTGCTGCTGTTCGGCTTCGTCTTCGGCGAGGCCATGGGCGCGGTCATGGACGCTCCCGGCGAGGAGTACCGCGAGTTCCTGATGCCGGGACTGTTCGCGCTGACCATGGCCTTCGGGATCGGCAACACCACGATCGCGGTGGTCACCGACGCCGGGCGCGGCGTGGTGGACCGGTTCCGCACGCTGCCGATGGCCCCCGCCTCGCTGCTGGCCGGGCGCAGCCTGGCCGACGTGCTCTCCGCGGTGGTGGACCTGGCGGTGCTGGCCGGAATGGGGCTGCTGGTCGGCTGGCGGTGGCACGAGGGCCCGCTCTCCGCGCTGGCGGCTCTGGGGCTGCTGTTGCTGCTGCGCCTGGCCTTCACCTGGATCGGTATCTACCTGGGGCTGGTGGTGCGGAGTCCGGAGGCGGCGATGAAGTTCTTCTCGCTGGTCTTCCCGCTGGCCATGGTCGCGGACACCTTCGTGCCCACCGACACCATGCCGGACTGGCTGGTGCCGGTGGCCGAGTGGAACCCGCTGTCGGCGACGGTGATCGCGGCCCGCGACCTGTTCGGCAACCCGGTGGCGGCCAACGACTCCTGGATCGCGCAGAACGCGCTGCTCATGGCGGTGGTCTGGCCGCTGGTGCTGATGACGGTCTTCGTGCCGCTGGCGCTGCGGCGCTTCCGGCGGCTGAGCCGCTGAGGCACCGGAAGGGGCCGGTTCCCGCGATGCGCGGGGCCCGGCCCCACCGCCGTGTTCCGAGCCGACCGTTCCGGCCGCTCCGGTGACCGGCGCGGAACCCGCGCAGACCGGGAACGAACCCTGCGTCACCCCGCGCCACGGCACCGCCCGGAACATCGTGGACGAGCTGCTTCATGGGCGGCACCACCATCGGACCGGTCGTGGGCAGGGTTCTCCTGGAGTGGTTCTGACGGGGTCGGTGTTCCTGCTCGGTGTCCCCGTCATGCTGCTGCCCCTGGTGTGCGCGCCCCTGCTGCTCCCCGAGCACCGCGCCGTCGGGGACACCGCCGGAGCCCGAACCAGCGCAGGCACCGGTGGACGCCGAGGGGAGGGCGCCGCGGACACGCCGCAGGCCGGGGTCGAGAGCGCTCCGGCGCCCGGACCGGCGGGCGGCTGACGGAAGGGGAACCGGTGGCGGCCGAACCCGCCCGGAAAACGGTGGCAGCAGAACCGCCGTCGGCCGATGAGTCCGCGCACCCCGGCGAGTCAGTACGGGTGAGCGGCACCGGACCCGGGACCGCCCGGGACCGGCGGTGCCGACCGGCACTGCGGCCCGCACCCGATGACGCGAAGCCGGACACCACACCACCCGGAGGACACCATGGAACGCCCCAACCTCGACGGCATGCTCCTCGCCACCACCGACCCCGACCGCCTGCACGACTGGTACGCCGACGTCCTCTCACCCCAGGACGACGTCGACATGGACGGCTACCGCGTCCTGCGCCTGGGCGCCTTCCACCTGCTCATCGACCGCCGGGACGACGTCGCGCCCAGGGCGGGCGACCCGACCCGCATGATCCTCAACGTCGACGTGGACGACGCCCGCGCCGTCGCCGCCCGCGTGGACGCGCGGGGCACCGGATGGCTGGCACCCCTGGAGGACCGCGACGGCAGCCTGTTCGGCACCGCCGTCGACCCCGACGGCAACCACGTCCAGATCATCCAGCTCAGCGACGAACACCGCGCCGCCATGGCGCGCGAGAGTTAGGAGAGGACCGTGTTCGACACCACCAGGGCCTTCGGCTCCTTCGCCGTCCGCGACCCCGACCGGGCCAGGGAGTTCTACGGAACCACCCTCGGGCTCACGGTCGGACCCGTGGAGGGCATGGAGGAACACGGCCTGCTCAGCATCGACCTGGGGGAGGGCCGGGCGGTCCTCGTATACCCCAAGCCCGACCACGAGCCCGCGGGCTTCACCGTGCTCAACCTCCCCGTGGACGACATCGACGCCGTCGTGGACGAGCTCGCCCGCCGCGGTGTCGGGATGCTCCGCTACGAGGGCTTCGACCAGGACGGCAAGGGGGTCTCGCGGGGCGTCCCGACGGTGGCGTGGTTCGCCGACCCGTTCGGGAACGTGTGTTCTGTCATACAGGAGGCGTAACGTGACGGTCGTGGTGGAACACGCGTCCGACCAGGACTTCATGAGTCTCGCCGACCCCTACCGGCGCGAGCTGTTCGCGCACTGCTACCGCATGCTGGGGTCGGTGCACGACGCAGAGGACCTGGTGCAGGAGACCTACCTGCGCGCCTGGAAGGCCTACGACCGGTTCGAGGGCCGCTCCAGCCTGCGCACCTGGCTCCACCGGATCGCCACCACGGCCTGCCTGACCGCCCTGGACAGGCGTCGGCGGCGGCCCCTGCCCACCGGGCTCGGCGGACCCGCCGCCGAGCCCGAGGGCGAACTGGCCGACCGCCCGGAGCTGCCCTGGCTGGAGCCGGTGCCCGACGCCCTGGTCGGCGTGGACGACCCCGGTGCGGTCGTGGCCGCGCGCGAGAGCGTGCGCCTGGCCCTGGTCGCCGCGCTCCAGCACCTGCAACCCAGGCAGCGGGCGGTGCTGATCCTGCGCGACGTGCTGCGCTACAGCGCGGCCGAGGTCGCCGACACCCTCGGCGTCTCCGTCCCCGCGGTCAACAGCCTGCTCCAGCGGGCCCGCGCCCAGCTGGCCCGGGTCACCCCCATCGAGGAGGAGGTGGCCGAGCCCCTGCCGGAACAGCGCGAGGTCCTGAACCGCTACGTCGACGCGTTCGAGTCCTACGACATCTCGGCGATCACCGAGCTGTTCACCGCCGACGCGGTGTTCGAGATGCCGCCCTTCGCCACGTGGGTGCGCGGCGCCGAGCACATCGGCCGCCTCATCGCCGCCCACTGCCCGGCCAGCGGGCCGGGCGACATGGCGCTGGTGCCGACCGGGGCCAACGGACAGCCCGCCTTCGCCCTGTACATGCGGGGCGGCGACGGCGTCCACCGGGCGTTCGGCATCCAGGTGCTGGAGCTGGCGCCCGGGGCGGACGCGGTCGCCCACACGGTGATGTTCTTCGACACCTCGCTCTTCCGGCACTTCGGACTGCCCGCCGTGCTGTCCCCGCGCCGCTGAGGCTGCGGGGCGAGCGTGCGCCCGTCGCGGCGTTCGCCGGGGCCGGGGGCAGGGTCCGGGACCAACGTGTTTTCCGGCTGGATCCTTACCACGTTTTCCGGTGCCATGTGACACACGGTATTTCTGTGGCGCGGGGGAGAAGGTGTGCTAGGTTCAGTGGAGTTGCAGTCGTGATTCCCGTTGGATGTACATCTTTTTCGGGTTATTGCCGCAGTGACGGGAAAATCGTCAGACCGCGGTTTTCTTCATACTCCCGAACGAGAGGAACACCCATGGCGACCGGCAAGGTCAAGTGGTTCAACGGTGAAAAGGGCTTCGGCTTCATCGAGCAGGACGGCGGCGGCCCCGACGTCTTCGCCCACTACTCCGCCATCCAGGGCACCGGCTACCGCGAGCTCGCGGAGGGCCAGGCCGTGGACTTCGACATCACCCAGGGTGCCAAGGGCCTCCAGGCCGACAACATCACCCTGATCTGACCCAGCTCAGACTCCTTCCGGGGCAGGGGCCCGCCCTCGCGGCAGCGGCCCCTCCCCGGTTCTGTTTTTCCCGGACCGTTTCTCTGGCCGTCGTTCTCCGACAGGCGCTGGTCCGGCTACTCCGCCACGACCCCGGGTTCTCCGTGCCGGCCGTGGATCCTCGAAGACTCTTTCCGGCGCACACCCGGTGTCACACGCCGAAGCCCCCGAGGGCTTCCCGCCAGGCACGCGTCGGCGGCGAAAGGCCCCATATGAACCAACCCCGTACCGACGCGCGCCGCGGCCGCCCCTCCGGCGGCTACGGCCGTCAGCGGCCCCGCCCGTCCGGCGGACGTCCCCAGCGCGGCGGCTCCGGCGGGCGCCAGGCAGGACGCCCCTCCGGAGAGTTCGCGCTCCCGGTCTCGACCACCCCCGCGCTCGACCCGGTCCACGACTTCCAGGACCTGGAGATGCCCGCGCCGCTGAAGTCGACGCTGGCCCGCCAGGGCCTGACCACACCGTCGGCCATCCAGGCGGCGACGCTGCCCAACTCGCTGGCCGGGCGCGACGTCCTGGGCCGCAGCCAGACGGGTTCGGGCAAGACCCTGGCCTTCGGGCTGGCGCTGCTCGCCCGGCTGGAGGGCCGCGTGGCCGAGCCCCGCCACCCCCTGGCCGTGGTGCTCGCGCCGACCCGCGAACTCGCCCAGCAGGTGAACGACTCGCTCGCCCCCTACGCCCGTTCGCTGCGCGTGCGCACGACGACCGTGGTGGGCGGCATGCCCATCGGCCGCCAGGCCCGCGCCCTGGGGCAGGGTGTGGAGCTGGTCGTGGCCACCCCGGGCCGTCTGCGCGACCTGATGGAGCGCGGCGACTGCGTCCTGGACCGGGTGGACGTCACCGTCCTGGACGAGGCCGACCAGATGACCGACATGGGCTTCATGCCGCAGGTCACCGCGATCCTGATGCAGGTGCCGACCGGGGGCCAGCGCATGCTGTTCTCGGCCACCCTGGACCGCAACGTCGACACCCTGGTCCGCCGGTTCCTCGACGACCCGGTGGTCCACTCGGTGGACCCGTCCGAGGGCGCCGTCTCCACCATGGAGCACCACGTCCTGCACGTGTCGCACATGGACAAGCAGGACACCGCCACCCGCATCGCGGCCCGTGAGGGGCAGGTCATCCTGTTCCTGGACACCAAGCACGCCGTGGACCGGATGGCCAAGCACCTGCTCAACAGCGGCGTCCGGGCGGCGCCGCTGCACGGCGGCCGGTCCCAGCCCCAGCGCACGCGCACCCTCAAGCAGTTCAAGGACGGCACGGTCACCGCGCTGGTCGCCACCAACGTCGCCGCGCGCGGCATCCACGTGGACGGCCTGGACCTGGTGGTCAACATCGACCCGCCGACGGACCACAAGGACTACCTGCACCGGGGCGGGCGCACCGCGCGCGCGGGCGAGACGGGCAGCGTGGTCACGCTCGTGCTGCCCAGCGAGCGGCGGGACATGGCCAGGCTGATGCAGCGGGCCCGGATCGACGCGCACGTCGCACAGGTGAGCGCCGACGACCCCGAGTTGGCCCGGGTGACCGGTGCCCGGGAGCCGTCCGGTGTTCCGGTGACCCTGCCCAGCGCTCCCCGGGAGGAGCAGCGCCGCCAGGGCGGTCGCGGAGCGGGCTCGCGCGGCGGATCGCGTGGGTCGGCTGCGCGCGGCGGGTCGGCTGGGCGTAGTGCGGCCTCGGGCGGCGGGGCGGCTGGACGTGGTGCGGCGGCCTCGCGCGGTGGTTCGACCGAGCGCGGAGGGTCGTCTGCGCGTGGCGGGTCGGCCTCGCGCCGCCGCGGTCCGCGCCGTCCGGTCTGAGGACCGCTCGTGTGCGCCGGGCTCGGGAGCTGACTCCCGGTCGCTCGGGACCTGAGGCTCAGGTCGCCTGTCCCTGGGAATCCGTTCCGGGAGCTCGTTCCAGGGAGCCAGCCCCCGGGCGTCTGTCCACAGGGACGGATCGGGGCTTGGCCGGGTAGGGCGGGCCGGGGGACACTGGATTCGGGGGCGCGTGACGCGCTCATGGGTGGCGCGACAGCCCCCGAATTCGAGCCTACGTCCCCCGGTCGTCACCCCACCAGTCCGCACCATCCGCCTGTGGAAAGGCAACGGGGCTGCCTGTGGAAAGACAACCCGGGGAAAGACAACCGGTCTTGTCCGCCCGCGGAGAGGCATCCACCCCGCTCATCCGCGCACAGCCGACCACTGTGCCGCCCGGCCGGGCAACTCCCGGTCGGGTGCGCGGTCCTCGGCCCACAACGACCGGACACGCGGCACGGGCCGCGCACCCCGGACTGCGTACCGCTTGGTCTGCACTAGCGTTCCCGGTGGAGCGAAGGCCACCGGACCGTGAGCGCGGAGGGAACGTCATGGCGTGGAGCACCCGTCAACTGGCCGAGCTGGCCGGAACGACCCTGCGGACGGTGCGGCACTACCACGAGGTCGGTCTGCTGGCCGAACCCGAGCGCGGCGCCAACGGCTACAAGCACTACAAGGTCGAGCACCTGGTGCGGGTCCTTCGCGTCAAACGGCTGTCGGACCTGGGGTTCTCCCTGGTGCAGATCGCCGAGATGGGGGAGGCCGACGCCTACCCCGAACAGGAGCTGCGGGCCCTGGACGACGAACTCGTCCAGGCCATCGAACGCCTGCGGCGGATGCGCGAGGAGCTGGCCCTGGCCCTGCGCGGGTCCGGGCCGACCGAACTACCGCCCGATATGGCCCTGGCCACCGCCGGGATCGCCATGACCGAGGCCGACCGCTCGCTGACCGCGGTCATGGCGCGCCTGTTCACCCCGCAGACGCAGCGGGCCCTCACGGAGTTGGCGCGGGCCTACGGCTCCGGTTCCTCCGACGAGGAGTTCAACAACCTGCCCACCGACGCCGACGAGCAGACCCGGCACGAGCTAGCCGAACGGCTGTGGCACGCCTCCCGCGAGGTTCTGTCCGACCGTCCGGAGCTGCGCATCTCCGAGGCCACGACGGCCATCGACCGGCACAAGGCCGAGCAGGCGTTCACCGCGGCGCTGAACGACCTGTACAACCCCGCCCAGCTCGATGTCCTCAACCGCCTCTCCCGCGCGGCGATGGCGGACCAGCAAGCCGACCAGCAGGCCGAAGAGCGGACAGATCGGCAAGCCGACCGGCAGGCCGAAGAGCAGGCGGACCAACGGCCCTGACCGGTCGGGTGGCCCACGGGTCCCGCGGGCCCCGCGATCGTCGGCCCCGCCCGGCCGGGACACGGTGGGAGGGCTGGGCCCCGGCCGCCCCCGTGCGGCCGGGGCCCAGCCGGGCTCAGTCCCGGCGTCCGCCGAGATGGCGGGCGAGGAAGCGCTCGGCCGTGCGGTGGAGGTCGAGCTGGTTCTCCGGGTTGACGAACCCGTGTCCCTCGTCCTCCTTGAGCAGGTACTCCACGTCCACGCCGCGCTCGCGCAGCGCGGCGACGATGTTGTCGGACTCGGCCTTGACCACGCGGGCGTCGTTGGCGCCCTGCGCCACCATCAGCGGTGTGGTGATCCGGTCCACCCGGCTGATCGGTGAGCGGGCCAGCATGTCGGCCTCCTGCTCGGGGACGTCCGGATCTCCGACGTAGCGGTACCAGTTGTTGGCCAGCGCGGGCCGGACGAACGCCGGTTGGTTGCGCATGAAGTTGGCCAGGTCGGAGATGCCGACGTAGTCGACGGCGGCGGCGAAGCGGCCGGGGGTGAAGGTGACCCCCACGAGCGCGGCGTAGCCGCCGTAGGAGCCGCCGAAGATCGCCACCCGGTCCGGGTCGGCGTAGCCCTGTGCGACGGCCCAGTCCACGGCGTCGATGAGGTCGTCGTGCATCTTCCCGGCGAACTCGCCGATCGCGGCCTTCATGTGGGCCTTGCCGAACCCGTTGGAGCCGCGGAAGTTGACCTGGAGCACGGCGTAGCCCCGGTTGGCCAGCAGCTGGACGGTCGGGTCGAAGCCCCAGGCGTCCCTCGCCCACGGGCCGCCGTGCACCATCAGCACCATCGGCAGGTTCTCGGGCTCCACGCCCACCGGCAGGGTCAGGTAGGAGGGCATCTCCAGGCCGTCCCGGGCGGTGACGGTGACCGGCCGCATGGGGGCCATCGCGTCGGGGTCCAGGTGCGGGTGGGGGCGGAACAGCAGCCGGGACTCCCCGGTGGAGTGATCGTAGAACCAGGTCGCGCCCGGGTCGCGGTCGTGGGTGAAGCTCACGACCCACCGCCGCCCGTCGGCGTCGGACGACAGTCCCGCCACATCCCCCTCGGACAGCTTCTCCAGTTCGGCCAGCACCTCGGCGAAGTGCGGGTCCAGGGCATGGATGACCTGGCGCTCGCCCAGGTAGCGCACCCCCAGCAGCTCGCCACGGTGGTCGAGGATCAGCGGCGGGGGAAGGGTGGAGACCTGCGCGCGCGTGTCGATGTCGAAGTCCGGGTGGCTGTCCACCTCGGTCTCCTCACCCGTGGCCATGTCGGCGCGTACCAGGCGGGTGCGGTCGGTGCCCCGGCTGGAGCCGACCCACATCCCGGTCCCGTCCGGTGTGACCTGTGCGGGAAAGACGCCCAGCGGATAGTCGGCGCCGTCGTACACCAGGACGCTGCTCGTGGTGCCCGTCGCGGAGTCGTGACGGGAGATCTCGAAGTCGTTGTTCTCGTTGAGAGTGGTGGAGAGCAGCTCGCCCTCCCTTCCCCGCGTCCAGATCCTCGCGGCGCCGGGGCTCTGGGCCAGCATGGTGAGTTCGCCGGTGGCCACGTCCAGCTCGTGCAGGTCGAACTCCGCGACATTGCGGGCGTTGAGCGAGACGGTCATCCTCCCCGGGCGTCCCCGGGACGGCTCGAAGCTGACGACACGGGCGCCGGGGAAGGGGGTCAGGTCCACTGTGGTGGGCTCGGCGGCGTCCAGGTCGACCCGGAAAAGGTGCCAGTTCTCGTCGCCGCCGCTGTCCTGGAGGTAGAGCAGCCAGCGCGCATCGTCGGTCCACTGGTAGCTCTGCACGCTGCGGCTCTCGTCCGCGGTCACGCAGCGCGGTTCGCCGTCGAACTCTCCGGCTTGGTCGAGGTCCTGGACCCAGACGTTGAGCCGGTCCTTCCACGGCGCCAGGTAGGCGATGCGGGTTCCGTCCGGCGAGATCGTCGCATCAGCGCGCTCCGGCGGGCTGAAGAAGTCCTCGACCGGGACCAGGTCGGGCAGTGCCATGTCGTTCCTCTCGTTCGTGCCCGGTGAGACCGGGGAGTCGAAGATCAGGAGAAACCATGCCGACACGGCACACTCAAGGATCCGCGAGTGTGACGGGGGACACTCTTCGTGTGTTCGGGGGCGCCCGGAGTTCGCCGGGGGTGGCGTCGAGTCCTTGTCGGGGGGCCCGCCGCGGACCGACGCGCGTATCCGGCCGGAGTCGCCGTGGTCCGGTGCCCTTTCCCGGCCGGGCCCGACCGACCCTTCCCCGGTCGGGCCCGCTCCGGTCCGGTGCCGGTTCCAGCCCCGGCACCGGAGTGGTTCGCCGCGCGGTTCGGTTCACGGCCGCGGTCCGGTTCCGCGTCGGGCCCCGGCCTTCCCCCGCCGGGGCCCGTCCGCCAGCCTGCTTCCAGGGCCGGTCCGCGTGCTCGTCCACCGGCCCGCCTCCCGGTCCGGTCACCGCGCCCGTCCGCGAGCCAGGCCCCGGGCCCAGCTCCAACCCGGGGCCCGAACCGCCTACGCCGCCACCCGGCGCGGGCTCCACCGCGGCGCGAGGTCGAACTCGGCCCAGATCACACGACCCGCGTCCTCGCCCGGCGCACCGGCCCGACGGGTTCCCCAGCGGGCGGAGAAGTGGCCGATGAGCAGCAGCCCCTGCCCCAGCGCGAGTTCCCGCCAGTCCTGGTCCGCCTCCGGACCCGGCACGCTCGCCAGGGCTCCCGGAATCCACCGGTCCGCCACCGACAGCCGCAGGACGCGGCGGCCGCCGGGGTCATGGCGCAGCACGAGCGTGCGCACCACCTCCGCCCCGCTTCCGCTGGGCAGGACCCGCCCCATGGTGCTGGTCAGCATCTCGCTGGCGCACAGCACCACGGCCGCGACCAGTTCCTCGTCGGCGCCCGAGACCCGCGACAGGTCGGCACGCAGGTCGGCCCGGGCTCTTCGGATGGCTGCCAGGTTGGCGGGGTAGCTGCGGCGCTTCCAGCGCCTGTCCAGGTCGAGCGGTCGCCGTGGGCGTGGCAGGACGGTCATCTGTCTTCTCCTCGGTTCGTGCGACGGCCGCACGGGCGGTTCCCACGGGAACGGCCTTCGCGGTCCGTCTGGTCCTGGTGTTCTGTCGTGTCTGTGTGCCTTCATGCCTCGGCGTTCTCGGAGGCCCCGGAAACCCCGGGAGCACGCGGCGCCAGCGCTCCGCCGGCCTCCTCACCTCATGGCGGCGAAGATCGTGGCCTCGTCGTCCAGCCACACCAGCTGGTGTTCGGCCGACACCGTCAGTCCGAACCGGGTGTGGACGGGACGCCCCGCCTCCACCCACAGCAGGTGGGCCGCCTCCAACTCGTCGAACAGCCTGCGGGGGCCGTGCTGGCGCACCTCGTAGCCCTGGTCCCGGTGCCCGGGGTCGATGTGCCAGGAGGCCCACGACCAGGTCGAGGAGTCCAGCAGGTACACCGTGAACCGCGGGTCCTCGGGGCCGCCCCCGAGCCGGACGATCCGATGCACGTCCGGCAGCTGCAACCCCACCGCGAAGGCTCCGTCGGAGTCGCCGACCACCTCTCCCGGGTGCAGCCGGGAGCACGTCGTGGTGTGCTCGTCGTCGTCCGGGCGGACGTAGGTCTCCAGCAGGTGGCGCGGGGTGCGGTCCGCGCGCGCCCACATGCGGTCGGTGTGCCCGGTGAACCTGCCGTGCGCCGTCCCGTGCGGGCCGACCACGAGATCGGCCGTCACCCCGTGGTGGAAGGCGGTTCCCCACGGAGTCAGGACGCGTCCGCCGGGCTGGCACTGCGCCACCCACGCGTAGGGGACGCGCTGCACGGTCACCGCACTGACCACCCGGTCGTAGGGTGCGCGCCCGGCCCAGCCGCGCATGCCGTCCCCGCTGACCACCAGCGGTGTGAGGCCCGCGCTCATCAACCGCACCCGCGCCTGTTCGGCCAGCTCGAAGTCGATCTCCACCGAGGTGACGGCGTCGTCGCCCAGGAACCGGGCGAGCAGGGCGGCGGTGTACCCGCTGCCGGTGCCCACCTCCAGCACCCGCATGCCCGGTGCCAGTCGCAGCCGCTGCACCGTCTCGGCCACCGAGGACGGCGCAGGGGACGAGGACGTGGGCTCTCCGGGGCCGTAGCGGGCGCCGTCGTCGACCTGGGTGACGACGGGAACGTCGGCGTAGGCCGCCTCCAGCCACCGCAGTTCGCCGCGGTAGCGGTCGACGGGCACGCCCGTGTCGGGGGCGGCGATCTCGTCGGGCAGGAATAGGTGCCGCGGTACCGCCGCGAAGGCCCCGCGCCACTCCGCGGCCAGAGCGCCCTCCTCGACGAGGCGTTCGACCATCCTCTCGTGCGGGGGGATCATCTGCCGCACCTCCCGCACCGTCTGACGCACTGTGCGCTGACGCCCCGGGCACGCCGGGCACGCCGGGCGTGACAGGCGTGCCCGACATGTCCGCCGTACCTGATGCGCTCGCCGTACCTGACAGGTCCGGAGTGTCCGGCGGACGGAGCACGCTCGGCGTGCCCGGGGTGCTCGACGCATCCGATGTGTCCGGGACGCTCGACGTTCCCGACGCGTTCGCGATAACCAAAGGTTCTGGTGTGGCTGGTTCGCCCAATGAGTCCGATGCGTCCGGGGTGCTCGACGTCTTCGACGAGTCCGGGGCACTCGGCGAGTCCGATGTGTCCGGGACGCCCGCTCCGACTGCGCCTTCCGCGCCGCCGGACGGGCCTATCGCTCGTGTGAACAGCACCGACACCGGCTCCGGACCCGTGGCCCGTGCCGCCGCCGTGCCCTGCCTGTGGGGTGGAGGTCACCGCTCTTCTCCTCGGGGGGTGTCCCCGGCATGGACGAACCAGGGTCTTGCGTCCATTACGGGGACGGGAGTTTCCGGGTAAGGATTACTACGGAAGATGTAACGCCGTTCGTCCACGAGGACGGAATTCCGTGCCGATATACACCGGCGGTATGCATGACGAAATCCCAGGTCGGTCCACGTCTTTCCCCGTCACGGGCTTTCTGGGCCCGTGCCGACGTCCTGCGGTCGCTGGCCGAGCACGACGCCGGAGCCCTCTTCGGGCTCGTCCGACAGCACACCGGTGCCAGCCAGCAGACGATCGGCTCCGCCGTCGACATGGCCCAGCCACACGTGAGTGCGATCATGGCGGGAAGACGCCTGGTCACCGCGCTCAGCACGTGGCAGCGCATCGCCGACGGCCTGGCCATGCCGTCCGAGGCCCGCCGGACCCTTGGCCTCGCGGATTCGGGTGACGAGTATTCGAAGGGCGTTTCCTGGACAGAATCCTCTCTGCAAGAAGGCGATTTATGGTCCGCGTCCAGAACGGCGCAGGACATCGTCGACATCACGCTGAAGGACCTGATGAAACGCAGAGACGCATTCGCGGTCGGCGGCGCGCTCCTGATGGGCGCCGCACTGACGGAGACGCTGGAACACTGGCTGCTGCCCGGCCCGGCCGCCCCCGGCCTGGTCCGCGGCACGATCGGAGAGGCCGAGCTGGGGCGCATCGAGGCCGCCACCGTGGCGCTGCGGCACTGGAACGACCGGTGGCGCCTGGGGGTGCGCCGCAAGGCCGTCGTCGGACAGCTCTCGGAGGTGTCCGAACTCGTGGAGACCCCCCAGCCCGCCTCCGTGCAGAACCGGCTGTTCGCGGTGATGGCCGAACTGTCCAAGACCGTCGCCTCGATGTCCTTCGACGCCGGGGACCACCCCACCGCGCAGCGGTACTACACCCTCTCCCTGCGCGCGCTCCACCAGGCCGGACCCGAGCACCGCCCCTACGGCGTCGGAGTCCTGGCCGACATGGCCCGGCAGATGCTCGACCTGCACCGGCCCGAGGACGCCCTGGACATCTCCCGCCTCGCGCTCGACAGCGCGGACTCCACCGGCGCGCCCGCGCTCGTCCGGGCGATGCTGCGCACGCGCGAGGGCTGGTCCTACGCGCGGATGGGCAGGTCGGAGGCCTACCGCCGCACGGTCATCCAGGCCGAGGACCTCCTGGAGGGCGCCAACGGCGAGGAGGTGCCCGACTGGGTGGGCGGCTTCGACCACGCCGAACTGGCCGGGGTGGTCGGCGCCCGCTACCGCGACCTCGCGGTGCTCCAGGAGGAGCCGGGCGCGCGCCGCAGGCACGCCGAGTCCTCCGCCGCCTACATCACCAAGGCGCTCCAGCTGCGCGCGCCCTCCGGCAAGCGCGGCCGCGCCTTCGACCTCATCGGGCTGGGCCGCACCTACCTGCTGCTCGACGAGCCCGCCGAGGCCGCCCGGGTGGTGCGCCAAGCCGCGGCCCTCGAACCCTCCCTGGGCTCGGGCAGGGTCCGCAGACGCCTGCGCGACTGGTACACCGAGTCCGCCACGCACCACCGCGACCCGCACGTGGCCGCGGTCCGCGATGAGTTATCACATACGCTGCTGCACCATCAGCGAAATGTGAAAGGGATGACGTGACTCGTATCGGAATCACCGGTCATTCGAATCTTTCCGGCGACAGCGTCACTTTGGTGCGCAAAGCGCTGGTGGCGGCACTCGACCCCCATGCCGACGACAGGCTGGTCGGCGTCTCCTGCCTGGCGCGCGGCGCGGACCAGCTCTTCGCCGAGGCCGTGCTGGACGTCGGGGGCAGACTGGAGGTGGTGCTGCCCTCGGCCGACTACCGCGAGGCCAAGGTCAAACCCGCCAACCTCGACCGCTTCGACGACCTGCTCGTGCGCTCCTCACTGGTGCGCTACATGCCGCACCGTCGGGCTGGCCGCGCCGCCTACGAGGACGCCAACGAGGCCGTCCTGGACTGGGTGGAGCTGATGTTCGCGGTCTGGGACGGTCAGCCCGCCGACGGCAGAGGCGGGACCGCCGACGCGGTCGAGGCGGCGCGGTTGAGGGGCGTGCCCGTGGAGGTCATCTGGCCGGAGGGAGTCCAGCGGGACTGAACCCGGCACCTGGCGCACCGCCCCGCCCCGCGCGTGGAGTGGCGTGACGGAGCGGGGCGGTGCGGGCCGGTTCCGGGGCGCGTGCCGGAGCGGACAGGCCGGACCGCCCGGTCGTGTGCGTCCGAAACCCCGGCCGGTGCCGGGGAAGGGCGTGGTCGGGACCGGGCGGTCCTGACCACATCCGGCCAACACTGCTCCGGCCGGTCGGTGCTGCCCCGGTCGGTCAGCGCCGCTCCGGTGCGCCGTCCAGCGCGCCGTGCAGGGCTTCGGCGAAGGCGCGGGGATGGGTTCCGAAGCCCGTGTGGTCACCGGGGAAGGCGACCGGCTCCGTGCCCAGGAGCCGCACCAGCGCCAGCCCGATGTCGTGGATGGGCTTCCCGGCGGAGGCGTCGCCCAGACCCACCGTCACCGGGACCCCGCCCGCCCGCAACGCCTCCACGTCGGGCCGGTACAGCGACAGCGGCATCAGCCCGTGGGCCAGGAAGTACCCGAAGTTGCCGCTGACCCGCTCGAAGGTCTCGGGGTCCTCGTGCATCGGCCCTTCCGTTGCGGCGCCCTCCGGCTCCGGCCCGTCCTCCTCCTGCGCCTCCCCGTCCTCCTCGTCCAGGCCGTTCAGCGCCATGAACTTGCCGATCGCCGCCTCCACGCCCTCGCGCCGGTAGGTGTCGTAAACCTCCTGGTCGCGGGCGAGCACCTCCGAGGGGTCGTCGAGCAGCATGAGGCAGGGCGGCTCGTGCGCGAGCAGCGCGCGCACCGCCCCGGGGTGGCGCACGGCCATGTCGAGCCCGATCTGGGCGCCCGCGCTGTTGCCGAACACGTAGGCCGGGCCCCCGCCCACCTCGGCGACCAGCCTGGCGGCGTCGTCGCTGTGCACCTCCACCCGCTGGTCCTCGGGCTCGCCGTCCAGCTCGCTGCGCGAGTTGCCGCGGGGATCGTAGGCCACGGTCGTGTAGCGGTCGGCCAGGTGCTCGGCCAGGGCGGTGTAGACGCCCGCGTCCTGCGGGCCGCCGGGGATCATCAGCAGCACGGGGCCCGAACCGCGGACCTCGTAGTGGATGCTGGCACCCGGCACCTTCAACGTGTGCGCTCCCGGTGAGTGGCACGAGTGGTGCGACATGTCTGCGTCTCCCTGCCTCTTGCGTGCCCGTTGGTCAGCTGTCGCTGAGCACCATGCGGTTGCCCTCGCTGTCGCGGAACTCGGCGGCCGTGACCCCCGGCTGCCACATCGCCTCCCCCGGTTCGGTGACGATCTCCACGCCCGCGGCGCGCAGGGCCTCGACCGTGCCCTCGACGTCCTCCGTCACCAGGACCATGACCGGTTCGGCTGACGGGTTCTCGTCCGCGCGGCGCTGGAAGTGCAGGCGGGTCCGCGAGCCGGGGAAGCCGAGCTCGATCCACCGCCACCCGTCTTCGGACATGGGCGCGTCGGTCGCCACGGTGCAGCCGAGGCGGTCGGTGTAGAAGGCCTTGGCCCGCTCCTGGTCGAAGACGGGGAGTTCGGCGAACTTGACGTACATGGGGTTTTTCCGTTCCCTCTGACGCGCTACCGCGTTCGGTCCGCCTTCAAACTGGACCGTCCAGTACCGCATGTGGTGTGGAACTAGACCGTACGGTACCCATAGGACAAAAGGGTCGAAACGAAACCTGGAACGACGAAGACGAGGTGTTGGACAGCGTGAACCCGCCAGCGGAGGAGGAGCTGAGTCGCTCGGCCCGCAAGCGCCGGGCCATCCTGGGCGCCGCGGAGGAGGTCTTCCTCAGGGGTGGTTACCTCGGGACCAACATGGACGAGATCGCCGCGCTGTCGGGGGTGTCGAAGCAGACGGTCTACAAGCACTTCGGCAGCAAGGAGGGGCTGTTCGTCGAGATCGTCACCAGCATGACCTCGGGTGCGGGGGACGCGGTGCGCGACGAGACGCCCGAGCCCGACCGGATCGAGGACGTGGAGGCGTACCTGCGTGACTACGCGCGTCGGCAGCTCACGGTGGTGCTCACGCCGCGGCTGATGCGGTTGAGGCGGATGGTGATCGGCGAGGTCGCTCGGTTCCCCGAGCTGGCGCGGGTGCTGTACGAGTGCGGGCCGCAGCGGGCGATCGAGGGGTTGGCGGAGAGCTTCGCCCGGCTGGGGGAGAGGGGGCTGTTGGCGGTGGGGGAGCCGTTGCGGGCGGCGTCCCACTTCAACTGGCTGGTGATGTCGGAGCCGGTGAACCGGGCGATGCTGCTGGGGGACGAAGCCATTCCGACAGAGGCGGAACTGTGCCAGCATGCGGAGGAGGGCGTGCGGGTGTTCCTCGCTGCTTATGGGGTCGGCGGTCGTTAGGGGAGTTGTGGGGTTGCTGGGTTTTATGTCTTCGGTGTCTGTTTTTCGAGAAGTTGGAAAAACGGCTGCTTGCCGCTGGTAAGTTTGCAGGTCGTTGACTGTGCTCCCCGCGCACGCGGGGATGGTCCCACCGCCGACTACGCCGCTCAGGTGGAACTCCGGTGCTCCCCGCGCACGCGGGGATGGTCCCCAGTCGGCAGTACGGCAAGGCCATCGCGGGGCGTGCTCCCCGCGCACGCGGGGATGGTCCCAGGAACGGCGCTGGCAGCCGGGTGGTGGTGTGGTGCTCCCCGCGCACGCGGGGATGGTCCCGGGACGGGCTGGAACAGGTCCACGCTCCCAGTGTGCTCCCCGCGCACGCGGGGATGGTCCCACCCCGGCCACCACCACCAGCCCCGCCACCAGGTGCTCCCCGCGCACGCGGGGATGGTCCCCAGTGCGACGGGCTGTCGGGGTTGGTGGTGCCGTGCTCCCCGCGCACGCGGGGATGGTCCCTCCTCGTCGTGCTGGCGCTCCGCGTACACGGGGTGCTCCCCGCGCACGCGGGGATGGTCCCACGAGGATCTGCTGGGGCTGCGACGGCGAAGTGTGCTCCCCGCGCACGCGGGGATGGTCCCACGAGGATCTGCTGGGGCTGCGACGGCGAAGTGTGCTCCCCGCGCACGCGGGGATGGTCCCACCCCCGGTCGATGGTCATCGTCGACGTGATCGTGCTCCCCGCGCACGCGGGGATGGTCCCCGCCGACGGCGACCCCGCTTTCTGATGTCGAGGTGCTCCCCGCGCACGCGGGGATGGTCCCTGCGGTGACCAGCTCACGGCGCTGGTGCTACGGTGCTCCCCGCGCACGCGGGGATGGTCCCACACCCGTGCGGCTGGACGTCGCCACGCTGGTGTGCTCCCCGCGCACGCGGGGATGGTCCCGTCGACGCGGCCCGCGCGCCCGTCCAGGTCCCGTGCTCCCCGCGCACGCGGGGATGGTCCCCCGCACGTGCCGGACGGGGCGGTGCCGCTGGCGTGCTCCCCGCGCACGCGGGGATGGTCCCGTCGACGCGGCCCGCGCGCCCGTCCAGGTCCCGTGCTCCCCGCGCACGCGGGGATGGTCCCCCGCACGTGCCGGACGGGGCGGTGCCGCTGGCGTGCTCCCCGCGCACGCGGGGATGGTCCCACGCGCCCGTACCTGGTCCCGGCTGTGGACATGTGCTCCCCGCGCACGCGGGGATGGTCCCACGCGCCCGTACCTGGTCCCGGCTGTGGACATGTGCTCCCCGCGCACGCGGGGATGGTCCCGATGAACTCGTGCATGTGGACCAGGCGGGCCTGTGCTCCCCGCGCACGCGGGGATGGTCCCCACGTCGCCGTCGTGCAGCGGTACCTGTGGATGTGCTCCCCGCGCACGCGGGGATGATCCCAAGCTGGACCCGTTCGACCGGGACTACCACGAGTGCTCCCCGCGCACGCGGGGATGGAGCTATCGAGCGTCCCTAGGTTTCTCTGAGCCAGGAAGCCCGAACTCCGCCCAGGTCACCGTCCCCAGCCCCGCACAGAAGGGGAACTCCAGCACGGGACGGAACCCCCAGGCCACCGACAGGTTCTCGACAAGCAGCAGACCCCGGCCGCGCTCGGCTTCCTGCCATTCCTCAGCCGTGCGCTGGCGAGGAATGCGGGGGCTGGCGTCCTTGGCGCCGTCGTCGATCATCGACAGCCGCAGCACAGTCCTGCCGTCCAGCGTGGTGTGAACGGCCAGCGTCCGGATGACCCGGCCCTCGGCCTCACCGGAACGCGAGTGTTCGACGGCGTTCGCGAACATCTCGCTGGCGCACAGCACCACCGTCTCGATCAGATCGTCACCGCTCTCGGTGAACCGGATCAGGTCGGCGCGCAGGTCCGAGCGCACGCGGCTGGCGGTGGCCAGGGCTCCGGGGTACAGGCGCGGCTCCCAGCGCCGTTCCGGGTCGGCGGTGATCGGCGAGGTCTGCGGCACAATGACCATGCCGGTATCTCCTTTTCTGTTGGGTTTTCGAGTGCTGGTCATGCCCTGGAGGCGCGCTAACGCCTGCCAGGGCTTCAACGTGTCCGACCGGGAACACGTGGGGACGAACCGCCTGGTCAGGCCCTGGCCACGGTGGTGGTTCCGTGGGTATCGCCGAATCCTTCAACGCCGCCCACGGTGAGGGCGCGACGCCGGGGCTTCTCGGGAAAGCGCTCGACCGCCTGGTCCAGCAGCCGCAGCGAGTCGGCTGGCGACAGCGCCACGCCCTGGAGGGTGGCGAACAGGTCGGCGTAGCCCTTGATGTGGGTGGCGTCGGTGACCAGGTGGCCCGGCCCGCGCGGGTGCGGGGTGTAGGCCAGGCAGTGCCTCGGGGAGAAGGCCAGCGTCCAGAACGCTCCGCGCAGGCCGGGATGGGGCGCGGTGCCCTCCGGAACCACGTGCACGGTGATGCTGTCGCTGTCGGCCAGGTCGCGCAGGCGGGACAACTGGCCGCGCATGACGTTGGGAGGGGCGACGGGCCGGGTGAGGGCGCCTTCGTCGACGATCAGGCAGTGGTACGGCGGTCCGGATGCCGTGCTGTAGAGCTTGCAGAACGCGGGTCGGTCCCTGGCGAGGAAGGCAGCTTCCATGGGGCGCTCGGCCCGGTTCAGCGCGCGGGCGTAGTCCTCGGTCAGGAAGCTGTCGGGCAGGACGAGGGGCGCGTACGCCCGGACCTGGAACGCCTGGGGGAGAAGGTCGGCGGCTGTGGCACCGGCGCGGAGGCTGGTGGTGATGAACGTCTGTGCCCAGGCGTCCCACAGCACGCCTTCCGCTTCCAGCGCGCCGTCGAGGTGGCGGGCGTCGTTGCGCTGAGGCTCGCTGGTGCCGGTCTCGATGCCGTTGATCCGGCTGGGGGAGACGAAGGCGTCCTGGGCCAGCTCCTCGACCGACAGGCCCAGGCGTTCCCGGGCTGCCCGTACCCGCTCTCCGAACCGCTCCCAACGGCTTTCGACGGACTCTTCCCGGCAGCTTTCCTGTTTGGCTGTCCGCGGGTGTGCGCGTTCCGACATGGCTGTCCCCTGTATCCCGAAAAGAACGATTTGGTGCTTGGCGTAGGCCTGTGAGCTGGCTCCACGCTGCTTGGTGAAGACGGTAGGAACTTATTGCATAAGAGTCAAGTCTTATGCGATAAGTTGGCGGCATGGGTTGGGAGACAGAGGCTCGCTGGTCTGGCGGGGGCTCGCGCTACGGTGAGGCACGAGTACACGTGATGCTGGAAGGAACACGCTGGATGAGCACCCTCGAACCGTCCAAGGCGCGGTACAAGCAGGTGGCCGCGATCTTGCGCGAGGCCATTCGAAGGGGTGACTACAGACCCGGAACCACATTGCCCAGCCAGCCGGACCTCGCCCGTCAGTACGGCCTCAACCAGAGTTCGATCAGCCGAGCCGTGGCCATGCTTCAGGCGGAGGGGTGGGTCCGCACCGAACACGGGAAAGGTTCCGTGGTGCTGGACATGCCCACCGTCAAGCGTGTGCGGCGCATGGGTACGGATTACCGCTTTTCAGAGGGACGAAGTTCCTACGCGGAGGAGCTGGCCGAGGTCGGCCTCGCACCGCGAACTGAACTTGTCCGCTGGGGTGTCGAGCCTGCTTCCGACGAGATCGCCGGGATTCTGGAGATGGACCCTGAGAGCCAGGGTCAGGTTCTGGTGAGGCGGCGTCACATGTTCGCTGACGAGAAGCCGGTCCAAATCGCGACCTCGTACGTGCCCCTCGACGTGGCTGGGAGCGCTGACCTTGCCATGCCGGACACCGGGCCGAGTGGTATCTACGCTCGTCTCGCGGAACGGGGCTTCGGGCCGGTGCGCTTCACGGAGGACATCGAGGTGCGAAGCGCTACGGCTGAGGAAGCGGATTTCCTGGAGGTTGCTGGTGGTCAGCCCGTGTTCTCCATCCTGCGGACCGCCTTCGACGCCGATGGGCGCCGCGTCGAGGTCTGTGTGAACATCCTGGCGGCGCTTCGCTGGAGACTGACTTACGCGTGGGAGCAGGGCGCATGAACGCGAGTCCTGTGCACAGCGTGAGCGTTACCGGTGTGGTGATCCGTCCCGAGGACGGCAAGGTCCTGGTGATCAAGCGGGCCGACGACGGGCGTTGGGTGCCGCCCGGCGGCGTTCTCGAACTCGCGGAGACACCTGAGGAGTGCGCCGTTCGGGAAGTGCGTGAGGAGACCGGCGTTGAGGTCAAGCCTGTTCGGCTGACCGGCGTGTACAAGAACATGAAGCTCGGCGTGGTCTCCCTGGCCTTTCTGTGTGAGCCGATTGGAGGCGAGGCGCAGGTCACCTCTGAGGCGCGTGTGGTCACGTGGATGACTATCCAGGAAGCCGTCTCCGCTGTTCCAGAGGCACGAAGTGTCCGTATCACGGACGCGGTGCGTGACGACGGCCCCTTCGTGCGGGCACATGACGGAACCTATGTAACGAATTAGGCGAGAAGCTTATTTTTTTCGTCCTTTTCGTTCTTTGGGGTTTCCTGTGAAGATATTCGCAAGGCCAGGCCTTCTAGGGCCAATGTGTCATGCTTTGTGACTGTGGATGCATCGGATGTGGCCATTGACCCATTTTTGAGTTTTGTTATTACAATGCTCATGAATATGGGGTGTGAAGCCATATCGTCAAAAATGTCCGATTTGGGCATGTGTTGCCTGTCTGATCAGGGGCTTTCTGGTGAGCCGCCTGGGAGCCTATCACGTGTTGAAGCTTCTCGTTAACGCTAGCCACATGCTCTACTAACAACTTCGTTAGTATGCTTCGGCGCTAGCCACATGCTCTACTGCCTACTTCGTTTGTGTTTGGTTTGATGAATATATCGCCTTGCCCCTAAGGTAGTTGTGTTGCTCTCGGATGGCTTCGAGATTGCCCCTGAAGTGGGTAGCAGAGTTGTGGCTAGCGTTAAATGCTCCTCGCGCACGCGGGGATGGTCCCACCCGGCACGTGCCCCGCTCCATGGGCATGGAGTGCTCCCCGTACGCACGGGGATACGCCCGGCACACGAGCCACTCGGTTTACGCGGACGGGTAAACCCCCCTGGCCAGAAGCGGACAGGGCAAGTTTCGGCGTTTGCCTGCGAAGGCGCCTCGAACTCCTGTTCACTGTGCCCCATGACGCACGAAGGGCGCCCTCAGCCCTGGAAAGACCCCCTCTCCGAGGCCGCCCGACGCACCTGGGCCAAACACGACTTCGGCTCCGACGGCTGGCTGCCCCTCTACCGCCACATGGCCGACAGCGCCGCCGTCGCCACCAGGCTCTGGGACGAGTGGCTCCCCGCGCAGGTCCGCGACCACATCAGCCGTGCACTCCCCGACGGCGATCACGACGCCCGCGTCCTCGCCGTCTGGCTCGCCGCCACCCACGACATCGGCAAGGCCACCCCCGCCTTCGCCTGCCAGGTCGAACACCTCGCGGACGACATGCGCGCGCACGGCCTCGACATGCCCCTCCAGAAGCAGATGGCCGACCGCAACCTCGCCCCCCACGGCCTGGCCGGACAGCTCCTCCTCCGCGACTGGCTCGTCGCGCACCACGGCTGGAAAGCCCGCGACACCCACCAGCTCACCGTCGTCGCCGGAGGCCATCACGGAGTCCCACCCGGCTACTCGGCCATCGCTGAACTCGACCGGCACCCCCAGCTCCTCCGCACCCCCGGCCACGAGCGCGCCTGGACCACCATCCAGACCGAACTCCTCGACACCGCCGCCCGCGTCACCGGCGCGGCCGAACGCCTCTCCGCCTGGAACTCCCTCAAGCTCCCGCAGACCGTGCAGGTCCTGCTCACCGCCCTCGTCATCGTCGCGGACTGGATCGCCAGCAACCCCGAACTCTTCCCCCTCTTCCCGGGCGCAGGAAAGCGCAGCACCGACCCCGAGCGCACCCGCGAGGCCTGGCGCCTCCTCGACCTCCCCCGGCAGTGGCAGGCCGAGGAACCAGGCGGCACCGCGGCGGAACTCTTCGCGGAACGCTTCGCCCTGCCCGAGGGCGCGACCGTCCGCCCCGTCCAGGAACAGGCGGTCGAGGCCGCGCGGCGGATGGCCGGCCCAGGCCTGATGATCGTCGAGGCCCCCATGGGCGAGGGCAAGACCGAGGCGGCCCTGGCCGTGGCCGAGATCTTCGCGGCCCGGTCCGGCGCGGGCGGCTGCTTCGTCGCCCTCCCGACCATGGCCACCAGCAACGCCATGTTCGGGCGCTACCTCACCTGGCTCGACCGCCTCCCCGGAATGCCGGAGGAGGCCGCCTCCGTGTTCCTCGCCCACTCCAAAGCGCACCTGAACGAGGAGTTCACGCAGCTCATGGGAGGTGGCCGCCGCCTGGCCGACGACACCGACCGCGACGCCGAGGACGCCGGGACCGGCACGGGCAGCACCCCCCGCACCCCCGCCGCCCTCACCGCCCACCGCTGGCTCCGGGGACGCAAGAAGGGCATGCTCTCCTCCTTCGCCGTCGGCACCGTCGACCAGCTCCTCTTCACCGGCCTCAAGAGCAAGCACCTGGCCCTGCGCCACCTGGCCATGGCGGGCAAGGTGGTCGTCATCGACGAGGCCCACGCCTACGACACCTACATGAACGCCTACCTCGACCGCGCCCTGTCCTGGCTGGGCAGGTACGGCGTCCCCGTGGTCGTCCTCTCCGCCACCCTGCCCGCCGGGCGCAGGCGCGAGCTGGCCGAGGCCTACACCGGCGCTTCGGGAGCGGGGTACGACGAGGTCGGGAAGGCCCGCGCCTACCCCCTCATCACCACGGCCGAGACCGGTGCCGCGCCCCGCCTGTACGCCCCCGCCGCCTCCGGCCGCGCCACCGACGTGGTCGTGGAACCCCTGTCCGACGACCTCGACGCGCTCGCCGCGCACCTGGAGCACGCCCTGGCCGAGGGCGGCTGCGCCCTGGTCGTGCGCAACACCGTCGCGCGCGTCCACGAGGCCGCCGCGCACCTGCGTGCCCGCTTCGGCACCGACACGGTCACGGTCACGCACTCGCGCTTCCTCGCCCTGGACCGCGCCGCCAACGACGACGCCCTGGTGGCCGACTACGGGCCGCCCGCCAAGGTCGCCGAACTCGGCGGCGAGCGCCCCACCCGCCACATCGTGGTCGCCAGCCAGGTCGTGGAGCAGTCCCTGGACGTGGACTTCGACCTGCTGGTCACCGACTTGGCCCCCGTCGACCTCGTGCTCCAGCGCATGGGCCGCCTGCACCGCCACCCGCGCGGCCGGGACCAGTCCGACCGGCCCGAGCGCGTGCGCCGGGCCCGCTGCCTGGTCACCGGTGTGGACTGGGACGAGGTGCCGCCCCAACCGGTACAGGGTTCGCGGACGGTATACGGGCAGTACCCCCTGCTCCGCTCCCTGGCAGTGCTCCGCACCCGCCTGGAGTCCGGTGCCGCTGACGGGGACGCCGCCCGCACGGTTCGTCTCCCCGAGGACATCAGCCCTCTGGTCCAGGACGCCTACGGCGACCGGGACCCCGCCCCCGACACCTGGAGTGAGGCGATGGCCGAGGCACTCGACGGATACGAGACCGAACAGGCGCGCAAGGGCGAGAAAGCCGAGACCTTCCTGCTCAAACCGGCCGCCCGGGACGGCCGCGCGCTCATCGGCTGGGTCGAGGCCGGGGTCGGTGAGGCCGACGACACCCAGGCCGGCAAGGCCCAGGTCCGCGACACCCGCGACAGCCTGGAGGTCCTGGTCGCCCGCCGCGCCGCCGACGGCACCGTGACCACCGTTCCCTGGCTGGCCGACGGGCGCGGCGGACTGGACCTGCCCACCGGCACCGCGCCGCAGCCCGCCTCCGCACGGGCCCTGGCGGCCTCCGCGCTCCGGCTGCCCTACCAGTTCACCTTCCCCAAGGAACTGGACCGGGCCATCACCGAACTCGAAACCGACCTCGTCCTCGCCTGGCAGACCAAGGATGCCCACTGGATCGCCGAGGAACTCATCCTCTTCCTGGACGAGGACGACCGCGCCGAACTCGCCGGATTTCGACTGCACTACACCCCGACCGACGGACTGGAGGTCCACCGTGCCGACTGACGCCTCCGGGCCGACGCCACCCCCACCGCGACCCGCGCCCCCACCGACGCTCCCGCCCTCCTTCGACCTGACCAGCCGGCCCTGGGTCCCCGTCCAGCGGCTCGACGGGACGGAGGCCCAGCTCTCCCTCACCGAGGTCTTCGAGCAGGCCGCACAGATCCGGCGTCTGGTCGGGGACGTGCCCACCCAGGACTTCGCCCTCCTGCGGCTGCTCCTGGCGGTCCTGCACGACGCGATCGACGGCCCGGAGGACATCGAGGACTGGGCGGACCTGTGGGACGGGGGTCGGGGAGAACTCCCCGCGGACCGCGTCCGCGACTACCTCGGCGAGCACCGCGACCGCCTCGACCTGCTGCACCCGACCGCGCCCTTCCTCCAGGTGGCGGAGCTGCGCACGGCCAAGGGCGAGCACTCCTCCCTCGACCCGATCGTGGCCGACGTCCCCAACAACGCGCGCTTCTTCACCATGCGCGCGCACGGGGCCGAAAGTCTGGGCTTCGCCGAGGCCGCCCGCTGGCTCCTGCACGCCCACGCCTACGACACCTCCGGGATCAAGTCCGGTGCGGTCGGTGACCCCCGCGTGAAGGGTGGCAAGGTCTACCCGCAGGGAGTGGGGTGGTCCGGCAACCTCGGCGGGGTGTACGTGGAGGGCGACGACCTGCGCGCGACCCTCCTGCTCAACCTGCTGCCCCGCGACACCGACAACCTGCGTTCGCGCCCCGACGACCGCCCGGCCTGGCGCCGGGCCCCGGCCACCGCCGAGGCCCTCGGGGGAGCGGAGGCCCAGACCCGCCCCCACGGCCTGCGCGACCTCTACACCTGGCAGAGCCGCCGCGTCCGCCTGCACCACGACGGCGAAGCGGTCCACGGCGTCCTGCTCGCCTACGGCGACCCGCTCACCCCGCGCAACAAGCACGACCGGGAGCCCATGACCGCCTGGCGGCGCAGCCCCGCCCAGGAGAAGAAGCTCGGTGAGGAGCAGGTCTACCTGCCCCGGGACCACGACCCCGCCCGCAGCGCCTGGCGCGGCCTCGCCGCCCTGGTCACCGGTCGCGTCCGGGGCGCCGAACAGCGCCGCGAGGCCGCGAAGGTCGTGCGCCCCCGGGTGCTGGACTGGGTCGCGCGCCTGACCGTGGAGGAGTACCTGGACAAGGGCTTCCTTCTCCGCACACGCCTGGTCGGCGCCGTCTACGGCACCCAGCAGTCCGTCATCGACGAGATCGTGGACGACACCGTCGCCATGCCCGTGGTCCTGCTGCACGAGCAGGACATCGCTCTCGGCCAGACGGCGATCGACGCGGTCAACGACGCCGAGGAGGCGGTCATGGTCCTCGGTGACCTGGCCACCGCCCTCGCCGACGCGGCGGGCGCGGACGGGGAGGGACCCCGGGCCGCCGCGCGCGACCGCGGGTTCGCGGAGCTGGACGAGCCCTTCCGCAAGTGGCTGCGCGGCCTCAACACCACTGAACCCCCTCTGGAACAGCGCCGCACGTGGCAGCTCACGGCGCACGAGATCGTCTCCCGGCTCGGCGGCGAACTCATGGACACGGCCGGGGAGGCCGCCTGGACGGGCCGGGTCGTGGCCACCAAGAAGGGATCGGTCTGGCTCACCGCCTCCCGGGCCGACCTGCGCTTCCGCTTCGCCCTGCGCAGGGCGCTCCCGCTGACCAACACCGACCACTCCCCGCAGGAGGAGCAGTGACCACCACGAGCACCGCCGAGTTCGTGCCCGAACTCAAGGACGTCGGGGAGCTGGTCGACGAACGCGTCCGCCAGCTCCAGGGCGGCTACCTCAAGGACCTCCCCGAGGCCGTCGCCACCCTGGCCAAGCTGCGCCGGGGCGCGGGCAAGCCCGTCGAGGCCGTGCCCGAACTGGTGGGGCTGACCCTGGACCACCGCTTCTACGAGCGCTTCTCCGTCTCCGACCCCCGCACCGAGGACGCCGAGGCCGCCGCGCACGAGGCGCTGACCCTCTACGCCCTGCACCAGCAGTCCAAGCGCGAGAAGGGCATGCACCGGCGCGGGCGCGGCCTCGGCGACGCGGTCCGCCGCCTTATGCCGCCCGGGGACATCGACGAACCGCTGCGCAGGAGGTTCGTGCAGGCGGGGAGCGCCGCGCACCGCGCCACCCGCCTCGACCGGCTCCGGGGGATCGTCCAGCTCCTGCGCGCCGAGGACATCCCGCTCGACTACGGGCTGCTGGCCGACCAGCTCCACGACGCCCGCACCCGGCCCGGGGCCGAACGCGTGCGCCGTGCCTGGGGCCGCGGTTTCCAGGCCTACCGGCACTCGGAGGGCGCCGGAACGGACGGCGCCGAGGCCGACGACGCCACCGGCCACCAGGACACGCGGACCGCGACCGGCACCTCCGACTGACAGCGCCCTTCGCGCACCGCCTCCCGACTCCGGCCGAGGCCCGGCACCACCAGCCCGCTTCGCCCCCCGCCCCGCCCGGGTGCGCCCGCGGACGGGCACCGACGAGACAAGGACACACCATGAGCCGCACCATTCTCGACGTGCACGTGTTGCAGACCGTGCCGCCCAGCAACATCAACCGCGACGACACCGGCGCCCCCAAGACGGCCGTCTACGGCGGCGTGCGCCGGTCCCGGGTCTCCAGCCAGGCCTGGAAGCGCGCCACCCGCCTGGCCTTCGACGCCCTGCTCGACCCCCAGGAACTGGGCACCCGCACCAAGCGCGTCGCCGAGCTGGTCGCCTCCCGCATCCGTGAACGGGACTCCTCCATCGAGGAGGCCGAGGCGCTGGCCCTGGCCGCGGAGACCGTCCAGGTCGCCACCGGCTCCAAGATCGAGGTGCCCAAGCGCAAGGCCGACGCCGCCAAGAAGAACGGCACCAAGGCACCCGCCCCCGAGTCCGCCTACCTGATGTTCCTCAGCGCGCGCCAGCGCGACGGGCTCGCCGAACTCGCCGTGGAGGGCCGCGAGGACATCAAGACCTTCCTCAAGGACAAGGACAACAAGGCCCGCGCCAAGGCCGTGGCCGACACCCGCCACTCGGTGGACATCGCCCTGTTCGGCCGCATGGTCGCCGACGGCGCCGACGTCAACGTGGACGCCGCCGCCCAGGTCGCGCACGCCCTCAGCGTGCACGCGGTGGAGAACGAGTCCGACTACTACACGGCCGTGGACGACCGCAACCCCGAGGAGGAGACCGGCGCGGGCATGATCGGCACCGTCGAGTTCAACTCCGCCACCCTGTACCGCTACGCCGCCGTGGACGTGGACCTGCTGCGGAAGAACCTGGGGGAGGGGCTGCGCGAGGACGAACCGGTTATCGAACCGCTGCGCCGCGCCGTGGAGGCGTTCGTGCGCGGGTTCGTGGAGTCGATGCCCACCGGCAAGGTCAACACCTTCGGCAACCACACCCTGCCCGACGCGGTCGTCGTCAAGCTGCGCGGCGCGCGCCCGATCAGCTTCGTGGGGGCCTTCGAGGAGCCCGTGGAGGCGGGTGCGGGGCACGTCGCCCAGGCCAGCGCGCGCCTGGCCGAGTACGTGCCGCAGGTGGAGCGGGCGTTCGGGGCGGCCGACGACGTCGACACCTGGGTGGTGCGGGTGGGGGAGCGCACCGCCAAGCTCTCCGGCCTGGGCGAGGAGGTCACCCTCCCCGAACTGGTCGAGCGGGTCGGCGCGGCCGTCGCCCAGCGCCAGGCGCCGCGGGCATGAGTGCGGTGAGCGTCCTGCCCCTGGTTCTGGCGGGCCCGCTCCAGGCCTGGGGCTCCGCCTCCCGGTTCGCCCGCCGGGGCACGGAGAACGCCCCCACCAAGAGCGGCGTGCTCGGGCTGCTCGCCGCCGCCCTGGGACGGGACCGGACCGCCGACCTGTCCGACCTGGCGGCGCTGCGCTTCGGTGTGCGCTTGGACCAGCCCGGAATCCGCGTGCGCGACTACCAGACCGCCAAGCACCTGGACACGGACACGTCCATGCCGGTGTCGGAGCGCTTCTACCTGTCCGACGCCGTGTTCCTCGCGGCGGTGGAAGGCGAACGGGACCTGGTCGCCGAGCTGTACCGGGCGGTCCGCGAACCCGTCTACCTGCCCTACCTCGGCAGGCGCTCGTGCCCGCCCTCCCGCCCGCTCGACCTGGGCGAGCCCCAGGAGGGGCGCGTCGAGGACGTCCTGGCGGGGCGCCCCTGGCAGGCGGCCGACTGGTACCAGCGGCGCACCGGGCGCCGTCAGGGCGCAGTGATCGCGCTGACCACGCTGGTGGACGCGGCGCCCGGCGACGGCCGGGCGGACTCGCTGCGCGACCTGCCGCTGAGCTTCGATCCGGCGCACCGCCGCTACGCCCTGCGCGCGGTGCATGCCGACTCGGTCGGCGTGCCGAACCCGTTCGCGCGGCGCCGGCCGGTTCCCGACCACGATCCCACGGCTGCCCTGGGAGGAAGCTGATGTACCTCACCCGATTCCGGTTCAACACCCACCGCCCCGGAGCGAGGAAGCTGCTGTCCTCGCCGCAGGCCATGCACGCGGCCGTGATGGGCTCCTACGCGAACCTGCTGCCCAGCGACACGGACGGCCCCCGGGTGCTGTGGCGGGTGGACCGCAACGCCCGGGCGGAGGTGTTCCTGTACGTGGTGGGCCCGGACCGGCCCGACCTGACCCACGTGGTGGAACAGGCCGGGTGGCCGACCGACCCGGAGAACGCGTGGCGGACGCACGAGTACACGGGGTTCCTGAAGAGGCTGGAGGCCGGGCAGACGTGGGCGTTCCGGCTCACCGCCAACCCCGTGCACAGCATCCGCCGAAGAGACGGCGAGCCCACCAAGCCCACCGCGCACGTCACGCCGCGCCACCAGGCGGGGTGGCTGCTCCAGCGCCAGGAGCGGTGCGGTTTCGAAATCGTGCGCAAGCCCGCTGAGCAGCAGCTCCTCCCGGGCGAGGACGAGCACGAACTGGTCGTGCACGACCGCGACGCGCGCGGCTTCGACAAGGCGGACCCGCGCCCGGACCGGCGGGGAAAGCGGATGCGGGTTCCCGTGGTCACCGCGACCTTCGACGGAAGGCTGACCGTCACCGACCCCGACGCGCTGCGCCGCACGCTGTGCGCCGGGCTGGGCCGGGCCAAGGCCTACGGCTGCGGGCTGATGACCCTGGCGCCGGTGGGGTGAGGCATGGGGACCGTGGGGAAGCGCAGGACCTCGGGGCCGCGCGAGCTGACCAGGGTGGGCGACCGGTTGTCGTTCCTGTACCTGGAACGGTGCATCGTGCACCGCGACTCCAACGCCATCACCGCAGAGGACGGGGACGGGACGCGCTACCTGCCGTCCGCGGCCATCGGCACGCTGCTGCTGGGGCCGGGCACGAACGTGACCCACTCGGCGATGAGCCTGCTCGGCGAGTGCGGGGCGACGGTGGTGTGGGTCGGGGAGCACGGGGTGCGCTACTACGCGGCTGGGCGCGCGCTCACCCGTTCCTCCCGGTTGGTGGAGGCGCAGGCGACGGCGTGGGCGAACCGGCGGAGCAGGCTCGACGTGGCGCGGGCGATGTACCGGATGCGTTTTCCGGACCTGGACGTGGAGGCGCTGAGCCGCCAGGCGCTGCTGGGCAAGGAGGGCGACCGGGTCAAGGCGTGCTACCGGGAGCAGGCGGCGCGGACCGGTGTGACCTGGCGCGGTCGGCGGTACGTGCCGGGGGACCACGACGTCTCGGATACGCCGAACAAGGCGATCACCGCGGCGGCGCAGTGCTTCTACGGGGTGGCGCACGCGGTGACGGCCGCGCTCGGGTGCAGCCCGGGGTTGGGGTTCGTGCACTCGGGTCACGAACGCGGGTTCGTGATGGACGTGGCCGATCTGTACAAGGTGGAGATCGGGATTCCGGTGGCCTTCGATGCCGCCGCGCAGGGTGAGGAGGACGTGGACGGTGTGACGCGCAGGCTCTTGCGGGACCGGATCAACCAGGAGGGGCTGCTGGACCGGTGCGTGCACGACATCAAGAAGCTGCTGCTCGGTGATGGGTTCGGTGAGGCCGGGGCCGAGGGTACGGGCGAGGGCGCGAACGACGACGTGGCGGACACGGTCGGGCTGGTGGGTGACCGGGGTGAGCTGCTGGAGTCGGGTTACAGCTAGGCCGACGAGGTGGTCTGGTGACGGTCGTCGTGCTCACGAACTGCCCGGCCGGGCTGCGCGGGTTCCTGACCCGGTGGCTCATGGAGATCTCGGCGGGGGTGTTCATCGGCAACCCGTCGCGCCGGATCCGGGAGGCGCTGTGGGCGGAGGTGAAGGAGTACGCGGGGAACGGGAGGGCGTTGCTGGCGTACAGCGACGGCTCCGAGCAGGGGTTCACCTTCCAGACCTTCGAGCACCACTGGGAACCGGTGGACCACGAGGGGCTGACCCTGATGCACCGTCCGAAGAAGGCGGTGGAGGAGAACCGGAGGCCGCCGAAGAGCGGGTGGAGCAAGGCGTCGAAGAGGCGGCGCTTTGGTGGGAGGTGAGTTCTTTGGGGGTTTCGGGGCCTGTGGGGTGCGTGTCCGTCTTTGAAGAAGTTGGAAAATTGGCTGCTTGCCGTTGGTAAGTTCGCAGGTCGTTGACTGTGCTCCCCGCGCACGCGGGGATGGTCCCAGTAACGAGATCGTTCTGACCTCGGCTTTTGGGTGCTCCCCGCGCACGCGGGGGTGGTCCCCGGTGTGGCCTGCTGTCATGACACACGGTGGCGTGCTCCCCGCGCACGCGGGGATGGTCCCTCCGCGAGCTGCTCGTCGGAGGGTTCGGGGGTGTGCTCCCCGCGCACGCGGGGATGGTCCCTCGTCCAGGCTGATCGCCAGCGCGTCGGCCGCCGTGCTCCCCGCGCACGCGGGGATGGTCCCGGCGTCAACGAGGTGATCGAGCACTACCTCGGGTGCTCCCCGCGCACGCGGGGATGGTCCCCAGAAGAAGGCGACGACCAGCAGGCAGCCGACGTGCTCCCCGCGCACGCGGGGATGGTCCCGACATGGCTCTGCGCACCGTGCGCATGCGGCAGTGCTCCCCGCGCACGCGGGGATGGTCCCCTCAGGAAGAGGAAGAAGGGCGCGGGCACGTGGTGCTCCCCGCGCACGCGGGGATGGTCCCCCAGAAGAGAGCGACATGAACAGCTCCGAGACGTGCTCCCCGCGCACGCGGGGATGGTCTCACCGGGCCACTGGTCGGGGTGCACCAGACGCCGTGCTCCCCGCGCACGCGGAAATGATCCAAGACCAGACGGGGGAGAACGTCATGAGCGCGATGCCCATGGAACCTGGGAACGGCCCCGGAATCGGTCACGACCTCAGCGGATACGTACTCGTTCCTGCAAGATGGGTCGAACACTAAGAACGACTTCTCGAAGAGCACGACGATGCCGAAGCAGCCCAGATTCTGGCAGACGTCAGAGCAGGTCGGGAACAGATCTTCGTCCATGACGAGGTGTGGGGAAACGACGATTGAGCCGCAACTACGAGCTTCAGCGAGCGCGGCCAGCCAGCGCTCTGCGCGCACGCGGGGCTGATCCCTTCGGCTGACGAGCCCTGCCGTTCGCTGATTTCCTAGCCGCGTCCGGACCCAAGGGAAAAGCCCCCGCGCGACAAGAGCTGTCGCGCGGGGGCTCCCGCGTCTCGCCGGACCGTCGCGGATCCCCCGAACCGCCGGTCCGGCGCGGGTCGTGCGCGCTCACCCCCGAGAGGCGCCGACCCGGCACCCGCGCCGCGTCATCACGGGCCGTACGGCCGTGGAGGCCGTCCCCGCGGCCCGAGGAGCGCGCAGGTGCACACTCACCTCTCTACCCGCCCAATGGCGGGTAAACATGAGCAATCCCGGCCCTCGCTGGGCGAGCGGTATGGCCAAACCCCGATCAAAGGGGAACGGTGCCGCCGAAGAACACCGCGTCGTCCCCCTCGGGTTCGACCGTGATCAGCACTTGCTCGTGGTCGGGGTCCACGTTGAACCCGTAGGTGAGTGTCGCCTCCTCACCGTCGGAAAGCGGTTCGTCGAAGTGGGCCGAACGCCCGGAGCCGTTCTCGTCGAACTCCAGGATGGTCGGAGGCGCCTCCTGGGTGTCGGGGCCGTGGAAGGCGAACACGGCGACGCGGGTCGCGTCGAAGGTCTGGCCGGTGGCGTTGGTGAGTGTGAGGTCGAAGGTCAGCGCCGGTTCCCCCTGGGCGTCCCGGACGCGCTCGAAGTCCTCCACGACCACGGTGAGTCCTTCGGTGATCTGGGCCCGGCTGGTGCCTTCGGGGTCCAGGCCGGTGAACCGGGAGGAGGACTCGCTGGCACTGGCACTTGCGCTTGCGGAAGGTGTCGGCTCGCTGGCGGCGGGGCGCTGTTCCTCCTCCTGCGGTGTGGAGGGGGAACAGGCGCCGACCGCCAGGACCGCGGCGGCCGACACCAGGGTCCGGGCCACGCTGACAGGGCGGAGGGCAGGCGTGTCGTTCATGGGTTCCAGCATGGATCACGACTCGACCGGTGTCCCTGGAAAACGGACACGATCCTCTGCGGGAACGCGTCGAGCTTTCGCGTACGCCGAGGCGGACCGCCCCCATCTCCGACGGCCCGGTGAGGGGCCCGACGCCGGGTCACCGCCTCCGGCTTTCCGTCACCTTGTCCTCACGATCCGTGTTACTGGTCTTGACAGGTCTAGACCACCCTTGCTTTGGTGACGGCACCCCCAGCGGCGCGCGGTCGGACGACGCGCCGCACCCTAGGAGTGTGAACACGTGATCCGTCGTCTCCTGAGCAAGCTGGCCGCGCTCGGCGCGCTCGCGGCTGTGCTCGTCGTCCTCCCCGTGACCGTCGCGCAGGCCGCCGCCGTCTGCGCGCCGGCCTGGAACTCCTCCGCCGTCTACACCGGCGGCGGGCAGGTCTCCTACGACGGCCGCAACTACACGGCCAAGTGGTGGACGCAGAACGAGCGTCCCGGCACCTCCGACGTCTGGGCCGACCAGGGCGCCTGCGGCACCGACGGTGGCGGTGAGGAGCCCGCGCCCAGCGGGTTCGTCGTCACCGAGGCCCAGTTCAACCAGATGTTCCCGAACCGGAACCCCTTCTACACCTACAGCGGCCTCACCGCCGCCCTCAGCTCCTACCCGGCCTTCGCCAACACCGGCAGCACCGAGGTGAGGAAGCGCGAGGCGGCCGCCTTCCTGGCCAACGTCAGCCACGAGACCGGCGGGCTGGTGCACATCAGGGAGACCAACGAGGCCAACTACCCGCACTACTGCGACTGGAACCAGCCCTTCGGCTGCCCGGCCGGTCAGGCCGCCTACTACGGGCGCGGCCCGATCCAGCTCAGCTGGAACTACAACTACAAGGCCGCTGGTGACGCCCTCGGCATCGACCTGCTGAACAACCCCTACCTGGTCGAGCAGAACGCCTCGGTCGCCTGGCGGACCGGCCTCTGGTACTGGAACACCCAGTCCGGACCCGGCACGATCACGCCGCACAACGCCATCGTCAACGGCCACGGCTTCGGCGAGACGATCCGTGCGATCAACGGCTCGATCGAGTGCAACGGGGGCAACCCGGCGCAGGTCCAGAGCCGCATCAACAAGTTCACGCAGTTCACCCAGATCCTCGGCACCACCACCGGGTCGAACCTGAGCTGCTGATCCCCGGACGCGGCTGAGCGCCCGTGGGACACATCCGGGCGGGGGCGCGCCCGGCCATCGCGGCCGGGAGCGTCTCCGCTCCGGTGTTCCGGGGAGGGCGGGGCCGGGTCGCGACGACCTCAGCCAGCCGGAGGGCAGGGAACCAGCCGCGTGAGGAACTCGCCGAACGACCGCGCTATCCGTCGGGGGACGCGGTCTTCGTCGATGTAGGCGATGGCGGGTTCTCCCGCGGGACCGCACACGGAATAGTCGAGCATGACCGTGTCATGGCCGCCGGAAGGCGTGTGGCAGACCACCACGCCGATTTCCGGATACCCCCATTCGTTGATGAGGTAAGGGCTTCCCCCGTCGGCCCCGGAGTCGATGCCCCAGTCGCCGCCGATCCCCCGGATCGCGCTGATCTCGAAATGGTCGTCGGCCCAGGACGTCGGAAACGATGTGGGGTGGCAGCGGCGTCGCGGGGTCCCTCCGTTCCGTAGCAGCAGCACCTCCACGTAGCCGCGAGGAAGCCGCACGCCGAGGTCCGCCTCGGCACGGCGGACCATTTCGCTGTCGAGGGGAGGGCCGGTGTAGTAGTCGCCGTCCTCGAACAGCTCTGTCATCAGCAACCTCCGGTGTGTCCGCTGCCAGCGCGGGCTCGTCTCTCAAGGAGCTGCACGGGCCCGGGGCCTCGATGATGCCGGTAGGGCAGCCGGAACCCCTGGCCGGGGTTGCGGCAGTGCCCGTCCTCCGCGCGGCCTCGCGTACTGCGATCCCTGTCGCGGCGGCTTCTCCCGTCCACGCGGACCGTAATCGAAGGCTGCCCGGCGGGCTCCGCGCACACTAGGCTCCAGCGATGGACCGAGTCACCGATGTGCCCCACACCCCCGTCCAGGCCGCGGATGCGGCCCGGACGAACGACAACGACTACGACGGCTTCGCCGAGGCGTACGCGGCGGACAACGAGAACAACGTCCAGAACGCCTACTACGAACGGCCCGCGATGCTGGCCCTGGCCGGGGACGTGACCGGCCGCCGCATCCTGGACGCGGGCTGCGGCGCGGGCCCCCTGTCCGCCGCACTGCGAGACCGGGGCGCCGACGTCACCGGTGTCGACGCCAGCGCCGGAATGCTGGCGCTGGCACGGCGGCGGCTCGGGGACGACGCGGACCTGCGCGTGGCCGACCTGAGTGATCCCCTCCCGTTCGAGGACGGTGCGTTCGACGACGTGGTCGCGTCGCTGGTGCTGCACTACCTGGAGGACTGGGGCCCGACGCTGGCCGAGATCCGGCGCGTGCTCAGGCCCGGCGGTCGGCTGATCGCGTCGGTGCAGCACCCGTTCACGGACTACGCGATCCAGGACCCCCGGCCCGACTACTTCGCGACCACCAGCTACAGTGCCGAGTTCGCGTTCAGCGGGCGGACCGTTCCGCTCAGGTTCTGGCGCAGGCCGCTGCACGCGATGACCGACGCCTTCACCGCCGCCGGTCTGCGCCTGTGCGCCGTCAGCGAGCCGCAGCCCGATCCGGCCGCCCGTGAGCTGTTCCCCGACGAGTTCCACGCCCTGTCGACCAGGATCGGCTTCCTCTTCTTCGTCCTGGAGGCACCGCCGTCGCCCGCCGGTGCGTGACAGCCGCGACCACAGCGCGGCCCCGGCGCGGGGTCAGTCGGCGCGTAGCGCCTCGATGACCGGACGTTCGACCGGAGTGGGCCGCCGCGCGTCGAGGTCGAGTTCCCCCACGGGCGGCAGCGGAGGCTGGGCCAGGAAGCGCGGGGCGGCGCCCCGGTGCGGCTGGGCGGCGTGCACGAGGAACGGGTGGCACAGGAAGACGTCTCCGGCCGCGCCGGTGGCCAGCGCCTCGGGGCGGCCCTCGCTGGCCGGGACGGCGGCGCCGCACAGGTCCATGAACTCGCGGCCCCCGTCACCGGCGTCGGCCAGCAGCGGCGGCACGTCGCGGTGCGAGCCCACCCGGATGCGGGTGGGCGCGTCGTCGGGGCCGACGTCGGAGAACAGGAAGAGCATCAGCAGGGCGCGCCCGCGCGAGCGGAGGTTGACGCGGGGCTCCCCCTTCGCTCCGGCGAAGGAGGCGTCGAGGTGCCACCCGGCGTCGCCGGGGTCCTCGTCGCCGGGGAAGCGCACGGGGAAGGTGCCGAGCCCTTCCAGGCGCTGCCAGCGGCCCTGGCCCACCAACTGGTCGAACGCCTCGTGCAGCGCGGGTGTGGTGGCGGCCTCCCGGAACGGCGGGTCGGGGTAACCGCCGAGGCGGACGACCGGCCGGGTCCAGGTGGCGGGGTCGTCGGGGTCGCAGCCGAGGTCGGCCCACAGCCGTTCCCGGCCCCGGTCGGCGAGTTCGCGCGGAAACGCCCCGCGCAGGGCGACGAACCCGTCCTGGACGAAGGCCCTGATGTCGTGATCGGTCAGCATGAACCGGTTCCCCTCTCGTTCACCGGCCACGTTAGGGAGCCCTCCGGGGGAGCGGCCCGACAGTTGCGGTCCGCCTCCGGTCGGGAACTCCGGCCTGCGGCCGCTCACGACGCACGGAGCCCGCCCCCTCCCGGCTGACTTCCGCCTCCGCTCCGGTGGAGCCCGGGTACGACCCGGCGTCAGCCGAGCTTCTGCGTTCCGATGACCGACAGCATCCGGAGCTTCTCGTGGCTCTCGCTGCCGGGAACGGCGGTGTAGACCCTCAGCGAGTGGGCCTGGCCCGGATCGACCAGCCGCTGGCAGGTCAGCTCCAGCGCGCCGACCTCGGGGTGCACGAAGTGCTTGACCTCGTGGGGGCGTATCCCGATCTCGTGGTCGCTCCACACCCGTCGGAACTCCTCGCTGCGGGCCAGCAGCAGTTCGGCCAGTTCGGCGGCGCGCGACCGCGGCCCGCGCAGGGTGACGAGCTCACGCAGCCCCGCGGCGTAGGTCCGGGCCAGGAACGGGTGCTCCTGCGGCGCGTAGATCCTCCGGGAGGCGGGATCGGTGAACCACCGGTACCCCGCACTGCGGGCGGGCCCCGTGAACCGCGTCGTGTCCCCGGTCAGCGCGACGCCCATCCGGGACTGGCGCAGGGTTTCGCCCAGCTCGGTGGTGATCTCGGCGGGTGTGTCGTCCAGGCGGTCGAGCACACGCAGGAGACCGGGGCCGATGTGCTCGTTGGACCCGCCCCTGGGCGGCGGATTGTGTCCGGCGAGGCGGAACAGGTGGTCGCGCTCGTCGAGCGACAGGTGCAGCCCCTGGGCGATCGAGGCGAGCATCCGGTGCGAGGGCTGGGGGCCGCGTTCGCGCTCCAGGCGGGAGTAGTAGTCGGTCGACATGTGGCACAACGACGCGACCTCCTCGCGCCGTAGCCCGCTGGTCCTGCGGCGCTGCCCGCGCGGCAGGCCGACGTCCTCCGGTTGCAGGGCCTGACGCCGGTTGCGCAGGAACTCCGCCAGCCCGGTGCGATCGATCACGACGTCCCTCTTCTCGGGTGCTGCCTGGTCCGTGGGGCCTGTCTACCGCCCGCGGACGGCGCCAGCCACGACCCGCCGATCCCCCCGTGAGCGGCGCAGAGGCGGCCCGGCGAGCCTGTGATCGGGAGGTCCTGGATAGGTCCGCGCCGTGCGCCCAGGATCGGTGCCAAGGCCCGAGCGGGACCCCGGAAGGCGAGCGGACGCGTGCTCGCCCACCGCCCCGACGCGCCGCCGCAGACCGCCCCGGAGCGGTCACCGGTGAACGCGACCGGCGCCCCGCCGGTGGCACGACCACCCGCACGACCGTCCGCTTCGGGAGCACCCGCTCCGGAACCGCCCGCTCCGGGAACACCCGCGCGGACCGGGGACGCCGGACCGGACCGGCGACGGGTATCCGGTGCCGGGCCTCCGGTGACGGGGACCCGGCGGCGACATCCAGACACGACATGAGGGAGAACGACCATGCCAAGTCGAATCATCGACATCACCGTGCCCGACCTGACCGGCAAGCGCGCCGTCGTCACAGGCGCCAGCGACGGGATGGGCCTGGCGATGGCCAGGCGGCTGGCCGCCGCGGGCGCCGAGGTGATCATGCCCGTCCGCAACGAGCGCAAGGGCGAGGACGCGATCGCCACGATCCGGCGGACGGTGCCCCGCGCGAACGTCTCGCTGCGCCGCCTCGACCTGTCCTCCCTCGCCTCGGTCGCCGCCCTCGGCGACACCCTGCGCGAGGAGGGCCTGCCGATCCACATCCTCATCAACAACGCGGGCGTGATGAGACCCCCGAACCAGCAGACCACCACCGACGGCCACGAACTCCAGTTCGGCACCAACCACCTCGGCCACTTCGCCCTGGTGGGCCACATCCTCCCGCTGCTGCGCGCGGGCCGGGCGCGGGTGACCTCGCAGATCAGCGTCTCCGCGCGCCGCGGCTCCATCAACTGGGAGGACCTGAACTGGGAGCGCTCCTACAACGAGATGCGCGCCTACAGCCAGTCCAAGATCGCGTTCGGGCTCTTCGGCCTCGAACTGGACCGCCGCAGCACGGCGCACGGGTGGGGCATCACCAGCAACCTCTCCCACCCCGGGGTGGCCCCGACCAGCCTCCTGGCCGCCCGCCCCGAGATCGGCCGCGGCGAGGACACCCCCTACATCCGCCGGATCCGGGCCCTGTCTGCCCGCGGAATCCTGCTGGGCACCCTCGAAACGTCCAAGCTGCCCGCGCTCATGGCCGCGACCGACCCGGCTGCCAAGCGGGGCGCGCTCTACAGCCCCAGCGGCCTCGGGAGGCTGGGCGGCCCGCCGTCCGAGCAGCGGCTGTACCCGCCGCTGCGCAGCGCACAGGAGGCCGCGCGCGTCTGGCAGGTCTCCGAGGAACTGACCAGGGTCTCCTTCCCCGCCGCCGTCTGACCGCTGTCGTCTGACAGTCACCGCCTGCCCGCCAACGCCTGCACGACCGCCCCACGACCCCACGGAGACCGCATGAGTACAGTCGCCCCCCGCACGCCCAGACCCAGGAGCCCCTGGTGGGTGCTTATCGGCAGCGGCACCGCCAACGCCGTCGGCCCCCAGATGTACCTGGCCACCATCGGCCTGTTCGTACTGCCGATCGTCGAGGACACCGGCTTCAGCCGCACGACCGTCACCGGGGCCTTCTCGGTCGCGGCGGTCGGTATGGCGATCGGCCTGGTCATCGTCGCCCAGCTCGTGGACCGCTTCGCCGCGCGGTACATCCTCGTGCCGGGGTTCGTGCTGTTCGCGGCCTCGATGGCACTGATCGGGCTGGTGCCGCCGGTCGAGTGGGTCTACCTCATCCCGTGCTTCTTCGTGGGCTTCTTCGGGGCCGGGACGGCCGTGCCCGCCACCAGGGCGGTGGTGAGCTGGTTCGACAACAACCGCGCCCTCGCCGTCGGAGTGGTGACGGGCATCATCGGGCTGGGCTCGGCCCTGGCCCCGCTGCTGGCCGGAGCGCTCATCGAAGGCGTCGGATGGCGGACGGCCTACGGCCTCATGGCGCTGATCTCGGTCGTGGTGTCGGTCACGATGGTCACCCTGTTCGTGCGCGCCCGCGCCGAACGGCACGTGCGCGGACGACTCGTCCAGGAGACCCGGGTGGAGGGCCGCGAGGTCAGCCTCGAACTCCCCGGCCTGACGGTCGGCGAGGCGGTCCGCACCCGGCAGTTCTGGGCCATCGCGCTCGGACTGGGACTGGTCGGCGTCGTCGTCTACGGCCTCCAGGTCCATCTCGTGCCGATGATGACCGACCGCGGGCTGGGCGCCGACCAGGCCGCCACCCTGCTGGTCGTCTTCGGGCTCGCCTCGCTGGTGGGCCGGGTGGCGGGTGGCCTCATCCTCGACCGGGTGCACGCGTGCGTCATCGGTCCGATCGTGATGATCGCCCCCATCGCCGGGATGTTCTTCCTGGAACCGCCGTTCGGCGGCGCCGTCGTCGCGGTCGCCTTCATCGGCGTCGCCTTCGGCATCGAGGGAGACCTGCTCGCCCTGCTCATCACCCGCTACCTGGGCACGCGCTACTTCGGCCGCATCCTGGGCCTGGTCCAGGCCGCGTTCCTCCTGGGCAGTGCGCTGGGGCCGCTGCTCCTCGGGCTGGGGTACGACCTGCTGGGCTCCTACGACCCCGTCATCCCCGTCCTGATGGGCGTCCTCGTCGTCGGCGCGGTCCTCATCGCGACCCTGGGCCGCTACGTCTACCCCGCCGTCAACGGCTTCGACCGCCTCGCCGCCCGCGACGAACTCGCCGCCTCCGAGGTGCTGAGCGACATCGCCGGGAGCGACGACGCCCACGGCTCCCCGGGCAGGCCGCGGGCCCAGGCCCACGGCTGAGCCGCCCCGGACCCGTACACCACCGGGCCGTCGCGGGCCCGGGCCACGGTCCCGTCTTGTCCGCCCGGGTCAGAACCCGTGGGCCCGCCGCCCGGCCCGGGCGGACGGCCGACACCGGAGCGCCGGGCGGCCGAGCGCCTCCAGCCCAGTCCGCGGCAGGACCATGTCAGCCATACCTGGCACCCCCGGGGTCCTCCCGACCCTGCGGGCGGTCAGGAACGAACCCCCGGAAGAAAGGGAGACCATGACCGAGCAGAACCCGTGGCCGACGGGCAGGGCGGGGCGGTCGACCGTCCTGGCCCAGTTCGGCCAGGCCCGAGCCGACCTGATGCAGTGGGCGCTGACCACCGGTGACGTGCTCGCCGACGCGGTCGTCACCGAGATGCACGAGATCGGGATGGGGCAGGCCAGGCCCGTGGTGAACCAGGGCATCCGGGAGGGCCTGGCCTCCCTCACCGACCCGCCCCCGGCACTGGCGGCGCTGCTGCGGCAGACCGAGAGCCCGCCCGACTACGTGGACGACGCCCTGCTCGACCGGGGCCCCATGCCGTTCTACACCTCGCCGCCGCCGGTGCACATCATCGCGCTCAACGCTGGCTCCCTGATCCGGGTATACGAGTCGCCGTCGATCTCCAAGGTGCTGACGACGACGGGACGGCTGGTCGAGTCCGCGCAGCGGCGCATCCAGGAGACCGGGGCGTGGCTCACCCAGACCATGCTGCCCGGCAGCCTCCGGGTCGGACAGCCGGGCTACGTGGCGACCCTGGAGGTGCGGATGCTGCACGCGCACATGCGAAGGCTCGCGCTGAACCGCGGCTACGACAGCTCGGCGGACGGCTGCCCGATCAACCAGGTCGACCTGGGGCGGACCTGGATGGACTTCACCCTGACCGCTTACACCGCCGAAGGGCTTCTCGGGTTCGGGTTGAGCAGCCGCGAGCAGGCCGACCTGTACCGCTACTGGTGGTACGTCGCCCACCTGCTGGGGATCGACGCGCGTCTGGTCGAGGGGATCACGGGCAACGAGGCCGCCGCACGCCTGGACGCCGTGTTCCAGAGCGTGACCGGACCGGCCACGGAGGAGTCGGCCGTGCTGGCGGACGCGACGCTGGCCTCGGCGACCTCCGCGCTGCACGCGATGCTCAAGGTACCCGGCGAGCTGGCCCGACCGGCGCTGAACGCGATCGCCCGCCGTATCCACGGCGACGGAGCGTGCCAGGACCTGCGGATACCTCCGGCCCCGATCGCCGACGCGTGGCTGGGCCCGGTGCTGTCCGGGCTCGCGCTGGCGCGCGAACGCCGCCGCCGGGACCCGGGGCGATGGCAGGCCGCGATCGACCAGAACCTGGCGGCCGCCCGCGAACTGGCGGCCCGGCCAGGACAGCCGACCGCCTACCAGCGCGGCGCGACCGGTTCCGAGGACTGAGGGAGCGGCCGCGAGTACGGGCGCTACGGGCCGGAGGGGTTCCAGCGGACCAACGAATGAACTTCTCGGCCGGTATTCTGCGGCCATGGTGTTTCCAGGGCTGGGCGCTTTGTCTGTTTTCCAGGAAGTTGGAAAAACGGCTGCTTGCCGCTGGTAAGTTCGCAGGTTGTTGACTGTGCTCCCCGCGCACGCGGGGATGGTCCCCTCGACTGGACCCCGCCGAACCAGCGCCCGTGGTGCTCCCCGCGCACGCGGGGATGGCCCGACGACGTCACCGTGCTCCTGGCCGACGCCGCGTGCTCCCCGCGCGCGCAGGGGTCACCTCGCAGCCGGGGTCGGCGGGGACGGAGGCGTGTCCAGTCCCGCTTCCTCCCCTCGGTCCGGACCGAGGCCGGGCTCGGCTCCAGGACCGGCACCGGGGTCGGGGCCCGCAGCGCCGGAACGGTAGCGCTCGTCCTCGCGGAGCCAGCGCACCAGGGAGGCGGCGACCAGGCTCAGGATGAAGATCAGCGGGAAGGCGGTCACGACCGACAGGGTCTGCAACGCGTCGGTGCCTCCGGCCGACATCACCGAGACCGACACCGCCGCGAGGACGACGGCCCAGAGCACGCGGTTGGACCGGGAGGGCTCGACCTCGTTGGGCAGGTCACGGGAGGTGGCCGAGCCCATGATGTAGGACGCGGAGTCCAGCGTGGTGGCCAGGAAGACCAGCAACAGCAGCAGGAACAGCGGGGTGATGATCCAGCTGAGCGGGAACGCCTCCAGCGTGGCGAAGATGGCCGGGACCGCGCCCTCGGACTCCAGGGTGTCGACGATGGGCGCCTGCCCGCTCAGCTCGAAGGCCATGCTGGAGTTGCCGAGCAGCGCGAACGAGAGCCAGCAGCCCAGGCTGCCGAAGCCGCACATGCCGACGATGATCTGCCGGACGGTGCGCCCCTTGGAGATCTTGGCGCAGAACATGCCGACGAAGGGCCCGTAGGAGATCCACCAGCCCCAGTAGAAGACCGTCCAGATCTCCTCGAAGCCGGACCCGCCGACCGGGTCGGTATAGGTGCTCATCCGCACGATGTTCTGGGCGAGCATGCCGACGCTGTTGGTGAAGGTGTCGATGACGAAGACCGCCGGGCCCAGCACCAGGACCAGGACGCCCAGGGCGGCGGCCAGGTAGAGGTTGAGGTTGGCCAGGCGCTTGAGGCCGCGGTGCAGGCCCAGGGCGACGCTGCCCCCGAACAGCACGGTCCACAGGCCGATGACGATGGTGTTGAGGGTGGCGCCCGGCTCGAAGCCCAGCATGCGGGAGGCGCCCTCGGCGACGGTGGGCACGGCCAGGGCCAGCGAGGTTCCCGCCGCCCCGATCATCCCGAGGATGAAGAAGACGTCGATCAGGCGTCCCGGCCAGCGGTCGACGCGGTCGCCGAGCACCCCGCGGCAGGCCTCGCTCAGGCGCAGGCGGCGGATTCTGCGCACGTGGTAGGCGTAGGCCAGGGCCAGGGTCGGGACGCAGAAGACCGCCCAGGCGGTGGGGCCCCAGTGGAAGAGGGGGTAGGTGGCCGACCACTCGGCGGCCTCGGCGCTGTGCGGTTCGAGTTGGAACGGGGGGTCCACGTGGTAGTGCGCCCACTCGATGATCCCCCAGTACATGAGGCCGCCGCCGATCGCGGCGGTGAAGATCATCGCCAGCCAGGTGGGTGTGGAGAACTCGGGGCGGTCGTCGGGGCCGCCCATCCTGATGCGGCCGTGCCTGCTGAAGAGCAGCCAGCCGAGCAGTACCGCGAGTCCGACGACGAACCACATGTACACCCAGCCCAGGTCGGACTGTAGCCAGGACAGGACCTCGCCGAGCAGGCGTTCACCCGTCTGCGGCGCGATCACGAACGGCGCGCTGAAGCCGATCACCATGATCAGCGCGGGCCAGAAGACTTTGTTGTCGATGTTCCAGCGGATAGCTCGGGTCACCTCCGGGGTCGAGGGCGTGGACCATCCAGTTACTACTGTGTTGCGCTTGACTAATCAACCAGTCAGAATCGCCTCACCGCTGTTCCCGCCTGCTGCCGTGCGCTGCTGTTATGAGGGAAAGCGTTTGGTAGCAAGGGTTTCGTGGGTAGTGGGGCGCACGGGCCGATGCCTGTGTAACGAAGTGACAACCACGTCCGCGTTGCGAAAATCGCCATCGTGCTGTTACGTTCCCACCGTGAGCGACAACGTGGCCGACGACGTGCGCGGCAGGGCCCGCGAGGCGATCCGCCGATCCGGCCTCTCCCAGCGCCAGTTCGCGACCAGACTCGGCATCGACCCCAGCAAACTCTCCAAGTCCCTGACCGGCACCCGGCGCTTCACCGCCCTGGAACTGGCCGGTATCGCCGACGAGACCGGGGTGACGGTCAACTGGCTGCTCAACGGCAAGGACGACGCCGAGACGGTCTCGGCGGTACCGCGCGACTCCTCGGCGGTGCGGCCGACCTCCGCGAGCCTGGCGGACCACCCCACGGCCGCCCGGGAGCACAGCCGCAGACTCCAGATCATCGAGGCCGCGTGGACCCTCATCGCCGAACGCGGCTTCCACTCGGTCCGCGTCGCCCAGGTCGCCCAGGCGTGCGGGACGTCCAGCGCCACCGTCCACTACTACTTCCCGACCCTCAACGACCTGCTGGTGGAGGCGCTGCGCCACTCGGTGAAGCAGGCCTTCGACCGCCAGGTCGCGGGGCTGCACACCATCGAGGACCCCTACGAGCGCCTCCTGCGGCTCATCGAACTCCAGCTCCCCGACTCCGAGCGCCTGCGGCTGGAGTGGTCGATCTGGCTCCAGGTCTGGACGGCAGCGGCGCTGGACCCGGGGATGCGCGGGCTGCACGCCGACTCCTACCTGCGCTGGCACGAGACCATCGCCCGCACCCTGCGCGAGGGCAGGGAGAGCGGGGTCTTCGCCGACTTCGACGTCGAGGAGATGACCAGACGCCTCACCGCCCTCATCGACGGCATGGGCATCCAGGTCATGACCGGGATGCCCGGGCGGTCGGTCGCCCACATGCGTGACACCCTGCGCTCGGTCATCGACAGCGACGTCCTGGGCCGCCGCCGGGCCCCGGGGGACTGAGCCGACCCGCACCCGACCCGGCCCTAACCCCTTCCGGAGCCCCGACCTCGGTTCCGCGCGCCCGAAAACGCCCCATCCGGCCCCCGAGGGCCGCCCGTTCACAGAACCCGCAATGCCGCACACACGGAGACGGAGCACCGCCATGAGCGACACCATGAACCCCAAACCCATCCTGACCTGCGCCCTCACCGGCGCCGGGGACACCGTCGGCCGCAGCGAGCACGTGCCGGTGACACCCGAGCAGATCGCCGCCGCCGCGGTCGAGGCCGCCGGGGCCGGCGCCAGCGTGGTGCACATCCACGTCCGCGACCCCGAGACGGGCGCCCCCTCCCGGGACAACGCCCTCTACCGGGAGGTCGTCGACCGCATCCGCCAGACCGGCGTGGACATCGTCATCAACCTCACCGCGGGCATGGGCGGCGACCTGGTCATCGGCCAGGAGGACCCGCTCAAGTTCGAGGAGGGCACCGACCTCGTCAACGGCCTGGACCGCCTGCCGCACGTGGAGGAACTGCTGCCCGACATCTGCACCCTGGACTGCGGCAGCCTGAACTTCGGTGACGGGAGCCAGGTCTACATCTCCACCCCGGACATGCTGCGCGCGGGCGCCAAGCGCATCCAGGAACTCGGGGTCCGCCCGGAACTGGAGATCTTCGACACCGGCCAGCTGTGGTTCGCCAAGACCATGCACGCCGAGGGCCTCATCGACGACCCGTCGCTGTTCCAGCTGTGCACCGGCATCCCCTACGGGGCGCCGTCGGACCCGGGCGTCCTGCAGTCGATGGTGAACCTGCTCCCCGAGGGCGCGCAGTGGGCGAGCTTCTCCATCGGCCGCAAGCAGATGCCGTGGGTGGCGCAGTCGGTGCTGCTCGGCGGGCACGCCCGGGTGGGGCTGGAGGACAACCTCTACCTCAGCCGCGGGGTGAAGGCCACCAACGGCCAGCTCACCGAGAAGGCCGTCAACATCATCGAGCAGCTCGGCGCCCGCGTGGCCACACCGGCCGAGGCCCGCACCATGCTCGGGCTCCGCAGCGCCGCCTAGCCGCCGTCCCACACCAACCGCCGACCACACGAGGAGCACGATGACGGAGAATGCGAGAACCACCCCCGAGGCCGTGCGCACGGTCGCCTGCGTCGGAGCGGGGGTCATCGGGGGCGGCTGGGTGGCCCACTTCCTGGGCCGCGGCTACCGGGTGGTCGCCTGGGACCCCGCCCCGGACGCCGAGAGCAAGCTGCGCGGGCTGGTCTCCTCGGCCTGGCCCGCCCTGGAGGAGCTGGGCCTGGCAGAGGGGGCCGACACGGCGAACCTGCTGGTCGTGGACACGCTGGCCGAGGCCGTGGCCGACGCGGACTTCGTCCAGGAGAGCGCACCGGAGCGCCTCGACCTGAAGATCGACCTGCTGGCCGAGATCGACGCCGCCGCCCCCGAGGGCGTGGTCGTCGCCTCGTCCACCTCCGGCTACAGCATGAGCGAGATGCAGGTGGGGGCCCGCACACCGGGGAGGCTCGTCGTCGGGCACCCGTTCAACCCGCCCTACCTGGTGCCCCTGGTCGAGGTGGTCGGCGGTGAGCGCAGCGAACGGTGGGCCGTCGAGTGGGCCTCGGACTTCTACCGCGCCGCGGGCAAGTCGGTGATCACCATGGACCGGGAGCTGCCGGGGTTCATCGGCAACCGGATCCAGGAGGCCGCCTGGCGCGAGGCCCTGCACATGGTCGCCGAGGGGGAGGCGACCGTCGAGCAGATCGACCTGGCGATGACCAGCGGACCCGGGCTGCGCTGGGCCTTCTTCGGCCCCTGCCTGACCTTCCACCTGGCCGGGGGAGAGGGCGGCATGGCGCACATGCTCGACCACTTCGGTCCGTCCCTGAAGTCCCCGTGGACCCGCCTGGAGGCGCCCGAACTCACCGCCGAGCTGCGCGACCGCATGGTCGCGGGCACGGACGAGGTCGTGGCCGGGCGCTCCACCGCCGAGCTGATCGCCCAGCGCGACCGCCGTCTGATCGCGGTGGCCCGCGCGCTGGAGGAGGTCGAACGCGCCGAGGCCGCCGAGGCCGCCGAGCGGGCGGGGGCGGACGCGTGAGCGCGACGCTCACCCAGAGGCTGCGGCCCGAGTGGATCGACTACAACGGCCACCTCAGCGAGGCCTACTACGTCCTGGTCTTCGGGTTCGCGACGGACGCGCTGATGGACCGGGTCGGCCTGGACGCCGCCTACCGCGAGCGGTCCGGCTGCTCGCTGTACACGGTGGAGGCGCACGTGCGCTACCTGCGCGAGGTCGCCGCGGACGACGAGGTCGAGGTCCGCACCCGGGTGGTCGGTCCGGGCCCGGACCGGCCCGGCGCCAAGAAGGCGCGGATCTGCCACGAGATGCGGGTCGGCGAGGTCCTGGTGGCGACCGAGGAGCTGATGGCGCTCCACGTCGACCAGGCCCTGGGCCGGGCGGTCCCCTTCCCCGAGGAGGCCGCCGCGCGCCTGGCCGCCCTCGCCGAACCCGCGCCCGACTACGCGGGCCGCGCCGTCGGGGGGTAGTCCGCCTTCGGCCCACGGGCGGCGAGGGCGACGACCATGCCGCGTCCGGCGCCTGGGAAGCCGTTGTTCGGTGCGGTCCCGGTGTCTCCTGGGACGGCCGGGGCGGGCGCCTGGGAAGCCGTCGCGCGGTGCGCCCCGGCGGGGAGCGTCTCGGCGGCGCCGACGCGCGAGCACCCGGTCGTCGTGGGCGGCCGGGTGCTCCGCTGGTGGTCCCCCGTCCCGCTGACGTTTCGGGATCAGCCCGCGAGCATGCGGGGGACCAGGTAGACGAGCTCGAAGGCCTCGTAGGCCGCGCCGACGACGAGCAGCGCCAGCGCGGGCAGGCTCAACCAGCCGGCCTGCCGGAGGCCGTACAGGTAGCCGCGACGGCGGTCGGGGGCGCCGACCGCCGCGGGGCGCAGCCAGGCCCTCCCGAGGAGGTAGGCGCCGAGCATGAACAGGGCGTAGGCCTGGAACTCGATGACGACCGCCAGCGAGTGCGGGATCATCAGCGTGGCCGTGGCCTCGTCGAGGGGTGCGAGGATCACGCCGGTCTCGTACGCCTTGTAGGCGAACAGGGGGATCCCGGCGAAGGGCACGATCATCGAGGGCAGCATGATCCTCAGCACGGCGACGGTCAGCACGTTGACCCCGAAGATGATCAGGCCGAACAGCCAGGGGTTCGCGAACAGCTCACCCACCAGGTCGGCCGTCCCGTCCTCCTGCTGGGAGCCGACCTGGGCGGCGTTCAGCTCGGGGAAGGCCAGGGCCGCCCCCATGCCGACGAGGAACACGCCGTAGGCGATCGCGTTCATCACGAGGTAGGCGCCGAGGTTCGCGCGGATGATCCGGAAGGGCTTGTGAAGGCTTCGCATGTGTCTGGCTCCGTGTTCGACGGGGTCGGTTCGATGGGGTCGGGGGAGCCGCCGGGGCTCGCGGTACTCGGTGCCGCGCCGCGCGAACGCGCGTCCGCGGCGTCGGCGTTCAGTTGGCGCTGTCCAGCAGCGCGTTCCAGCGCAGCCGGGTCGCCCGTTCCACGCTGGAGGTCGAGGCGCACAACCCGAGCGCGACGTTGAGCCACAGCGGCAGGTCGACGGGTGAGGTGAAGGCGCCGAAGCGTTCTGCTATCGGCGGCACCTGCGAGACCGCCTCGACGATCTGCGGGACGACGAGAAGGACCGGCACGACCAGCAGGACCAGCGACACCGCCCTGACCAGGCGGCTCAGCGCCGGGCGCTCGCGGTCCAGGCGGGCGCGGCGGCCCTCCGCCGAGCGTTCGTCCGGAACGAGCTGGCGCTCGTCGCCCCCGGCGGTCACGTAGTGGCAGCGTTTGAGCCCGAAGGCCGTCGACTCCACCTCGACCACCCCTCCCGGCACCGGGAAGACCGCCGGGAGCGTGGACTCCAGGTGGTGCCTGCCGTCCAGGTAGAGGTGGGCCCTGCCCTTGCCGTCCTCGGTCATGACCCGCTGCCAGTAGGGCACGTCGACGGAGTAGACCGCGCGGTGCCCGTCGCCGTCGGTCAGGGGCAGGTGGAACAGGGCGCGGGAGAGCGGCTGCCACCAGCGGAAGCGTTTGAGCGGACGGCCGTTTCCGTCCTTGACCCGCTTGGCCGCCTCGCGCCGTCGGCGTTCCTTGATCACTTCGGGCTCCCTGTCCGCTCGTGAGTACCTGTGGCCGACCTGGCACGGAACCGGGGCCGCCGCATGCCCGTCGCCGCTGGGGGCGCACCCGGCATGCTCGGTCGCGAACCGGTCACGATCGGCGTTCGCCCCCATTCGAAAGGCTGCCCTCGGGGCAGGGTCAAGCCCGGGAGCCGTCCGGTGCCGGGGACGGCGGACGAACGGGGGCGAACGAGGGCACGCCGCTTGACCCGGCCCTCGGGGCAGGGTGTGGACTGGGTGTCCGCGTGGGGCGCGGCGCCGCCCGCGGTCGCGGCGGAGGAGGAGGCATCGCGTGGCCTGGAGTACTCAGCAGCTCGCCGAGCTGGCCAACACCACGGTGAAGGCCGTCCGGTACTACCACGAGGTCGGCCTGCTGGACGTGCCGGAGCGGACGGCGAACGGCTACAAGCAGTACCAGGTTCCGCACCTGGTCCGTCTGCTCCAGATCAAGCGCTTGAGCGATCTGGGCGTCCCGCTGTCGGAGGTGGCCTCGATGGGACGGGCGGACGAGGACCCGGACGAGGCGATCCGGGTGCTGGACAAGGAGTTGGAGGCGACGGTCGACCGGCTCAACCGCGTGCGGGCGGAGCTGGCCGTCATCCTGCGCCACCGCGCACCGGCCTACGTTCCCCCCGCGTTCGCGCCGGTCTCCCACGAGTTCTCCGACCGGCAGCGGTCGTTGCTGATGGTCTACTCGACCGTTCTCAGCGAGAAGTCCGTCGAGAAGTTCCGCGAACTGATCAGCGACCCCGACGAGACGGACGAGGAGTTCGAGGCCCTTCCCGAGGACGCGGACGACGCCGCGATCGACCGCCTCGCCGCGCGCATGCTGCCGGTCGTGCGCAGACGGAGTGAGGAGAACCCGTGGTCGGCCGACCCCGCCGGTGACGCGCCGGGCGGCGCGGAGCGCGCCGAACGCACGATGGCCGAAGCGATGGTGCAGTTGTACAACCCCGCGCAGCTGCGGGTGCTGAAACGTCTGAGCGACCTCCTCCGGGAGGAGGCTGCGGACGGGGGCGGCGACGCGACCTGACGCGGCGTCGGGGGCGGCCCGGAGCCCGGGGCGGTCAGCGCTCCGGGCCGTGCCCCTGGTGTGTCCGGGCCGGAGCGGGCCCGTTCGCGGCGGGCCGCCGGACCCTCACCAACTGCGCGAGCAGGGCCAGCACGGGCAGCTCCACCAGCGGTCCCACCACCAGCGCGACCGCGATCAGGGGCCGGTCGGGGAAGGCCGCGACCGCGATGGCCAGCGCGATGGGCGAGTTGCGGGCCGTGGTGGTCATGACCAGGGTGACCCCCTGGTCCGCCGGGAGGCGCAGCACCCGGGACAGGCCGGTGGCGATCAGGGGCAGCGCCACGAAGAAGACCGCCAGCGGCGGCAGCAGGGCGAGCAGGTCGGCGCCGTGCTCCAGGACGGTGCGGGCCTGCCAGGCGAACATCGCCAGCACGGCCGCGTACAGCAGCGGCAGGACCAGACGCGAGGCCGGTCCGGTGACGTACCGCTCGCGCCAGGCCGCCCCCTTGAACCGCTGCGAGGCCCACCGCAGCACCGCGGCCAGGGCCAGCGGGACGACGAGGACGAGCAGGACCGACTCGGCCAGGGTGGCGGCGTCGACCATGGCGGCCCGCCCGCCCAACAGCAGTACGTACACCGGCAGCAGCGCGAGCTGGAGGACGAGGTTGACCGGCAGCAGTGCGGCGGCGATGCCGGTGTGCCCGCGCGCCATGGCGGTGAAGACGAGATACCAGTCCGTGCACGGGGTCACCAGCAGCAACAGCAGACCGATGCGCAAGTCCGGTTCGCCTCCGAGCAGCCCCGATCCCAGGGCCCAGGCCAGGGCCGGGGTGAACACGAAGTTGAGCACCAGGCTGACGGCGACCAGGGTCCTGGCGCGCCCGACCTCGCCCACGTGGGCGGCGTCCATCTGCACGAACACGGCGGTGAGCATCGCCAGCAGGGCGGGCAGCACCACGTGCTCGGCCGCCGGGCCGACGGGCAGCGCCAACCCGGCCCCGAGGCCGATCAGGGCGGCCAGGGCCACGAACAGGCTCTGGAGGCGTTCGGCCAGCGACATCGGTTCAGCGCTCCTCGGCGGTTTCGAAGACCCGTATCAACACCATGCGCCCACGGTAGGCCTTCGCGCCGCCCCGGGGGCCGGGCCCGGTGCGCGTACGCCCGGCACCTCCGGGGCCGGGCCCCGGATCCGACGGTGGGGGTCAGTCGTCGTCGAGGTCGACGGTGGGCAGGGGCGTGACCGCCGGGCCGTTGAGCACGCTGCCGTCGGTGTCGTACCGGGAGCCGTGGCAGGGGCAGTCCCAGCTGGTCTCCGCCGCGTTCCAGGCCAGTCGGCAGCCCAGGTGGGTGCAGTTCAGGCTGACGGCGTGGAGCCCGCCCCGCTCGTCGCGGTACGCGCCGACGGAGTCGCCGTCGATCTCGATGACGCCGCCCTGGCCCCGGTCCAGGTGGCGGGCGTGGTGGGGATACAGCCGGCCCAGGTGTCCGCCGACCATGTCCGCGCCGACCTTGAGGTTGTCCTTGATCAGCCGTCCCACGGCCTTGGCGTCACCGACGCGGGTCGCGTCGAACATCGCCAGCCAGGGGTTGTCGCGGCCCCGCAGGAGATCGCTCAGGATGACGGCGGCGGCGGTGCCGTTGCTCAGGCCCCACTTGTTGAACCCCGTCGCCACCAGGATCCGGTCGTTCATCGACGAACGACCGATGTAGGGCACCTGGTCGGCCGTGGTGTAGTCCTGACCGGACCAGCGGTACTCCACCGCGTCCACGTCGAAGGTGGACCTGGTCCACTGTTCCAGGTCGTCCCACAACGCCCGGGTGTCCTGCCCGGTGCCGGTCTCGTGACCGCCGCCCACCACGATCAGCCCGTTGGGGCCGCGGTCCAGCCAGGGGCGCGTGGACCTGCTGGGCGAGTCGATGGAGATCGCCATCTCCTGGGGTGCCGGACCGTGGAGCCGGGCCGCCAGCCCGAAGGACCGGAAGGGGCGGGTCCTGGCGAAGTACCCCCCGATCATGTTGATCGGCAACAGCGTCGCCACCACCACGGAGCCTGCGCGGACCGTCGCGTCGTCGGTGCGCACGCGCACGGTGCCGTCCCGCTCCTCGTCCACCTCCAGCACGCGGGTGTGCTCGAACACCTGGCCGCCGACCGCCGAGAGCGCCTCGGCCAGCCCGGCGACGTAGCGGCCCGAGTGGAAGTGCAGCTGGTGGTCGAACCGTACCGCCGCCTCGATCCCGAAGGGCAGGTCGGTCGTCTCCACCAGCGACGCCGGAAGGCGCAGGCGCTGGGCCGCGGCCGCCTCCTCCTCCAGGGTCCGGCGCCGCCCGGGGTCACGGGTGTAGGCCACGGCGGGCGCACGGGTGAGGTCGCAGTCGATGCCGTACTCACCGGCCAGTTCGGCGACCAGTTCCACCCCGGCCTGGTTGGCGTCGGCGTACACGCGGGCCAGGTCCTGGCCGTAGCGGTCGACCAGCCCCGCGTAGACCAGTCCGTGCTGGGAGGTGACCTTGCCGGTGGTGTGCCCCGTCGTGCCCCGTCCCAGGCGTCCCGCCTCCAGCACCGCGACGCTGCCCGCACCGGCCCGCCGCGCCAGCAGCGCGGTCGTCAGCCCGACGATGCCGCCTCCCACCACCGCGACGTCGACCTCCACGTCCTGGCTCAGACGGGGAAACTCCGGTCGGTTCTCCACGACCGTCCACACGCTTCTGTGCTGCATCCTCTGCCCCTCCCGATCAGGTCCAGACGCCGTCGGCCCCGTGCGACGGACAGCGCCTACACCAGCTACCCAGCGTTTTCGTTCGCTACCGCCGGGGTTCCGGGAAGGGCGTTGGCCCGTGCCACTTTCAGAACCGGGGGGAGGGAGCGCGGCGAGCCAACCGGAATCCATTGCGGAGAGTTCCGCGGTGTTTTCCGCTGTTCCGAGTTCCGTGCATGCGGGGGGGGTGAACTGCTGACAGGGGGCTGACGGGTTTCTGTACCGGGGTGTTCGCCGGGGTGTTCGTCTAAGCGTGCGAACAGGGTGTGTGGTGCTGACAGGGCAGGTCAGGGGTGGTTTCGGGTGTTCGTTCGGGTGCCCCGACTTATAGCGTTCTGTTAGCCGTTTCTGGTGCGTGCGGGGGGTCTGGGGAGGATGGAGGGGCTTCGCCGGGGGAGGGGTGAGTCGGCTGCGGTGGTTCCCCAGACAGCGGGGGATGATGGTCTGTAGGTTTGGTGTTGTGGAGTGACAGCTTTTGGCTACTGATGGGCTTTTTGGCTCTTTTGGGGCTTATGGTGTGTATTTCTGTTTCTGAAGAAGTTGGAAAAACGGCTGCTTGCCGCTGGTAAGTTCGCAGGTCGTCGACTGTGCTCCCCGCGCACGCGGGGATGGTCCCGGCATCCCCGGTGTGACTGCGCGATCATGCCGGTGCTCCCCGCGCACGCGGGGATGGTCCCGGGGCGCACCGCGGGCACTCTTGCCCGTGGTCGTGCTCCCCGCGCACGCGGGGATGGTCCCCGCCGCGCGAGCCTGGAGTCCCCGACCAAACCGTGCTCCCCGCGCACGCGGGGATGGTCCCCCATGGTAGGGCGATCGAACTCACGTTTGCCAGTGCTCCCCGCGCACGCGGGGATGGTCCCATCGGTGACACCGTCGTGTCGGACGTGGAGGGGTGCTCCCCGCGCACGCGGGGATGGTCCCCAGACCGTGTAGCCCGCTCGGATGTGGGCGGCGTGCTCCCCGCGCACGCGGGGATGGTCCCTCCAGCGCGCCACCACCGGCGAGCGGTACCCGGTGCTCCCCGCGCACGCGGGGATGGTCCCCCGCGGGCGACAGCGTCAGAACGGCACTCGTAGTGCTCCCCGCGCACGCGGGGATGGTCCCCAGCCCACCTCGCCGGTGGGGCGCTGGTTGGCGTGCTCCCCGCGCACGCGGGGATGGTCCCGGACAGAACCACCTGGTCCGGGTGCATTTTCGGTGCTCCCCGCGCACGCGGGGATGGTCCCAAGCCGGTCCGGTCGCTGCCCTGCCAGTCGGGGTGCTCCCCGCGCACGCGGGGATGGTCCCCCGGGGATGTGGGCCACGGGCGGCTCACCTCCGTGCTCCCCGCGCACGCGGGGATGGTCCCGAGTAGGAGCTCGCGCCCTGAATTGTCACCGTGTGCTCCCCGCGCACGCGGGGATGGTCCCGGCGACCGCCAGTGGATCGCGGCCTGGGCCGCGTGCTCCCCGCGCACGCGGGGATGGTCCCGCCTGTGTGCCGCTCTGAGCGCGCCTCTGAGAGTGCTCCCCGCGCACGCGGGGATGGTCCCTCTCCGCGAACCTCTCGCGCTCGAATTCGGCGGTGCTCCCCGCGCACGCGGGGATGGTCCCGCGTCCAACAGGACCCGCTGCATACAGGAAATGTGCTCCCCGCGCACGCGGGGATGGTCCCGAGGGAGCTGGCCGTGAGCACCGCTGACCTGAGTGCTCCCCGCGCACGCGGGGATGGTCCCGAGTGGCAGGTAGCCATGTCGCAGATGGCGGCGTGCTCCCCGCGCACGCGGGGATGGTCCCCTGCGCCCGCTCGCGGAAGACCTGCACGCGGAGTGCTCCCCGCGCACGCGGGGATGGTCCCGAGCCGTGTTTCCCGTGCATGCGGGGGCTGAACGGCTGACAGGGGGCTGACGGGTTTCTGTGCCGGGGTGTTCGCCAGGGTGTTCGTCTAAGCGTGCGAACAGGGTGTGTGGTGCTGACAGGGCAGGTCAGGGGTGGTTTCGGGTGTTCGTTCGGGTGCCCCGACTTACAGCGTTCTGTTAGCCGTTTCTGGTGGGTGCGGGGGTCTGCGGAGGGTGAAGGAACTTCGCCGGGGGGACGGGGCGCGATCACTGCTGGCTTCCGCGTTCGGCGGCCACGGAAAACCGCTCGACGGCTTCGCGGCGCCCTGACACAGTGACCCACCATGACGAGTTTCCAACTGGTGACCGCCGCGGACGTGCGGCTCATGCAGGGACTGGCGCAGCGCGTCACCGCGAGCCGCCCGGACCTGGTGAACAGCGACGCCTCGTTCGGCGAGCTGGCCTGGAACTGGGGCCGGGGGCACGCCAGCGACGGCGCGACCTGGCCGCGTCGGCTGTGGTTCTCCGGCGGGGAACTGGTGGCGTGGGGCTGGGTCCGCCTTCCGCGCCGGGTGAGGTTGAGCGACGGCTCGGTCAGGGACGTCACCGGCGCCTACCTGATGCACCAGGTCCACCCCGACCACGCCGGGCTGGTCGACGAGGTGATCGCCTGGTACGACGCCACGGCGGCGGGCCTCGAACGCACGGTGCTGCCCAGCGCCGCCGACGGGTTCGCCCTGGAACGATGGGCGGCGCACGGCTACGGGACCGACCCCGAATCGCTCGGCGACAACGGGACCTGGACCCAGCTCAACGAACGCGACCTCACCGACGTGGAACAGCCGGTGCTGCCGACCGGGTTCCGGTTCCGCACCGCCGACGAGGCCGGGCCGGAAGCCGCGGTCCGGGCCCATCTGGACGCCTGGGCCCCCTCGGCGTACACCGCCGAGGCCTACCGGGGCGTCCGGCGGACGCCGGGCTACCGCGGCGACCTGCACGTCCTGGTGGAGGCACCGGACGGGACGATGGCGTCCTCGACGATCATGTGGCTCGACGATGCCAACGGGACCGTCGAGTTCGAGCCGGTCGGCACGCACCCGGACTACCGGCGCCTGGGGCTGGGCAGGGCGATGCTGCTGCACGGAATGCGCCTGGCGGGGGCGGCCGGGGCCACGCACGCGACGGTCGCCTGCCTGGGCGCGCAGGGGCACCCCGAGGCGCGCGGGCTGTACTACGGCGTCGGGTTCCGGATGCTCGTGCGGGACGCGCCGCTCATCAAGACCACGACCACAGCGTGACGCCCGTGTGACTCCTGATGCATGAGATGGGCGTGTGGTCCCTGGTGGCCTCGGGTAGGGGCGGGCCAGTCATCCGACAGGGAGGAGACCGGACATGAGCGTTCCGGAGGAGTCCAGGTCCAAGACCACGGACACCGACCAGGTCGTCGACGCCGACCACAGCGACGACGCCCGCGAGCCGGACACCCGAGGAGAACTGGAGGCCGAGCTCCAGGACAGGATGGAGGAGCAGGACCTCAGCCGCGAGGACTTCGGCACGGAGTGAACCGGCCACGGTCCCGGGACCGCACCGACCGACGGCGGCTCCGGGACCGGCCCTTCCGCGCGGCGAACGGATAGGCTCCCCGCATGGGCGACCCCTCCGCGCACGCCGCTCCCGAACCGCGGGACCCGTTCACCCTCCTGCGTCTGCGCGCCAACCGCAGTGACCGCGGCAGGAAGGTCCTCTTCGGCGTCCAGCAGGGCCTGGTTTTCGGGTTCGCGATGGGCCTGGCCGACGTCCTGTGGCTCGGATCCGGCCCGTGGGCCTCGCTCCTGTTCGGGGTTCTCGTCGGCACGTTCTTCGGCTCGTTCATGGCCCTGTTCGCCACTCCGCCGCGTCCGCAGGTGTCCCAGGACCCGGCGGTGCAGGCCGCCATCGTCCCCGAGACCCTGCGCGCCGCCACGGACCGGCTGATCCTCGGCCGACCCGGCGCCGACCCCGCAGCCAACCGTGTTGCCGCCCTCCAGGCCGAACAGATGCTCAACGCCCCCTCCGTGAAGACCCCGGTGGCGGTGGCGGCCCTCGTCGCGGCCGTCTGCGCCCTGGGCGCCCTCGCGCTGCCCTCCGGTGGGACACTGGACTTTCCGCGCTCCCTGCTGGGGACGATCGCCCTGGTCTGTGTCCTGATCCCGTGCCTCATGCTCCCGGCGCGGCTCCTCCACCGGCGGCGCAGCAGGGAGTTCCTGGCTCTGTACAACCCGTCCGACCGCGACCGCTCCGACTCCGGCCGCGACTGACCCGAGGCCCCGTCCGGGACCGCGCGTCGGCCCCGCCCGACCCCGCCCACAGGCGGATACGCTGTCCCGGTCCGCGCGAGGCGCGCGCGGACCCGCGAACAGCGAAAGCGAGAAGATGAGCCCTTCGATCGCCACCAACACCCGTGTCGACCTCGACGGCCTGCTGGAGTTCGTGCGTCCCCGCCACCACGCGCTCCTCATCACCCGCCGCGCCGACGGCGGGCCCCAGGCCTCCCCGGTGACCTGCGGCGTCGACACCCAGGGCCGGATCGTGGTCTCCACCTACCCCGAGCGCGCCAAGACCCGCAACGCCCGGCGCGACCCCCGGGTCAGCGTCCTGGTCCTGTCCGACGACTTCGACGGCGCCTGGGTCCAGGTCGACGGCGAGGCCGAGGTCATCGACGGGGAGGACGCGGTCGAACCCCTGGTCGAGTACTTCCGCGTGATCTCCGGCGAGCACCCCGACTGGGACGAGTACCGCGAGGCCATGCGCCGCCAGGGCAAGTCCCTCGTCCGCGTCACCCCGAAGCGGTGGGGCCCGGTCGCCACCGGCGGCTTCCCCGCCGACCGGGTCTGAGCCCGTCCGCCGAGCGCGGGCCCGGTCCGGGACGGGGTTCCGCCGACCGGACCCGGACCCGGGCCCGGCCGTGTGGCCGCCGCGGCCTCCGGGTCACCGCCCCGCGGGCGGCGGCCGCCAGTCGTCGTCCGGAGGCACGGCCCCGCGGTCCGGCGGGTCCCCGCCCTCGGGCGGCGGCTTCCAGTCCTCACCGGACGAGGCTCCTGTGGTCCCCTCCCCGGGCCGGGCGGTCCCCAGACCCGGCATGCTGCCCCTGTCCCAGCCGGTCGGGTACCGCCTGCCCTCGGGCCGCTCCTTCCAGTAGTCCGGCGAGCGCACGGCCTCCTGCTTGCGGATCGTGTCCCTGCGGATGATCCACAGCACGAGGAATATCACCCCGATCGGGATCACGAGGGCCATCAGGATTCCGAACAGCGCGCCGGGTGTCGCCCACTCCATCGCCTTCCTCCTTCACCTGGGGGCGCGGCCCTCACAGGGCCGCGAGAAGCTCACGGCACGCGGACTCGCAGCGGCGGCACGCCTCGGCGCACACCCAGCAGTGCTCATGCCGGGCGGCGTGCCGGTCGCACTCCTCGCCGCACAGGCGGCAGGCCTCCGCGCACGCCTTGACCAGCGCCCGGACGAGGGTGTCGTCCTCCCCGGTCCGGCGCGAGAGCACCCGCTGGGTGGACTCGCACACGTCGGCGCAGTCCAGGTCCAGGCGCACGCAGGCGACCAGGTCGGCCACCGCCCGTTCGGCCAGGCAGGAGTCCGCGCACAGCACGCACGCCTGAGCGCACGCCCCGCAGGCCTCGATGCAGGCCCGCACCTTCTCCTCGACCCCGTCGCCCCGGCGGCCGGAACGGGTGTCCAGCATCTGTTCGACGACGCTCATGACTCCTCCTCGAACGTTTCCGGTCCGGACCCGGGACGGGCCCGGACCGGGACCTTCAGAGCGTGAACCGCAGTGCGAAGTGGTTCAGTGAGGCGGGAAGCCCCGACGCGGGCAGCGGCCCGCCCGCGTCCACGCGGGTCAGGTTCCGGCCCCGGAGCAGGGCGCGCAGGAACAGCGACACCGTCAGCGGCACCAGGTCGCGCGCCGCGCACCCGGCGGGGCCGTAGCTGAAGGGCACGATCCCCGGCTCCGCCTCGGCGCGCCCGTCGAGCCAGACCTCCGGCTCGAACGCGTCCGCGTACGGAAGCCGGGAGGAGTCGCGGTGGAAGTAGGAACTCGCGATGAGGAAGGCCGTCCCCGCCTCGAACACCTCCTGCCGCCAGGCCGTCTCCCGCGTGCTCTCCCGGATCACCATGAGCGTGGTCGGCCACAGCCGCACCGACTCGCGCACCGTCGCCCGCAGCAGCGGCAGGTCGAGCCCTTCGCGACCGTCCGCCTCCTCGCGGGCCGCGTGGGCGCCGGGGCTGAGCGAGGTCAGCAGCGCCAGGGAGCGGAACGCGGCGACGGCGGCCGCGTCGAAGGCGAACAGCCAGTGCGCCACCTGGTCCTCCGGGTGTACGTCCGCGCCTTGGCCCTCCCCGCCGGGCCCGCTCCCGCCGGGAGCCGTCGCCCCGCGGTCCCGCCCGCTCTCTCCGCCCCCGCCGTGGGGACACCCGGCGGCCGACTTCGCGGCGACCGCTCCCGCGACCAGGCGGGCGGCGAGGCTGCCCGGTTCGGCGCGTTCGATGCTGGCGCGCACCCGCCCGAGGAACTCCTCCCTCGACGCGTGGTCGGTCGGCGCCGCGTAGGCCCAGTTCGCGCGCGAGCGCAGGGCGTGCAGGAGTTCGGTCGTGCGGCGGTCCTCCGCGGCGAACGAGCCGAAGACCACCCGTCGGGCCATGGCGTGGAAGGAGTCGGCGAACCTGCGCCAGTCCAGGACCTCCCCGCCGCGCAGGGCCAGTCTGAGCGCCAGCGCCTCGTCGTCCGCCTGCCCGGCGACGACGTCCCCGTCGGGGTGGATCGTCTGGCCCGGCACCAGGGCGGCGACGTTGGCCGCGCGGCGCCCGGGGCGGGCGTCGTGGTCGGAGACCAGCACCCCGTGCGGTTGGAAGTGGGAGAGCGCGCCGTGCTTCTCCACGCCGCCGGGGGAGAAGGGTTCGGGCGTCTCCCGCAGGAGTCGGCCCACGTCCTCCGGGGACAGGACCAGGGCGAGCCGCCGCCCCGCCAGGCGCAGCGGCAGCGGGTCGTCACCGTGGCGCTCGCGCAGGCCCCGCAGGAGCGAGACCGCCTTGCGGTCGGCGTCCAGACCGGCGACCAGGCCCGTCATCAGCGGGCGGCGTACGATCACGCCCCGCGCCAGGTTGGGCAGCAGAACCGAGGACAGCACGCGCGCCGCCTCCGCGGCGGTGGGGCGGCGCGCCCCCCGCCGGAGTTCCGCCTCCGGCCGGGAGCCCGCGTCCTGTGGCGGGTGCGCTCCCTGTCGCCGGTGCGCCTCCTGGTGTTCTGTGGGCATCGAGACCGTCCCCCTTGATCGGTTCGCTCGGGTGGATCGCTGTTCTCGGCTTCGGGCCCCCGCGGTTCCGGTCCCGGCCCCGCACCGGCCCCCGCGGCTCTCATGCCTCCCGCGGATCCCGCGGCCCTCGTGGGTGCCGGTGATCCGGTTCCCGTGTTCCCTGCCCGGGTGGGGTGCGGGCCTTCCGGACCCGGTTTTCTCCGCCTCGGCCGCTCACCTGCCGGTTCCAGGTTCTACTCCGTCCCCTGCCCCGGTCCGGGCGTGTCCGAACGGGGACGCATGGGACTTCTGTGTCTTGCGGGGTCGCCGTGCGCCGTTCGGTCCCCGACCCGGCCGCTTCGGGCCGGGACGCCCCCCGCGCACACGGGCGCCCCGGTCCGCACCGGACCGGGGCGCCCGCCGTTCCCCGACCGCGAACGGCCGCGGGTCACCGGCCGCGGATCACAGGTGGTCCCGGGGCAGCGTCTCGGTCCACTGCCGGGAGAAGACCCGCTCGTCGTTCTCGAACGCGTCCAGCGTCGCGTACACCCGGAACTCGGTCTCGGTGCACTCCAGCGACGTGTGGGTCTCGGTCCGGGTCCGCCACCCGTCCCGCGCGAAGCGCATCGTCCACGTCGACTCACCGCGCGCGGACGTGAAGTCGCCCGCCACCGACTCGTAGTACTCGTAGGCGCGCCGACCGACGTCCAGGTCGATGTCGTCGAAGTGCAGGATGCCGCCGTCCTTGACGATCTCCAGGGCCGACCGGGTGTCCACCAGGTCCCTGTAGACGGTCCAGCTGTGGTCGGGCTTCTCCCGGCGCGTGGTGGAGATCTCCGGCGAGCCCTCCGGCTCCCCGAAGGGCTCCGGGTGCGGATCGTCGGCCTCCGAGCGCGGACGGACCGGCAGCAGCAGCCTGCTCTCCTCCGGGTGCACGGTCAGCAGGGCGGGCTTGGGCGGCGGCCAGGCCAGCGGCCAGTAGGAGGTGGACAGCGACAGCCGGATGCGGTGCCCCACCGGGAACCCCTGCGCGACACCGTTCATCGTCACCTTCACCCGGTAGATCTCACCGGGTTCGAGCTTCTCGGGGCGCTCGTGGCTGTCGCGGTGGGTGAGGTTGAGCAGCCCGTAGGTCACCCGCGTGGCGCTGCCGTCCGGTGCGACGTCCACCAGTCGGGCGGCGACCATGGCCACCGGTTCGGTGACCGACACGTCCAGCTCCACCTCGGCGGCGCCCAGGATCTCCACGTCCTCCGACAGCACGTCGCTGTCGAAGACCAGGGAACCGCCGTCCTCCTCGCGCTGGTCGTAGGGCAGGTCCGGCGGGGCGTTGTAGGAGGCCCACTTGCCCGCGAACTGGCCCACGGTCAGCGGCGACCGCACGGTCAGCGACTCCGAGTGCACCTCCTCGCCGGGGCGGCCGATCCGGTACCTGGCCAGCGGGTACCCGCGGTACTCCACGTTCGGCGAGGGCCACTCGTCCTCGCGCACCCACCGGCCGGGGCGCTCGGTGTAGGCGGTGGAGGGGGGCACGCTGTCCTGCATCCACGCCCACAGGGACGGGCCCTCGTCGACGCCGTTCTCCCTGCCCTTGAGCCAGCGGTCCAGCCAGCGCACGACCTCCTGGAGGTAGCCGATCGCCGGGCCGGGGGCTCCCATGTGCGGGTAGCGGTGCGACCAGGGGCCGATCAGCCCCCGGCTGGGCGCCTCCAGGTTCTCCAGCAGCCGGAAGACGGCGTTGGAGTAGCCGTCCGCCCACCCACTGGAGGCCAGCACCGGGCAGCGCACCTCGGAGTAGTCCTCGCTCACCGACGCGTGCCGCCAGTAGTCGTCGCGCCGCTGGTGGCGCAGCCACTCCAGGACCCACGGTTCGGTGGCCTCCAGCCTCTCGTGCCACATCCGCCGCCAGTCGTCGCCGACGGTCACCGGGTCCGGCGGACAGGTGCCCGCGGAGAACATCGTCCCCGCCTCGGCGAGGTTGTCCGACAGCAGACAACCGCCCATGTAGTGGAAGTCGTCGCCGTACCGGTCGTCGGTGAAGGAGCTGATGACGATCGCGCCCAGACTCGGGGGCTGGCGGGCCGCCACCTGGAGCGCGGCGAACCCTCCCCAGGACAGCCCCATCATGCTGGTCTTCCCGTTGCACCAGGGCTGCTCGGCCAGCCAGGCCAGCACCTCCTCGGCGTCCAGCTGCTCGCGCTCCAGGTACTCGTCGGTGAGCACGCCCTCGGAGTCACCGGTGCCCCGCAGGTCCACGCGGACGCAGGCGTAGCCGTGCCCCGCGATGTAGGGGTGGTGCATGGAGTCGCGCACCGACGTCAGGTCGCGTCTGCGGTAGGGGATGTACTCCAGGACCGCGGGGACGGGGGACACGTCGGAGGAGGTCGCCCGCCACACCCTGGCGGCCAGGTGCACACCGTCCGACATCGGTATCCACAGGTGCTCGTCCTCCTGGACGGCGTTGGGCAGGTTGTTGACCACGTGCATGGACCGGGGCCCCTCCTAGTGTTCGGCCAGCTTGTCCTTCGTTCCGTGCTCGTCCTCGAACTCGAATACGAGCTCGTCCACGCAGCGCTCGTACTTGGCGCGCATCTCGGTCTCGTCCTCGGCGCCGATGGTGATCTTGGCGAGCTCGTAGCTGTAGCTGTCCTGGGCGGTCATGTCCGAGAGCCGCTGCCCCTGCTCGGGCACGATCTCGATCCTCACACCGGGCAGGGACTCCTCCAGCGCGGACACCTCCTCGGGGGTGGGCACGCGCGCGGCGACGCCGTCCTCGAAGCGGCGGTGGTACCACTCCGCGGCCACCCGGTACTCGCCCCGGGCGTCCTCGTCCAGGGCGGGGTCCTGCCCGAAGCCCAGCCGCAGCATGCGCTCGTGGTTGGCGACCCCGTCCACCAGCTCGAAGAGCTCGGCGTGGGACTGGGAGTGGCGCGTGTTCACCTCCAGCAGGCCCAGCTTCTCCTCCACGGGGTCGTAGAAGAACTCGACGCTGAACGTGGAGTTGTCCATCCCGACCTGTCCGATGACCTTGACGGCCACCTCGGCCATCCACCGGGACACGTGGTCGGGGAGGCCGGAGGGGTACTGGTGGCGCAGGAACACCGAGCTGCCCGGGTAGTCGACCGAGTCCAGGGCGCCGTAGACCACGATCTCGCCCTTGTACACGTAGCCCTCGACGGCCGCCTGCACGCCCTGCATCGCGGCCTCGGCGAGGGCCGTGCGCCCGCCCACGGAGGAGATCTCGGGAGGCAGGTCCACCATCTCCAGGATCTGCTCGAAGGGGCGGCCGATGCGGTCGACGCCGTCGCGGAGCAGGGACACCGCCTGCTGGAACGCCTCGTCGTCGCCGACCTTGTAGGCCAGCTCGGAGGAGGCGGACTTCACCGGCTTGAGCCACATCGGGTACGCCGGGCTCTCGGGGGGAGTCGGGTCGTCCTCGGACAGCTCGACCAGGCCGAAGGCCGGGTACTCGTCGATGACCTTCTGCTGCTCCAGCCTGCTCCAGTACTTGTGCTCACACTTGACGAAGGACTCCAGGGAGGACGAGGGGAGGCCGCGGCGGGAGCAGAGGATGGGCACGAACAGGGTCACCGGGAAGTCCCAGTAGCCCACGATCGCGTCGACGCTCCCGTCGAAGTCGTCCAGGATCCCCTCCGCCTTGGCCAGGAGTTCCTGGATGTCGATCTCGCCGACCTGGAGTTCGTCCAGGCCCAGCAGCTGGTGGAATTCACAGTGCCGACCTGTGGGGGTCCTGCGCAGGATCTCCAGGTTGTGCTCGTCCAGGCCGACCACGAACACGTTCTTCACGGCTACCCGCACCGCCTTCCTCTTCTGGTGCTCTTCCGAGCGGGGATGCATACGCATGCGCCTAACCCGTGCCGTGTGCTCCAAACGCGGGCGTGTCGCGCCTCACGCCGCGGAAGCGCTGGTCGTCGCGCCGCGACGGCGAGCGGCGCGCACACGTCGGCCCCGCCGCGGACGGTCGCAAGTCCGCGGCGGGGCCGGTGGTGCGGCGGGGGAGGTCAGCGCGTGCGGGGGGCGTACCGGTCGATCTCGGCCAGCTCCCCGGCGTCGAACTCCAGGTTGGCGACCGCCGCCACGTTGTCCTCCAGTTGCGCGACGCTGCTCGCGCCGATGACCGCGGAGGTCACCCGGCCGCCGCGCAGCACCCAGGCCAGCGCCATCTGCGCCAGCGACTGCCCGCGCCGCCGGGCGATCGCGTCGAGCCCGCGCACCCGCTCCAGCACCTCCTCGGTGATGCCCTCGGCGTTCAGGAACGGGCTGCTCCCGGCCGCCCGCGAACCCTCCGGCACTCCGTGGAGGTAGCGGTCGGTCAGCAGCCCCTGCGCGAGCGGGGAGTAGGCGATGGAGCCCGCGCCGACCTCGTCGAGCACGTCGAGCAGCCCGTCCTCCACCCACCGGTTGAACATCGAGTAGGAGGGCTGGTGGATGAGCATCGGCGTGCCCAGGTCGCGCAGGATCGCCGCTGCCTCGCGCGTCTGCTCGGGCGAGTAGTTGGACACGCCCGCGTACAGGGCCTTGCCCTGGCGCACGGCCGTGTCCAGCGCCCCCATGGACTCCTCCAGCGGGGTGTCGGGGTCGGGCCGGTGGTGATAGAACACGTCCACGTACTCCAGGCCCATGCGCTCCAGGCTCTGGTCCAGGCTGGACAGCAGGTACTTGCGCGAGCCCCACTCGCCGTAGGGGCCGGGCCACATCAGGTACCCGGCCTTGGTCGAGACCACGATCTCGTCGCGGTAGCGGCGCAGGTCCCGGGTCATGACCCGGCCGAAGTTCTCCTCCGCCGAGCCGGGCGGGGGACCGTAGTTGTTGGCCAGGTCGAAGTGGGTCACTCCCAGGTCGAACGCGCGCAGCAGGACGGCGCTCTGGTCACCGATGGCGCGCTCGTGGCCGAAGTTGTGCCACAGCCCCAGGGACAGGGAGGGCAGCCGCAGCCCGCTGCGTCCGCACCGCCGGTAGGGCATCGTCTCGTACCGCTCCGGGGCGGCGACGTAGGTCATGGCATCTCTCCCTCGTGTGGCTGTGCGCCTGGCCGTCGCGCGGGGGCGGGCCGACCGGCGTGCGGAGAGTACAGCGCGCGGGGCGGGCGCACCAACAGCGCCCCCGCGTCGGCGGTTCGGGGCGGCCGGAGCCGCGTCGGCCACGACCGTCCCCCCGGCCCCCGCGCGTGCCGAGGAGCCCCGCTACCGGGGGCCGGAACCCGTCCCCGCCACGGCCACCTGCGGTTTCGCGCGGGGGCTCACGGGTAGCCCGTACGCCTGCCACCCCGGTTCCGTACCGACAGAAGAGGGAGTGAACGTCGATGCACCATGAGACCCAGCCCCCGATCGAGGGCTACGAGGGCCTTCCGCTGGGGACCCTCCAGCACCGTGTCCGCTCGCTCGACGCCGACCAGATGCGCCAGCTCATCCACTACGAGTCCGAACACGCCAACCGGATCAACGTCCTGGAGATCCTGGAGCACCGCCTGATGGAGCTGGAGCAGGGAGCCGAACCCTCCGGGGGCTCGCAGGACTTCCAGCCCGAGCGCCCGGGTCCGCCCGCCGGCGGTTCACCGGTGAGCGAGGACACGGCCGCTCCCGCGTTCAGCCCGCCGCCGAACGGCGTCCCCAACCAGCCCGCCAAACCCAAGGGCGACTACCGGCCCGGCGGCCAGTGAGGCGGTCCCCGGCCCCGCCGGGGCACGGGGGCGCGCAACACCGCTCCCGTGTCCGCGGCGGTGCCCGCCGTCCCCGCCGCCGCTGACGGGAACCCGGCCCGGGGAGGCGGACCGGAGCGCGGCCACCGGCCGTTTTCGCTCCGCCGCCTCGGGTAGCCGTACACCCACATCCCCCTGGAACGCTCTTCTCCGACGCACAGGGAGTGACATGGCGCTGGCATCCACCGCGGGCCCGGCCCGCGGCCACGGCGGACGGGGCGGCCGGTGATCCGCGGCAGGGCGCCCCTGGTCCTGGCCGGTGCGGGCTGGGCGGCGTCCCGACTCCGGGGCAGGCGTGACCGGTGGGACGAACCCGAACCGCGGCGCCGCCGACGCGGCGGGACGGTCCCCTGGATGGCGGCCGGTGTCGCCCTCGGTCTGGGGGCGGCGGCGCTGGCCGGTCCGCGGCGCCCCGCCCTGCTGGACGGCAGGGTCGCGCTCATCACCGGCGGCTCGCGCGGGCTCGGCCTCCAGCTGGCACGCGAGTTCGGCCAGCGCGGCGCGTCCGTCGTGATCTGCGCCCGCGAACAGGACGAGATCGACCGGGCGGTGGCCGACCTGGAGCGGCGGGGCGTGCGGGCGCGCGGCGTCCGGTGCGACGTCCGCGACCCCGAGTGCGCCGAGGGCCTGGTCGAGGAGGCCACCGCGGCCTTCGGCCACCTGGACTTCGTCGTCAACAACGCGGGCATCATCCAGGTGGGGCCGCACGAGACGCTCTCGGAGGAGCACTTCCGCGACGCCATGGAGACCATGTTCTGGGCGCCGCTGCGCATCTCCCGGGCCGCGATCGGCCCGCTGGAGCGCACCCGCGGCTCCCTGGTCACCATCACCTCGATCGGCGGCCACCTGAGCGTGCCGCACCTGCTGCCCTACTCCTGCGCCAAGTTCGCCGAGGTCGGCCTCTCCGAGGGGCTGGGGGCGGAGGTCGCGCGCCGGGGCGTGCGGACCACCACGGTGGTCCCGGGGCTGATGCGCACCGGCTCCCACAAGGCCGCCGTCTTCTCCGGGGATCCCGAACACGAGTACACCTGGTTCTCCCTGGGCGCCGGGCTGCCCCTGGTCTCGGTGAGCGCGGAGCGCGCGGCGCGCCGGATCGTGGAGGCGGCCGCGCGGGGACGCAGCTACCTGGTGCTCACACCGCTGGCCCGGGCAGCCATCGCCGCGCGGGGGTTGTGCCCCTCCTTCGTCCAGGGCGCCATGCGCGTCATGGACCGGGTCCTGCCGGACCCCGGCGGACCGGTGGAGCACAAGCCCGGGCGCGAGGCGGACGACACCGCGGTCAACCGGGTGCTGAAGCTGCCCACGGCGCTCAACGAGCGCGCGAGCGGGCGCCTCAACCAGAGGGACGACGAGGGCGGCGGCGCGTCCGGGGACCAAGGGCCGGACGCCGACGGACCGGAGGAACCCGGGCCGGGGCCGGGCGGACCCGGCCGCTGACCGGAGGCCGCCGCGGCGGACGGCGGCCCGCGACCGCGAATCGGGGGAACACGACGTGACGCGTTTCGGATACTTTCTCGCCAGCGAGGAGCACGGGCCCCGGGAACTGGTCCGCCAGGCGCGGGCCGCCGAGGAGGCCGGGTTCGACTCCCTGTGGATCTCCGACCACTACCACCCCTGGCTGGACGCGCAGGGGCAGAGCCCCTTCGTGTGGTCGGTGGTCGGCGCCATCGGGCAGGTGACGTCCCTGCCGGTCACCACGGCGGTGACCTGCCCGACCACGCGTGTGCACCCGGCGGTGGTCGCGCAGGCCGCGGCGACCGCCGCGTCGATGGTCCGGGGCGGGTTCACCCTGGGCGTGGGCACCGGCGAGGCGCTCAACGAGCACATCCTCGGCCAGCCCTGGCCGCCCGCTGCCCGGCGTCTGGAGATGCTGGAGGAGGCCATGGAGGTGATGCGCAAGCTGTGGACCGGCAAGCTCGTCACCCACCGGGGCCGCCACTACGAGGTGGACACCGCGCGCCTGTACACGCTGCCCGAGGAGCCGCCGAGGATCTACATGTCGGCGTTCGGCCCCAAGGCCACGGGGCTCGCGGCCAGGGAGGCCGACGGCCTGATCCAGGTGGCGCCCAACGACGAGACGGTCGAGAACTTCCGCTCCTGGGGAGGTGACGGCAAGCCCGTCCAGGGCGGGCTCAAGGTCTGCTGGGCGCCGAGCGGGGCCGAGGCCCGGCGGGTGGCGCACGAGCGCTGGCCCAACGAGGCGCTGGCGGGGGAGGCGCCCCAGCTGCTGCCGCTGCCCCGTCACTTCGAACAGCTCACCCGGGGCCTGGTCACGGAGGACATGGTGGCGGAGGAGATCGCCTGCGGACCCGACCCGGAGGTGCACGTGGCGGCGATCCGCCCGTACCTGGAGGCCGGTGTGGACGAGGTCTACGTCTGCCAGGTGGGCGACGACCAGGACGGCTTCTTCGCGTTCTACGCGGAGGAGGTTCTGCCCCGGCTGCGGGCCGGGGCCTGACCAGCGGTGCGGCGCGCGGGCGGCGTAGTCCGCGGGCCGCGCCCGTGAGGAGGACAGATGCACACCCGTACCCGTGACGGCACCCTGCGCGAACCGGGGCCGATGCCTCCGGACCCGTTCCCTCCGACCCCGATGCCGCCTCCCTCCCCGCCCGAGCCCGTGCCCGAGCCGGAACCGCCCGGCCCGGGACCGCTCCCCGAACCGCCGGGACCGGAGCCCCAGCCCGAACCCGCCTGAGACACCCGCCGGGCCTCCGCGCGGATAGGACCGTGGGGCGCGCACCGCAGGTGACCCGCGCGCCCCACGGGTTCGCCGTGCGCGGAGAGGCGTCGCCCGGCCCGCGTGCGCCGCCGGGCGGGTCCGCCTGACGCGTCAGCGGACGGAGCCGCCCGGCGGGGCGTTGACCGGGGGAACACGCACCGGACGCCCCGCGCGCACGCGTGCGCGCGGGGGAGTAAGTGCTTCCGTCCGTTCCACCGGGGTTGTTTTCCGCCGCGCACACGTGCGCGGAGACCGTCGGAATCCGTACTCGTTGCACGGCGCCGTGCTCTCCAGCGCATGCGTGTACGGATCCGGGCCGAACCGGCGGCGATGGTGGGAGATGCCCGATGCAGGTGTGCACGAAAGCGAATCCGTGGCGTCAGGGGGATTGTCCCGTGCGTGACGGTCGGCCTAGGTTGCACGGGAAAGACTCCTTCCGGTCCGGACCGCCCGCCCGGGCGGCACCGGGCCGCCACCTGCTGGAGGAACCACAGTGGCGCAAACCCCCGCCCCCGCCCGACGGCGACCCGCCCCCGTCCGCACCGCCCTCGCGGGCGCGCTCCTGCTCGCACCCCTCGCGCTCGTCGCCGCGCAGGGCCCGGCCGCGGCCGCCCCCGCCGCCCCCGCCTCGTCGGCGGCCGAGGCGCCGGTCCGGGCCGCCGCCGGCCCCGTCGAGACCCACGGCCAGCTGCGGGTCTGCGGCCTCAAGCTCTGCGACGAGAACGGCGAGACCGTCCAGCTCACCGGGATGAGCTCCCACGGCCTCCAGTGGTACAGCGACTGCCTCACCGACGGCTCCCTGGACGCGCTCGCCCACGACTGGAACGCCGACGTCCTGCGCGTGTCCATGTACATCCAGGAGGGCGGCTACGAGACCGACCCGCGCGGCTTCACCGACCGGGTCCACGAGCTGATCGAGGAGGGCACCGCGCGCGGCATGTACGTCATCGTCGACTGGCACATGCTCACGCCCGGCGACCCGAACCACAACACCGACATGGCGCGCACCTTCTTCTCCGAGATCGCCTCCGTCCACGCCGACAAGGACAACGTCCTGTACGAGATCGCCAACGAGCCCCACGGGGTCTCCTGGGACGCGATCCGCGGCTACGCGGAGGAGATCATCCCGGTCGTGCGCGCCGGGGACCCCGAGGCCGTCGTGCTCGTCGGCACCCGCGGCTGGTCCTCCCTCGGCCTGTCCGAGGGCTCCGACCACACCGAGATCACCGCCGACCCGGTGGACGCCGACAACATCATGTACGTCTTCCACTTCTACGCCGCCACGCACGACGACTTCCACCGGGAGGGCCTGCGGGCCGCGGCGCGGGACCTGCCGCTGTTCGTCACCGAGTTCGGCACGCAGGAGGCCACCGGCGACGGACCCAACGACTTCGCCTCGGCCCAGGCCTACCTCGACCTCCTGGCCGAGGAGCAGATCAGCTGGGTGAACTGGAACTTCTCCGACGACTTCCGCTCCGGCGCGGTGTTCGAGACGGGCACCTGCGCCGCTGACGGCCCCTGGACCGGGACCGAGTCGCTCAAGCCCGCGGGGGAGTGGATCCGCGACCGCATCCGCGAGAGCGGGGTCGCCCCGACCGACCCCACCGACCCGACCGATCCCACCGATCCCACCGACCCGGACGCGTGCGAGACCCCGGCCTGGTCCTCGGGAGAGGTGTACACCGGCGGCGACCAGGTCAGCCACGGCGGACGCCTGTACCGGGCCCAGTGGTGGACGCAGGGGGAGGAACCCGGCACCACGGGTGAGTGGGGCGTCTGGAGGGACCTCGGCTCCTGTTGACCGACGCGCGGGGGCGGGCCGGGAGGCCCGCCCCCGCGCTCTCCAAACCTGTCGTGGGCTGCCGGAGGCGACCGCGACGGGCCCTGCCCCGACACGCGTCGGCCATCTGCGGTCGGCGCGTTTCCTCATGTCAGCGGGGCGAACACGCGTCAGGGGCCTTCTTTGCGGCCTCAGCGGTGTTTGACAGGATCCGATCCTTGGTATCTACTTTCCATGTAGAAAGTAGATGCGAAAGAGGAGATGACATGAACAGCAATCCCGAGCTCGACCAGGTCGCCGACGCCCGCCGCAGGCTCGCCGACCACACCGACCCGCCCACCGCCTTCTGGGTCTTCCTCGCCGCCGCGAGCGTGCTCATCGCCGGACTGCCGATCTGGTCGGCCCTCCTGCCCGGCAGCGGCCCCTACTTCCAGTGGGCCATCCTCGGCGTGGTCGTGATCGCCACCGTCTACTCGGTCATCCAGCGCCGACGCAGCGGCGTGTACATGCCGCGCTACGTCTTCTCCTACCCCGGCGCCCGCCTGATGTGGATCGCCGCCCTGGCCATCACGGGCGTGGGGTACATCGGCATCACCCTCCTGGTCGACCAGGGCATGACCGGCTTCGCGCTCGCCGCGCTGGTGCCCGTGGCCGCCCTCGTGCTCGCCGGACAGATGCTGGTCCGCTCGGCCATGCGCCGCAGCATCGAGAACGGACGGGCCACCCCGTGACCGCGCTGCACCACCCCGGCGGCGCCCCCCAGGGCGGCGCGGCCGGACGCCAACCGATCCTGGAGACCGGGCCGCGCCTGGCGATGTGCGCGCTGTTGCAGAGCGCGAACTGGGTCGACTTCGCCACCGTGCGCAGTCTGCTCGGCGTCAGCGACCCGATGGTCTCCAAGCACAGCCGCACCCTGGAGGACGCCGGACTGCTGGAGGTGCGCAAGGGAGCGGTCGGGCGCCGACCCAAGACCTGGTTCCGTCTGACCCCGGTCGGACGCACGGCCCTGATAGGCCACCTGGCCTGGCTGACCGACCTGGGATCAGCGGTCGACCCCGACACCGACCCCGAACCCGACACCTGAAACCGCGGTCGCGGCCGGAACCCCCCCCCCCCCCCCCCCCCCCCCCCCCCGCGGGGGCCCCCCCCCCCGGGGGGGGGGGGCCCCACCCCGTCGTTTCCGGCGGAAGCCGCCATCGGAGCCGGATCGCGGACCGGCTCCCCGGGGCCGTCGTCCGGCAGTGAAGAGCCCGCTCAGGCCCCGCCCGGCGCGGCGGTCCCCTCCGTCAGTACGACTGCACGGTGGAGATGCGCAGCTCACCCTGCTCGTCCACGTCCACCAGCACGTGGTCGCCCGCCACGAGCTGCTGGTCCAGCACCATGCGCGACAGCCTGTTGCCGACGTTGCGCTGGATGGTGCGCGCCAGCGGCCGGGCGCCGTAGGCGGGCTGGTAGCCGCGCTCGGACAGCCACCCCACCGCCTCGTCGGTGAACCGCACGGTGATGTCCTGCGCCTTGAGCCGCTCCTCGGTGCGCTCCAGCAGCAGCCGGGTGATCCGGCCCAGCTGCTCCTCGCCGAGCTGCTTGAAGACGATGACCTCGTCGATGCGGTTGATGAACTCGGGACGGAACTCCTCGCGCAGCCGCCGCATCACCCGCTGCTCGGTGTCGGGGTCCATCTGGCCGTCGGCGGTGAAGCCCATCGGCGCGCCCCCGGTGATCGCCTCCGACCCCAGGTTGCTGGTCATGATGACCACCGTGTTGCGAAAGTCCACGGTCCGCCCCTGCCCGTCGGTCAGGCGGCCGTCGTCCAGCAGCTGGAGCAGCAGGTTGAACACGTCCGGGTGGGCCTTCTCCACCTCGTCCAGCAGCAGCACCGAGTACGGGTGGCGGCGCACCGCCTCGGTGAGCTGGCCCGCCTCCTCGTAGCCCACGAACCCCGGGGGTGCCCCGGTCAGGCGGCTGGCGGTGTGCCGTTCCTGGAACTCGCTCATGTCGATGCGGACCATGGAGTCCTCGGAGCCGAAGAGGGCCTCGGCCAGCGCCCGCGCCAGCTCCGTCTTGCCCACGCCGGTCGGTCCCAGGAACAGGAAGCTGCCCACCGGCCGGTCGGGATCGCCCAGACCGGCCCGCGAGCGGCGGATCGCCTCCGAGACGGCCGTGACCGCCTCGTCCTGGCCGATCACCCGCTCGTGCAGCACCTCCTCCAGGTTGACCAGCCGGTCCCGCTCCTCCTGGGTCAGCTGGGAGACCGGGATGCCGGTGCTGCGGGAGACCACCTCGGCGATGTCGGCGCTGGTCACCTCGGGAACCGACGAACCGGTTCCGCGCGCCTGGTGGATCGAGCCCCGGGCGGCGGCGATCTCGTCGCGCAGCGCCGAGGCGCGCTCGTAGTCCTCCTGCTGGACCGCCTTCTCCTTCTCCTCCTCCAGGTTCTTGAGCCTGCCCTCCAGCTCACGCAGCCCGGAGCTGGAGGACTTCAGGCGCAGGCGCACCCGCGCGCCCGCCTGGTCGATGAGGTCGATGGCCTTGTCGGGCAGGAAGCGGTCGGTGACGTAGCGGTCCGACAGCTCGGCCGCCGCCACCAGGCTCTCGTCGGCGAACCGCACCTGGTGGTGGGCCTCGTAGCGGTCGCGCAGCCCGCGCAGGATCTCGACGGTGTCCTCCACCGAGGGCTCGGGCACCTGGATCGGCTGGAAGCGGCGCTCCAGGGCCGCGTCCTTCTCGATGTTCTTGCGGTACTCGTCCACGGTGGTCGCGCCGATGATGTGCAGTTCGCCGCGGGCCAGTGCGGGCTTGAGCATGTTCCCGGCGTTCATGGACCCCTCGGCGGCGCCCGCGCCGACGATGGTGTGGATCTCGTCGATGAAGACGAGCAGCTGGTCGGACTGGGCGCGGATCTCGTCCACGATGGCGTTCAGGCGCTCCTCGAAGTCGCCCCGGTAGCGCGTGCCCGCCACCACCCCGGCCAGGTCGAGCTGGACCAGGCGGCGCCCGAGCAGGGTCTCGGGGACGTCCTCGTCGAAGATGCGCTGGGCGATGCCCTCCACGATCGCGGTCTTGCCCACGCCCGGGTCGCCGATGAGCACCGGGTTGTTCTTGCGCCGCCGGGCGAGCACCTCGATGCACTGCTCGACCTCGTCGTCGCGGCCGACCACCGGGTCCAGGCGGCCCTCGCGGGCCAGCCCGGTCATGTCGGTGCCGTACTCGTCCAGGGTCGGGGTGGCGGAGGGCTCGCCCTCGCCCTGGTCGGCGGCGGGCGGCGCCCCGGCGGCCTTCTGGAGCGACTGCGGGGTGATCCCCGAACCGCGCAGGAGCTGGCCGACGGCGCTGTCGGTGTTGACCGCCAGCGCGAAGAGCAGGTGTTCGGGAGTGATGCTGGAGCTGCCCGTGGCGCGGGCGATCTGGAGGGCGTCGAGGAGGGCGCGCTTGGCGGCGGGGGTGAGCCGGGCGGACCCGCGCACCGACCTCGGGGTCTGCGACACCGCCTGGTCGATCACGTCGATGATCTGCTGGGTGTCGGAGCCGCTGTTCTGCACCATCTCCCGCGTGGGCGGGTAGCGCAGCAGGGCCCACAGCAGGTGGACCGCGTCGACGTCGGCGCTGCCGGCCTCCAGGGCGCGGCGCACCGCGGCGTCTGCCACCTGCTGGGCCTCGGGGCTCATCAGCTTGGACAGGTCCACGCGGCGGACCGGTCCCCGGGCCCCCAAGAAGCGCGCCAGGAACTCGTCGAAGGAACCCGGGTCGCTGCCGCGGTCGTCGGGAAGGTCGTGTGTCATGTCGTCTTCGTCCCCCGTGCGTGCGGTAGTGGCTTGCTCACTCTAAGTGAGCGCCCGGAGTTTGTTCGGTAGCTGTGGTCGGCGTGGGGACCGAACGCGCGCGGGGCTGCCGGTCCGCCCCGGCCGCGCCGGATGTCCCCGCCGAGGGCCGCTCCGGGCCAGGTCGTCCTCCGTCCCGGCCCGCTACCCGGCCCGGCGCCGGGATAACGCCGGGTGCTTTCGTGCCCCTCCGTGGTCGTTGCCGACCCGCTCCCGCGCGGCCGCGTCCGTCCCCGTCCGCGCACCCGTCCCCGGGCTCGCTCCGCATCGCCGCCCCTTCGCCGCCGTGCCCTCCTCCAGGCGGCCGCAACGCCCTGTCCGCAGGGGATTGGTGTGCCCCGCGCCACCCTAAAAATAATTAATTACTATTTATTCTTGACGTTACCTGAGTCACTCTGGCATGCTCTCCTGCAGTTGAGGAAGGCGTCCGCGCAGGTGAGCGCGTACGCCCTACGCCAAGGAGGACCCCATGGGCAGACGACCGCCGCGCCCCCCGGGCCGCGCGCTCGCCGCTCTCACCGCCGCCCTGTGCGTGCTGCTGCTCGCCGGATGCGGCGCCAGGCTCGGCGAGGACGGCCGCATCGGCGTCGTCTACATGGACGCGCAGGGCTTCTACGCCGGAGTCCGCGAGGGCATGCAGAACTACGCCGAGGACTCCGGCCGCGAACTCCAGCTCCTGGAGCTCAACGCCCGCGGCGACGCCTCCGAGGAGAGCACCTTCGTGGACGTCGTCTCCTCGGCCGACGTCGACGCCCTGGTGCTGTCCCCCGTCTCGGCCACCGCCTCGGTCCCCGCCGTGCGCCTGGCGCACGAGAGCGGGATCCCGGTGATCTGCTACAACACCTGCATCGAGGACGAGGCCGCCAAGGAGTACGTGACCTCCTACATCCTGGGCGACCCCCACGAGTTCGGCCGCCTGCTCGGCGACGCCGCCGCCGACCACTTCGAGGACGAGGGAGTCGAGGACCCCCGGATCGGCGTCCTCAACTGCGAGTTCGTCGAGGTCTGCGTGCAGCGCCGCGAGGGCTTCGAGGAGGCGCTCTTCGCCCGCCTGCCCGACGCCCGGATCGTCGCCAACCAGGAGGGCGCCACCATCGACGAGGCCGTCAACGTGGGCGAGCGCCTGCTCACCGCCCACCCCGACCTCGACGCCTTCTACGGGGAGGCGGGCGGCGCCACCATGGGCGCGGTCCGCGCCGTCACCAACCGCGGCCTGGCCGGGGAGGTCGTGGTCTTCGGCAGCGACATGTCCACCGACGCGGCACGCGCGCTGTCCGACCACCGCATCCTCAAGGCCAACGTCGACATCTCCGGAATCGCGGTCGGCCTGCTGGCCGGGGAGACCGTCGAGCGCATCATCGCGGGCGAGGCGCCCGAGGAGTTCGTCACCGAGGCGCCCATCGACCTCTACACCACGCCCGAGGACGGCGAGGAGTGGCTGGAGGAGCACCCGGACGGCATCCCCTAGACCGGCCGTCCCAGCACGTCCGCCCCCTTCGTCCCACCTGTGGAGTACCCATGAGCGACACCTCCGCCGCGCCACCGGCCGACACCGACGTCGTGGCCCGCGTCCGCGGCGCGACCAAGAGCTACCCCGGCGTCCGGGCGCTGGACCGCGCCGACTTCGAGATCCGCGCCGGAGAGGTCCGCGCGCTGCTCGGACGCAACGGCGCCGGAAAGTCCACCCTGATCCGCCTGCTGTCCGGCGTGGAGGCGCCCGACGAGGGCGAGATCGAGATCGGCGGCCAGCCGCTCGGCCAGGGCGGCATCCGCCGGGCGGCCAAGCTCGGCGTGGGCACCGTCTACCAGGAGCTCAGCCTGGTCCCGGAGCTGTCGGCGGCCGAGAACCTCTACCTCGGCACCTGGCCCAAGGCCGCCGGGCGCATCGACTACGGCCGGATCAGGGCCGGGGCCGAGGAGGTCTTCGCCGAACTCGGCGTCGACATCGCCCCCGGCACCCGGGTGGGCGAACTGCCCCTGGCCCAGCAGCAGCTCGTGGAGATCGCGCGGGCCTTCCGCGCCCGCCCGCGCCTGCTCATCCTCGACGAGCCCACCAGCGCGCTCGCCGCCGGTGAGGCCGAGACCGTCCTCAAGGCCGTCGAACGCGTCGCCTCCCGAGGCGTCGGCGTCATCTACGTCAGCCACCGCCTGGACGAGATCCGCCGGGTCGCCGACACGGTCACCGTCATGCGCGACGGCGCCGTCGTGGAGACCACGCCGGTCCGCGGCGCCACCACCCGGCACATCGTCTCCCTCATGCTCGGAGGCGAGGCCAAGGAGGAGAACAGGCCGGTGCGCCGCGCCGCCGCCTCCGGAACACCGCTCCTGTCGGTCCGCGACCTGGCGGTCCCGCCCAAGGTCGACGGCGTCTCCTTCGACCTGCGCCCCGGCGAGGTCCTGGGCCTGGGCGGACTCATGGGCTCGGGCCGGACCGAGATCCTGCGCGCGCTGGCGGGCTTCACCCCCTCCCGGGGAACCGTGGAGGTGGACGGCTCGCCGGTGGCCCGCCCCACCCCCCGCGCGATGAAGCGCCTGGGCGTGGGCATCACCCCCGAGGACCGCAAGGGAGAGGGCGTCGTCCCCCTCCTGGGCGTCTCCGAGAACATGGTCATGACCTGGTTCGGCGGCGCCTCCAAGGCGGGGACCGTGCTCCCCTCCCGCGTCTCGGGCATCGGCCGGGACCTCATCGACCGGCTCTCGATCAAGGCCGCCGCGACCGACACCCCCATCGTCAACCTCAGCGGCGGCAACCAGCAGAAGGCCGTCATCGGCCGCTGGCTGCACGCCGGGAGCCGCATCCTGCTGCTGGACGAGCCCACCCGGGGCGTGGACGTCGAGGCCAAGGCCCAGATCTACGCCATCGTGCGCGAGCTGGCCGAGCAGGGGGCCGCGGTCCTCTTCGTCTCCAGCGAACTGGAGGAACTGCCGCTCGTGTGCGACCGCGTGCTCGCCCTGCGCGGAGGACGCCTGCAAGGCGAGTTCACCGGCGACGACATCACCCTGGACAACATCATGGCCGCCGCGATGGCGGCGTGAACGGCGAGGTAGAGCAATGACCACCACCACCAAGGTCACCGGCGAGGCGGTCCCCGCCCGCGGCGACCTCATCGGCCGCTACGGCCACCGCCTCAACGAGATCGGCCTCCTGGCCGCCATCCTGATCCTCTACGTCGTCCTCGGGCTCTCCGCCTCCGGGTTCCTGAGCCTGGACAACCAGCTCGGCCTGCTGCGCAACGCCGCCACGATCGGCATCGCGGCCTGGGGCGTCACCCTGGTGATCATCGCCGGGGAGATCGACATCAGCATCGGCCCGGCCGTCGCCTTCGCCTCGGTCATCGTCGCCAAGGGCGCCACCGAGTGGAACCTGGGCGTGATCGGCGCCATCATGCTCACCCTGGCCATGGGCGTGCTGTGGGGCGCCCTCGCCGGATGGCTCCGGGCCCGGTTCAACGTGCCCTCCTTCATCACCACGCTGGGGCTGTGGAGCGTCCTGGGCGGCCTGGCGCTCTACATGACCGACGCGCTCCCCGTGCCGCTGCCCGAGAGCGGCCTGCTCGACGTGCTCGGCGGCTCCGTCCTGGGCATCCCCACCGCCGCGCTGGTCATGCTCGTGCTCTTCGCGGTCTTCGCCTACGTCGCCAAGTACACCGCCTACGGCCGCTCCGTCTACGCCACCGGCGGCAACGCCGCCGCCGCGCAGCTGGCCGGGCTCAACGTGGCCCGGGTGCGCGTGCTGCTGTTCGCCACCACCGGCCTGCTCTCCGCCATCACCGGCGTGCTGCTCGCCGCACGCCTGGGCTCGGGCAACGGCGGCGCCGCCGCGGGGCTGGAGTTCGACGTGATCGCCGCCGTGGTCATCGGCGGTACCGCCCTGGCCGGCGGACGCGGCTCGCTCGGCGGTACCTTCCTCGGGGTCGTCTTCATCACCGTCATCGCCAACGGCCTGGTGCTGCTCGGCGTCAACTCCTTCTTCCAGGACGTGGTGCGCGGCCTCATCATCGTGGGCGCCGTCCTGATCAACGTCGTCATCAGCAGGCGCAGCGCGGCCAACCGCCTCGCCTAGCCGCTCCGAACGGGGGAAACACAGTCATGAACACCACGGCCGCCGCCACCGCACTCCCCGAGACCATGCGCGGGGTGCGCCTGCCCGGGGACTCGACCGCGGTCCTGGACACCCTGCCCGTGCCCGAGCCGGGTCCCGGACAGGTGCTGATCCGGGTCGGCGCGTCGGGCATCTGCGGCAGCGACATCGGCTTCATCTACCACGAGCACAAGACGCACCGGGGGGTCGAGGGCCCCGCCTACCAGGGCGTCGTCGCGGGCCACGAGCCCTCGGGCACGGTCGTGCAGGCCGGGCCGGGGTGCCGCAGGTTCGGTCCCGGCGACCGGGTCATCGTGTACCACATCGCCGGGTGCGGGCTGTGCGACAACTGCCGCCGCGGCTTCATGATCAGCTGCACGGACCCCTCCCGGGCGGCCTACGGCTGGCAGCGCGACGGGGGCCACGCCGAGTACCTGCTGGCGCAGGAGTCCACCTGCGTCCCCCTGCCCGACGAGCTGTCCTTCGTGGACGGCGCGCTCATCGCCTGCGGGTTCGGTACCGCCTACGAGGGGCTGCGGCGCATCGGGGTCAACGGCGACGGCGACCTGCTCGTCGTGGGCCTGGGCCCGGTGGGGCTCGCGGCCGGGATGATCGGCCGCGGCATGGGCGCGGCCCGTGTGATCGGGGTGGAGCCCAACCAGCGCCGCCGCGAGTGGGCCGCCGGCCTGGACGTCTTCGACGCTCTGGCCTCGCCCGAGGAGGCGACTGACGAGATCGCCCGGGTCACCTCCGGCCGGGGCGCGGCCACGGCCATCGACTGCTCCGGGTCGCGCCCGGGCCGCTCCCTGGTCCTGGAGAACGCCGCCGAGTGGGGCCGCGTCTCCCTCGTCGGCGAGGGCGGCACCCTGGAGACCGAGGTGTCGGACACCCTCCTGCACAAGCAGCTCACCCTGTACGCCTCCTGGGTGACCTCGCTGCCCGCCATGGCGGAGCTGTCGGTGAACCTGGTGCGGTGGGGCCTGTCCCCGGAACAGGTGGTCTCCGACCGCTTCGACCTCGCCGACGCCGACGCCGCCTACCGCCTGGCCGCGGGCGAGAGCCGGGGCAAGGTGTGCCTGGTCAACGGAGCCGAGCGGTGAGCCGCCCCGTCGAGGTGCGGCGCGACGCCTCCGGGGCGCACGAACTCGTGGTCCTGGACAACGGCGTGCTGCGGCTGACCGCCGCCCCCGCGCTGGGCGGGCGGCTCCTGTCGGTGCGCCACCGCGGCCGCGAGCACCTGTACCGCAACCCCCGCCTGCTGGGCGACGATCTCCAGCCGGTGGAGGGCGTGGTCCTGGGGCCGGTGGACGGACCCATGAGCGCGTGGAACAACGTCGGCGGCGACAAGACCTGGCCCGCGCCCCAGGGGTGGGACGGACCCGACGAGTGGGCGGGGCCGCCCGACTCCGTCCTGGACTCGGGCCCCTACACCGCCGAGACCTCCACCGACCCCGACGGCTCCGCCGTGCTCACCCTCACCAGCGGGGACGACCCGCGCTCGGGGCTGCGGCTCACCCGCCGCCTGACCCTGGCGCCCGACAGCGCCGCCTACCGGCTGGACCTGGAGGCGGTCAACGTCTCGGGCACCGCGCGCCGGTGGGCGCTGTGGAACGTCACCCAGCTCGACGGCGGCCCCGGCGAGACTGGTGGGACCGGCGGGCCGAGCGGGTCCGGTGACTCTGGTGGGACCGACGGGCAGCAGGACGGGCCCGGCGGACCGGGCGGAGCACGCGGGGTCTACGTGGGCGTCAGCGGCCCGGGCCCGCACACGGTTCCGCTCGTCGCGGGCAACGGCCGCCCCCGGGTGGTGGAGCACACGCCCTCCGTGGTGCGGGTCCCCCTCCAGGACGTGGTCGGCAAGGTCGGCTTCCCCACGGCCTCCGGGTGGCTGGCCGACGTGGGCGCCGAGGGCACCCTCACCCAGCGCTTCGCCGTGCGGGAGGGGGCCGAGTACCCCGACGGCGGCTCCCGGGCCGAGGTGTGGCTCGAATGCCCCGTGGACCGGCCCCTGGAGCACCTGGGCGGGCTGTGCCCGGTGGACCGCGTCACCGAGGTCGAGGCGCTGGGTCCGCTCACCGGGCTCGGACCGGGGCAGTCCACCTCCCTCGCCGTCGAGTTCGGTTTCGGCACCGGCACGGGGCCGGTGGCCGAGGTGACCCCCGACGGCTTCTGGAGCGAGGAGCCCCGCTGGGGCGCGCCCGAGCCGGGAGGGCGGCGGCTGAGCGGGGTCTTCACGTCCTCGCGCGCGGGCGCGCTGGTCCACCGGGCGTCCGGCCGCACGGTCGCGCACACCCGGCCGGGCGAGCCGGCGCGCTTCGACGCCGTGGTCCCCGAACCCGACACCGACACCGCGCCCGCTGTCGTGTTCGCGCCCGACCGGGCCTGAGCACGAAGGCGCCGCAGAGCAACGACGGTCCCCGGCCCGGCCGGGGACGCAGCAGAGGACGGAACGACATGACACACACCAGGCACCGCGGAGTCACCGCCGTGGTCACCGGCGCGGCCCGCGGCATCGGGGAGGCCACCGCCCGCCGCTTGGCCGCCGAGGGCGCCTCGGTGGTGCTCACCGACCTGTCCCCGAGCCTGGAGGAGGCCGCCGAACGCATCCGCGCCGAGGGCGGGCGCGCCCTGGCGGTGCGGGCCGACGTGAGCGACGAGGCCTCCTGGGACGGGGTCGTGGCGGCGGCCCGGGACGCCTTCGGGCCGGTGGGCGTCCTGGTCTCCAACGCCTACACCTTCGAGCAGGCGCCCGCCCACGAGACCACGCTCGGGTCCTGGGAGCGCCAGCTCGCCGTCAACCTCACCGGCGCGTTCCTGGGGGTGCGCGCCTGCCTGGACGACCTCTCCGCCAGCGGCGGCAGCGTCGTCATCACCTCCTCGGTCCACGCCTGGTTCGGGCTCCCCGGCCGACCGGCCTACGCCACCACCAAGGGCGGGCTCACCGCCCTGACCCGCCAGCTCGCCGTCGAGTACGGGCCGCGGGTGCGCGTCAACTGCGTGCTGCCCGGCCCCGTCCTCACCGCCGCCTGGGAGGGCGTGGGCGAGGAGGAGCGCCGCGACAGCGTCGCCCAGACCGCCGCGGGCCGCTTCGGCGACCCCGACGAGGTCGCCTCCGTCATCTCCTTCCTCGCCTCCGCGGAGGCCTCCTACGTCACCGGGACGAGCCTGCCGGTCGACGGAGGGTGGAGTATCTACAAGGCGTCGTCGTGACGGGACGCCCGGAACGGAGGAAGTGATGGCGGCCTACTCGGGGCGCGGTGTGCACGGCCAGACGGTGCGGTTACTGGGAGAACGCGTGCTCTCCGGACGGATCGGCGAGGGGGAGACGATCGACCTGGCCGCGCTCAGCGGCGAACTCGACCTGAGCCTGACCGCGATCCGCGAGGCGATCAAGGTCCTGGCGGCCAAGGGCCTGGTCGGCTCCCGGCAGAAGAAGGGGACGTTCGTGCGCCCCCGCGGCGACTGGAACCTGCTCGACCCGGACGTGGTCCGGTGGCGGATCGCCGCGGGCGCGGGGGACGTCTTCTTCGGCGAGCTGGCCGAACTGCGCGACGCCCTCGAACCCGCCGCGGCGCGCCTGGCCGCGCTGCGCCGCACCGACGCCGACGTCGCCGAACTGCGCGCGGCGCTCACCGACATCGCCGACTCCGGCCGCGGCCCGGCCGAGGAGGCCGCGCGGGCCGACCTGCGCTGGCACCGCGCACTGCTGGCGGCCACGCACAACGAGCTGTTCACCCGCACCGACGTCTTCTTCGCCGCGGGGCTCTCCGAACGCGACCGCCTGGTCCACGGGGGAGCCCACGACGACCCGGTGCCCACCCACGGCGCGGTCACCGAGGCCGTCGCCGCGGGCGACCCGCGCGCCGCCGAGTCCGCCATGCGCTCCCTGCTGGAGCAGGCCCGGGAAGACCTCCTCCGCGTCACCGAGGACGACGCGGCCGTAGACGATCTGGAGACACCTCAGTGAGAATCACCCGTATCGAGACCTTCCTGGTCCCGCCCCGGTGGCTGATGTGCCGGGTGGAGACCGACGACGGCGTCGTGGGCTGGGGCGAGCCCGTGGTGGAGGGGCGCGCGGAGACCGTGCGCGCCGCGGTCGAGGAGCTGTCCGAACTCCTCCTGGGCCAGGACCCCGCTCCCATCGAGTACCACTGGCAGCGCCTCACCAAGGCCGCGTTCTACCGGGGCGGGCCCATCCTGTCCAGCGCCGTCGCGGGGCTGGACCAGGCGCTGTGGGACATCGCGGGCAAGCGCCTGGGCGTCCCCGTCCACCGGCTCCTCGGCGGCCCTGTCCGCGACCGGGTGCGCGTGTACGGCTGGGTCGGCGGCGACGACCCCGCCGAGCTGTCGGAGGCGGTCGCGGCCCGCGTGGAGTCCGGGCTCACCGCCGTGAAGATGAACGCGTCCGGGGTGATGGGGCGCTCGGCCACCGTGCGCGAGATCGACGGCGTCGTGGAGCGCCTGGCCGGGGTACGCGACGTGCTCGGCCCGGACCGGGACGTGGCGGTGGACTTCCACGGCCGCTTCAACGCGGCCACCGCCCGCCGGGTCCTGCCCCTGCTGGAGCCCCTGCGCCCCATGTTCGTGGAGGAGCCGATCCTGCCCGAGTACGGGCACCTGCTCGGCGACGTCGTGCGCTCCAGCCCGGTGCCCATCGCCACCGGCGAGCGCCTGTTCAGCCGGAGCGAGTTCCTGCCCGCGCTCCAGGCGGGGGTCGCGGTCGTCCAGCCCGACCTCTCCCACGCGGGCGGGGTCTCCGAGGTGCGCCGGATCGCCTCCCTGGCCGAGACCTACGACGCCCTGCTGGCACCGCACTGCCCGCTCGGCCCCGTGGCCCTGGCCGCGAGCCTGCAGGTCGCCTTCGCCACGCCCAACTTCCTGATCCAGGAACAGAGCATGGGCATCCACTACAACCGGGACGCCGAACTGCTCGACTACGTCCTGGACACCGAGGTCTTCGCCTTCCCCGACGGGCACATCCACCGCTCCGAGGCCCCCGGCCTGGGCGTGAGCGTGGACGAGGACGCCGTGCGCGCGGCGGACCGGATCGGCCACCGCTGGAGGCCGCCGGTGTGGAGCCACCAGGACGGGTCCTTCGCGGAGTGGTGAGGAAGGGAGTGACGCGCATGCTGTGCGAACCGTGGAGCACCGACCGCTTCGAACTGGGTGAGGGGCTGCGCCTGCGGGGCCGCGACCTGCTCATGGTGGACATCCTCACCGGCCGCCTCCTGCGGCTCGACCCCCGCACGCCGGGCCCGGCCGAGGTGGTCGCCGCCCTCGACGTCCACCTGGGCGCGGTCGCCCCCGTCCGGGACGAACCGGGGAGGTTCGTCGCGGCCGCGGGCACGGGCGTGGCGCTGCTGTCCGAGGGCGGCGCACCGGAGTGGCTGGCCAGGCCCGAGGACGGCGCGGCCACGCCGATGCGGATGAACGACGGCTGCTGCGACCCCGACGGGAGGTTCTGGGCCGGGTCGATGGCCTACGACGGCACCCCCGGGGCCGGTTCGCTCTATCGCGCCGACCCCGACGGCCGGGTCACCCGGGTCCTGGAGGGCTACACCGTCCCCAACGGCCCCGCCTTCACCGCCGACGGCGCCCGCATGTACCTCGCCGACAGCGCCCAGGGCCGCATCGACGCCTACGAGATCTCCCCGGACGGCACCCCCGGTGCGCGGATCGTCTTCGCCCGGGTCGGGGACGGCAGCCCCGACGGGATGCAGGTCGACGCCGAGGGGCACCTGTGGGTCGCGGTCTGGGGTGCGGGCAGGGTGCACCGCTACGACCCCGACGGAACACTGGAGCGGGTGGTGGACCTGCCCGCCGCCCAGCCCACCAGCGTGTGCGTCGTCGACGCCCCCGACCCGCGGCTGTTCGTCACCTCCGCCGGGATCGGCCTCGACCGCCCCGGGCCCGGTGACGGCGCCCTCTTCTCGGTTCCCGTGGACGTGTCCGCCCCGGCGGCCCAGCCCTTCGGAGGAAACCCGTGACGCCCCAGGTCACCTGTGTCGGCGAGACCATGCTGCTGCTCACCGCGGCCGACCCGGCACCCCTGGACGGTGCCCCGCTCCTGTCCATGGGAACCGCCGGCGCGGAGTCCAACGTCGCGTGCGCCCTGGCCGCCCTCGGGCACCGGGCCGCCTGGCTCAGCGGCGTGGGCGACGACCCCTTCGGGCGGGTGGTCACCCGCAGCCTGCGCGAACGCGGCGTGGACGTGTCCGGCGTGCGGACCGACCCCGACCGGCCCACCGGCCTGCTGTTCAAGGACCCCTCGCCCTCGGGCAGCGCGGTCCACTACTACCGCGCGGGGTCGGCCGCCTCGGCCCTGGGTCCCGAACTGGCCGCGCACCCCCTCGTCCGGACGGCGCGGGCGGTGCACCTGTCGGGGGTCACCCCGGCGCTCTCGCCCGGCTGCGACGCCCTCGCCGAGCGCCTCCTGTCCGACCCCGGCCTGACGGTGAGCTTCGACGTCAACCACCGGCCCCGCCTGTGGAAGGAGGGGCAGGCGGCCCCCCGCCTGCTGGAGCTGGCCCGGCTCGCCGACGTCGTCCTCGTCGGCAGGGACGAGGCCGAGGAGCTGTGGGGCACCCCCACCGCCCGCGACGTGCGCGCGCTCCTGCCCGATGTGGACCGCCTGGTGGTCAAGGACGCCGAGCACGGCGCCACCGAGTTCCGCGGCGACGACGAGGCGTACGTGCCCGCTCCGGTGGTGGAGGTGGTCGATCCGGTGGGAGCCGGGGACGCCTTCGCCGCCGGGTACCTGGCGGGAGGGCTGCGCGGCCTCGACGCGCGGGGCCGCCTGCGGCTGGGGCACCTGTGCGCCGGGCGCGTCCTGCGCGTGGTGGGCGATTTGGCCGACCCGCCCCCGGCGGAATCGGTGGACGAACTGCTCGCGGTCCCCGACGACCGGTGGACCGACCAGGCTTCGGCGGCCGTGGCCGCTGTGAGAGGAGACGGACATGAGTGACCAGGGACTGGACGGACTGTTCGGGGGGCACCGCGTACTGGCGATCCTGCGGGGCATGCCCGTGGACACCACGGTCGCGCTGGCCGAGCGCGCGTGGGACCTGGGCGTCACCGCGGTCGAGGTGCCCGCCCGCGACGCCCCGGGCCTGGAGGCGCTGCGCGCGACCGTCAGGGCCGGGGCCGAGCGCGGCCACCCCGTGGGCGCGGGCACGGTGATCACCCCCGAGCAGGTGCGCGACGTGGCCGGGGCCGGTGCCGCCTTCACCGTCGCGCCGGGCTTCGACGCCGAGGTCATGGCCGCCTCGGAGGCGGCGGGGATGCCCCACCTGCCCGGCGTGGCCACCCCCAGCGACATCCAGGGCGTGCTCAGGGCGGGCGGCCGCTGGGTGAAGGCCTTCCCCGCGACGTCGCTCGGCTCGGCCTGGTTCCGCGCCATGCACGGGCCCTTCCCCGACGTGCGGATCGTGGCCACCGGCGGCATGGACGCCCGCAACGCGCGCGAGTACCTCGACGCGGGGGCGCGGATGGTGGCGGTCGGCTCGGCGCTGGCCGACCCCGAGCAGATCCCCCTGCTGGCCGAACTCGTCTGACCGCGTCCGGAGCCCCGGGAGCGGGGTGCCTTCCGGGGCCCGGGGAACCCGAAGCCCCGGCCCGCTGATCAGCGGGCCGGGGCCTGTGGAGTCCCGGGTCTCAGGCGTCCCCGGGCGGCTCCGGGTCGGTGGCCCCGGTCAGCAGGGCCGCGGACTCCTCGTCCAACCGCAGGTGGTTGGCGGGCAGGAGGTCGGCCAACTGGCGGGTGTCGCGGGCGCTGGCCAGCACCGACGCCACGGACGGCCGGTCCGCCAGCCAGGCCAGGGCCACGGCCGCCGGGGAGGCCCCGCACCGCTCGGCGACCGTGTCCAGTGCCTCCAGCACCCGCCGGCCGCGCGGTTCGTCCAGGTAGGCGCGGGCCTTCCCGGCGCGCGGGCTGTCCACGTCGGTCGATCCCGGCCGGTACTTGCCGGTGAGGAAGCCCCGGGCCAGGCCGAAGTAGGGCAGCAGCGCCAGACCGCGCTCGCGCGCCAGCGGCACCAGGTCGGCCTCGATCCCGCGTTCCACCAGGTTGTACAGGGGCTGGACGCACACCGGGGCGTGCAGCCCCCGCTCCTCGCACACCTCCAGCCACGCCCGGATGCGGCCGGGCTTGTGGTTGGACAGCCCCACGTGGCGCACCAGGCCCTCGTCCACCAGCTCGGAGAAGGCCTCGGCGCTCTCGGCCAGCGGTGTCTCGGCGTCGTCGAAGTGCGCGTAGTACAGGTCGATGGTCTCCACGCCCAGCCGTTCGAGCGAGGCCTTCGCGGCGGCCTTGACGTTGGACGCGGACAGGCCGCGAAAGTCCGGGTGCTCGCTGACCTTCGTGGCGATCACCATGTCGGCGGGGCGTCCGCGCGAGGCGAGCCAGCGTCCGATGACCGTCTCGGACTCGCCGCCCCGGTGCCCCTCGACCCACGCGGAGTAGGAGTCGGCGGTGTCGAGGAAGTTCCCGCCCGCCGCGGTGTAGGCGTCCAGGATCTGGAAGGAGGCGTGCTCGTCCGCGGTCCAGCCGAAGACGTTCCCGCCCAGGCACAGGGGGGACACGCGCAGGGATGACTCCCCCAGTTGGCGAAACCGTACGTGGTCCATGTTCGCCCCGCTTTCGTCGAGTGGTGGATGCGCCGACAGGCTAGACCCGGGGGTGCCGGAGAACCGGTGTTTCCTCCCTCCTCGGGGTGTCACGCCGGGCGGTCGTGGCCGGAACCGGCCACCTTCGGGCCGCGCGGCCGGGTCGTCCGGGGACCGCTGGGTAGGCTTCCCGTGCCCCAGCAGCGATGCGGCCGTGAGGTGACCCTTGAGCGACGACAGGCGTGACGACGAGTGGTCCGAGGGCACCCGCAGCACCGCGGGGGGCGTCTCCGGCCACGGGGCGCTGCTCCAGGGCAGGGACTTCTCGTTCACCGTCCTCCAGGGCGGGGACGGGGGAGGGGCCGCGGCCGCGGCCCCTCCGCGCTACGCGGTCCCCGCCCCGCCGCTGTTCGTCAACCGCGTCCGCCAGCTTGCCCGGGCCCGCGCCTTCATCGCCGACGGCGGCGCCCACGCCCGGGTCCTTGTCGTCCAGGCCTCGCACCGGGGCGGCGGGGCCAGCGCGTTCGGGCTCAAGGCCCTGCACGACTCCTACTCCGAGGACCCGCACCGGTTTCCCGGCGGCTACTTCTTCGCCGACGTCGAGCGCGACGGGGTCATGGAGTCCGTCAGCGGGATCCTGCGCCGGGCCGAGGTCCCCGAGGAGGAGATCCCGGCCGCCCAGGACCGGCGGCGCCAGCGGCTGCGCGGAGAGTTCGACCGGCGCGGCGCCGTCGCCGTCATGGTCGACGGCCCCGGTTCGGTGAACGACGTCCTGCCCTTCGCCGCCACCAGCCCGGGGAGCCTGACCCTGGTCGCCACCGCGCACGACCTCGACCTGGGCGAAGCCCTGCCCCACGTCCACGACGAGCTGGTCGAACTCGACGCGCTGGACGAGGAGCACTCCGCCGAACTGCTGTGCGCGAAGGCGCGCCTGACCCCCGGCCGCGACGACGAGCGGGCGGCGGTGGCCGCGCTGGTCCGGCTCGCCGGAGGAAGGCCCGAACTGCTGCTGCGCTACGGGCGCAGGCTCTTCCGGGCCCGCCGACGGATGGGCGTACCGGAGGCGCTGGAGGCCGTGTACCGGGAGGCGGCCCGGGAGGGAGGGCCTTCCGGGGCCTCACCCGGTCCGCGGCCCGGTGAGGGGATCGCGGACCGGCGGACCTCCGGTGGCGCGATCTCCGACGGGGGACCGGGAACCGTCCCCGGCCGGAGGACGCGCGACCCGGGGCAGGAGCGGGACCGGCCCCGGCCGGTCGGCCAGCAGCACGCGTTCGCCCCGGGACCGCTGACCGACTGGGGGAGCGCCGACCCGGGGTCCTCCGGTGGCGGAATCTTCGAAGGGGGACCGCGAACCGTGCACGGGGACGCCGAGGAGCCCGAGGGCTGTGAGGAGTTCGTGGCCGAGGTGGCCCCCGGGGCTCTGGCCGTCGCGCTGGCCTGCCACCCCGACACCGACTTCGGGGAGGCGCTCGCCCTGCGGCTTGCCCGCCTCGGCCCTCCGGCCGAGTGGGGCCGGGAGCCCGCGACGGCGGGCGGGAGCGGCACCGACGCCGACGCGGTGCGCGGGGCGCTGGCCGCGCTGGTCGAGGAGGAGGTCCTGACCGTGTCCGGGGAGGGTTCCGGGCGCCGCCACCGGTTCCTGTCCGCGCGCGTGCGGCGGGCCTGCGCCGCGCGGGCGCTCGACCGGGACCGGTTCCTCCGGGAGGTGCTCACCCACTACTTCGAGCGGGCCGCGGCGGCGCACCGGCTGCTGCTGCCCGGCCGCTGGCTCCAGGCCGACCTCGACGGGCGGTCGGCCTTCCCGGCGGGTGCCGCCACCGCGCACGCCTTCGCGGACAGGGAGGCCGCCCGCGCCTTCCTGGACGCCGACCGCGCGGCCCTGCGCGCCACCGTCATCGAGGCGGCCGTGCGCGGCGAGTACGAGCGCGCCGCCGAACTGTGCGAGCACCTTTGGGCCCTGTGGTTCACCTCCGGCGGCTTCGCCGACGTGGTCGACACCCACAGCGAACTCCTCGACCAGACCCTGGGCACCCACCGCCTGTCCCCGGCCCGGCTCTCGCGGCTGTGCGTGCAGCGCTCCATCGCCTACCGTCGCGACGACAGCCTCGCACGGGCCCGCGAGGACGCCGAACGGGCCCTGGAGCTGGCCCGCGCCGTCGCGCCGCCGCAGCCGCTGGTGCTGCTCACCGCGCTGGAGGCGGTCGGCGACGCGGCGCTGCGCGGCGGCGGGACCGGGGAGGCGGCCGACCGCTTCGCGGAGGCGCTGGAGGTCGCCGGGACCGCCGGCGACCCGCGCGCGGTCCGCAACGCGCTGCGCAAGCTCGGCGGGGTGCGGCTGGAACAGGGCAGGGACGCGGAGGCCGAGGAGCTGCTGCTCCGGGCGCTGGAGCTGGCCGCCGGGGACCCGGTGGACGACCTCCAGAACCGGGCGCGGCTCGGCGCGGCCCTGGGCGACCTGCTGCTGCGGCGCGGCCGCCGGGACGAGGCCCTCGACCGGTGGGCGCGGGCCGCCGAACTGCACGGGCGCCTCGGTGACCACCGCAGGGTCGGCGACATGCACCTCAGGCGGGCCGACGCCCTGGAAGCGGTGGACGCCGCGGCGGCGCGCGCCGCGCTGGAGGAGGCACTGGCCGGGTACGAGGCGGCCGAGGACCGGAGGCAGGCCGAGCGGGTGCGCGCCCGCCTGGAGGCGGGGCCGGGGCGCTGAGGGCCGCCGGTCCCCGCGGCGGAACGGGAACGCCGTGCCTCAGGGAAGCTCCCATACTGCCCGGACCCGGACGGCGCGGTCGCCCAGCAGCACGGTGAACACGAACCCTTCGGCGGGACCGGTTCCGGCGGCCCGGACACGGGGATCGCGCCGCAGCCGCCAGAACGCCGAGGCGAACACCGCCGGGTCCACGTCCCGCGCGTCCTCCTCGGGGGAGAGCCGGTGGCGCAGGGCGGCGCGGTCACCGACCAGGCAGTCGGCACCGTCCACGGCGGCGGCCAGGCGGGCGCCGGGGTGGACCTCCAGCGCCTCGCCGATCCGCCGCCACGGATCGCCGCGGTCCGGCCCGCACACCACGACGTCCGCGGCGTCGCGCCAGCGGGTCTGGGGTTCGTCGGCGTGCGTGACCGTGTGCGGTCGGCGCAGGGACAGCCGGCCCGTGACCGCCGGTTCGGCCGGGTGGCGGGCCACCCGGATGCCGCCGTCCTCCTCCTCGGCGGTGGCCAGGAGCGGGGCGCAGTCGGCCGTGTCCGGCCATCCGCGCCGGTGGGGGACCGGCGGGTCGGGCGGGGCCACCCGCACCCCGTGGACGGGTTCGGGCAGATTGAGAACGCGATAGAACGCGGTCCGAAGAACGGCGCCGGATTTCCCGGGAACGGAGGTGAGCATTCGCGTGGTGTGCGCGAACCTTTCCGCGGTGTGTTTCTCCGCGTCCGCCGCGATCTGGGAAAGGAGCGGTTCGTCCGGGCGCAGGAGAGCCGCGTTCCTTCCGAAGGCGGCGATGGGGGAGTCGCTGGCCAATTCGTGGTGGGGGAACGAGCCGAGAACCGTGTGGGTGCCCAGGGCGGCGCCGTAGAAGGTGACCGAGCCGTGGTCGCCGACGACGTGGTCGGCCGCGACGAGGGCCGCCTGCCAGCCCTGCCGGGGCGGCAGGACGCGCAACCCGGCGCGTTCGGCGTCGGCGAGCCAGGCGCGCACCTGCCAGGGGCCGTGGCCGTGCCAGACGTTGGGGTGCAGGGCCAGCGCCACCCGGTACTCGTCCACCGGGAGTTCCTCCAACAGGCGGAGGGGCAGGTCGGGCCAGCGGCCGAGCAGGGAGGTCGGGCCCCAGGTGGAGCTGATCAGGACGAGTCTGCGCCGCCCGGTCTCCAGGTGGTCGCGGTAGCGCTCACGCCAGGGGAGTCCGGCCAGGACGCGGTCGTAGGTGGGGTCCCCGGCGACGAGGGCCGCGTCCACCGCCTCGGGACAGGCGGCGTTCAGCCGGTCGAGCTGCTCGGTGTGGGAGAGCACCAGGGTCTGCGGGACGAGCGCGCCGTCGCGGAGCAGGGTCTGGCGGGAGAGGCCGAAGACCGCCTCGTCCTCCGGTGGGAATTCGCCGGTGGGTGCGTCCGCGGTTTCCGGTTTCCGGTTTCCGGTTTCCGGTTTCCGGTTTCCGGTTTCCGGTTTCCGGTTTCACCAATTTATTGTATCCGGCCCCGTGGGAGAACACCACCATGGGCGCTTTGATCCGGTGCAGATCGTCGCCGTAACTCGCGGAGAGGGCGAGGTCGAATTCCTCCTCCACGGCCTGTTCCCACGGTGCGACGACGGCGCCGATGTCACTGAGGAACTCGGTGACGCCCTCACGGAAGTTGGAGGTCCGCGCCCGGGTGAAGACGACCTGCACGCGGGGGTCGGACTCCAGGAGGGGGAGGATGTCGAGCAGCCGGGTCAGCGTGGTCACGGTGTGGACCACCACGAGGACCCGGCGGCTGTCGGGAGCGGTGGACCAGGCCGGTGCCGACCCGATGGGCACCCGCAGCCGCTCCTCGACCGACATGCGCCCTCCCGCCACCGCTCGCGTCCGTTCCGCCCTGCGACGGAACAGCGTACCGAACAGCCCCGCCCTCCGCCCCAGCGCTCTCCCCTCACCGGGTGGTTCCGCTACCGGCGCCACTGTGGGCCGTGGCAGCGGCGCCGGTAGCGGGACCGCGTGTGGAGGAAGGCCCCTGCGCCGCATGCGACTCCGCCCCCCGCCCGGGCGCCCGGACGGGGGTGTGCCGGATTCCTAGAGGCCGTGGGTGGAGCGGCGCGCCTCGGCGTAGCGCTCGCGCACGTGCGGCGCGTCCACGGGCTCGGCGGAGGCCTCCGGCTCGCCCAGGTCCCAGGTCGGCGCCTCGGCGCTCCCCGCCAGCGTCCACGCCGCCTGCCGGGCCGCGCCCACGGCCACGTACTCGGCGGGCCGGGGCACGACCACCCGCGCGCCCAGGACGGTCGGCGCCACCGCGCGCACGGCGGCCGACTGCGCCGCCCCGCCCACGAGCAGCACCCGGTTGACCGGGATGCCGGTGTCGGTCATCGCGGACAACCCGTCGGCCAGCCCGCACAGCATGCCCTCCACCGCCGCGCGGGCGATGTTCTCCGGGCGCATGTTGGACCGGCGCAGCCCGTGCAGCGACCCCGCGGCGTCGGGCAGCACCGGCGTGCGCTCGCCGTCCAGGTAGGGCAGCAGCACGACGCCCTCGGCGCCCGGCTCGGCCGCCAGCGCCAGTTCGTCCAGCCCCGCCAGGTCCACGCCCAGCATCGAGGCGGTGGCGCCGAGCACCCGCGCCGCGTTGAGGGTGCACACCAGCGGCAGGTACCGACCGGTCGCGTCGGCGTACCCGCAGATGATGCCGCTGGGGTCCTGCGTGGGGCCCTCGCTCACGGCGAACACGGTGCCGCTGGTGCCCAGTGAGACCACCGCGTCCCCCGGGCGCAGCCCCAGGCCCAGGGCGCTGCCCATGTTGTCCCCGGTACCCGGGGCCACCAGCGCGCCCGAGGGCGTGCGTCCCACGGCCTCGGCCGGTTCGGCCACGCGCGGCACCCGGATCTCGCGTCCGAACGCCCGCGCCAGCAGGTCGGGGCGGTAGGCGTTGTCGGTCGCCGACCAGTAACCGGTGCCCGAGGCGTCGCCGCGGTCGGTGGTGGGCTCGGACCCGGCTCCGGTCAGCCGCCAGGTGAGCCAGTCGTGTGGGAGCATCACCGCGGTCGTGCGGTCGGCGTGCTCCGGCTCGTGCCGGGCCAGCCAGCGCAGCTTGCTCACGGTCAGGCTGGCGTTGGGCACGTTGTCCACGGCCTTGGCCCACTCGGCGGGGCCGCCCAGCTCCTCGATCAGGTCCAGGGCCGTTCCGGCCGAACGGGTGTCGTTCCACAGCAGCGCCGGGCGGACCACCGCGCCGACCTCGTCCACGGCGACCATGCCGTGCTGCTGTCCGGCGACGGAGACGGCGGCCACGTCGTCGAGCAGGCCGGAGGAGGCCTGTTCCAGGGCCGACCACCAGGAGTCGGGGTGGACCTCGGTTCCGTCGGGATGCGGGGCGCGGGCCTCGCGCACCACCGCGCCGCTGTCGGCGTCGCAGACCACGACCTTGCAGGACTGGGTCGAGCTGTCGATTCCGGCGACCAGGGGCATGGTTCTCGCTCCGTGAGGGTGGGGTGGCAACCCTGACAACCTAGAGGATCGGAGCGGGTACTGGAAAGCGCTGCCCCTATCCGTTGTCCCGTGATGACCGTTTTCCCAGGGTGGCGCCCGGGGCGCCACCCCTTAAGACAACTAAACCAGTAGGGAATGTGGTTAACTGCGTTCATGGCAGTCAGCGCACCACCACCGCACCCGCGGGCGACCGACTTCGACGAGCGGTGTCAGCGGCCCGTGTGACCGACCAGGGACCGCTCACGACCGACCTTCCGAAGGACCACGCCATGACCGACACCGCAGCAGCGCCCGCCGCGGCGCCCACCCCGCTCACCCTGGACCGCCTGTCCGAGCTGACCGCCGAGGTCGCCCGGGAGGTCCGCGAGGGGCTCCACGAGGTCCGCTTCGACGCCGAGAACCGCTGGTCGGTCCGGCTGCGCGCCGACGACCACACCGACGTCTGGCTGATCTCCTGGACCCCCGACCAGTCCACGCGCCTGCACGACCACGCCGGGTCGCTCGGCGCGCTCACGGTCGTCGCCGGGGACCTGGTCGAGCGGTACTGGGACGCCGGGCTGCGCGAGCGCGACCTGCCCGACGGCGGGGGAGGCCGCTTCCCGCTCGGCCACGTGCACGACGTCGTCAACGCCTCCGAATCGCCCGCCGTGAGCGTGCACGCCTACTCGCCGCCGCTGACCGCCATGCACTACTACGAGGTCGGCGGCGACGGGGCGCTGCGCCGGACCCGGAGCGTCCTGACCACCGACCCCGAGCCGGACGTTCCCGTCCTGGAGGACGTGCCCGCCAGGGGAGGCCGCCGGTGAGCGCCGTCGAACGGCTCCTGGAGAACGGGCGCGCCCGCCTGGACCGGCTCTCGCCCGCCGAGGCGCTGACGGCCCAAGGCGCGGGCGCCCTGCTGGTCGACACCCGCCCCGCCGTCAACCGCGAGGCCGAGGGGGAGATCCCCGGCGCGCTGGTGATCGACCGCAACGTACTGGAGTGGCGGCTGGACCCCACCAGCCCGGACCGGGTCCCCGAGGCCGATTCCGCCGACCGGCTCGTCGTGCTGTTCTGCAACGAGGGCTACGCCTCCAGTCTGGCGGCCGTCCAGCTCCAGGAGCTGGGCCTGTCCCGGGCCACCGACATGGTCGGCGGCTACCGCGCCTGGCGGGCCCGGGGGCTGCCCGTCACCGAGCCCGCGCTCGGCGGCTGAGGCCCCGGCCCCGACCCGGAACCCGCCGCGCGGCGCCGCTCCCGGGGCCGCGCGGGCGTCTCAGCCTCGGGGGGCGGACACCGACGCCGGAGGCCCCTCGTAGACGTAGCCGACCCTGCGCACGGTGGTGATGAGACCCCCGGCGGGGCCGAGCTTGCGGCGCAGCCGGTGGACGTGCACGTCGATCGTGCGCGTGCTCTGCCCCTTGCGCGCGCTCCACACCCGCTCCAACAGCTCCTCGCGGGGGATGGCGCGTCCGGGCGAGGCGGTCAGGCAGTCCAGCAGCTCGTACTCCTGGTAGGTCAGCTCGACCTCCCGGCCGCCGGACCAGACCCGGCGGGCGCCGCGGTCCACGAGCAGCCCGGCGCGCACGCGGGGCAGCGGCCGGTCGGGTGTGCGCGGCTCGTCCACGACGACGCCGTAGACCAGCATGTACCTGTCGCCGTCGGGCAGCGGCAGCACGCCGAGGAGCGAGTGCTCGGAGCCGGGTTCACCGGCCGGGGGCGGCGGGTTCCAGGGCGGTGCGGGGGCGGGTGGTGCGCCGAGAGGGCTGTGTGCGCTGGGCATGTCACCATGATGCGCGCATAATCCTATAATTTCTACCTGTTAGGTAGGTAATATGGCGCGTGTGGCCGATGCCACGTACTCGGGGCCCGAGAAGTGATAATTCCTACCAATTCGGTGGATTAGGCTCTGATCAGCCCCGCGGTACCCCACAGGTTCCGCGGAGCCGCACCCTCGCCGGCACCCGTACCGGCCGCCGCGGGGCCCGTCCCCGCGATCCTCCATCCACGATCACGAAGGAGCGCACCATGCGCACGACTCCAGCCGCACTCGGAGCAGCCGCCCTCACCCTGGCGCTCGCCGCCTGCGGCGCGCCCAGCGAGCAGGCCGCCGAGTCCGGCGGCGAGGGGGACGTGCTGCGGGTGGGCGTCAGCCCGGTGCCGCACGGCGACATCCTCGCCTTCATCGAGGAGAACCTCGCCGAGGAGGCCGGGCTGAACCTGGAGATCGAGGAGATCTCCGACTACAACATCCCCAACACCGCTCTGGTCGAGGGCGAGCTGGACGCCAACTACTTCCAGCACCGCGCCTTCCTCAACGAGTGGACGGCCAACGGCCCCGACGCCGAGCTGACCTACCTGACCGACGTCCACATCGAGCGGCTCGGCCTGTACTCCGAGAGCGTCGAGAGCATCGACGACCTGCCCGACGGCGCCGAGATCGCGGTCCCCAACGACCCGGCCAACCTCGCCCGCGCCCTGGGCATCCTGGAGACCGAGGGCCTGGTGACCGTCGACCCCGAGGCCGGGGAGTCCGCCACCGAGAACGACATCGTCGACAACCCGCGCGACATCACGGTGACCCCGCTGGAGGCCGCGCAGCTGCCCCGCTCGATCACCGACGTGGACGCCGCGGTGGTCAACGGCAACTACGCCATCGAGGTCGACCTGCCCGAGCAGTCCAACGTCCTGGCCTGGGAGCCCGAGGGCGACGACTACGTCGAGTCCTACGCCAACGGCCTGGTGACCCTGGCCGAGAACGCCGAGGACGAGCGCGTCCAGCTGCTCGCCGAGCTGCTGCACGACGAGCGGGTCCTGGAGTTCATCCAGGAGTCCTGGCAGGGCGTGGTCCTGGCCGTGGACGCCGAGGGCAACATCGTCGAGACCGCCGCCGACGACGCGGCCGAGAGCCCCGAGGCCAGCGCTGACGACAGCGCCGACGACGCCGCCGAGGAGAGCCCCGAGGCCGACCAGGAGTAACCGGGTCCGCGGGTGCCGGCGGCCCCCCGACGGGGACCGCCGCCCGCACACCCCGTCCGTTCGCGAGGGCGGCGGAGCCGACTGGCTCCGCCGCCCTTCGCCGTGTCCGGCCGCCGGGGCCGGGGTCAGTGTCCCCGCGCGGTGCCCTCCGGGCGCTCCCGCACCGGGTTCCACCCGTCGTCCCCGGCCAGGTAGGCCTCGGCGGTGTGCCGGGCCGCCTCGGCCGGGTCCATCTGCGGCCGGTCAGCGGTGACCAGCGCGCCGGGGCCGGAGTTGCGGTACTCCAGCATCCGGAACCGCCGCCAGTCGTGGCCGGAGGCCATCGCGGTCCAGCCCTGCCCGCGGAAGTGGCGGTCCATCCAGGAGTCGCGCACCAGCACCCGCGGCTCTGCGTCCGGATGCGAGCTGGGCACCCACGGGCGGCCCAGGTAGACGGTCCCGGCGGGGGCGTCACCGGTGAAGCGGCCGCGGGTGACCAGGAAGCCGAACTCCCGCCCGGGCCGGGTGCTCGGCGCGGTCACGTAGCCGTTGTCGGTGCCGCTGCCCCGGTCCAGGGAGTGGAACACGCACCCGTCGAACACGGCCGTGGCCCGGCCGAAGACGAAGTCCACGTCGCCCTCGGCGTGGCAGCCGCGGTAGTACTGCCGCGCGGGGGTGTCCGCGTCCGGCGAGTCCGCGTACAGCGTGTCCTGGTGGCCCAGGAAGCGCACGTTGTCGAAGACCAGCCGGTCCCCGGTGGCGCGCACCGCGACCGCCTGGGTTCCGGTGACGCCGGGGTGCTCCTCGCGCAGCCAGGAGTTCTCGAAGGTCAGGTCGCGGACGTGCGTGTCGTCCCCGCCGATGAGGGCGCTGGCGCTGCCGGACGTGCCGTGGGTCCCTCCGCCCGGCCTCGGGGTGCCCGCCGCGCGGTCGTGGGTGATGACCACGTCGCGGGGGTCGCCGGTCGCGCCGAGCAGGGTGATCCCGGGCCTGTCCGCGGGAAGCACCACCGGCCCGCGGTAGACGCCCGCCCCGACGCGGATGGTGACGCGTTCGGCGCCGCCCGGGGGAACGGAATCGACCGCGGCCTGGACCCCGGTGTGGTCGCCGGACCCGTCGGCGGCCACGGTGATCACCCTGCCCTCCGCTCCGGAGGACGGCCGAACGCCCGACCCGGAGTCGGCGGGGGAGCTGCGGCGGACCATGGGGAGGCCCCTCTCCTGTGGTAAGCGATTGCTTCAAGGGCATGACCGGTACTGCAACCGATTGCAGAACTGTCCCCGAACCGGCCGCGCCCCGTCAACCCCCGTGCGCGGGATGCTCCCCGCCCCTGAACGCCTGTCCGCGTGCCGCCTCGGCCACATGCGCCCTCGTCTCCGCGGACAGGACCCCTTGGCCCACTCCCCGAACGCGGCGGCCGGGCCGGAGCCGACCGCCGAGGCCGCGGTCTCCCGGAGCCTCCGGCGACAGCAGGCGTTTGCGGCCCCGGCCCTTCCACGCGGCTCCTAGGAGGCGGACGTGTCCGCCGTCGCTTCCCGCCCGCTCCGCTGCGGGCTCCGGGGCTCGGGCACGCACGCGGGGGCGTGCGGGCCGGTCAGCTGGTCGGGCGCGGGCACATCGGTGGCGTCCGGGCTCCGGCCGAACGAGCGGATCCGGCCGTCGGTGCCCCGGCCCGCGCGGTGCCCGTCCGCGGACAGCATGGACGGGTCGAACCCGCCCGTGCGCGCGGGAGACGGGGGGAGTTTGCCGCTGTTGTCCACGACGGCGTAGCGCATCCCCGCCTTGAAGGTCACCACGTTCTTCTCGTCGTCGGAGCAGAAGGTGTGCTCGGGGTCGTTGCGCACCACGTAGACCACGTGCTTCTCGGCGTACATGGCGGTGACGTAGCCCGCGGCGGCGTTCCCGTCCAACTCCACCGACTGCTGGTGCATCTCGGAGTTGGCGAAGGAGTGCGAGTAGCCCAGGGTCGTGGTCACAGACCCGCTGACCTTGACGCCGACGCCCTCCACCGCCACACCGGCCTCGAAGCCCACCGTGACGCCGACGCTCTTGCTGTAGGTCTGGGTCTGGGTGTCGGTGACTCCCCAGGAGACGGTCTGCCTCATCTGGCCGCCCTCGCTGCTGCCGCGCAGGTCCAGCGCGGCCACCAGCGTGTAGGAGCGGCGGCGGCGCAGGGTGTAGGTGGGCGAGTTCTCAATGACCCACGACCGGGACCTGGTGCGGTCGTCGACCGCCAGGCACGGCACGACGACCTCGCGGTCGATGACCGCGTTCTGCTCATCGGGAATGTTGTCGGGATCGGTGATCCTGGGGCGGACCAGGTCCCCGCCCCTGGTGACGGGAAGGGGCAGGTTGAGCACGTAGACCACGCCCGGGTCCTCCCCGAACATCTCGGCGTCCGCCACGCCGCCCATCCCGGTGAACTTGCCGTAAGCCCAGAAACCGGGGTCGGGGGCGATCTGGACGCTGTCCTGCTCCAGCGTCTGCCGGGGCCGCTTGGTGCGCAGCATCTCGTACGCCCCGCCGTCCGCCTTGGTGAAGTACTTGTCGCCGGGCACCGCGTACGCGACCCCGTCGATGTTCTCCCTGACGCAGGCGATCTGCTCCTTGTGCACGGGATGGGGCCAGTACCACTCGTGGCCGGGGGCGTCGGCGAAGGTGCGGTAGCCGGGGGGAGGAACCGCCCGGTGGCAGTAGTCGACCTTGCGCCATTCCTCGGCGGGCCGGACCGCTCCGCTGGAGGCGTCGGTGGACCTGATCCACGTGGTGGTGGCCTCGGGGTCGATGCTGCCGGTCAGGCAGTAGTAGTCCGCGCCGGGCCGGGAGGTCTCCCCGGTGGAGAAGACCGCGGTGATCTCGCCGAACACGCATTCCTTGGAATAGGGCATGGGCCTCTTCCCTTGGTGCCGTGGGCGCCCGCCCGGAGGCCGGGCCGGGTGCGCCCGTTCTGTCAGGGCGTGGTGTGCCGACAGGGGGCAGGACCGGGTGAGCGGCGCCGACACCGCCATGATCTCCGCAAGCGGTGGCGCGGGGACCGTGCCGCGCGGTCGTGTCCGCGGACCGCCGCGTGCCGCACGCCCACACCCGGAGGAAAGAGGATGAGAGGTCACCGAATCGATGAGGCGGTTATGCCGGGTTGGGGATGTCCGGAACTCGTACGAGCGGGGTGTGGGCGGGTCCTGGGACCGACCGGCCCGAGCCGGGAGGGCAGCATGCCGCGGCGGCCGGGGGTGCGGGGCAGACGCCCGAATGGGCGGCGGCGCTCTCGCGGTGTCCCGCCCCGAACACGGCCGGGCAAGCCCCGCGCCGCTGCTCGGACAGCGCACGCGCGGGGCACACGGAACCGCTCCCCGGTGGAGGGCACTGGATCCGCCAGCCCACCTTCCGGGGAGCGGTTCGGTCGCTCCGGACCCCTCGACGCGTGTGTTCCGCCCTAGCTGCGCACCAGCGGGGTGTCCACCAGGTGCTCGGCCACGAACCAGGCCTGGAGCTCGTTGGTGCGGATCACGTCCGACACCAGCAGGTCGTTCGTGCCGTCGTCCCCCAGCTCCTGCGTGCGCGCGGCGGCGTCGTGGCAGTCCTCCAGGATCGTCTCGTGCGCCTCCAGCAGGCGGGAGAGCATCGCGGGCACCTCCTCGGCGCCGTTGGGCGGGCGCGGGATGTTGGTGATCTCCGCGACGTGCCTGGGGTCGCCGACCGCCACGCCGCCCAGGGTCTGCACGCGCTCGGCCAGGTCGTCGATCAGCGCGGTCTGCTCACCGGCGTGCTTGTCCATCAGCAGGTGCAGCTGGTAGAAGGTGTGCCCGCGCATGAGCCAGTGGTGCTTCTTGTACAGGTCGTGCAGGATGCGCGTGTCGCACAGCACCTGGTTCAGCCGCTGGCACGAGTACATCCGGGTGTCGTAGGACAGCCCGACCGGGAACTGGCGGACCGTCCCGAACTCCTGGATCTCCTCGCCGCTCTGGTGCAGCCACGGCTGGCTGCTCCTGGGCTTGGGCGCTCCGGTCTTGCGCTCTGCGGTCGTCAATCTGGTCCCCCTCCAGTCGGTGTGACCCGTGTCGCGGGGAGCGCGCGGTGGTCGCGCTCCGCCTGCCAGTCTCGGCTACCCACCGCTCCCGGGGGCCTAACCCCGCGCCAACCGAGGGTAAGTTTCGTGTGCTTTCACCGGTCGGAGCACTCCGACGGACCCGGGGCGGCGCGCGCCGGGCCCCGGCGCACCGGGACCGTCGCAGGCGCCCGCTAGTGTTCCGGCCCGAGCACCCCCGTGAGAGAGGAGTCCCATGAGCTGGGACGTGCTGCTGACACCGGCGCCCGCGGACGCGGAGTCCGTCGACGACATCCCCGAGGGCTACGGGACCGGGTCCATCGCGCCGCTGGCCCGGCTCCTGGCGACGCTGCGCGAGGCCTTCCCCGAGGCGGACCTGTCCGATCCGGCCTGGGGCCACCTCCGGGGCGAGGAACAGGGCTGGGACATGGAGCTCAACATCGGCACCGGGGACCCGGTCACGGGCGTGATGCTCCACGTCCGCGGCGGCGACCCCGTGCCCGCCATCCTCCGGATGGCCGAGGTGCTCGGCTGCCGTGCCCTCGACTGCTCGACGGGCGACTTCCTGCGCGAGGACGGCGGCGACGGATGGGAGTCCTTCCAGGAGTACCGCGACCAGGTCCTGCACCGGGCGGCACCGGAGGGGTTCGGGTCCTCCGCGGCGCCCTGATCCGTCCCCGGCGTCCCCGGACCTGTCCGAGGCCCGTCCCCGGCCCGTACGCACGCGAGCGGACCGCCAGGGCACGTCATGGCGCGGCCCCGCCGTGTGGGGCCCGTACGCGCGAGCGGGCCACCACCCTCCCGACGAGCACCACGACCCGGCCCGTCGGGGCACGAGCGGGTCGGGGCCTGCCCGCGCCACGGGACCGGGAGGCCCGGGCACCCGTCCGCGCGGGAACGGGTCAGGGCGCGATCGCGCAGGCGGTCTCCAGCACGAACCGCTGCCAGGGCCGGTGCGGGTCGTGCCCGGTCAGCTCCCGTACCCGGCGCAGCCGGTAGCGCAGCGTCTGGGCGTGCACGTGCAGCGCCTGCGCCGCCGTGGTCGCCGCGCCCTCGCGCAGGTAGGCCCGCAGCGTCTCCAGCAGGTGGGCGTTGCCCTCGGCCAGCAGCGGCCCCAGCACGGTGCTGCGGACCGCGGCCGGGGTGACCGGACCTCCGTTGAGCAGCGCCAGCACGCACGCGTCGGCGGTCCCGAGCAGCCCCCGGGAGTCGAAGGCGTGCGGGGGCGCGGTCTCCAGGGCGTCGTCGGCCAGCCGGTAGGCGGCCGACATGTCGGTCAGCGCCCGCGGCTCCAGCACGCACCCGCGCCAGGGGCGCGCGCCGAGCACGGCGGCCGCCCGGTCGGCGTCGTCGGGGCGGACCAGCAGCACCACCCGTCCCGAACGCGTGGTGACCAGCGGGTCGCCGCCCGCCGGTTCCACCAGGCCCAGAAGCTCCATCCCGGCGGCGAGCGCGGCCGCCCGCGGCGCCCCGTCGGAGGGCCCGCCGTCGGCCTCGGCCACCACCAGCACGGCCGGGTCGGGAGGGGCGATGCCCAGGGTCCGCGCCCGGTCTCGGATGGCCCCGCGCGAGGCCTGCCGACCGATCAGCAGGTCGTCCAGGAAGGCCCTGCGTGCCCGCTCCAGGTCCGCGTCCAGGCGGCGCGCGGCCTCTGCGTGGCCCGCGGACAGGCTCTCGGAGATCTGGTCGATCGAGGTCAGCCACAGTTCGCCCAGAGCGAACACGTCGGCGGCGTCGAGCCGGTCGGAGGCCAGTTCGGCGACCAGGCGCACCGCCGCCGCCGAGCCCACCCGGTGCGCGCGCACCACAGCGCCGATCGAACGCCCGTCGGCCGCCCGCGACCGGCCGATCCCGCGCAGCCGCTCCACGTCCTCCGGCGGCAGCCGCGTCGCCCCGGCCGCCCACAGCTCCAACGAGCGGCCCATCAGCCACCCGGTGATCGCCCGCACCTCGGTGAGCTGGGACCCGTGCAGCGCGCGGTAGGCCGGGACCTCGGCGTGCACCTCGGCGACGATGCGCTCGACCAGCCCGGCCCGCTCCCGCGCCAGCTCGGCGCCGACCCGGGCACGCTGTTCGTGTCCCATCGCCCCACCTCCAGAACGGCCAGGGCAGCCTATCGGCGGCGGCCCCTCGGGCACAGGGGAGCGAAGGGCGTGTGGGCATGACCGGTCCCACCGGGTAGGGGTGAGAGAAGAGAGAGCACAGTGACGCGTGGGAGGTGCCGCAAGGGTGGGGAGGACGCAACCGGAGGGAACCTCGCGCCGCTCCCGCCGGGGCTCCCTCCGGTTGCGCGGCGACCTCGGTGTCCGGGATGTCCACACACGTCGGCTGTCACCGGGCGTGAACGGTAAAAAGCCCGCACAGTCACGGCGCATCTGGGACCGCGATCCGCGCGGACGTGGCAGTATGCGACTGCGGTAGGGGGAAGACCGCAGGCTGGAAGAGCAAGGCAGACCGTTCGGCGCTGACGGGGGATGAGACAGATGCAGCAGATGACCGTTCCAGAACTCACTCTGGGTAATGGCCTGCGCATTCCGCAGCTGGGCTTCGGCGTGTGGCAGGTGCCGCAGGAGGAGGTCGTGGCGGCCGTCTCCACCGCGCTGGAGACGGGCTACCGCAGCATCGACACCGCGGCCGCCTACGGCAACGAGGAGGGGGTGGGCGAGGCGCTGCGCCGCTCCGGCCTGGAGCGCGGCGAGCTGTTCGTGACGACCAAGCTGGCCAACCCCGACCAGGGCTACGACGCCACCCTGCGCGCCTTCGAGGCCAGCCTGGGCCGCCTGAACCTGGACACCGTGGACCTGTACCTCGTGCACTGGCCCATGCCCCGCCGGAACCTGTACGTGCCGACCTGGAAGGCGCTGGAGCGCCTCTACGCCGAGGGCCGCGTCCGCGCCATCGGCGTGTCCAACTTCCAGCGCCCGCACCTGGAGCGGGTCATGGAGGAGGGCGGCATCACGCCCATGGTCAACCAGATCGAGCTGCACCCGCTGCTCACACAGGCGGACATGCGCTCCTTCGACGCCAAGCACGGCATCGTCACCGAGGCGTGGAGCCCCCTGGGTCAGGGCAAGCTGCTCGGTCACCCGACCGTCGTCGCGGTCGCCGAGGAGCACGGGCGCACGCCCGCCCAGGTGCTGCTGCGCTGGCACATCCAGCTCGGCAACGTGGTGATCCCCAAGTCGGTGACCCCCGAGCGCATCCGCTCCAACTTCCAGGTCTTCGACTTCGAGCTCTCCCGCGCGGAGATGGACCGGATCAGCGGGCTCAACACCGACAGCAGGTTCGGCCCCGACCCCGACGACTTCGACGGCGCCTGAACCTCCCCGCCGCCCGACGGGGCGCTCGGACGGGCCCTCCTAGCCGCGCAGCTCCCGGTGCCTGCGGGCCCCGGCCAGGACGGCCTCGGTGCCGTTGCGGCGCACGCGGCCGACGTAGACGGCGCCGCCGACGAAGATGGCGGCGAAGACGCCCAGCGCGGCGACGAGGGCGAGGGCGGACAGCAGCACAGTGATCGACATGCGCTCATCGTAGCCGCACGCGCGGCGGGTTCCCAAAGGGGCCGTCCGGGACGGGCGGCGGGCGCGACACGGGCAGGAGGGGCCGCCGATGGGCCGCACACCGCACGAGATCGTCAACCCGCTCACCCTCGCCGAGCCGTCGGGCTCCTCCCACGCGCTCGTGGTCAGCCCCGGGCGGGTGGTCCACGTCGGCGGGCAGCGCGCGTACCGCCCCGACGGCAGGATCGTCGGAACCGGCCTGGCGGAGCAGTTCGACCGCGCGCTCGCCAACGCGGTGGAGGCGCTGCGCGCGGCGGGCGCCGAACCCGCCCACGTGGTGGATATGCGCGTCTTCACCACGTCCATGGCGGCCTACCGGGCCCAGAGCCAGAGCGTCGGCGCGGTCTACCGGCGCCACATGGGCCGCTTCCACCCGCCGATGACGGTCCTGGGGGTGGTCGACCTCCTGGACCCCGACGCCGTGGTGGAGGTGGTGTGCACCGCCGTGGTCCCCGACGCGGCCGGGAGCGGGCCGCTGCTCGCGGAGCAGGTGTGGAAGCCGGTCGAGGAGGAGGGGCGGACCGAGGTCACCGTCTCCGCGGACGGGGTCGGCCCGCTTCCGGCCCAAGAGCGCCCGTAGCGCCCCCGGTCGCGCGTTCCGGCGTTCGGGCGGGAGCACCGGCGGCGGCCTCGGCCCGCCGCGCCGGTAGCCGGTCGGGGATGTCCGTGGTGGTTGCGGTCGCGTGCTCCGGTTCCCGGTCGGGGGTGCTCGTGGTGGAACCGGCCGTGTGTTTCGGTTCCCGGCCGGGAACGCCGGTGGTCTTCGCGTCCGTCCGGGCGGCGCGGCTTCCGGTTCCCCCGGCGCTCACCAGCACCACGGCCACCGCGCACACCGCCATCCCCGCCAGGGCGACCGGGCCCACCGGGTCGCCGAACATCAGCCACGACCACACCAGCGTGGTGGGCGGCGTCAGGTACAGCAGGGCCGACACCCGGGCCACACCCGAGCGGGCCAGGACGGCCCAGTACAGGCCGTAACCGCCCAGGGTGGACAGCACCACCACCCACGCCACCGCCGCCCAGAAGCCGGGGTCGGCGGGCGGGGCCAGCGTTCCGGTGGCCGCGGCCAGCCCCGTGAACAGCACCGCGCTCACCGCGCACTGCACCGCCAGGGCCTGGACCACCGAACCCCCGGGCCGCGCGCGGCGCTCCAGCAGGGTCGCGGCCACCAGGGACAGCATCGCCCCGAACGGCAGCAGGTACCCCCACCACGGCGCCGCGCCCGACCGGAACAGGTCCGCGCCCACCACCAGGCCGACCCCGGCCAGCCCCAGCGCGAGGCCCGCCAGCTGGCGCGGCCGCACCCGCTCGCCCAGCAGCGGGACGGCCAGGGCGGTCGCCACCAGGGGCTGGAGGGCGGCCACCAGCGCGCTCGTCCCGGCGGCCACACCCGCCTGCGCGGCGGCGAACACCCCGTACAGGTACCCGGACTGGGCCAGCAGGCCCAGCACGGCGTGCGCGGCCAAGTCCCGCCGCGGCATCCGCGGGCCGCGCCACAGCCACCACCCCGCCAGCAGGGCGGCCACGACCAGGAAGCGCCAGGCCAGCAGCGTGGTCGCGGGCGCGTGCCGGGTGCCCAGCTCCGCGCCGACGAAGCCGGAGCTCCACATCACCACCAGTCCGGCGGCGAGCAGGGGGAAGGGTACGGAACGGGAGGTGCGTGTCTCTGTGTGTTCCATGCGGGCAGGTAAACACACCGGTCGGTATACTCACAATGTAGTCCGAACGAGGCGCCCCCTACGGCGGGGCGCGACGGAGGGAGTGGGCACCGTGCCCGGTACCGCGACGACACCGCTGACCCCGGCCGCGCGCCGCGTCCTGGACGTGGCGACCGAGCTGTTCTACACCCGCGGGATCAACACCGTGGGCATGGAGCTGGTCGCCGAGCGGGCGGGGGTGACCAAGAAGACCATCTACGACCGCTTCGGCTCCAAGCAGCAGCTCGTCGTCCACTACCTGCGCGCCCGCGACGCCCGCTGGCGCGCCTACCTGGACGGTTACCTGGAGCGGGCCCGGACCCCGAGGGAGCTGGTGGCCGCCACGTTCGACGCCCTGGACGCCTGGATGGGCGAGGAGAACCCGCGCGGCTGCGCGATGGTCAACGCCTACGCCGAGCTCTCCGACCCCGAGCACCCCGGTCGCGCCGTCGCCGAGGAGCAGAAGCGGTGGTTGCGCGGCCTCTACGCCGACCTCGCCGAGCGGTCGGGTGCACGGGACGCGGTGGCGCTCGGCGACGCGCTGGCCATGCTCCACGAGGGCGCCGTGGTGGCCCGCAACGTCACCGGGGTCGCCGACGCCGCGCGCACCGCCCGCGCCGCCGCGGACGCCCTGATGAGCGTGCACGGCGCGGACTGAGGGCGCCGGGGCCGGGACGTGTCCGGCCGCTTCGTACGGGGACCGGGGGCCGGGGCCGAGGGGGTGGTGCCGGAGCCCGTCCGGGCCCGCGAACAGGGGACCGGGGCCGCCACGGGCGCGCACCGGTCCCGCCGGGGCTCAGGTGTAACCGAGCCGGGACAGCTCCGTGCCCGCCACCTCGCGCACGTCGCCGTACTGGTCGCGGGTCAGGCGCTCGCGCCACGACCCCACGCCCCAGGACTCCGAGGTCAGCAGCTCCGAGGCCGACACCCGCGCCCCGGTGAACTCCCGCAGCCGCTCGGCCGCCTCCACCTCGCCGCCGTGCACGTCCTCGTAGCGCAGGGTCAGCAGCTGTTCGGCGCCGATGGAGCGGCGCAGCAGCGCCGACATGCGGATCGCCCCGCGCCAGCGCATCGCGCACTTGGCGGCGGTGGAGCCCTCCCTGAACGAGGACAGGTCCGACTCCTCCTCCAGGCCGAAGAAGTGGTTGGGGAACTCGTGGTCGAGCTTCATGAAGCTCGGTTTGAGCCAGGCCAGCGAGCGCTCGTCCTCCATCATGTCCGCGATGACGTCGCGGCCGTCCCGGATGACCTGCACGAACAGGGCGTCGGGGAAGGCCGCGTGCAGGGCTGTGGCGCAGAACAGCAGGTCGGGGCTGGCGTCGCCGTAGCGGCGCACCTCCGCGCTGTGCTCGCACGGCTCGGCGGAGGCGTTGGCGGGCACGCGCGCCCACGGCCCCGGACAGCGCGGACAGGTCAGCGGCGTGAGCTGCCAGGCCTCGGCGTAGGCCTCGCGCAGCAGGCTCGCCGTCCCGGCGACCTTCTCCAGCGCGAGGGAGGGGCGTCTGGCCACGGCGTAGACGGCGTTGAGCACGCCCGACGAGCCCGCGCCCAGGTGCAGGCCGGGCACGCGCGACAGGGCACGGGCGACTTCGGCGACTCCCGAGTGGGGAGCGCCCAGGACGAACACGGGGCGCTCGACCTTGGTCCCGTTGACCACGAGGATGTAGGACGGCTGCTTCATGACGGTGTCGATTTTCGCACCCTTTGCCCACCTCGTGTGCATCGGCAGGGATGTGGCCTCCGTGCCCTTCCTGTACCCCCGAGGTTACGCCCCGGGCCGGAACGGCGCCGCGCGCCGTTCCGGCCCGGGGCGGGACTGGGGCGGGGCGGTACGCCACCGGCGGACGCGCGCGGCACGGAGCAGCCGGGCGGGCCGCCGGAGCACCGGGGCGCGCCGCACGGAGCGGCGGGCGCGGTGGGGCGAACGGTGCCCCGACCGCGTAAGAATGGGGGGTATGGCCTCGACGACCACCGAATCAGCGCCCTTCTCCGACCCGGCGGAGTTCGAACGGGCCGCCGAACTCCTGGAGTCCGCCGAACGCGTCACGGTCCTCACCGGGGCGGGGGTGTCCACCGACTCCGGCATCCCCGACTTCCGCGGACCGCACGGGGTGTGGACCACCGACCCGGACGCGCAGGCCCTGTCCGACATCGACATCTACATGGGCGACGCGGACGTGCGCCGCCGGGTGTGGGCCCAGCGCCGTACCCACCCGGTGTGGCGTGCCCGGCCCAACGCCGCGCACCGCGCCCTGGCCGACCTGGAGGCCACCGGACGGCTGCGCGCCCTGATCACCCAGAACATCGACGGCCTGCACCAGCGGGGCGGGGTGTCCGAGGACGCGGTCATCGAGGTGCACGGCACCATGCTGCGGGTGGTGTGCATGGCCTGCGGTCTGCGCACGCCGAGCGGGACGGTGCTGGCGCGCCTGGACGAGGAGTCCGACCCCCGTTGCCCGGAGTGCGGGGGCATCCAGAAGTCGGACACCATCTCCTTCGGCCAGCGGCTCGACGCGGAGGTGGTCGACGCGGCCAGCCGGGCGGCCCGCGAGTGCGACGTGTTCCTGGCCGTGGGCACGTCGCTGACGGTCCACCCGGTGGCGGGGCTGTGCGACGTGGCCATGATGGCGCGGGCCGCCCTGGTCGTCGTCAACGCCGAGCCCACGCCCTACGACGACTTCGCGGGAGCCGTGGTCCGCGACCCCATCGGCACGGCGCTGCCCGCCCTGGTGGAGCGGGTGCGCGCGGCCGGGTAGGGGCGGCCAAGGCCGCCTCGGCCGTGCCGGGTTCCGGCACGGCCGGTCGCCGGGGCGGCGCTCAGCCGCCGCTGCTGTACTGCCCGGTCGGGGAAGGCGTTCGGTGGAACTCAGGGACGGTGTCGCTGGCTCCTGCATGAGGTTCCGGTAGGGCGTCCCCCCGCGCCAGGTCCCGGACGCGCGCGAGGATCTCCCGGTCGACCAGGCTCTCCAGGCGGCGAAGCGTCGGCGCGATCACCGGGAGGCTGAGCTGAGGGCCGGTCACCACCTCGGTCACCCCGGCGAGGTAGTACTGCAACAGGCTCCGCACACTCTCGGCGAGCACATCCCCAGGCGCGGACATACCGAGGTCTTCGACGGCCTGCCTGAGCACCAGGTGTTCCACGCGTCCCAGGGCTCGGCTCGAAAGGAGCAGCCGTTTGTAGGCCTCCAGCCGTTCCAGGGGGTTTTCGGCGGCGGGGATCAGACGCAGCCGCAGTACTTCGTGCAACTCGGACCAGGTCGTTTCCGTTTCTGTCTCGGACTCCGTATCCACCTCCAATTCAGTCGTGATCTGCGAGTACCAGGTCGCCAGGTCGTTGGAGACGTAACGCAGGTAGGGCAGCAGCCCGAGCAGGAAGCGCGCAGAGGTGCCGTTGACCCGCATCGCCGTCGACCGCAGCAGGCGGGACGTGGTCGTGTTGTGCGGCACGGTGATCTCATAGGGATCGAGTACGGACGGACGAGCGTCCGTGTTCATCCGCAGCTCGAAGCCCATGCTCTCGCCGACGTTGACCGGTGAGGAGTCGTCCAGGTCCACGACGGTGGCCGGCCTCTCTTCGCTCCAGCCGTCCAGGTGGCGCACGCGCAGTGTCGCCACGATGCTGAACCATTCGGTTCCGGGCAGGGTCCGCCACAGCGCGGCCGTGTGCTGCCAGTCCTGGAGGGTCTCGGGGGAGTCCGGGAACAGTTCCCGGATGTCCACCGGCTCCTGGCGCACCAGGCACAACAGGATCATGAGGTTGCTGGTGTAGTTGGCCTCGCGTCGGGTCAGCGGCAGCCGTGTGGGCTCGTAGGCGGTGTAGGAGCGGTTGGAGGCGGGGAAAGGCGCTTCCTGGAACAGCTCCACGAGCAGCTGCGCGTAGTCCTCGCGGGCCTCGGGTTCCTCGGCGAACCGCCTCTCAAGGAGTTCAGCGAGGAAGTCCACAACCTTCTCCCGACCCGCATAGGTGGCGAAGGAGGACAGGGCGTACAGCTCACCGTCATCGGGACGCGTGCTGCGGCCACGGCGCCGGGACGAACGAGAGCGGGACTCGCCCAACTCCTCCACCGCGGCGACCACGGCCCGCGCCACCAGGTACTCGCCGAAGGTGGCGTGCAGGAACTCGAACACGCTCGCGGCGCCGCCGCCCGTCTGCGCACGGGCCTCGTGGACGAAGAAGAACCGGCCCAGCACCTGGTGGGCGGGGTCGATCCGTCCGTGCAGGTCGGCGTCCTCCGCGCGCACCGCCGCGTCGGGCATGAGAACCGCGAGGTCGCGGTCCAGCTCGTCGGCGTCCACGCTCTGCTTGCGCCGCGTGAACATCGCCAACGCGGCGATCTCCAGACGGCGCAGTTCGTCCTCGATCGCGTCGTCCAGGTCCCGGTCGTTGAGGTGGGGCTGGTGCTTGTCCACCTCACGCCTGGCGAACATCGTCAACAGCCGTTCGTACAGCTCCCCGTGGGACAGGGCGTGCGAGGCGCGCCGCAGACCGTTGTCCCCGGCGTCGTAGATGAGCAGCATCAGCAGCAACAGGGGCTGCTCGGCCAGTTCGCGGTAGGGCAGGAGTGAGTCGACGTTCAGCGGTTCGAGGCCGCGGGAGGAGAACACCCGCCCGTTCGCCCCGTTCCACACCTGGAGCATCCGCTCGATCTGGGACTCGGTGAAGGGCTCCAGCCGCATCACCATGGAGCCGTCGGGGAAACGGGCCCGGTCGGCCACGACGGTGCGGCTGGTGACGATCACCGCCGTCGGCTGGCCCAGCGCCTCCTGCTGATGCTGGAACTCCTGGACCCGCTCCAGGTAGTCGGAGCGGTCCACCCCGGTCGCCTGGAGGAGCTCGTCGAAGCCGTCCAGGATGATGACGGGCAGGGCGCCGTCCGCGGACTCGGTGAGTTCGCGCCAGGACACTCGGGTGTGGAGGGTCGCGGCGAGCCCCTCCTCGATCTGCACATGGATGGGTGAGTTCGGCTGGACCGAGCGCAACTCCACGCGGATGGGGAGGAAGTCGGAGTCGGGCAGACTGGCCGCGAGCATCTCGGTGAACTTGGATTTGCCCGCCCCGGGGTGGCCCAGGATGACCGTGGGGACCTCCGTGGCGATCGGGTGGACCAGGTGCGCGGCGATGACCCGCTGAAGGTCCGCGAGCACGGGAAGACGCTCCCACCACTCCTCGGAGGAGGGGCTGCCGCTGTGCACCGCGTAGGCGGCACGACCCCTTGGCGGGACGTAGGCATCCTCCAGCGTGGGCAGGGAGAGACCCGGCGGGACGTCGTCCGAACGCAGCACCGGTTGGCGCAGGACCGCCCGGTACCCGGCGGACAGCTCCTTGCGCCGGACGTCCACCGCACGGCGGGAGCTGATCTCCTCCAGACGCCGACGCAGCTCTCCGAGCCCCGTGCCGACGGTCTCGCGCGTGTGCTCGTGCTCGGCCAGGTGTACCCACATGCCGAACTCGGGGACGTCGGCGGAGAGCTGACGGTAGGACTCCTGGTACCGGTGGGAGGCGTACCGGGGGACGAGGCGCCCCATCTGCTCCAGGAGGGTGTGGTCCTGCGAGGTGATGCCGTGCTGCTCGACCACCGCCAGCCCTGTCAGGACCGCGGCGAAGTCCCTGAACAGGAAGTCCGAGAAGAAGCGCGGGACCCAGCCCGACCCCAGGGACACGGCTGGGCTGGTGCCGGAGTGCGCCAGGACGCGGTCCATCAGCGCGATCTGTTCCCCACGGGTGAACTCCAGGTCGGCCAGGGAGAAGGGGGCGTCCAGTTCGTTCAGGGCCTCCTCGACCGCCTCGAAGAACGCGACGGTGACCAGGATCTGGTGGGCCGCCTCGATCTTCTCCGTCCGCGAGGTCCGGCTCTCACCGCTGATCTTGTCCCGGATACCCTCGATGGCCTGACGGCCTCCGCTGACCAGCGCTCCCCGCAGCCCGAAGAGGTCGGGCACCCCCACCAGCCCCAGTCCGCCGTCCGTGAGCCTCTCGGCGAGGTTCATCACCTCCGAGTCGTTCTGGCCGAGGATCTTGAGCGCGTCCGCGTAGGTGAGCCGTTTCGCCATCGGGGGTGCCTCTTCCCGCTTCGAGGGAGGTTGTGGAAACACGGTCGGACCCGGCGCCGGGGGCGGTGCCGAGTCCGCAGGTCAGCATGGGTGTCGGGGGTCGGGGCGGAGTGAGCGTGCTCCCGTGGTGGGATCCGTTAGGGCAGCTCCCAGTTCACCAGGTCGGAGTTCTGCTCCTTGAGCATCTCGTTGGCACGGCTGAACGGCTTCGAGCCGAAGAACCCGTTCCGTGCCGAGAGCGGGCTCGGGTGCGCGGACTCCACGCACGGCACGCCCGGCATCAGCGGGCGCAGGTTGCGGGCGTCGCGCCCCCACAGGATCGCCACCAGCGGCTTGTCTCGCTCGGCGAGCGCCCGGATGGCCTGCTCGGTGACGGCCTCCCAGCCCTTGCCCCGGTGCGAACCGGCCTTGCCCGGCTCCACCGACAGCACCCTGTTGAGCAGCAGCACGCCCTGCCGGGTCCACGGGGTCAGGTCGCCGTTGGAGGGCATGGGCACGCCCAGGTCGTCGACCATCTCCTTGTAGATGTTGCGCAGGCTCGCGGGCAGGCGCACGTCCGGGGCGACCGAGAAGCTCAGGCCCACCGCGTTGCCCGGGGTCGGGTAGGGGTCCTGGCCCACGATGAGCACGCGCACGTCCTCGAAGGGCTGCTTGAAGGCGCGCAGGACGTTCTCGCCGGCGGGGAGGTAGGTGCGGCCCTCCGAGACCTCCTGGCGCAGGAAGTCGCCCATCGCGGCGATCTGCGGCGCGACCGGCTCCAGGGCCTCGGCCCAACCGCTGTCCATGATTTCTTTCAGGTCCTTCGGCATGGCCAGAACACTAGCGGCAGCGGGCGACATCCACGTCCGCTTCGGGCCTGCCCAGCTCCCGGCAGCCCGGGTTTTTCACCCGAGGACGCGGAGCCGGGCACCCGTCTCGTCCACGTACTCGTGCACGGAGCGTTCGGGAAGACGGTAGGAGCGGCCCACCCGGACCGCCGGGAGGACTCCGGCGTGAACCATGCGGTACACCGTCATCTTCGACACGCGCATGATCGTGGCGACCTCCGCGACAGTCAGGAAGCGCATCTCCTCACGGGGTGCCTTCTGTCCGCGCCGAAGCGACGGGACGGGCACCAGGTCATCGAACTCCAGGATCTGGGCGGCGAACGCGTTCACCCACGCCCGTGTGGCCGGATCCGCCGCTCCGGACTCCCGCAGAACCTCCAGGAGGGCTGTGGTGTCCAGAGGACGCCCCAGGGTGAGGACCTCTACTCCCACCGGTCGGCCCACCGGCTTCGAGGACCGTGGACCGGTGGCGGAGCCGTCCGGAGCGGCCGGTATCACGCGTCGGGGACGAGCACGACCTTCCCGACGACGGTGCGGGACTCGGCGAGGGTCATCGCGCGGGAGGCCTCCGAGAGCGGTACGCGGGCGGCCACCCTCGGCGCCAGGACCCCGTCGGCGAGCAGCCGCAGCACCTCGGTCAGGTCCTCGCGCAGGCGGGCGCGGAAGGCGTCGGCGCGGCGGCCGCGTCCGGCCCAGAAGTTGTAGAAGTGGGCGCCGCGGCCGTTGGGCAGGGCGTTCCACACCATCAGACGGCCGAAGAGCGCGAGCACGGGCAGCCGGGAGTCGCCCTCGACGTCCTTCGTCGACGCCGTGCCGTAGGAGACGAGCGTGCCGCCGCGCCGCAGCAGGCGCCACGAGCGGACCAGCCCGCCGCCGCCGACGTGGTCGAACACCGCGTCCACGCCCTCGGGCGCCAGGTCCCGGATCCTGTCGTACGCGTGCGGGTCGCGGTAGTCGACGGGGGTCGCGCCGAGCGCGCGCACGGCCTCGTGGTGGCGCGGCGCGGCCGTGCCGATCACGGTGATCCCGGCGTGCCGGGCGAGTTGGACCAGGACCGTGCCGACGCCGCCGTTGGCGCCCAGCACGACGACGGTGCCGCCCCGCCGCACGCGGGCCGTGCGGTGCAGCATCTGCCAGGCGGTGATGCCGTTGACGAGCAGCGCCTCGACCTCCGCCGGGTCCGTCCCCTCCGGCACCGCGACGAGGTCGCGGGCGTCCAGGAGCAGGTGGCTGGCCCAGGCGCCGGTCTTGGTGACGGCGGCGAAGCGGCGCCCGACGAAGGAGGCGTCCACGCCCGGACCGGCGGCCTCGACGGTGCCGACGACGTCGTAGCCCGGCACGAACGGGAACGGGGGCTGGTCGAAGTACTTGCCCCGGCGCATCTGCTGCTCGGCGAACGAGACCCCGGTCGCCTCCATCCGCAGCAGCACGTGTCCGGGTCCGGGAGCGGGCAGGGCCCGGGGCCGCAGCCGGAGGCCGGGGGGTTCGACCCGGCCGGGCAGCAGGACCTGGGTGGCGGTGGTGGCGGCGACGGCGTTCATGGGGCCTCCTGTCGGAGCAGTCTTGCTAACGCTCGTAAACTTACACGCGTAAACTCAAGGGTGCAAGACGGGCCCGTCGACTTCCAGCCGTAAGGTGACACAATGAAGGACACGAAGGAGGCCTCCGCGCCGCGCACCCGTAACCGCCGGGGCCAGGGCGGCCGCCTGCGCGAGGAGATCGTCGACGCCGCGGTGGAGATGCTCGACGAGACGGGGGACGAGCGCGCCATCACCCTGCGCTCCCTCGCGCGCCGCGTCGGGATCGCGGCGCCGTCGATCTACCCGCACTTCGCGGACCAGCCCGCCATCATGCTGGCCGTGGTCCGCCGGGCCTTCGACGAGCTGGAGGCGGCGCTGAAAGCGGCGGTGGCGCGGGCGGGCGACGACCCCCGTGCGCGCCTGTACGCCACGTGCCACGCCTACCTCGGCTTCGCCCGCTCACGCCCCGAGCGCTACCGCACCATGTTCGGCGGCCTGTGGATGCCCACGCTCGGGGAATCCTCGGTGACCGAGCAGGACCTCGTCAGCCTCGGGGACGCGAGCCTGCGCGTGCTCGGCGAGGCGCTCGCCGCCTGCGTCGAGGCCGGGATCTCCACCAGCACCGACCCCCGCGCCGACGCGGTCGGGCTGTGGCTGGGCCTGCACGGGCTCGCCCACCAGCGCGCCGTGACCCGGGTCTTCCCCGGACCGGAGGACATCGGCGAGCGGATGATCCCGGCGCTGGCCCGCCTCCGCGAGGACTGAAGGCCCCCGCGCCGCCTCGGAACCCGGCCCCGACGGCGCCGCCCGCACGTCCGGTGCGCCGTGCGACCGCCCCCGTACGGGGGCGTCGGGCGGCCACGGCCGTGTCCTGGAGACGGCGGCGCCCCCGCGCTCCGGTCCGTGGGTCCAGGACCTCGGGACAGGAGCGCGGGGGCGTGCGTCCGCTCTGGTGCGCGTCCGCTCCGGTGGGGGACGGGGGCGTCGGGGGAGGGGAATCCGTGCGGGGCGGCCGGGCGGCGCGGTCTACTCGGCGCGCCATCCCCCCTGGCGGGTGGACAGGTTCAGCGCGGTGGTCACCAGCGGCACGTGGCTGAACGCCTGGGGGAAGTTGCCGACCTGGCGGTTCTCGCGCGGGTCCCACTCCTCGGCCAGCAGGCCCACGTCGTTGCGCAGGGACAGCAGCCGCTCGAACAGCTCGCGGGCCTCGTCCTGGCGGCCGATCGACAGCAGCGCGTTGGCCATCCAGAAGCTGCACGCCAGGAACGCGCCCTCGTTGCCGGGCAGCTGGTCGGCGGAGTCGTCCAGGTCGGTGCGGTAGCGCAGCACGAACCCGTCCACCATCAGGTCCTTGCGCACCGCCTCGATCGTGCCGACCACGCGCGGGTCGTCGTAGGGCAGGAAGCCCACCTCGGGGATCAGCAGCAGCGCCGCGTCCAGTTCCTTGCTGCCGTAGTACTGGGTGAACGTGTTGCGCTGGGGGTCGTAGCCGTATTCGCACACCTCGGCGTGGATCGTGTCGCGCAGGGCCTTCCAGCGTTCGATGGGCCCCTCCTTGCCGAACTCCTCGATGCTGCGCACCGCGCGGTCGGCCGCCACCCAGGCCATCACCTTGGAGTGCACGAAGTGCTGGCGCGGCCCGCGCACCTCCCACAGGCCCTCGTCCGGCTCGTCCCAGCACCACTCCAGGTAGTTGACCAGCGAGCGCTGGAGGCCCCACAGGTAGTCGCCGCCGCGGATGTTGTGGCGGCGGGCCAGGTGCAGCACGTCCATGACCTCGCCGTAGACGTCGAGCTGGTACTGGCCCACGGCGGCGTTGCCGATCCGGACCGGGCGGGAGGCCTCGTAGCCCGGCAGCCACTCGGCCTCCCACTCGGTGAGCCTGCGCTCGCCGCGGATGCCGTACATGATCTGCATGAGCTGGGGTTCGCCCGCGATCGCCCGCACCAGCCACTCGCGCCAGGCCAGCGCCTCGTCCTTGTAGCCGGAGCGGATCATCGCCTCCAGCGTGATGGTGGCGTCGCGCAGCCAGCAGTAGCGGTAGTCCCAGTTGCGCACCCCGCCGATCTCCTCGGGCAGGGAGGTGGTGGGGGCGGCGACGATCCCGCCGGTGGGGCGGTAGGTCAGGGCCTTGAGCACGATGAGGGAGCGGATCACCGCCTCGCGGTAGGGACCCTCGTAGGTGCACTGGTTGACCCACTTCTCCCAGAAGCGCTCGGTGCGCGAGAGCGCCTTCTCCGCGTCCAGGTGGTCGGACTCCTCCACCTGGGAGGGGTGCCAGGTCATCACGAAGGGCACCCGCTGGCCCGCGGTGACGGTGAAGGTGGCGTCGTGGGTGAAGTTGTGGCCCTGGAGGGGGATGGGGGTGCTGAGCCAGATGGCGTCGGGTCCGGCGATGGCCACCAGTTCGGCCCCGGTCCGGTGCACCCACGGCACGACGTGGCCGTAGTCGAAGCGGATGCGCATGGTCGTCTCCATGCGCACGGAGCCGCTCAGCCCCTCGACGATGCGCACGATGTGCGGGGCGCCGCCGCGCGGCGGCATGAAGTCGATGACCCGGACCGACCCGGAGGGGGTGTCCCACTCCGACTCCAGGATGAGCGTGTCGCCCCGGTAGCGGCGGCGGGTGGCGCGCGGCTCGCCCTCGGCGGGGCGCAGGGTCCAGCAGCCGTTCTGCTCGTCGCCCAGCAGCGCGGCGAAACAGGCCGAGGAGTCGAAGTCGGGAAGGCACGCCCAGTCGATGGACCCGTCGCGCCCGACCAGCGCGGCGGTCTGCATGTCGCCGATCATTGCGTAGTCCTCGATCCAGCCGGGCACGCGGCTCACCCCCATCAGGTCGTCATGGTCTCTGCGGTCGGCGCCTCGTGGGGTGCGCGGTGTCCTGCGACGGCCGCCCGCGCGCGCACCCGTGTGCGCGTCCCGCCGGGGTCCCGTCTCCTGCCCTCCATGGGGGGCGGCACCGCCGCCAGGCGCCGTTCGGGCCACGTTCCGCCTCCGCACCAGCCGCCGCTCGCCTTCCACCCGGTAATGTGCCCAGGTGAAGGCAGCCGAAAAGGCCGGTGCCCAGGAACCGTCCCGAACACGGTCCTTTCCGTTCACCGCGGTCCCCATCTTTCCCCCTCCTCCGGAGGGGCGCCACCCGCAGTTGCACGTGCACCGGCAGGTGCAGCGAAGTATGTGGCGGAATGGGGGAGTTTATTGGACCAGAAGTTATGACGCGGTGATCAAGATCCGGTGACGGGAAGGCCAAGGTCAGCCGCAATGGGTGTACTCGGCGCGTCCACAACCCCTCCGGGCGTCCGGAGCCGCGCGCCCGGCGGTACGGGCCGCGCCCCGTGCGACCGCAGTCCGCCGCCCCTGCGCACGGGTCCGCTCCGGGACGGCTCACCCCTGGGGCGGCTCACTCCGGGTGGACGGGCCCCGGCGCACTCCCGCGTCCGGCTCCCGGGGACCGGCGGGGACCGGGCCGCCCGGCGACCGGATCGGGCACGCGCATCAGGGGCAGGAAGACCTGGGCCAGCGGCCCGATCGCCACCGCGAACACCAGCGTGCCCACCCCCACGGTTCCGCCCAGGAGGAAGCCGGTGACCACGACGGTCACCTCGATCACCGTCCTGGCCAGGCGCACCGACCACCCCCGGGCCGCCAGGCCGGTCATCAGCCCGTCCCGGGGGCCCGGGCCCAGCTGGGCGCCGATGTAGCAGCCGGTCGCGACCGCGCACACCACCACCCCGAGCCCCAGCAGCAGCACCCGCACCAGCAGCGAATCCGCCTCGGGCAGCAGCCACAGGAACAGGTCCACCGTCATGCCCACGACGACCACGTTGCTCAGCGTGCCCAGACCCGGCTTCTGGCGCAACGGAATCCACAGCAGCATCAGCATCGCGCCCACCAGCACGCTCCACGTGCCGATGGACAGACCCGTCTGGCGGGACAACCCCTGGTGCAGCACGTCCCAGGGCATCGCGCCCAGCCCCGCGTGCACCAGCAGCGCGCCGCTCAGCCCGTAGAGGACCAGGCCCGCGTACAGCTGCGCCAGGCGGCGCCGCCGGGGCCGGGGCAGGGCGGGGGCGACCAGCACCCAGCCCAGCAGGGCGGCGGCCGCGTCACGGGGCTGTGCGGTCACGGGGACACCTGTCTTTCCTGGGATCATCGGAGGAGAACCCGCGCGAAGGCACGGGCACACGGTCCCGGCGGGGCGAGGCCGGTGGCGGCGGCCCGGGGCGGGGGCGTGCGCGGCGCCCGGCCGGACCGTTCGCCGTCCCCCGTGGCTCCCGCGCCGGGCCCGGGTCCAGTAAGGGGGCCACCTGGGTATCGTGGCTGATGTGGCGCCTGGAATGAAGAGCCAATCCGGGTAACTGGCCCTTTCAATGCGGCGGCAGGGGACGGCATGGCGAGACAGAGCGCTCACCGCGCGGCGGAGCGTTCCGGGGGCGGTACCCGGCGGATCAACGGGCGTCTGCTGGCACGCCTCATCGGTGAGGCGCCCGTGGAGCGCCCCTTCTACCTGGCCATCGCCCGCGCCGTCAGCGGACTGGTCCTGGACGGCCGCGTGCCCACCAACACCCGCCTCCCGGCCGAACGCGACCTCGCCGCCGCCCTCGGGGTCAGCCGCAACACCGTCACCGCCGCCTACGCCTGGCTGCGCGACAACCGCTTCCTGGAGAGCAGGCAGGGCGCGGGCAGCTGGACCGTCCTACCCGACTCCGCGACCAGCGAGCCCTCGCCCTTCGTCCCCACCGCCGAGCACATCGACCTGGGGGTGGCCGCGCCCCCGGCGGTGGAGGGGCTGCGCGCCGCCGCGTTCCGGGCCGCCGAACAGCTCGCCGCGCACGTGGGAGGGCTCGGCTACTACCCCTACGGGCTGCCCGAGCTGCGGCACGCCATCGCCCGGCGCTACGTCGAGCGCGGGCTGCCCACCACCCCCGAGCAGATCTTCGTCACCAACGGCGCCCAGCAGGGCGTGGCGCTGGCCGTGGACATGCTCGTGCAGTCCGGCGACGAGGTCCTGGTGGAGTCGCCCACCTACCCGCACGCCCTGGACGCCATCCGGCGGGCCGGGGCCCGGGTGCGCACGGTCGGGGTGACCCCGCAGGGCTGGGACATGGAGTACCTGGTCGACGCGTTCCGCCAGTGGAAACCCCGGCTGGCCTACCTGATCCCCGACTTCCACAACCCCACCGGCGCCCTGATGGACGACGAGGAGCGCCGGGTCCTGGTGCGCGAGGCGCGCCGGGCGGGAACCCACCTGATCGTCGACGAGACCGTCGCCGAACTGGCCATCGACTCCGGCGACCTGCCCGCGCCGGTGGCCGCCCACGACACCGACGGCCGGGTGCTGACGGTGGGGTCGGTGGCCAAGCTGCTGTGGGGCGGCCTGCGGGTGGGGTGGGTGCGCACCACGCCGCCGATGGTGGCCCGGCTGATGGCCGCCCGACAGCGATTCGACCTGGCCGGGGCGGTGCTGGACCAGCTCACCGCCACCCACCTGCTCGCCGACGTGCTGCGCATCCGGGCCGAGCGCAGCCGCCAACTGCGCCGCAACCGCGACGCGCTGCTGCACGCGCTGCGCGAGCGCCTCCCCGACTGGCGGCCCAGCGTGCCCGGGGGCGGGATGGTGCTGTGGGCGACCCTGCCCCACCCCGTGGCCAGCGCGCTGGCCACGGCCGCGATCCGGCACGGGGTGCACCCGGCCGCGGGGCCGGTGTTCGGCGCCGACGGAACCCTGGAACGCTACCTGCGCCTGGCCTACACCCAGCCGCCGGACGTGCTCGTGGACGCCGTGGAGCGCCTGGCCGCCGCCTACACCGAGACCCTGGTCCACCCGGCGCAGCCCCGGGGGCAGCTGTACGTGTGAGGGCACGCCGAGGGGAGGGGAAGGCACGAGGTCCCCTTGTCAACAGCTCACCACGCCCGGCAGCCCCGGCACCACCCCGAACCCGCGCCTGTGGACGAGTCGGCGCCGGGCTGCCGTCCGCTCCGGCGCTCCCCTCAGGCGCCGCCCGCGGGCACGGCGAAGCGCTGGGCGAAGCGGACCACCTCGCCCAGCACCTCGTCCCGGTTGGTCTCGTTGAACACCTCGTGCCGGGCGCCGGGGAAGACCCGCGCGGTGAAGTCCTCGCCCATGATCGCCGTCACACCCACCCGCGTGCCCTCCAGCGGTACCAGCCGGTCGTCGGAGCCGTGCACCCACAGCAGCGGCAGCGGCCCCAAGCTCCCGGCGGCCAGACCCCGCTCGATCTCGGTGAGCATGGCGTTCACCGTGGTGCGCTTGAAGGGCCCGTGCCAGACCAGCTCGTCGGCCACGTACGCCTCGCCCACGGCCGGGTCCCGCGAGAGGACGGACGGGTCGATGGGGGCGTCGGGGATCTCCTCGGCGGCGGCGATCCGCTCCAGGGCCTCCCACCGGCCCAGCACCGGCCCGGACAGCACCAGCGCGCTCACCCGCTCGGGGTGGGTCTGGGCGTAGCGGGAGGCGATGAGCCCGCCCATGGAGTGGCCGATGAGCACGAGCGGCAGCGTCCGGTAGGCGGTGCGCGCCTGGGTGACGAGCCGGTGCACGTCCTCGACCACGCCCGCGTAGTCCTCGATCAGGACCCGCTCGCCGGAGGAGCCCCCGTGTCCGCGGTGGTCGGCGCCGTAGACCACCGCGCCCGCCCGGACCAGGTCCTCGGCCACCGCGTGGTACCTGCCCAGGTGTTCGCCGTAGCCGTGCACCAGCACCGCGAGCCAGGTCGGCTCGCCCTCGGTCGGCGCCCACGCCCGCGCCGCCAGCTTCCCCGAACCGTCCGGTCCGCCCGCCAGGGCCCACTCGCGTGTGGTGATCACCGTGTCCCGCCTCCTCGCCCGAGCCTTCGTCTGCGACGATCGAAGCCGTGTACGACCGTCGGATGGTCACCCTACGGCGGGCCGGGGCCGGTGCGCAGCAGGGCGGAGCGGGTCCGCGCGGCCCGCAGCCCCGGGGGGGAGTGTGGGATCGGCCGATACGCCGACCGGTTTCTCGTGTCAGCCCACGAAAAACGGCATATGTCACGATTGGGACTGCCCGCCGCTTAAAGGGATCTTCTACGCTTATCTATGGGTACCCCTCGGGCCGGGTACACCTCCGTACACGGACCGCCCGACAACCCGGACTGGAGAGGGTGACGCCCGTGCTGGCCGACTCCTACGGACGAGTGGCGACCGACCTGCGGGTCTCGCTCACCGACCGCTGCAACCTCAGGTGCACCTACTGCATGCCACCGGAGGGGTTGGAGTGGTTGCCCAAGCCGGAACTGCTCACCGACGACGAACTCCTGCGCCTCATCCGCATCGGTGTCACCCGCCTCGGCATCACCGAGGTGCGCTTCACCGGCGGAGAACCCCTGCTCCGCCGAGGCCTGCCCGGCCTCGTCGCCGGGACCACCGCGCTGGAGCCCCGCCCCCAGACCGCCCTGACCACCAACGGCATCGGGCTGGCCCGCATGGCCCCCGCCCTCGCCGAGGCCGGGCTCGACCGGGTCAACGTCTCCCTCGACACCCTGCGCCCCGACGTGTTCGAGACCCTCGCCCGCCGCCGCAGGCTCGACGACGTCCTCGACGGCCTGGCGGGCGCCGCGCGGGCCGGGCTCACCCCCGTCAAGGTCAACGCCGTGCTCATGCGCGGAGTCAACGACGACGACGCCCCCGACCTGCTGCGCTTCTGCGTCGAACACGGCTACGAGCTGCGGTTCATCGAGCAGATGCCGCTGGACGCCCAGCACGGCTGGCGGCGCGACACCATGATCACCGCCGAGGAGATCCTCGCCACCCTCGAAACCGAGTTCACCCTCGACCCGGCCGACGCCGACACGCGCGGCAGCGCCCCGGCCGAGCTCTTCCACGTGCGCGGAGCCCGCTTCCCCAACGGGGAGCAGGCCACCGTCGGCGTCATCGGATCGGTCACCCGGCCCTTCTGCGGCGCCTGCGACCGCGTCCGCCTCACCGCCGACGGACAGGTGCGCAACTGCCTGTTCGCCCGCGAGGAGTCCGACCTGCGCTCCCTGCTGCGGGGCGGCGCCACCGACGACGAGATCGCCCGGAGCTGGACCGCCGCGGTGTCCGCCAAACTGCCCGGACACGGCATCAACGACCCCAGCTTCCTCCAGCCCTCCCGGCCGATGTCGGCGATCGGCGGCTGAGCCCCGGTCGGGGCAGGCCACCGGTGCGCCCTGGCGCCGCGCCCGCCCCGGCCGAAAACCCGTTGCCTCCTCCGGTCGGCTCTGGCTTGATGTTCCGGGGGCGCGACCGCGTACGCGCCCCGTACGAACGACCCCACAGGCCGTGCCGGGAAAGGGAGGTGGCGTCAGCTTCCCGGCTCTAAAGGGCCGAGCTTGCGGTTGAACGCCTGACTGGCTGTCAGGAACATCCACCGCGTCTGACCCGCGAACTATGTGTTCGCGGGTGGGACGTGTGACTGCCGCCCCGCGTTCCATGCGTCCTGGCCCCGCCGGGCCAGGACGCGGGAAGCGTTCCGGTCGGCGTGCGCGACGACGCCGCATGACCGGCAAGTGAATAAAGCCTGGGAGACCCGGTTGGCCTTATCGGTGTATGAGCATTCGGCGCATTCGCGGGAGGAGTACGCCGCCTGCACGAACACCAGCGGGACACCGGCTCGCCTGGCCTTGTAGGCGATGAATCCCGCGAGTTGGGCGAAGGCCCAGGAGTGCAACGCGGCCCGTTGGGGCTTTGCCTGCCGTACCCTCTGCCGGATCCCTGTGAGGTCTTCCAGGGAGATCCCGCGCGAGGTGCGTTCAGCCTCGGCCACGATGCGTTTGGAGATGACGTGGTTGATGTCCTTGGAACGGCGCTGCTCCTTGCGGCGCTGTTTCTTCAGTAGCCGTTTGGCGCTCTTGGTGCCTTTGGCCTGTAGCTTCTGGCGTAGTCTTCGCTGGCGTCTACGGTATCGGGTGAGTTGGCGGCCGGCCATGACCTGGCCGTCGGAGGTGGTGGCGATGTTGGCGATGCCCATGTCCACTCCTACGAACCCATCAGGCTCGTACTCCGGAGGATCGGGCACGTTCACCGTCACCATCAGGTACCAGACGCCCTCACGACGCAGCAGGTCGGACTCGCCGCGCTTGTGTTCGGCCAGCACCTTGGCCGCGTCGGCGGAACAGATGAAGGCAACGTCCTTCAACCGGCCTTGGAGGGTCCACAGCGACACTGTCCGGGCGTCCAGGGCCACAGACAGGTTCCGTTGGTCGTAGGTCTGGGCGGCGTCAAGTCGGAAAGTGATCAGTGTGGACACGGCCCTGCGCCACCGCTCCGAGCCTTCTCTGCCGTAGTTCCCGGCCGCGAGGTTGGCGTGGAACGTGGTGTAGGCGTCGGCGACCTTCTTCACGACATGCTGGGCGGCTTGGGATCCGATCCCCGCCGCCCGCACATCCTTGTACGCCAGTCTGCGCAGGGCGTAGTTGCGGTACACGCCTTGTGCACGGGCGCTCTGTGACACCAGGTTGGCTTGGGTGTTGACAGCGTGCAGGGTCTGCTCGAGCACCGTCGCCTGTTGGGGCGAGGGCGCGAGTTTGAGCTGAACCACGATCGTCGACACGTCCACCATCGTGTACCGGACCGGTGACAGAACGAGACTGAAAGCGCTCTAATGTGGCTCCCGTCACCGTCAACTCAGTGTGGTCAGCACTGCAATTCTTCCCGGAGTCCAGGTCCCAGGGGTTCCATGCTGAGACAAAGGTGGACGGGGCCTGCATGTACTGATTACCGAGGATTTCAGGCGATCCGGCCTCGTTCAACTCCGCCTCGCACGGCGCCGGGCGGCGGATGAGTCGCAACAAGGCCCGCAGGACCTTCACCGAGGCCGACCTGGTCGAGCAGACCAGGGGAGTGGAGTGCCGCAAGGACCGGGGCGTCGTGGACGAGATCCCCGCCGCCTACAAGGACCTGGAGTCGGTGATCGAGGCCCAGACCGACCTGGTCGAGGTGGTCGCCCACCTGCGCCAGGTGGTGTGCGTCAAGGGCTGAGGCGGTGCGCGGGACCGGCCCCCGAGGCGCCCGCTCCCGGAGCGCTCCGTCCGTGCGGACGGAGCCCCGGGAGCGGCGTACCCTTCCCTGCATGGGACACCGACACCCGAGCAAACTCAAGAACTCCGAGGTGAGCCACGCCCGCGCCCGCTGGCTGCTGCGGGCGGAACTGGACGGCTGCGACGAGTGCCGCCGGGAGGGGGACCGCGAGGCCCTGGCCGACCTCGCCACCGGCGGCGTGTTCGACTCGCTCCTCACCGGGTTCGTGCTGTCCCGCACCCAGCACTGGTACTCCCCGAGCAGGCCGGTCACGTACCCGGCCACGGTGTACCGCATCGCCCCCGTCGACGAGCGCGACTTCTGGCGCCAGCCCACCCAGCACTGCATGCGGGTGTGCACGGTGCGCGGCCCGGCGGAGGGCACCAGCGTGGACACCGTCCCCGCGCTCAAGGAGCTGCGGCTGATGTCGATGGACCACCGCCGGACCGTCCTGGACGACGTGATGGACGGGCTCGCCGAGACGGAGGGGTGAGCGCGCCGCCGACGCCGTGGGCCATGCTGGAGGCATGAACGAGACCCTGGACGCCGTCGTCCTCGCCGGGGGCGCGGCCCGCCGCATGGGCGGCGCCGACAAGCCCGGCCTGTCCGTGGCCGGACGCACCCTGCTGGAGCGGGTCACCGACGCCGTCCGCGCCCACAACGCCGGGGCGGGGGACGGCGGACGGGTGATCGTGGTCGGCCCGCCCCGCGAGAGCCCGTGCGCGCTCTACGTCCGCGAGGACCCGCCCGGCTCCGGCCCCGTGCCCGCGCTGCGCGCCGGTCTGCCGCACGTGCGCACCCCCCGGTTCGCGCTGCTGGCCGCCGACCTGCCCCACCTGGACCCCGGACACCTGGCCGCCCTGTGCGCCGCCGCCGACCGGGACGCCGACGGCGCGGGCGCGGTGTTCGCGGACTCGACCGGACGCGAGCAGTGGCTCACCGGGGTGTGGCGCACCGGGGCCGTGCGCGCCGCCCTCGCCGACTACCGGGGGCGCTCCCTGTACGGGCTGCTCGGCCCCCTCGCCCCCCGCGCGGTGGCCCTGGCCGACGACCTGGCCGTGGCCGACTGCGACACCCCCGACGACCTCGACCGCGCCCGCCGGATCCTGGAGCCGCCGACCGGCTGAGGGCAGCACCGGGTCGCGCGGGCAGCCGGTGTAGCGCGGTCCTGCGGGGCGGGGCGGGCGCGGTCTCCGGCGGTCCCGCCCGGCAGGCGACCCGCCGCGGAGGCTTCCGCCGGGCCCGGTCCCGGAAGGCCCGGACGACGGGTACCGGCGGCCGGTCAGCCCTCGAACTCGTCCATGGGGACGGTCTCGCGCAGGAATCCCCGCATGTCCAGGAAGGAGGACAGGTACTCGCGGTGCTCGTCGCAGGCCGTCCACACCTTGCGCCGGTCGGGGGTGTGCAGCTTGGGGTTGTTCCACACCAGCGCCCACGTCGCCTCGGCGCGGCACCCGCGCCGCGAGCACTGCGCCTCCGCCGGTTTACCCAATGCTGACCCCCAAGCCGGGAAACTGCCTCCATGGTCAAGCCAGGGGCACGTTCGGGTCTTCGCCTCCGGCCGCCCGCACGGGCGGCCCGGGGCCGGACACAAGGCGACGCCGGGTGGTTACGGGGGCAAACCACCCGGCGTCGCAGGCGATGCTCCAACGGGGGCTCGGAACACCGCTCCCGCGCTCCGACGGGGGACCGAAGCGCTAGGACCCAATGTACACCGATGCCCCCCGGTGTACGTCAAGAGTCAGTTACGACGTTGTCTCGGGAGAGTCCCGCCGATAAGAGGCCTTAAGTCCCATATCGGTACTCACCTGGCTTTTCGCCTATAACTCCTGGCTCGCGGAGCGCGGCCACGGGTCAAGCCGGTCCCAACGGCGTCCCCCGGGAGCCCCCGCCGACGGCAAAGCGCCCGGCCCCCGCACGTCGGCGCGAGGGCGGATGCGCCGGGAGGGCTCCGTGTGGCTCCAGGGGATTAAGGGGAGGCAGGAAGCGGGGGGTCGCGCTCCGCGCGGCCGAGAACCGACCACCCAGGGGGTCCCGCATGTCCCACAACACCTACCGCGTCACGGAGATCGTCGGCACTTCGCCGCAGGGAATCGACCAGGCCATCCGCAACGGCATCGACCGGGCCTCGGCCACGCTGCGCGGACTCGACTGGTTCGAGGTCACCGAGATACGCGGCCACATCGAGGAGGGCGACGTCGCCCACTTCCAGGTCGGCCTCAAGGTGGGCTTCCGCCTGGAGGAATGAGGACGGGCGGCCGCGGTCACGGCCCGTGTCCGCCGTGACCGCGGCCGCCTCACCCCCGTGCCCGCAGCGGTCCCCCCGGTCGTCTGTCCCCGCGGCCGCTCCCGTGCCCGTACCCGCACGCCCCGTCGTGGCCCCGGCTGCCTTCCCCAGCGCCCGCCGCGGCTCTCCGGCCGTCGTCACTCCGTACGCCCTCCCGCCCGCGCCGTCGCGTGCGACCCGTGGACGGAGGAGGCCGGACCCGGCCTCCTCACCCGCCCTCGGGGGCCTCCTGGCCGCGCTGCACGTCCACGTGCACGTGGTCCAGGTGGCGCAGGATCTCGTTGTCGGGGTCGGCCTCGTAGTCGCGCCACCCCAGCGACGGGAAGCTCGTGCTCCAGATCCGGTCGTCGAAGATGATCACGTCGATCTCGTAGTCGGGCGCGTGCGCGATCAGCCAGTGCGCCATCACCCACCCCGCGCGGCGGTTGTCCTCGTTGACCGGCCGGTAGAAGACGTCGATCGCGCGGCCGTCGTAGTGCGCCGAGTCGTCGCCGTGGCCGGTGTCGAAGCCGCCCGGCTCGTAACCGCCCAGGCTCAGGCCGGAGAAGTGCTCCTCCATGCCCTCCAGCAGGCGCTGGGCGCGCGGCTTCAGGCCCGAGGGCTCCAGCCCCTCCTCCACCGCGAGGTCCGGGTTCTTGGTGGAACGGCAGGTCAGCGACGGCCCGGCGTCCTCCTCCGGCCCCTGCTCCAGCAGCGTCATCACCGTCTCGGGGATGTCGCTCGTGTCGGGCGCCCCGATCGGGGCGCTGTCGCCCTGCACGGCGACGGCGGCCGCGGTGGTCGCCCGCCGGGCCTGGTCCCGGTCCAGGCGGACGTGCACCTCGCCCGTCCACACCGAGCACTCCGGCCCCCAGGGCGTCGAGGAGGGGAACAGGTCGGTGTTGCGCGCCACCCAGCGCGCGCTCACGACGGCGACGACGGCCAGCACCAACAGAACTGCCACGGCCATGAGCACGCCGGTCCACCGGCGTTCGGGCCGCGAGCTGCTGTGTGTCATGCCCCGCTCCTCCGTGTTCGTGCCGGGCGGTGCCGTCACCGCCCGGCGCGTTTTCAGAGAGACAACTCCCGGGAGGACCTCCGGGTTTCCGGAACCGCGGACATTTTCCCCCTGCCGGGGCGGCTCTACCGCCCCCGGAGGCCGTCGCCGCGGGTCACCGGATCGACCACAGGACGAACAGTCCGCCCAGGACCAGGGTCAGCGCCCAGATCCGGTCCATGGTCACACCGCGCCAGCGCAGCGCGTGCACCCCCAGGAAGTCGTGCGCGAGCAGCGCCGCGACCCCCGCCGCGCCCAGCATCGCCAGCGTGTGCACGCCGGTCGCGGCCAGGCCGACCAGCGTCGCGTCCCAGAGGGTCCAGGCCCCCTCGGCCACCGCGCCGCCCGCCGCCTCCGCGCCGGCGCCTCCGGCCACCCCTGCCGCCGGGCCCTCCGCTCCGCCGTCCGGGGCCGCGTCCTCCGCCGCGGCCCCCTCCGCTGCGGCGCCGTGTCCGCCGTGTCCGCCGGAGTGCGTGTGCGCGAGCTGCCCCGCCAGTACCGGCAGCACCATCAGCCCCGCGCCGTGCGCCGACGACATCAGGAACGACCACGCCGACAGCTGCCACAGCGGCAGCCGCACCTCGCGCCACTGGAAGTGCCGGTGCGACAGCAGCATCATCAGCCCCACCAGAACGATCAGCGTGCCGCCCGCCACCGGGAAGAGCACCGAAGCGGTGACCGAGCCGGTCGCGGTGACGGCCACGGCCGCCACCGCCACGCTCGCGGCGTGCCCGGCGGCGATGGCGGGCAGCGACCGCAGCACTTCCGCGCGACCGCCCTCCTGGAGGCCGCGGCTCACGGCCAGCAGCCAGCCCATGCCCGGGTGCAGGCCGTGGAAGGCGCCCAACGCGACGAGGGTCCAGATCTGCGCGGGGGTCACCGCGTCAGGGTCACACGGCGGTGAGCGGCCCGCAACGGTCCGCGTTCTTCTGACCGACACCGGTCACGCGGGGTTGCGCGCGGCCCCCGCGGGGGAGCGGGGGCCGCGCACCGGGTTCAGCGCCCGGTCAGGGGCACAGGGCCTCCAGGTTGCTGGGCTCCTCGCCCACCTGGCGGCCCGGCTCCTCGGGCTCCTCCTCGTCGAGGCCCGTGTACTCCTGCCACTCGGTCAGCCCGTCGTCCTCCGTGGGCTCGGCCGGCTCCGAGGGCGCGGCGGACTCCTCCGCGGAGGGGGCGCCGGAGGGTTCGGCTGCCACGTCGTCGCCCTCGGTCCCGCTGTCGGCGATGGCCTCGGCGACCAGGGCCTTGACCTGCTCCCAGTCCGGGTTGGCCGTGTTGACCTGGGGCGGCGACAACTGGAACGTGCTCATGCTCCCGGTGTCGGTGACCCTGTCGGCCAGCTCGACGAACGCGGGCACCTTGGCCTGGGGGATGTCCGTGCTCAGGGTGCGCTCGGTGGCGCCCGCGAGCCTGCGGTAGCTCGTCAGGACGGTCATCGGGTCGACCTGCTCGGCCACGTACTTGATCAGGCAGCCCTGGCGGCCCATCCGGCCGTAGTCGTCGCTGTTGGTCCGCGAGCGGCCGTACCAGAGCGCGTCGTGGCCGTCGAGGCGGCGCAGGCCCGGCTCCAGCACCCCGCCGTGCACGCCGTAGGGGATGGGCTCCTCGATGAGCACCTCCACACCGCCGATCGCGTCGATCAGGTCGCGGAAGCCCATCATGTCGACCATCGCGTAGTAGCCGATCTCCAGGTCGAGGTTGTACCCGATGACCTTCTTGAGGGTGTCGGCGGAGGGGTCGGCCGCGTCCGGGTTGAGCGCCAGCTCCTCGGGCTCCTCGGCCACCGTCTGGTACACGTCGTTGAGCAGCAGGTCGAAGCCGTAGGGCTCGGGGTAGCGCTCGGCCAGGGCGCTGTCCTCGGGGAAGTGCACGTTCTCCAGGTTGCGCGGCAGTCCCACCAGCACGGTGTCGCCGGTCGCGGTGTCCATGGTGGCCACCATCATGCTGTCGGTGCGCACCCCGTAGCGGTTGTCCGCCGAGTCCGAGCCGATCAGCAGCACGTTGACCCGCTCCTGGCCGTTCCACGGGTCGGCCTCGTCGTGCGGGGGCAGGAGGGGGTCCTCCTCGGCGTGGAAGACGCTGTTCAGCGTCTGGTAGGCCGTGTAGCCGCCGTGCAGGGCCAGCGCCGAGGGCGCCGCGACGGTCAGGCACAGCAGCAGCACCACGGCCGCGCCGAGCACCCGCGAGTTCCGGGGCGCCCCCGCGGGCCGGGTGATCACCCACGAGTGCACGATCACCGTCAGCCACAGCACCGCCACGACGAACACCACGCCCATGGCTCCCAGCAGCCACTGGTCCTGGAGTGCCATGGTGGCCAGCCGCGCCATGGTGTTCGCCTCGTCGGCGCCCAGCCGCCACGCCCACACGAGCAGACCCACGATTCCGGCCAGGTAGACCCCCAGGATCACGGCGCCCGCGACCCTGCGGCGCATCCGCAGGTGGGCCAGCCCGGGAAGGGGAACCGACGCCGCGGTCCACAGCAGCGCCCGGCCCGTACCCGGGCGCGCGGGCGCCTCGTCCCGCTGATCGTCCTCCGCTGTCACCGGTGGTTCCTCTCCAGCCGCGGGGCGGACCGCCCCGTTGTCTTCGCCGTTCCCGCCGCGGTCGTCGTGCGGTGCCACGCCGCGGGCACGGACTCGTGTCCGAAACCTCTGATATGTACACGCCGGAGAAGGGTCATCCGATTCCCCTACGGGCCTACCCGTGCTTTTCGGACGTACCGTGCGGGCCGTCCTCCTCCGGGCGTGGAGAGCCCGCGGGGTGCGTGTGCGGGCCCGACAGTTCTCAGTGTGGCGCTTTGCGCGGGTTTGTGTGCACCGCTACTCAGTCATGAGGGATGTTCTATACAAGTCTGTTATGTGTCTCGCACGCGGCGGATGGGGCGTTGGTCGGCCCCTCCCGCGCCGCCAAAGGTGGAGATCAACCGATTTCTTTGGCGATCAGTAGTGCGAGCACGCCGTAGCTGCGATGATCTGGCCGCAGGAGGGGGCGTCGTCCGGGGGAAGGGCGGCGTCATGGGAACGAAAGGCAAGCCATCGTGCTCGATGCGGTTGACACCGCGCTCATGCGCGCGCTGCAAGGGGACGGCCGAGCGACGTTCCAGGCACTGGCCGACGGGGTCGGTCTGTCGAGGACCGCGGTACGCGCCAGAGTGCGCCAGCTCGTGCAGTCCGGGGCGATCAGGATCGTCGGGGTGCTGCACGCCGGGGTCGTGGGAATGGAGGTCCTCAGCCACGTGTCGTTCCGCGTCAGCGGCTCCGTGGGGCCGATGCTGGACGCGCTGGGGGAGAGGGAGGCGGTGACCTTCGCCGCGCACTCGGCCGGGCGGTTCCCGGCCGTGGCGCAGGTGCGGGTCGCCGACGACGCGGCCCTGACCAAGGAGCTCTCGGAGCTGCGCGCGCTGCCCGGGGTGGACGGCGCGGAGGTCTTCCGCGCGAACTCGGTGTTCAAGGACGCCCACAGCAGCGTCCGGGAGCTGCGCGACATCGAACTGGACGCCCTGGACTGGCGCCTGGTGCGGCAGCTGCTCAGGGACGGCAGGTCCTCCTACGCGGACCTGGCCCGCCAGGTGGGGCTGTCGCAGGCCGCGGCCCGTTCGCGGGTGGTGCGGCTGCTCGACTCCGGCGTGGTGCACGTGACCGCGCTGGTGGAGCCCACGGCGGTGGGGGCCAACGAGCGGCTGGGCTTCGGCCTGCGCTGCCGGGGCGACGCCGAACTGCTGGGGGCCGCGCTGGCGAACATGCCCAGGATCTCCTTCCTGGCCAGCGGTTTCGGGCGCTACGACGTCATCGGCACCCTCACCGCGCCCGACCGTTGCCAGCTGGTGGAGGCCCTGGAGGGGGTGCGCGCCACTCCGGGGGTCGGCTACGTGGAGTCCTGGGACCACCTGTCGGTGCGCAAGGAGCGCAAGGGGGGCGACCGCCCGCTGGAGTGGGTGGCGCCCTAGTAGGGGTCGGTGATCCGCGGCGCGACGGACGGAGAGGAGCGCGCCGCGGACCGGCGGTCCCCGGCGGCGGGCACGCTGGGTAGGCGCGGGCGGCCTCTTCCGTCCGTATCTGTAACCAGCGGTAGCATTTTTACGTGTTTCCGGCGTGCATGGCTTGCGTCACGCTTAAGTTACCGGTGAGTATGGGAAGGGGTCGGTCCGTACCGGCCGCACCGGGCGCGGGTGTAGTGGGAGGCTGACGTGGCACTGGCGGATACGTTGACGGCCTTGGGCACGGTGGCGCTCGCGCGGTGCGGCGGCCGGCCGTTCGGGACGCACCTGTTCTCCGTCTGGCCGGGGGCCGCCTTCGCGGCGACCGCCTTCCCGGTCCGCTGCACGCCGGGGGACAACCTCGCCATCCACGTCGCCGTGGCCCAGGCCCCGCCCGGCTCCGCCCTGGTGGTGGACGTGGCGGGGGAGGCCGAGTACGGCTACGTCGACGAGATCCTCGCCGTGGCCGCCAGCACCCGCGGGGTCGCGGGCATCGTCCTGGACGGCTGCGTCCGCGACATCGCGGCCATCGCCCGGTGCGCGCTGCCGGTCTTCGGGGCCGGGGTCGCGGTCCGCGAGGCCGCGCACGAGGCGGGCGGCTCGGTGGGCCGCCAGATCAGCATGACGCCGGGCGGCCCCGCGCCCCTGCCGGTGCGCCGGGGCGACTGGATCGTCGCCGACGACGACGGCGTGGTGTGCCTGCCCCGGGGGCAGGTCGGTTCCATCATCGCCGCGACCGTGGACAGCGTCTCGCGCGAACGCGAGATCATCGACGCCGTCTACGCGGGGGAGAGCACCCTGGACCTGCTCGGCCTGGACCCCTCTCGGGTCGCGGGCTGGGAGGACCGCTCCGAGCACCGCTCGCGGCGCTCCGGGCGCCCGCGGACCCTGGGTGCCCTGCGCGACACCGCCGCGCGCGGCGCCGAGGGCCATTCTGCGGCCCGTTCGCGGGTCTGGCCGCGCTAGGCCGCGGGCGACCCGCGGGAGTGAGCCGTGGGCCCTCTCGGCGGCGGTCCGGGCGGGCCCCTCGGCGGCGGGTCGGACCCGGCGCGTGCGCACCGGCCCGGAAGCGTATGCGAACGCTCCCAGGCCTTCGGGGCGCCGCTCGGCCGGACCGGGTCCGACGCGGGCTGCTCAGTCCTCGGTGAACGAGAGCAGCTCGTCGATGTAGCAGGTGGCCTCCCGCGCGGCCCCGGCCGCGTCGGCGTCGCGGATCGCCTCGGTCAGCTTGGAGTGGTCCACGCCGTCGGTGGCCGAGGAGGGCCGGTCGGTCGCCTCGGCGCCCTGCTCGTAGGCCGTGTGCGCGATGCTCGCGTACACCACCTGCGCGATGTCGTCGTACAGGTCGATGAGCAGGGTGTTGTGGGTGGCGTTGACCACCGCGCGGTGGAACGTGAAGTCCGCCTCCACGAACGCTCCCATGTCGCGCTCGCGCCAGGCGGCCTCGCGCAGCGCCATGGCGCGGTCGATGTCGGCCATGTCCTCGTCGCTGTGGCGCAGCGCGGCCAGCCGGGCCGCCTCCACCTCCAGCGCGCGGCGCACCTCCAGGTTCTCCCGCAGCCGGGAGCGCTCCAGACGGCGCCGCAGGGCGCCGCCGAGTTCGCTGGAGGCCCGCACGAAGGTGCCCGCCCCCTGGCGGATCTCCAGCAGCCCGGCGTGGGCCAGGGCGCGCACCGCCTCGCGGACGGTGTTGCGGCCCACCTCAAGCTGGTCGGAGAGCTCCGACTCGGTGGGGATGCGGTCGCCCACACCCCACTCGCCCGAGTCGATCTGTGCTCGTAACTGACTGATGACCTGGTCGACGAGACCGGTCCGGCGTGTCGAGGCGAGGGGCACGCGTATACCTCCTAGGGGCGGGTCGCCGGATGACTGGGCCAGCGCACAGGTACGGAACGGTTAAGGCCGGAGCTTAGACCAGTTAACGTCGGGAATTGGCTTTGAACGGTAATGCGTTATCCTCATGAAGTACATCGGGTCATCCTATGAATTTCTGCGAGTCGCCTCCATGAGCGCCGGACCAGCCCCCCGCACACCCGTGACGAGCGGCCCCGCCGCAGGCCGGACCGCCCCGAGCCGTCCCCCGCGCGCGGCACTGCTGCTGCTCGCCGCCGGGATCGCCCTGGCGGCCCTGAACCTGCGCACCGCCATCACCAGCGTCGGCCCCGTGCTCGACGAGGTGACCGCCGGGCTGGGCATGACCGCCGTCGGCGCGGGGATCCTCACCACCCTGCCCGTGCTGTGCTTCGCGCTCTTCGGCGGCCTGACCCCCGTCCTGGGGCGCCGCCTGGGCGAGCACCACCTGCTGGTCTACGCGCTCGTCGCCCTCACCGTCGGCCTCGCCGCCCGCGCCGCGGCCCCCGAGCCGTGGATGTTCCTGGCCCTGAGCGTGGTGGCCCTGTCCGGCGGCGCGGTCGGCAACGTCATCCTGCCCGCCCTGGTCAAGGAGCACTTCCCCGACCGCGTGGGCCTCATGACAACCGTGTACACCACCGGCCTCGCGCTGGGCACCACCATCGCCGCCGCGGCCACCGTGCCCCTGGAGCAGTCCACCGGCGAGTGGCGCGCGGCGCTGGGCGCCTACGCGCTCTTCGGCGTCGTGGCCGCCGTCCCCTGGCTGCTGGTGCTGCGCCACGAGCCCGCGCGCGGCGACGCCTCCCAGGCACTGGGCTTCAACCAGGTGCTGCGCACCGGCCTGGGCTGGCAGTCCGTCCTCTACTTCGGCACCCAGTCCTCGGTCGCCTACATCATGTTCGGCTGGTACGCGCAGATGCTGCGCGACCAGGGCATGGACGCCCAGACCGCGGGCCTGGCGCTGTCCTACCTCACCGTCCTGGGCATCCCCATGTCCCTGGTGCTGCCCACGCTGCTGACCCGGGCCAGCGACCAGCGCCCCTTCGTGCTGGCCTTCTCCGCCGCCTACCTCGCGGGGGTGGCCGGGCTGTGGTTCGCCCCGCTGTCCGGCGTGTGGGCCTGGACCACGCTCGTGGGGATCGGCATGGGCAGCTTCGTCTTCGCCCTGACCGCCTTCGCGCTGCGCACCCGCACCGGGGCGGGGACGGCGGCGCTCTCGGCCGTCAGCCAGAGCCTGGGCTACCTCATGGGCGGTGCGGGACCCTTCCTGTTCGGACTGCTGCGCGAGGTCAGCGGCGGCTGGCACGCGCCCCTGCTCCTGCTGGCGGCGCTGGTCGTGGTCAACCTGGCCACGGGCCTGTTCCTGGGCCGCCCCCGCTACCTGGAGGACGCCATCGCCGCCCGCGGCCTCACGAGGGCAGCCAGTCCAGACGGCCGATGAGGTAGACCGAGCCGACGAAGGCCACGACGTCGATGACCGTGTGCGCCACCACCAGGGGCATCACACGTCCGTAGCGCAGGTAGAACCAGCCGAAGACCAGTCCCATCACCAGGTTGCCGAAGAACATCCCAACGCCCTGGTAGAGGTGGTAGAAGGCGCGCAGCACCGAGCTGGCCAACACCGCCTTCCACGGCGTCCACCCCAGCTGCCCCAGCCGGTGCAGCAGGTAGCCGACCACGATCACCTCCTCCAGGATCCCGTTCTTGGCCGCCTGGAGCACCAGGACGGGCACGTCCCACCAGTTCCCGGCCAGGGTGCTGGGCCTGATCGTGACCGTCAGCCCCAGCTGCCAGGAGACCACGTACAGCGCCAGGCCGCTGAAGCCGATCAGCGCGGCCAGCAGGGCTCCGGCGCCCAGGTCGAAGCCGGGACGGCGCACGTCGAAGCCGATCGTGGCCGAGGAGTCGCCCGAGCGGCGCAGGAGGTAGGCCACCAGCAGAACCGGGACCAGGGCGCTGGCCAGCGCGAACAGCTGCCACGACAGGTCCAGCCAGGGGCGCTCCTGGTCCGCGCGGGGGCGCACCAGGCTGGCGGTCTGCTCGGCCAGGGACTGGGGCTCGGTGAGCACGCCCAGGAAGGAGATGGTCGCCGAGACCGCCGCGGCGCCCAGGGACAGGGCGAGCACGCACAGGATCTCCCAGCGCAGCAGGCCGCGCTCGACGGGGACGGAGGGGGCGGGCGGCGCCCCGGAGGGCAGTCCGGCGTCCGGGGTGTGGGTCTTGTCGGTCACGCGTTGCAATGTACGCGCTGTCGGCGGGGGCCGGTGACCTGGGGGAGCGGGGCGGGCCGAGGGCGCACCGGGGCGCGGCCCGAGGGCCCGCCCCGGTCCGGGCGGCCGTGCCGGCGCCGGGGGCGGTCAGTCGGTGTCGTTGTTCTCCATGTCGCCCTCGCCGCCGTTGTCCTCGTTCCCGCCGTCGTCGTCCTCGCCCCCGTCCTGGTTGTTCTCCTGGCCGCCGTCGTCCTCGTCGCCCTGGTCGTCGCCCGGGGTGTCCACGGTCGGGGCGTCGGCCCCCTCGGGGTCCTCGCAGGCCGCGACGCCGAACACGGCCACGGCGGCGATCGCCGAGCCCGCCAGCGCCCGGCGCAGGGCGGTCATGGTCTGCCTGCTGATGTCCTCGAAGCTCATCGCTGACTCCCTCGGGTCGCGGCTGGTGCCGGGGGGCCGCCCGGTTCCGGGCGGCGGGCACGAGCCGGGTGTTATCCGTCCGTGACCCACACTAGGCGTGCTCCGTGTCCGTGGCCAGGAAAGCGCGGAGAGTGACGGGCTGCGGTGTGTCGGGGCCGCGCCGTCCGGCGGACGGGGGAGGGGGCGGACGCGCGGGGGAGGAGGGGGAGGCCGACCCGCGCCGCCGCCCGGGACGTGCCCGGCGGCGGCAGCGGGTCAGCGGGGCGCGGGCTCAGTCCTCGCCGTCGTCGCCGCCGTCATCGTCTCCGTCATCACCGCCGTCGTCGTCCCCGCCGTCGTCGTCCCCGCCGTCGTCGTCCCCGCCGTCGTCGTCCCCGCCGTCGTCGTCCCCGCCGTCGTCGTCCCCGCCGTCGTCGTCCCCGTCATCGCCGTCGTCGTCTCCACCGTCATCGTTGCCGCCGTCGTCCCCGTCGTCGCCCTGTTCGACGTCCACGTTCGGCATGAGGTCGTCGCAGGCCGCGGTGCCCAGGACCACGACGGTGGCCAGGGCGCCCACGGCGAGCACCCGGCGCAGTGCGGCCAGGGCGGTGAGGAGCGGTTCGAACATCTTCAAGCCCAACCTCCGGATCTGCGGGCGGGCCGCGGGGGCGCGGCCCCGTGCAGCGGCCAGCCTAGGGCCCGGCCGCGCGGGCGGGCAGGGCGCCCCCGTCCCTCCGGGGGCCGGACCCGCGCCCGGGGCGGCCGGGGGCGGATGCGGCGGACGCCGCGCACGGGACGAGCCGCCGGCCATGCGCGTGTGACACGGAGCGCGCATGGCCGACGGCTAGGGGGCGGAGGCCGCCCGCCCCGCCCCAGCCACGAAAGCGGGGAGGGACGGCCTCCTGGGAACGAAGACCAGTGTCAGTGAGCCGCTGAGAACTGGTCTTCCTCGGTGGAGCCGGTGAGAGCCGTGGTGCTGGCCTCGGGGGAGATGGTCGTGCTGATGGAGTCGAAGTAGCCGGTGCCGACCTCGCGCTGGTGGCGGGTGGCGGTGTAGCCCCGCGACTCGGCCGCGAACTCGGCCTCCTGGAGCTCGACGTACGAGGTCATCCCGTTCTGGGCGTAGCCCTTGGCGAGGTCGAACATCGAGTAGTTGAGCGAGTGGAAGCCCGCCAGGGTGATGAACTGGAACTTGTAGCCCATGTGGCCCAGTTCGCGCTGGAACTTGGCGATGGTCGCGTCGTCCAGGTGGCGCTTCCAGTTGAAGGACGGCGAGCAGTTGTAGGCCAGCATCTGGTCCGGGTACTCGGCCTTGATCCGCTCGGCGAAGTCGCGGGCCACCTCCAGGTCCGGGGTGGCGGTCTCCATCCACAGCAGGTCCGAGTGCGGGGCGTAGGCCAGGCCGCGCGCCACGCAGGCCTCGACGCCGTTGCGGAAGCGGTAGAAGCCCTCGGCGGTGCGCTCGCCCGTGATGAAGGGCTGGTCGCGCTCGTCGACGTCGCTGGTGATCAGGGTCGCGGCCTGGGCGTCGGTCCGCGCGATGACCAGGGACGGGACGCCGGCGACGTCCGCGGCCAGGCGGGCGGCGTTGAGCGTCTTGACGTGCTGCCCGGTGGGGATGAGGACCTTGCCGCCCAGGTGGCCGCACTTCTTCTCGGAGGCCAGCTGGTCCTCCCAGTGCACGCCCGCCGCGCCGGAGGCGATCATGCCCCGCATCAGCTCGTAGGCGTTGAGGACGCCGCCGAACCCGGCCTCGGCGTCGGCCACGATCGGCGCGAGCCACTCGGGCGCGCTGTCGTCGCCCTCGGCCCAGGTGATCTGGTCGGCGCGCATCAGCGCGTTGTTGATGCGGCGGACCACGGCCGGGACCGAGTCGGCCGGGTACAGGCTCTGGTCGGGGTAGGTGTTGCCCGAGAGGTTGGCGTCGGCCGCGACCTGCCAGCCGGAGAGGTAGATGGCCTTCAGCCCGGCGCGGACCTGCTGGACCGCCTGGTTGCCGGTGAGGGCGCCGAGGCTGTTGACGTAGTCCTCGGTGTGGAGCAGGTCCCACAGGCGCTCGGCGCCGCGGCGGGCCAGGGTGTGCTCCTCGGTGACCGAACCGCGGAGCTTGACCACGTCGTCGGCGGAGTAGGTGCGCTCGATACCGGCCCACCGGGGGTTGGTCTCCCAGTCGCGCTGGAGTTCGGCGCTGGCTTCCTGTCGTCGAGCGCTGGTGCCCATGTTCGATCCCGCCTTACGTGTAGTCCCCAAGTGTTCGCACCGGTCGAGAAGGCCGGGTCAGAGCCAGGGGGTGAGCCCTGAGCGGTAAGTTCCCCGCCGGTAACTAGATTCTTGGGCAACTTCCGAGGCTTTTCCATCGGAAATCTTGCGAAGATCGACGTTTCTTTCCGTACTATGAAGCCATGGCGTACTTTGGTGCTGAAGAAATACCGTCTTTGACGGGTGACCTGGATCTCGTCACCTTTGGTCAGCGGCTCCGCCACCTGCGGCGGGCGCGCGGCCTCACCCTCTCCGACCTGGGCGAACGCGTCGGCCGGGCCCCCTCCCAGCTCTCCCTGCTGGAGAACGGCAAGCGCGAGCCCAAGCTCTCCCTCCTCACCTCCCTGGCATCGGCGCTGGGCGTCTCGGTGGAGGAACTGCTGTCCAAGCAGCCCCCGAGCCGCCGCGCGCAGCTGGAGATCGCGGTCGAGGAGGCCCAGCGCGACACCCTCTACCAGGACCTGAACCTGCCGCACCTGAGGATCGGCAAGCGGGTCCCCAACGACGTGCTCGAACACATCGTGGGCCTGTACGGGGAGCTCCGGCGGCGCAGCGCCAAGCCGACGGCCACCCCCGAGGAGGCACGCCGGGCCAACGCCGACCTGCGCCGCCAGATGCGCGAGCGCGGCAACTACTTCGAGCACATCGAGAAGGCGGCGGCCCAGACCCTCGACGCCGTCAACTACACCGCGGGCGCCCTGTCCCAGGGGCAGATCCTGGCCATCGCCACCCACCACGGGTTCTCCCTCAAGTACGTGCAGGACCTGCCCCGCTCGGTGCGCTCCCTCACCGACCACGTCAACCGGCGCATCTACCTCAAGCGCGAGACCACGCTGGGCATGCACAGCCCGCGCACGATCCTGCTCCAGACCCTGGGCCACGTCGTGCTGGGCCACGGCAGGCCGCGCGACTTCGGCGACTTCCTGCGCCAGCGGGTGGAGGCCAACTACTTCGCCGCCGCCGTCCTCATCCCCGAGACCACCGCGGTGCGCTACCTCCAGGAGGCCAAGCAGGCCCGCGACCTGTCGGTGGAGGACCTGCGCGACGTGTACTCGGTCTCCTACGAGATGGCCGCGCACCGGTTCACCAACCTGGCCCACCGCCACCTGGACCTGGTCTGCCACTTCATCCGCAACGACGAGACCGGCATCATCTACAAGGCCTACGAGAACGACGGCCTCGTCTTCCCCACCGACGACACCGGGGCCATCGAGGGCCAGCGCATGTGCCGCCAGTGGTCGGGGCGCCAGGTCTTCGCCTCACCGGACCGCTACTCGATCTACTACCAGTACACGGACAAGCCCAACGGCACCCACTGGTGCGTGGCGCACGTGGACCCCAGCCGCGAGCGCAACTTCGCCATCACCCTGGGCGTGCCCTACAAGGAGTCGCGCTGGTTCCGCGGGCGCGAGACCACCAACCGCACCAAGTCCAACTGCCCCAGCGGCGAGTGCTGCGTGCACCCGCCCGCGGACCTGGCCGCGCGCTGGGAGGGCAACGTGTGGCCCTCGGCCCGCGCGCACTCCCACGTGCTCTCGGCGCTGCCCTCGGGGAGCTTCCCGGGCGTGGACGAGCACGACGTCTACACCTTCCTGGAGAAGCACAGCGTCGACTGAGCGGCGGGCCCGGCGGGGCAGGCGAAGGAGGGGGGTCGGCGCGCGCCGACCCCCCTCCTTCGCGCGTGCCGGAGCACGGCGGCACACCGGTGCGTCAGCGCACCGGCAAGCCGGTGACGGCGCGGCCGATGATGAGCTTCTGGATCTCGCTGGCGCCCTCGAAGATCGTGAAGATGGTGGCGTCGCGGTGCCAGCGCTCCACGGGGTACTCCCTGGTGTAGCCGTTGCCGCCCAGGATGCGCACCGCGTTCTGGGTGACGAACGTGGCGGTCTCGCTCGCGTAGAGCTTGCTCATCGAGCCCTGCGCGCTGTCGAAGTCCTTGTCGTTGCGCGCCATCCACGCCGCGCGCCACACCAGCAGGCGGGCCGCGTCGATGCGGGTGGCCATCTCGGCCAGGGCGAAGGCCACGCCCTGGTTCTCGCCGATCGGGCGGCCGAACTGCTCGCGCTGGGTGGAGTAGTCGCGGGCGTACTCGTAGGCGGCTCGGGCGCAGCCCACCGCCATCGCGCCGACCGTGGGGCGGGAGGCCTCGAAGGTCTTCATCGCGGCCTGGCCCTTGGACCCCCTGCCCTCGCGGGCGCGGGCCAGGCGCTCGTCGAGCTTCTCCTTGCCGCCCAGCAGGCACGAGCCGGGCACGCGCACGTCGTCCAGGACCACCTCGGCGGTGTGCGAGGCGCGGATGCCGTGCTTGGCGAACTTCTGCCCCTGGCTCAGCCCCGGCGTGTTCGGCGGCACGATGAACGTGGCCTGCCCGCGCGAGCCGAGTTCGGGCTCCACCGAGGCGACCACGACGTGGATGTCGGCGATACCGCCGTTGGTCGCCCAGGTCTTGGTGCCGTTGAGCACCCACTCGTCCTTGGCCCGGTCGTGGACGGCGCGGGTCCGGATGGCCGAGACGTCGCTGCCCGCGTCGGGCTCGGAGGAGCAGAACGCGGCGAGGCGGATGTCGTCGGGGGTGCCGAACATCTGCGGCGTCCACTCGAAGAGCTGCTCCTGGGTGCCGTTGGCGGCGACGGACACCGCGGCCAGGCCGGTGCCGGTGATGGCCAGGGCGATGCCCGGGTCGCCCCAGTACAGCTCCTCGAAGGCCACGGGGATGCCGACGCCGCTGGGCTCCAGCCACTGGTCGGCGAAGAAGTCGAGGGAGTACAGGCCGATCTTGGCGGCCTCCTGGATGATCGGCCAGGGGGTCTCCTCCCGCTCGTCCCACTCGGCGGCGGCGGGGCGGATGACGTCGGCGGCGAACCCGTGGGTCCAGTCCCGGACCTCGCGGACGTCCTCGCTCAGTTCCAGGCTGAAGCCGGGCGCGGTGGCCTCGCTCATGCGCTCACATCCTTTGTCGGGGCCCTCCGGGGGAGGGGCCAGTATGTGTTACTAACGGTAACAGTTGGCTTCGCCTGCCACAACGCCGTGCCCGGGCACGGGGCGCCCCGCGCACCCGCCGGGTCCTGACGGCGACCGGTGGCGCATCGGCCCCGCGGCCCCGCCCCCTCCGGGGCGCACCGGAGCGTGACCGGGCGGTTCCGGCGGCCGAAACCCCTGTACCGGCGGGGTTCGCGGCCTAAACTGGGGGCATGGGCCTACCCTCCCCCCGGGTTCGAGTTCCTTCCACGCCCCCTCGGACGGCCTCCGTCCGCCTCCTCCTCGCGCTCCCCCTGCTCCTGTGCCCGGGCGCCTCCTGCCTCCCCTCCGCCGACGACGAGCCCCCGGCCTCCGCGTCGCCCTCCGCCCCGGCCTCCCCGAGCGCCCCGCCCTCCGCGTCCGCCGGCCTTCCCACCCTGGCGGACCTGCCGGAGGAGGGCAGGGATCTCGCCTCCTGTGAGGACGGGCAGTGCCGGGTCACCGTCGAACCCGGTGACCGAATCCCGGTTCCGGAGGAGGCGGGCGCCACGGAGATCGTGATCGGGTCGATCGCCGGGGGAGAGGTGACCTTGCAGCAGAACCGCTCCGATGGCGGCTCGACCACGATCACGCTGAAGGAGGCCGGTCAGGGCAGCGGCATGCTCGCGGACGGGAACAGGTTCACCCTGGCCTTCCCCGAGATCGGCGACGGAGAGGCCGTCATGCAGGTCGACGTCTGACCTCCGCCTCGCCCGCTGGAACGCCTGCGCCCCCCACCCTGCCTGCGCCTGCCCGCGCCGACGCCTGGCCGGGGTCTCCTGCTGTCCTCACCGCTTCCGCCGCACCCTCGGCGGCAACGGCTGTGCGGGGGAGTACCCCGTGGAGCGCTGGCACCGCGACACGGCGATCTTCGGGGCGGCGGTCCATGGGAGGAGTTCCCGGGAGCGATCGCCCCTTCGTATTCCCCCGGGCCACCGGTCCGCGCTCTGTGAGGGCTTGGTGCCGTTGGACCCCGGTGGGGCCTTCACTTGCCTTCGGTGTTGGGAGAACCCTTAAGGTTCTTAAGTGGCAACACGGTATTCGGGTTTAACTTGTCTTAACCGTGTCTCTTGGGTCAAGGTTAAGTAAGGTGCTGTAGAAACCCGTCTGGAGGGCTACATGATCCGCATTCGACTGAGCGCGCGTAACTACCAGGTGAACGAACATCCCTTCCTCTCGCGTCAGCTGATCGGCTGGGACCCCACGATGTCCGAGCAGGAGATCTACGACGCGGGTCGCGGTTGGTGGCGGCTGTCCGAGCGGGCCGAGGCTGAAAGTTACGCTGTTCTCGTTGGCGGTGACGTTATTCGTCAGGTCATCGAGATCGACGAGTGGGCCCTCTCCGATTCCGCGGATCGACGCGCCTTCAACGGAACCGTTCTGAAACCCGGCCACCCCCTGCACGACAGGCTCGTCGGTCAGCCTGACCCCATGCCTTCCGGAAGTCGCAACCCTGTCGCCTACTTCGAGGACCAGGCCGACCTCACGCCCTGTCGGTGTGGGTGCGGCGAACTCACACGCCGGGACTGGGTCCAGGGCCACGACCAGATCGCCATCCACCGGATCATCAAGTCCGACTTTGATGGATCGGTCCGCAAGTTCGTCGAATGGTGGGAAGAGAACGGACCGAAGGCCTAGGGCTGACGGGTCTCGTTCCCAAGCGCGGAATCAACAGGGGACGGACGGAGTCGGCGGCTGCCAGTAGGGACCGAACGGAGCCCGAGGTGTACTGCCAGGGAGACGCCGATGGGGCGGGACGGGATCGTGGGGCCGACTGGTGCGGATCGGCCCGCACGGGCCCCAGCGCCATCTCCGGCCGCCCCGCCCTCCTGGGCCGCATCACCGTCCGCGTGGACGAGGTGCCCCGGATCGGTGAGGCCCACGTGGTGATGGGACACCTGGAGGCGGTCGACGGCCGCAAGATCACCACCGCCAGCGCCCTCCACGACGGCGCGGGCCGCCTCCTGGCCCTCGCGCGGGCCACCTGGATCGCGCTCCGGGCCTGATCCGGGGCTGCGCGAGCCGCTACCGTGAACCCTTGTGGCACTCGAACGCGCGCGGCCGACCGCGCTGACCGACAGCAGTGACGCCTCCGGCGCGCCCGCGCCGGAGGCCCCGGCCGCCCCGCGCGGGGGGCGGGGCGCGCGCGGGCGCGACCCCGAGCGGCGCCGCGCCATCCTGGACGCGGCCGACCGGGTGATCCAGCGCGACGGCCCGGACGCGTCGATGGTGGTCATCGCGGCCGAGGCCGGGATCAGCAAGCCGATCCTGTACCGGCACTTCGGGGACAAGGGCGGCCTGTACCGGGCGCTCGCCCGGCGCCACGTGGACCCGCTCATCGAGCGCATCCGCGAGGAGCTGCACCAGCACACCGGGTTCGAGGTCCGGGCCCGCGCCACGGTCGGCGCCTACCTGTCGATGATCTCCCAGAACCTCAACCTCTACCGGTTCCTGATGGACCGGGCCACCTCCGAGGACTCCCGGACCCGCGGCGACCTGGGCATGATGGTCCGCCGCCTGGGCGAGGAACTCGCCGACCAGCTCGTCGCCGAAGGGCGCGTCGGCGACCGCCCGCGCTCCCAGATCGTCGCGCACGCCGTCGTGGGCATGGTGCAGGCGGCGGGGGAGTGGTGGCTGGAGCACCCCGAGGTCGGGGAGGAGGAGATCATCGACGACCTCACCGCCGCGGTGGTCGGCGCGATCCGCGCCAGCGAGACCTAGACGGCTTTTTCCCCTTCTCCCTTGACCTGGAGTGCGCTCCAGGTCCCATGCTTGCTGTCCATGAGGGACTACTACACGCCGGGCCAGGTCGCGCAGCGCTTCGACCTCACCCTGGACACCCTGCGCTACTACGAGAAGGCGGGGCTGCTGCGCCGGGTCGAGCGCTCCCCCAGCGGGCACCGCCGCTACCGGGCCGACGACGTCGAACTGCTGGACATGATCCGGTGCCTGCGCGAGACCGACATGCCCATCGTCCGGCTGCGCGAGTTCGCCGAACTCATCCGCGAGGGCGAGCACACCGTTCCCGACCGCCTGGACCTGCTCCAGGGCCACCAGGAGCGGTTGGACGAGCGCATGGAGGAGATGCGCCGGTGCCAGGCGGTGATCCAGCACAAGATCGACTACTACCGCGGCGTCCTCGCGGCCCGCGCCCCCGAACCCCTCAAGGAGACCTCCTGATGCGTTACACCACCATCGGCGACCGCCGCGTCAGCGCCCTGTGCCTGGGGGCGATGAAGTTCGGCAGCGAGACCGACGACGCCACCTCCGCCGCGCTGCTCGACCGCTTCGTGGCGGCCGGGGGCACCTTCGTGGACACCGCCGACTGCTACCAGTTCTGGGTGGAGGGCTTCGAGGGACACGAGAGCGAGACCTTCCTGGGCCGGTGGCGGCGCGAGCGCGGCGTCACCGACGAGGTGGTCATCGCCACCAAGCTCGGCGCGCAGCCCACCGTGCCCGGCACCGGGATGGAGACCAAGGAGGGGCTGTCGGCGCGGGCCGTGGCGACGGCCGCCGAGCGCAGCCGCGAGCGCCTGGGGACGGACCGCCTGGACGTGCTCTACGCCCACAACGAGGACCCCGGGACCCCGCTCCCGGAGACCCTGGAGGCCTTCGCCGCGCTGGTCGACGAGGGCGCCGTCTCCCACCTGGGGCTGAGCAACCACCGCGCCTGGAAGCTGGAGAGGGCCCGCGCCGTCACCGAGGCCCGGGGCTGGCCGCGCCCCCGGGTGCTCCAGTACCGGTACAGCTACCTCCAGCCCCGCCTCGACGTGCCGCTGCGGTCCGCGGGCCACATGCACGCCACGCCCGAACTCCTGGACTTCGTCCGCGCCGAGACCGCCGAGGGCCGCGACTACACGCTGGTCGCCTACACCTCCCTGCTGTGGGGCGCCTACACCCGGCCGGAGAAGGCCGCCGATCTGGACCGGGCCTACGACCACCCGGGGACCCCCGCCCGCCTGGCCGTCCTGGACGAGGTCGCCCGCGAGACCGGCGCCACCCGCAACCAGGTCGTGCTCGCCTGGCTGATGGGCGGCGACCCGAAGGTGGTGCCGCTGGTGGGCGTGAGCTCCCTGGAACAGCTGGACGAGGCGATCGAGGCCACCGACCTGGTGCTCAGCGACGAGCAGTGGAGGCGCATGGCCGAGGCGGGGTAGCTCGGCGGCGGGAGTGGCCGGGGCCGGTCACCAGTACCGGACAAACCACGTGTAACACCTCATATGTATTCATGCGCGGTTTTCACCATCCTTTGACCGGATACCTTCCCTAGTGGCGGCGGAGCGGCCGCGCCGCATCGGTCCGCGAACCCGTGGGAGGGGCGACTTGCCCGACAGCACGTACCACCAGATCCACTTCGCCTGGGCCGAACCCACCCTCCTCGGCCGGTTCGGCCCCGGGCCGGCCGCCGCCTCCCTCCCCGAGGCCGAGCAGCCCGTCCTGCGCTCCTGGCGGGACCGCCTCCTCCCCGCGCTCACCGCCGACTACCGCCCCGCGCTGCCCGACACCGACCCGGGGGAGTACCCCGAAACCCTCTGGGCGCGCGCCTACCCCGACGGGCAGGCCGCACTGGTCTACCGCTGGCCCGGCGACGTCCGGTCCGCGCACGCCTGGGCGATCGTGGGGCCAGCGCACGGCCTGACCCTGCCGCGGCTGCTCTCCCTGCACGAGAACCCCCACACCCGCCCGGCCTCGCGCCGCCCCCCGGAACCGGGCTGGGCGACCATGGACACCCTGCCCGTGCCCGAGCCCTGGGAGCGCACCGCCGCGCCCGGGGCCGTGCGCACCCGCGACCGGCGCGCGGCCGAGACCACCGTCGGGGACGAACCCCTCCTGGCGGGCGCGGTGGCCGCCGCCCTGTACCGGCCGGACGCGCCGATCCACATCGCCTTGGCGCCCGAGCGGGCCGACCTGTGGCAGGCGGTGCAGTTGCGCTTCCTGTGGGGCCTGCACCGGGCGCTGCACGACGTGCTCACCCCGCCCCGCGCCATCCCCGCGGCCGGGTGGAGCTGGTCGTTCTCCACCTACGACCCGGTGCTGGGCACCCCGGACGGTCAGCACCTGGCCTTCGGCCCGCCGGTCGCCGACGCGCCCGAGCCCTTCCTGAGGCCCCCGGCCCCCGACCACCGCGCGGTCGCCGAGGGGCTCGTGTCCGTCCTGCGGGAGGAGGGCGGGGACGCGCTCGCCCGCCACCTGGCCGAACGCGGCATCGCCGGGGCCCCGACCTTCGCCGACCGCCGCGCGCTGCTGCGCGACTGGCTCGACCCGCGGCCCCGGCGGTTCGACGGCGTCCCCGTCCCTGAACGGCTGCCGGACGAGGACGCCGTGTACGGAGGGGAGCCCCTGCCCGACCTGCCCGAGGCCGAGGCCCCGGGGGAGGAGGAGACCGGCCCGTGGCCGCTCCCGGTGTCCCGCGTCCCGGTGGGCCGCCCGGACCTGGAGGCGGAGGCGGTCCCGGGCGTGCCCGGCGGCCAGCGCTCCCTGAAGGGGGTCACCGACGAGGGCGTGGAGTCCTCCGCCGCCGGAGCGGGCGGCGGACGGCGCGGGGACGGCCGCGCGGACCCCGCCGCGCCCGGGGCCGAGGGGGCGCACGGAGGAGACGGGGCACACCGGGAGCGCGGGACGCGCGGGAACGGTGAGCCGCACCGGGACGAGGAGGCCCACGGACGGAGCGGGACGCGCGGGGACGGCGAGACGGACGGGGACAACGAGGCGCTCTGGCCCGAACCCGCGTCCGAACCCCCGCCGCGGGAACCGGGAGGTGACGGCGCCGGTGACGCCCCGCCGCGCCCGCACCCGCGCATCGCACCTGCCCGGGGGCAGACGTCCGCGACCCCGGAGGGCCCCTCTGCGCGGTCCGGGATCTTCGGGGCGCCCGAACCCCACCGCAGGCCGCGTCTGGTTCCGGACACCGGGGGCGGAACGGCTGACCGTGCCTTCGAACCCGGTGACCCCGAGCCCCGCCGGTCCGCGTCCGCCGATGAGGAGGGGGAGCGGAGCGGGTTCCGGTCCGCCGGTGCGCCGATCCCGGACGGACCGGAGGAGGAACCGTCCCGCGAGGGCGGACCGCCCGCCTCCCGGAGCGGCCGGGAGACCTTCCGGTTCCTCGGCCGCGGCAGACGCGCCGTTCCGGAACCGGACGAGCCCCCGGCCCGGGGTGGGCAGCCACGGGACGGGGACGCGCCCGCCCAGGCGGCACCCGGAAGCGGGACCGGGTCCGCGCCCCCGAGCGGGTCGAGGGAGGACGCGGCCGCGACAGCGCCCCTGTCCGCGGACGGAGCGCGGCCGGAGGCGGCCGTGCCAGCGCCCGAGGACGGAGCTCCCCCGGGCGCGTCCCGTCCCCGGGCCGGAGCCCCGCGCCAGGAGAGCCCGCAGGCGCCACCGGCCCCGGCCCAGGACACCTTCGGAACGGGCGGCACCGTGAGCCTCGTCGGCGAGCCCGCCCCGCCCCCCGAATCCCTCCTCCAGTCCCCCGCCCCCGCGGACGAGTGGACCATCGCCGCCTCCCCCAGAACGCCGGGGACGCCGCCGGACCGAAGGACCGCGGACCCCGAACCGGCCCCGGGGCCCGGCCTCACGGACGGCCCCGAGGACCGCGCCCCCGCCGACGCGCCGCCCCTGCCCGTGGTCCCCGAGCCGGAGACCGGCCCTCCGCCGCCTGCGCCCCTCGACTACGCGACCGAGACCGAACCCGACCCGGAGCAGTTCCCCGACGGCGAGGTCCCCGAGGACAACTGGCCCACCCAGTACGTCGACCTCCCCCTGGCCCGGCTGGAGCGCTGGCACTCCCGGCACGGACCCGAGGGCGCCCGCGTCGACATCCTCGACGCCCGCGCCGCCGTCCGGGCCGAGCGCTCCGAACTCCAGCGGGTCCGCGAGGAGCGCGACCACTACCACGCGGAGGTCCAGGACCTGCGCCGCGAGGTGGCCCGCCTGGACCGGCCCTGGCTGGACCGGGCGGACGAGGAGGAGGACGCCCCCGAGGCGCCCCGTCCCCGCCGCTGGCCCTCCCGAGCCCTGGCCCTGATCCTCCTGGCGGCCTTCCTGGCCACCGGGCTGGAGGCGGGCGCCCGCTTCGGCCTGGGCACCCTGGACCTGTTCGGGCTGCTGGGCGCCGCGATCACCGGCGCCTCCTGGTGGCCCCTCTGACCGACTGACCGACTGACCGGCGACACCGGAGCCCGGCCCGCCGACCGGGCTCCCCGCGTGCCGCCACCGTGCGAGGGCCCGCCCCGGCGCGCCCGCCGCAGTGTGCGGACCGCCGCAGTGCGCGGACATCCCCGGCCTCACCCCCCGGCGGCCCCGGCCAGGCGTCCCAGCACCGGCGGCAGCTCCCCGGTGTGGGCCACCGCCAGCCGCCGCGTGGCCCGGGTGACCGCCACGTACAGGTCGTTGCCGCCGCGCGGCTGCGCCAGCACCGCCCCCGGTTCCACGACCACCACCGCGTCGAACTCCAGCCCCTTGGACTCGGTCGCGGTCAGCACCACCACCGCCTCCTCCAAGGGGTCGCCCACCCGCCCCGGGACCGCCGCCCCCGGCCGCGCGGCCCCCGGCAGCGCCGCCGCCACCGCGTCCGCGTGCCGGTCCGCGGTGACCACCGCGACCCGGCCGTCACCGACCGCGGCCGCCTCCTCGGCCACCAGCGCGGGCAGCTCCGCCAGCGACGCCAGCCGCACCGCGCGCGGCGGGTCGCCCTCCTCGCGCACCGACTCCGGCACCTCCTCACCCGGAGCGGCCACCCGCAGCACGTCGGCGGCCACCGCCATGATCGGCTCCGGCGTCCGGTAGTTCACCCGCAGCCGCTCCACGTGCACCTTGCCGGGAGCGTAGGGTTCCAGCGCCTCCGTCCACGAACGGGCCCCCGACGCGCTGCCGGTCTGCGCCACGTCCCCCACCACGGTCAACGACCGGGTCGGCACGCGCCGCATCACCGTGCGCCAGGCCATCGGCGACAGCTCCTGGGCCTCGTCCACGATCACGTGGCCGTACGTCCACTCCCGGTCCGCGCCCGCCCGGTCCGCGGTGGTGCGCGCGGCCCCGGCGTCCCGGTGGCGCGCCGCCAGCGCCGCCGCGTCCATCATCCGGTCCTCGAACAGGCCGGTGAACTCCAGCACCCCCTGCGCGTACCGCTCCTCCTCGGCCCGCTCGGCGTCCTCGCGGCGCTCGCGCGCCCGCGCGGCGCCGTCGTCCTCCCCGAGCAGGTCCGCGGCCTCGTCCAGCAGCGGCACGTCCTCCACGGTCCACGGCTCCCCGGCCGAGCGCGCCAGGAGCGCGCACGCGTCCCCGCCGAACCCGGCCCGCGCGCCCACCCGCTCCAGCGCGGCCGGGTCGGCGAACAGCTCCCGCAGCAGCCGCTGCGGGGTCAGGTGCGGCCACAGGGCCTCCAGCGCCTCCCTCACCGGGTCCTCCGACCACAGCCGCGCGCCCGCGAACCCCAGGTCCTCCTCGTCCGCGGGCCGCCCGAGCAGGCGCGACTCGGCCCGGGCCAGCTCCGTGAGCAGGGACCCGACCGCGTACTTGCGCGCGGTGTTGTGCGGCAGGCGCAGCCCACGGGCGGTCCGCAGCACCCGTTCGCACAGCGCCCCCGGCACGCGGAGCGCGCCCGCGTCGGTCTCCACGACCAGGTCCGCGCCGCCGAACGCCTCCAGCGGCGTGCGCTGGCGGTCGGCCACGGCCGCGTGCAGCAGGTCGGCCATCGCCAGGCAGCCCTTCACCGCCGCCGCGGCGTGCGCGTCGCGGCGGGTGGCCGCCACCCCCGGGAACAGCTCCCCGACCGTGCGCATCACCGCGTCGGTCTCCCCGAGGGAGGGCAGCACGTCGCCCACGTAGCGCAGGAACGCCGGGTTGGGCCCCACCACCAGCACCCCGCGCCGCTCCAGCACGGCGCGGTGGGTGTAGAGCAGGTAGGCGGCGCGGTGCAGGGCCGCCACGGTCTTGCCGGTGCCGGGCCCGCCCTGGACCACCAGCACCCCGGCCAGCCGGGCGCGGATGACGCGGTCCTGTTCGGCCTGGATGGTGGCCACGATGTCGCCCATCCGCCCGGTGCGGCCCCGGCGCAGCGACGCCAGGAGCGCGGCCTCACCGACCAGTTGGCGGCGGTCGGTCTCGCTCAGCCCGTCGGGGTCGAACACCTCGTCGTCGAGTCCGAGCACCCTGCGGCGGCGCACCCGCAGGTGGCGGCGGCGGGTGACCCCGTGCGGGTCTCCTGGCGTGGCGGCGTAGAAGGGGCGTGCGGCCGGCGCCCGCCAGTCCACCAGGATGGTCTCGTACTCGGCGTCGCGTAGCCCGATCCGGCCCACGTAGCGGGTATCGGGCCCGTCGCCGTCAGGGGAGAGGTCGACGCGGCCGAAGCACAGGCCCTCCTCGACCGCCCCCAGCTGGGCGCGGCGGCGCGCCTGCTCGTAGGAGCGGGTCTCGCGCTCCACGAGGGCCGCGTACCCCCCGCGTTCCTGGAGGTGGGCGGAGGCGAGCTGCTCGGAGGTGTGGGCGCGCAGGTCGTCCAGGCGCTCGTACATCGCGCTGATCCTGGCCTGTTCCGCGGTCAGGGCCGACGAGGCGCCCCCGTCGGCGCCGGTTTGACAGAACTCCATCGGCTTGCTATGCTCCGTATGTTGGATTTTTTGTGAGCGAATCCAAAAAGCGACAATGGGCTACGCACCCTAGCACAGCGCCGCGCGCCCGCGCGAGGGCGCTTTCACGTCCTCCCCCTCGACCCGCCGCCGCACGGCCCCGCCGCCGCACGGCCCCGCCGCCCCGTACTCCGTGCGGGCCCCGAGCCCCTGTGCCGCCCGCCCCGCGACCGGACCGGAAAACCTCCGCGTCGGCCTCCCCAGCACACACAGCACCCGCTACACTCGTGTCCATGCGACAGACGACCACCCAGGCTCAGTGGTGGCGCCGCCCCTAGGCGGTGCTCCGAGTTCGCATACCCATGCAGCGACCGCCCCGGACCGGCGGTCGTTTCGTGTTCCACGGCCCCGGACGGTGCGGCACATCCGACCGCGCAGTCAAAAGGACCGGCCGTGAATCCCAGCGACGCACAGACCAGCACGTACCTCACCGAGGGCGGCGTCACCGTACACCGCAGCGCCACCGCCTGCGACCCCGAGATCCTCACCGAGCTCGTCCGCTCGGTCGAGCTGCGCCGCGGCGGAGTGCTCTCCTCCGGCATGGAGTACCCGGGCCGGTACGACCGCTGGCACCTGGGCTACGTCGACCCGTGCCTGGAGATCACCACGCGCGGGCGCCGCGTCACCGCCACCGCCCTCAACGCCCGCGGCCGCGTCCTGCTGCCCGTCCTGGCCGGGGCCCTGTACTCCGTCGGCCTGCCCGACCCCGACAGCACCCTTGCCGACCTCCGGCACGGCGGCGTCGCCGTCATCGTCCCCGAACCCGACCCGGGGGAGTTCTTCACCGAGGAGGAGCGCAGCCGCCGCCCCAGCGTCTTCACCGCGCTGCGCGCCGTCATGGCCGCCCTGCGCAGCCCCGAGGACACCAACCTGGGCCTGTACGGCGCCTTCGGCTACGACCTGGCCTTCCAGTTCGAGCCCATCGAGCAGCACATCGACCGCGACCCCGGCGACCGCGACCTGGTCCTGCACCTGCCCGACGCCGTCATCGTCCGCGACCGCAAGCGCGAGACCTGCGTGCGCTACACCTACGACTTCACCGTCCCCGCCGACGGCGACCGCGCCGAGGCCACCACGCGCGGCCTGCCGCGCGAGACCGAACCCACCCCGCCCGTGGTCGCCGCCGAGGTGCCCGAGGGCCCCGAACCCGGCTCCTACGCCCGCGTCGTGGCCGAGGCCAAGGAGAAGTTCCGGCGCGGCGACCTGTTCGAGGTCGTCCCCGGGCACCGCACCTACGCCCGCTGCTCCTCGCCCGCCCGCTTCTACGAGCTGCTGCGCGAGCGCAACCCCGCCCCCTACGAGTTCTTCTTCAACCTCGGTGGGGGCGAGTACCTGGTCGGCGCCTCCCCGGAGATGTTCGTCCGCGTCACCGGCGAGCCCGGTACCGGCCAGCGCGTGGAGACCTGCCCCATCTCGGGCACCATCCGCCGCGGCGAGGACGCCCTGGGCGACGCCGAGAACATCCAGGAACTGCTCTCCTCGGTCAAGGAGAAGTCCGAGCTCACCATGTGCACGGACGTGGACCGCAACGACAAGTCGCGCGTGTGCGAGCCGGGCAGCGTCCGCGTGATCGGCCGCCGCCAGATCGAGATGTACTCGCGCCTGATCCACACCGTGGACCACATCGAGGGCACCCTGCGCCGCGACTTCGACGCCCTGGACGCCTTCCTCACCCACATGTGGGCGGTCACCGTCACCGGCGCGCCCAAGACCTGGGCGATGCGGTTCATCGAGCAGCACGAGACCAGCCCCCGCCGCTGGTACGGCGGCGCCGTCGGGGTGCTCAACTTCGACGGCTCCATGAACACCGGCCTGACCCTGCGCACCGCGCACATCCGCGACGGCGTGGCCGCCGTGCGCGTGGGCGCCACCCTGCTCTACGACTCCGACCCCGAGGCCGAGGAGCGCGAGACCTTCCTCAAGGCGCGCGCCCTGCTGGAGACCCTCGCCCTGGGTGAGCGGGAGGACTCCCCGGCGCGGGCGGACGGAGAGACCGAGGCCGGGCCCGCTGAGCTCCCGGGGGAGGGCATGCGGGTGCTCCTGGTCGACCACGAGGACTCCTTCGTCAACACCCTCGCCGACTACGTGCGCCGCCACGGGGCCGAGGTGACCACGGTCCGCTACGGGTTCGACCCGGCCCTGCTCGACCGGCTCGCCCCCGACCTGGTCGTGCTCTCGCCCGGACCCGGCCTGCCCGAGGACTTCGGGATGTCGGCCCTGCTGGACGCGCTCGCCGTCCGCGGCCTGCCGGTGTTCGGGGTGTGCCTGGGCCTCCAGGGGATGGTGGAGCACGCCGGGGGAGAGCTGCGCACCCTGGACGAGCCGGTGCACGGCAAGCCGGGCCGCGTGCGGGTCCACGGCGGGCGGCTCCTCACCGGCCTGGGCGAGGCGGACGCCTTCCCGGCCGCCCGCTACCACTCCACCTACACCCTCCCCGAGCTGGTCAAGCACTTCGAGGTCACCGCCGTCCTGGAGGGCGGGGCGGACGAGGAACCCGTCGTCATGGCGGTGGAGGACCCGGCCGCGCGGTGGTACGCGGTCCAGTTCCACCCCGAGTCGATCCTCACCGCGACGGTCGGCGAGGGCATCGTGGCGCGGGTCCTGCGCCTGGCCCGCGGCTGAGGGCCGCGGCGGTGCCCCGGGGGCCGTCCCCGGGGGCCGCGGACCCCCGCGCCGAGGGCGTGTGCGGAGGGTCACGCGGACATTTCGAGGAGTGCGGCGACAACCGGTGCACGGGCACCTACCTGCACCAAGACGTCTTTCCCAAATCACATCCAACCGAAAAGTTTGATCAACCCGTTACGGGACAGTGGTTGTGTATGGGTATTCTGCTGACAATCCTCGGAATCATTCTCATCGTCGCCGGTGTTCTCGGGGTGCTGCGCGGGCAGCTCCTGTGGGGCATCATCGCCATCGTCGTCGGGCTCTTCGTGGCCCCCGGCTACTTCTACGGCTTCTAGCGGGTTGTCCCTCCCCTCCACGACAGGAACGCACGACCAGGAAGCACGCACAGCACAGATCGCGGGCCGGGCGCCCGACCGGGAAAACCCGGCGGGCGCCCGGCCCGCACCCTGCCCCCGGCCGACCCCCGCCGACCCCGTGTACCCTCGGGGAGGGCTGGTCAGCCCCCGCCCCGTCACGCCCTCCGCACCCCGCGCCGCCCGTCGGCCGCGGTGCTCAGGCGTGCGCACGGGGAGCCGGGAACACGAACGGGAGGCATGCTGTGAAGAGGGTCGAGCCGCAGGTCCGTCTGGTGGCGCGTCCGCAGGTGGACTACGACGCCGTCGCCGACTACCTCAAGGAGGTCGGCGGGGAGGCGTGGCTGGAGCGGTTCGACCGCGGTGAGCTCGACGCCCACCTCAACGACCCCCAGAACCTGGCCGAGTTCGCCGGCCGGCTGTGCTACCGCTCCTGGGAGCCGGGCCTGAACCCCAACGTGACCCGGGTGCGCACCGACCAGGACGCCTACCTCGGCAACATCCTGGCCAGCATGCACGGCTCCGTCCTGGAGCACATCAGCTTCAGCTTCGTCCTGCACAACGTGTCCCGTGTATGTACACATGAGCTGATTCGTCACCGCCCGGGCGTGGCCGTCTCCCAGGAGTCCCTGCGCTTCGTGCGCCTGTCCGACCTGCCGTTCTGGTTCCCCGACTGGGCCGAGGAGGACCCCGAGCTGATGGAGCGCGCCACCGCGATGCTCCGCCAGATGGAGGAGTTCCAGCTCTGGATGGCCGACCACTTCGGCCTGGACGACGAGGGCGTCAAGTTCGCGGAGAAGAAGCACAAGACCTCCTTCATGCGCCGCTTCGCCCCCGAGGGCGTGGCCACCGGCCTGGTGTGGACCGCCAACGTGCGCACCCTGCGCCACACCCTGGAGGCGCGCACCGCCCCCGGCGCGGAGGAGGAGATCCGCCTGCTGTTCCACCTCATCGGCCGGACCCTCCAGGAGGAGGCCCCGGCGCTCTTCGGCGACTACGAGGTCCGGGACGGCGCCTGGGTGCCCAGGTACCGCAAGGTCTGAGCGCCACGCAACACGGCGGCCCGCCCCTCGGGGCGGGCTTTTTTGTGCGCGCAGGAAACCGGGACTTCTCCCCTTCCGGCGCGCCGTCCGCCGCGCCCGGCGCGGGGCGGGGAAGCGCCCCGGCAGCCGTTCCCGCGCCTGATCCGCCGTCACAGGGGGATTCCCAGCCGCTCGCGTTCCCTGCGCACCCCGGAGAAACCTCCCGTTCCGGACCCCCTCCCTTCCGGAGAACGCACTTTTCCGGCGATAACGCCATCTAAGTTGCGAGCGGCGAATGCCTCAGCGAAGACATGGAAAGCATTCTTTTCGGTATTTTCCTCCCCTGGTGCTTTCCCTCCGGTTCGGCTCCGGGTAGCGGCTGCCCGAAATCCTCCGCTGGGCCGCACCGGCTCTGGCCTTTGCGGTGACGGCGGGCCAGGATGTCCGGGTCGGCTTCGCCGTATCGTTGATATGCGCGGGCCGATCCTTCCGAAAAAGTGCGGAACGAAAATGGAGGCAATCGGAATGAGGGCTCTCGTGTCCGCCGCGGCGGCACTCGCGTTCGCGGCGGGCGGGTCCGTGGCGGGCGCCGCTCCGGCCCACGCCGCGACCGGTGAGGTCGTCGTCTTCACGACCGAGTTCGAGGAGCTGCGCCGCTACCCCGAACCCCCGTCGGGCACCTGCCAGCGGCTCCCCGAGACCGCGCACGTGCTGGTCAACCTCACCGACGCGGACGTGCGCATGCACGCCGGCACGACCTGCTTCGGGCCGTCGGTCCTGGTCGCGCCGGACCACGGCTGGCACGCTCCGCCCAGCGGGCTGTTCAGCTTCTCGGTGGCCTGACCCCGACCGGTCCCGCGGCCCCCGCCCGGCGGTCGCGGGACCGTCCGGTGTTCCGGCGGCGGTGCGGCCGCTGGGAATAAAACACCACGAAAGTACGCATTTCCTTCTCGCAGTGCGGACGGCAACATGTCCTTTTCCGAGTTTTCGGACCCAGGGGCATGTTCTCTGCTTTGACGCTTTCGGCGCGATGTCCCAATGTGATCGGAAAGCGTGCGGCCGCTGCGCCCCCGGATTCGCCAGCGCACCGCCGTGAAAGCAGAAGGGAAAGGTGCCCGTACGTTATGCTGCACACCCTCATCGTCGGCCTGGGCAGATCGGGAGAAGGGCTGCACCTGCCGTCCCTGGCCAAGGCACGGGCCCAGGCCCCCGCCCTGTTCGCCCCGGGGCCGGTGATGGGGTTCGACCCCTTCCGGGGCCCCGTCGAGGGGGTCCTCACGACCGGCTCCCTGGAGGAGGCGGCCCGCTGCGCGCCGCCCCCGCGCACCGTGGTCCACCTGTGCACGCCGCCGCACCTGCGCTCCGGCCCGCTGGAGCACCTGGCCCGCCTCGGCTACCGCATGGTCGTCGTGGAGAAGCCGCTGGCCCTGGACCTGGTGGAGCTGGCCGCCGTCGCCCGGCTGCGGCGGCGCTGGGACCTGGACCTGACCGTCACCACCCAGTGGCTGGACAGCGCGCTCACGCGGCGCCTGCGCGCCGCGGTGCGGGGCCGCGTCTTCGGCGACCTGCGCGCCGTCACGGTCCTGCAGAACAAGCCCCGCTTCACCCGCACCGCCCAGACGCCGGGCCACCCCACCGCCTTCGACGTGGAGGTCCCGCACGCGCTGGCCGTGGTGATCAGCCTGGCCGGGGGAGCGGACGTCACCGGGGCCTGTCTGGAGGACATGGTCACCGAGCAGACCCGGCTGCCCGGACTGGGCCGCGCCCGCCTCGACCTCGCACACCACGGCGGGGTGCGCAGCCGGATCGACTCGGACCTGACCTCCCCCGTCCGCGAGCGCCGCATCGCGCTGGAGTTCGACCGCGCCGTGCTCACCGGCCACTACCCGTGCAGTGCCGCCGACCACACCGCCCAGCTGTCGGTGGACGCCACCGGGCACCGGGCCTCCCACTCGGTCTTCGCCGACGACGCCCTCCCCGCCTTCCTCCGCGCCGCCTACGCCCGCTACGCCCGCTCCTTCCGCGGCCCCGGCACGCTCCCGGTCCAGGTCGAGGCGGTCCGGCTGCTCACCGAGGCCAAGCGGATGTGCGCGGCCCACGGCCGCAGGCAGGAGGTGGGCAGTGCCGTCGGCGCCTGAACACACCGCTCCGCCGCTCGCCGGGATCGGCGACGAGGCGGCGCCCGACCTCGACGGACAGCTCGCCGCCCTCGCCGAACTCGGCTGGAACCGCCTGGAACTGCGCACCGTCGACGGGACCGCGCTGGCCGCCCTGGACGAGCGGACCTTCGACCGCGCCGCCGGACGGATCCGCGAGGCCGGGACCGACGTGGTCGCCGTCGCCTCCCGCATCGCCGACTGGTCCAGGCCCGCCACCGGCGACTTCGCCCCCGACCTGGCCGAACTGGACGTCCTGGCCCGGCGCTGCGCTGCGCTGGGCACCCGCCTGGTCCGGGTCATGTCCTACCCCCGCGACGGGCTCCCCGAGGCCGAGTGGGGGCGGCGCGTCCGCACCCGCCTGCGCGAACTGGCCCGCCGGGCCGAGGACGCGGGCCTGGTGCTGGTGCACGAGAACTGCGCGGGCTGGGCCGGGGACCGCGCCGACCGCGCCCTGGAACTGCTGGCCGAGGTGGACAGCCCGGCCCTGCGGCTGCTGTTCGACACCGGCAACGGCGTCGCCCACGGCTACCGGGCCCCGCAGATGCTGCGCCACCTCCTCGACCACGTGGCGCACGTGCACGTCAAGGACGCCGTCACCGCGCCCGACGGCGGGGTCGACTACGTCCTGCCCGGTCAGGGGGAGGCAGGAACCGCCGAGTGCCTGCGGCTGCTGGCCGCCGACGGCTACACCGGAACGCTGTCCATCGAGCCCCACCTGCACCTGCGCCCGCACCTGCGGGTCTCGGGCGCCGACCCCGGCCGCGGCGACCGGCCCGCCTTCGTCGCCTACGGGCGCGCACTGGAGGACCTCCTGGCCCGCACCTGGCACACCGGGAACGACCCCCGCCGCGGCGGTGACACGGACCCCCACGCCGCGACCGGGGCCGCCCGCACCGCTGACGGCCTCCGCCGCACCGAGGGGGTCCGGTGACCGCCGCGCTCACCCACGCCGACCGCGACCTGCTGCTGCGGCTGCTCGAACTGCCCACCGCGGGCCCGCTGGAGACCGGCCCCGACGGGCCCCCGCCGCTGCTGCGCGAGGCCCAGCTCCTCTACGCCCGCGCCGCCGCCGAAGCCGGGTTCGACGTCGTGCACCACGCCCCGGCCCGGCCCGCCGACATGGACCGGCCGGACGTCCCGGCCCCGGTCCGCGAGGCCCTGGCCCGCCCCGGCTTCCTCGGCTGCCAGCCCAGCCTCGTGCTCCGGCTGGGCCCCGACCTGCCCGCCGAGCGCACCGTGATGTTCAACGTGCACCTGGACACGGTCGCCGGGCGGCAGCCGGTCGGCTTCGACGGCGAACGCTTCCACGGGCGCGGCGCCATCGACGCCAAGGGCCCGGCGGTGGCGCTGCTGGCCGGGGTGCGGGCCGCCCACGAACGCGACCCGGCCGTCGGCCGCGACGTCGCGGTGCTCGTCCAGGCCGTGGCCGGGGAGGAGGGCGGAGCCATGGGCACCCTCGGCACCCGGCCGCTGGTCGAACGCGGCCACACCGGCCGCCTCAACATCTTCTGCGAGCCCACCCGGATGCGGTTCCTCACGCGCAGCACCGCGGCGATGACCGCCCGGATCTCGGTCCGCGGGGACGACGCCATCGACGACCGCCCGCACACCGGGCACAACGCCTCCGTCCTGCTGGGCCACCTGGCCCGCCACCTGGGCCGCTCCCTGGACGCGCACGCCCGCTCCGGCGCGGTATGCCTGGCCGGGCTGCACACCGGCACCCTGCACAACAGGGTCTACGGCAGCGGGTCGCTGCTGCTCAACCTCGCCTACGCGGACGCCGCCGCCGGACGCGCCCTGGAACGCGCCCTGACCGACGCGCTCGACGCGGGACTGGACGCCTTCACCAAGGACTTCGCCGACACCGCGCTGTTCGCCCGCACCGCCGCCGACGCCCGCGCCCTCACCCGCCTGGAGTGGACCAAACGCGGCCTGCCCGCGCTGGACGACCGCGACCCCTGGGGTCCCGCCCTGCTGCGCCGCGCCGGAATCGCGCCGTGGCCCGCGGACGAACCCGCCTTCACCTGTGACGCGATCTGGATGTCCGGGGTCGCCGGAGCCAGCACCGCCGTGCTGGGCCCCGGCGACCTGGCCGCCAACAACGCGCACGCCGACGACGAGTTCGCGCGCGCCGACGAACTCGACGGGTTCGCCGACGCGGTGGCCCGCCTCCTGGCCGCCTTCACCGACCAGATCCCGCGTCGGGCCCCCGGGCCCGACGACCCGCACGAGGCCCAAGGGCCGCGCACCGACGAAGAACTCCACACCACCGACGAGGAAGGCGACGAGGACATGCGCGCACACCACAACCCCGCCCGGGAGGCCCGGTGACCACCGCGGCCCCCACCCAGGCCCCGCCGGAACACGAGGCCGTGCGGGTACGCCACGACGACCTGGTCGCGTTCGCCGCCGGGGTGTTCGCCGACCGCGGCCTGCCCCCCGACCGGGCGGCCGAGGCTGCGCGCGCCCTGTGCCACGGAGACCTCGCCGGCCCGCGCTCGCACGGCCTGGCCAACCTGACCCGCCTCTACCTGCCGCTCCTCGACGGGGGCAGGGCCGACCCCGCCGCCGAACCGCGCGTCCTCGCCGACCTCGGCGCCGCCGTGCTCTGGGACTCCCGGAGGGCCCTGGGCCTGTGGGCGGCCAGCGAGGCCATGGACCTGGCCGCCGAACGCGCCGCGCGCCACGGCATCGGACTGGTGTCCGTGCGCGGCGCCACCCACCTGGGCTGCGCCGGGTACCACGCGCTGCGCGCGGCCGAACGCGGCATGGTGGGCCTGGTGGCCAGCAACTGCGGACGCCAGCGCATCGCCCGTCCGCCCGGCGGCGCGGTCGCGATGCTGGGCACCAACCCGCTCAGCGTCGCCGCCCCGGCGGGGGAGCACCCCCCGTTCCTGCTCGACATGAGCACCACCGCCGCGCCCACCGGCCGGGTCCGCCAGGCCGCCCGCGAGGGACTCACCCTGCCCGAGGGCCTGCTGTGCGACGACACCGGCGCGCCCGTCACCGACCCCGCCGCCTTCGACGCCGGGCGCGCGCACCTGATGTGGCTGGGCGGCGACGCGGGACGCTACAAGGGCTTCGGCCTCGGACTCATGGTCGAGGTGCTCTCCGCACTGGTCCCGGGTGCCGGGACGGGCCCGCACCCCGACGCCCTGGACGGGGACGGCGGCCCGAGCGGACGCGACGACGACATCGGCTTCTTCGTGGCCGCGATCGCGCCCGACGCCCTGCGGCAGGGGGCCGAGGACGACGCGCGCGAGCTGTTCGGCGCGCTGCTGGCCTGCCCGCCCACCGACCCGGACGCGCCGGTGCGCTACCCCGGCTGGCACGAACACCACCGGGCGCGGGAACTGCGCCTGACGGGCGTGCCGCTGGAGGCGGAGCTGTACGCCGAACTGGCGGAGCTGGCCGACCGGACCGGCCTGCCCCTTGAGGCGATGCGGGAGGAGACGCGATGAGCGCCCCGCTGCGCACCGGGCTGGTCGGCCTCGGCGTGATCTCCCGCTTCTACCTGGAGGCCCTGCGCACCGCGCCCGGCCTGGACCTGGTCGCGGTGTGCGACCGCGACCCCGGCGTGCTCACCGCCCACCCGGTCGGGGCGCGGGGCTACACCGACCACGTCCGGATGCTCGACGAGACCGGACTGGACGCGCTGGTGGTCACCGCGCCCAACGACGCCCACGCCCCGATCTGCGCCGACGCGCTGCGGCGCGGGGTGGCCGTGTGCGTGGAGAAGCCGCTCGCGCTGGACGCCGTCCAGGGGGAGGCGCTGGCCGGGCTCGCCCGCGACCGTGACACGGTGCTGTTCACCGCCTTCCACCGCCGGTACAACTCCGCGCTCGCGCGGCTGCGCCGGGACCTGGCCGGACGGCGGGTGGAGGAGCTGACCGTGCGCTACCTGGAGCGGATCGAGGAGCACGCCGGGACAGACACCTGGTACCTGGACCCGGCCCGCTGCGGCGGCGGGTGCGTGGCCGACAACGGACCCAACGCCTTCGACTTGGTGGAGTGGCTGCTCGGCCCGGCCGAGGCCGAGTCGGCGCGCGTCACGCGCGACGCCGCGGGCACCGACCGCCGGGCCGAGGTCGTGCTGCGCGCCGCGGGGGCGCGCGCACGCGTCCTGCTCGACTGGTCCCACCCCGGCGAGCGCAAGGACGTCGAGGCGCGCACCGCCGACGGGGAGGTGCTCGCGGCGGACATGCTGGAGGGCCACCCCGGGTTCAAGGACTCCCTGTGGCACGAGTACGTGGGCGTGCTCGCCGAGTTCGAGCGGCGGGTGCGCGGCGGTGTGGTCGAGGACCCGGGCGGGCCGTCCGCGCTGCGGCTGGTCGGGGACGCCTACCGCCTGGCGGAGGCCGCGGAGCCGACGAGGGAGGGGGCGCGGTGAACCCCCGTGAGGACGGACCCAAACGGGAGGTCACCGCGACGCTGGTCAAGGTCCTGGTGCACCGCAGGAGCGAGCGGGGCATGCGGCTCGAACCCCACGCCAGCCGGTGCGTGCGCGCGGGGGAGGTGCACGAGCTGGTCGCGACCGACCACACCGAGACCGCCGAGGGGGCCCGGATCGACCGGGTGGGCTTCCTCGGGTTCGCCGAGATCACCGGCGCCGGGGTGGTGGACCGGGGCGACGAGCTGTGGATCGGCCCGCGCCGGGTGGGGACGGTGCTCGGCTTCGACGCCTGCCACATGCCCAACCACTACAACGTGCTCGTCCACGCCGACCCGCTGCCGACCGGGGGGGACCTGGGTCTGGCCGCGGGCGAGTGTCTGGTGTTCCGCCAGGGGGAGCCGTTCGGCGCCGACCCGGCCGCCGAAACGGTTTCCGAAGAATCTGGTATTTGCTGAAAAATGTCCGATATAAAAAATCAATTACCCCCATGGATTCTTGTGAACCCCTTTTATGGGACACGCTCGCAGGCTAATCTTCTGGGTGTGGGGAGGGTCCGGCCAGGCTCGGTCGGAGGGTCCTTTCCTGTGCTCGGAGAGAGCATCGTACGTCTGTTTTTCCATGGGAACTGAGAGGGAAAATAAATGACGACCGCCACCAAGGCCAACAGCCGCCTCGAAGAGCGCTTCCGCCTCTGGGACGTCGACGGCAGCGGCAGCATCGAGCGCTCGGACTTCGAGACCGAGGCGAACGACATCGTCTCGCGCCTGGGGGCCGAGGGCACCGCCCAGGGCAACGAGCTCAAGGCCGCCTACCTGGCGATGTTCGACCACCTGGCCGCCGCCGCCGGCACCCAGGAGATGAGCCAGGAGCAGTTCGTCCAGGCTGCCGAGCAGGAGATCATCAGCAAGGGCGACGCCGGCTTCGCCTCGGTCGTACAGCCGACCATCCAGGCCATCGTCAACGTGCTGGACACGAGCGGCGACGGTGAGATCAGCCCCTCCGAGATGCAGAAGTGGTTCGCCGCCATCGGTCTCCAGGGCGCCGAGGCCGACCGCGCCTTCGCCGAGCTGGACACCGACGGCAGCGGCAAGCTGTCCACCACCGAGCTGGTCGACGCGGTCCGCGACTACCACCTCGGCCGCAACGACATCCCCCTCCTCGGGAGCTGAGCCCCTCGTCCCGGCCGCGGCCGACCGCCGCGGCCGGGACCGTTTCCCGCCCCTCTCCCCTCCGCGGTACGGGAACGCGGGAAAGCGAAGTGCGCCGGCCCTCCCGTTCCGTCTTTCCCGAGACGCCCGGGAAGGGCTTTATTCGGCGTGGGAAACGGTCGGAGCCCGGTTTGGGGAACCCTTTTCGAATGCCGGTATGACGTCGTGCCTCTGTTGTTCCACGGAAGAAGTGAGGGAAAGCCCATGACGACCGCCACCAAGACGGCCAGCCGCCTGGAGGAGCGTTTCCGACTCTGGGACGTCGACGGCAACGGGGTGATCGAGCGCTCGGACCTCGCGGCCGAGGCCGACGGCATCGTCTCGCGCCTGGGGGCCGAGGGCACCGCCCGTGGCGACGCGCTCAGGGCCGCCTACCTGGGCATGTTCGACCGCCTGGCGGCGGCCGCGGGCACCGACCGGATGAACCGCGACCAGTTCATGGAGGTCGCCGGGCGCGAGATGGTCGGCAGCGAGGACGGCTTCGCCGAGATCGCCCGGCCGACGCTCCAGGCCACCATGGACGTGCTCGACACCGACGGCGACGGCGAGATCAGCCGGAGCGAGATGCGCCAGTGGCTCGACGCCGTCGGCGTCAGCGCGCGGGACGCCGACGGCGTCTTCGACGAACTCGACACCGACGGCAGCGGCACGCTCTCCGCCTCCGAACTGGTCGACGCGGTCCGCGACTACCACCTCGGCCGCAACGACATCCCCCTCCTCGGCGGCTGAGCCCCCGCCCCGGCCGAGGCCCGCCGCCCCGGCCGGCGACCGCCCCCTCCCGCAGCGTAGAAACGTGGAGAAGTTGAAGAGAACGCTCGAACCCCCCGAGGCGGCGCCCCCCGGCAGAACACGCCTCCCCGTCCCCTTCTTCGACCAGTCCCGGAGCTTCGCGCAACTGTGGCCGCGCATCCGGGACAACTGCCTCCGGGTCATGGACCGGGGCAAGTTCTCGCACGGGGCCATGGTCGCCGAGTTCGAGGACGCCCTGGCCCGCTGGACCGGCGCCCGGCACGTGGTCGGCGTCAACTCCGGAACCGACGCCCTCGTCATCCTGCTGCGCGCCGCCGGGCTGCGCCCCGGCGACGAGGTGATCGTCCCCGCCTACTCCTTCGTCGCCACCGCCAGCTCCGTCGTCCTCGCCGGGGGCGTCCCGGTCTTCGCCGACATCGAGGAGCACGGGTACGGCATCGACCCGGCCTCGGTGGACGCGGTGGCCACCTCCCGCACCCGGATGGTCATGCCGGTCCACCTGTTCGACCGCCTGGCCGACATGGAGGGCGTGCGCGAGGTCGCCCGGCGCCGCGGCCTGACCGTGCTGGAGGACAGCGCCGAGGCCATCGGCATGCGGCTGCGCGGCGTGCACGCCGGACTGCTCGGCACCGGCGGCGTGCTGTCCTTCTTCCCCTCCAAGACCCTCGGCGCCATCGGCGACGCGGGCGCGCTGCTCACCGACGACGACGCCGTCGCCGAGACCGCGCGGGCACTGCGCCACCACGGCCGCTCCGGGCGGACCCTGGACGACTTCCCCGGCATCGCCAACCCGACGGTCGTCGCCGGCTGCAACAGCAAGATGGACGACATCCAGGCCGCCGTGCTGCTGGCCAAGCTCTCCCGGCTCGACGCCGACATCGCCCGCCGGGCCGAGCTGTCCGCGCGCTACGACGCCCGCCTGCGCGACCTGCCCGGGATACGCGCGGTGCCCGGCGCCGTCGCGCCCCACCCCGGCGGCGACCGCGTCGTCTACGTCCACCTCGTCGAGGCCGACGACCGCGACGCCCTGGTCGCCCACCTGGCCGGGGCCGGGATCGGCACCGAGACCTACTACCCGATCCCGCTGCACCTGCAGCCCTGCTTCACCCACCTGGGATACGCGCCCGGCGACTTCCCGCGCGCCGAGGCGGCCTGCGAGGCGGCGGTGGCCCTGCCGCTCTACCCCGACCTGACCGACGCCCAGGCGGACCGGGTCTGCGAGGAGATCGAGGACTTCTGCGTTCGGAGGCACCGATGACCACGGCGACCGGGCAGCGCATCCCCTTCTTCGCCCCCGACCTGTTCGACGCCGACCGCGACGTCCTGCTGGAGGCCGTCCACGCCACCGGCACCGGCGGCGCGCAGAAGTTCATCCTCGGCGAGCGCACCGCCCTCCTCGAACGCCAACTGCGCGACCGCCTCGCCGCCGCCGACGTCGTCGCCTGCTCCAGCGGCACCTCCGCGCTCACCCTGGTCCTGGCGGCCATGGAGATCGGCCCCGGAGACGAGGTGGTGGTACCGGCCTTCGGCTGCGCGCCGCTGGCCAGCACCGTCGTCGAACGCGGCGCGCGCCCGGTCTTCGCCGACGTCGACCCGGTCTCCCTGACCCTGGACCCGGACGCCGCCGAGGCCGCCCTCACCGCGCGCACCCGCGCGGTCATGCCCGCGCACGTGTTCTCGATGATGGCCGCCATGCCCCGGTTCCGGGACCTGGCCGACCAGTACGGGCTGCGCCTGGTCGAGGACTCCGCGCTGGCCCAGGGCGGAACCCTCGGCGGCCGCCCCGCCGGGCTGTGGGGCGACGCCGGGGTCTACTCCTTCGTCCAGGTCAAGACCTTCGGCATGCCCGGCGAGGGCGGCGTGGTGGTCACCGCGGACGCCGAACTCGCCGTGCGCGTGCGGATGCTGCGCAACCACGGCCAGGACGGCACACACCGCTTCCTGCACCACCGGATCGGCCTCAACAGCCGCTTCGACGAGGTGATGGCCGAGTTCCAGCTGCACCGGCTGAGCGGGCTGGAGGACCGGCTCGCCCGCCGGGCCGAGATCTCCACCTACTACTCCAGCCGGTTCGCGCGACTGGCCGGAGCCGGGATCACGGCGCCGCCCACGGGCGGCGACGGGCGCTGCCACTACGTCTACACGCTCCTGGCCGAGGAGCGCGACGACCTGCGCGTCCACCTGTCCGCGCACGGGATCGACACCCACGTGTACTACCCGCGCGCCCTGCCCGCCCAGCCCGCGTTCGCTCCCTACGCCCGGGCCGGGGCCCGCTGGCCCGACGCGGAGTCGGCGGCCCGGCGCAACATCTCCCTGCCGCTGTACCCGCACCTGGACGACGCCCAGGTGGAGCACATCGCCGACACCGTGTGCGCGTTCGCCGACCGTTCCAGGAGAACAAGATGACCGACCACACCGCCGCACCCCCCGCCGCCCCGGCGCCCGCGGCCGCGCCGCCCCGGGGCACCCCGGCCGCCTACGCCCGGCTGGCCAAGCTCGACATCTACGACTACTACATCGGCCTGCCCCTGGTACTGGCCATGCTCGCGCCCGCGCTGCGCTGGGAGCCGGGCACACTGGGGCTGCTCCTGCTCATCCTGCTCGCCGAGGTGGCCGTGGTGGCCGCCATGGTCGCCTTCGACGACGTCACCGGCTACCGCGACGGCAGCGACGCGGCCAACTACGGCTCGGACGCGGCCCGTCGCCGGCTGGCCCGCAAACCCCTCGTCGCCGGGACGCTCACCGAACCGCAGGCGCTGCGCTTCGCCTGGGCGGCCACCGCGGTGAGCGCCCTGCTCTGGGGCCTGGTCGTCCTGGCCGCCCCGCACCAGCCCGCCTGGGCGGTCGCCCTGGCCGCCCTGTGCGTGGTCGCCTCGGTCCAGTACTCCTGGGGCCTCAAGATCAGCTACCGGGGCTTCCAGGAGGTCTTCCTCATCGGCCTGGGCGTGGGCTGGGTCCTGGTGCCCTACGGGCTGCTCACCGGGGAGCTGAACGGCTTCGTCGTGGTCCAGGCCCTGCTGTTCGGCTTCGGACCGATGCTCTTCGGCCTGTACTCCAACACCAACGACGCCGCGGGCGACCGCGCCGCCGGGCGGATCACCGTGGCCGCGCTGGTGCCCAGGCGCCTCAACACCGCCTTCATCATCGCGGCGACCGCGGCGGAGAGCCTGCTCATCAGCGGCTCCACCCTGGCCGGGATCTCCCCGTGGTGGTTCCCGATCGTCCTGGCCCCCGTCTTCCTGATGCGGGTGGCCCAGCTCTTCATCGGGTTCGTCCAGAACGACATCCTGCGCGCCCGCCGCCTGGCCATCCACACCCACCGGGTCACCGTGGTCCTGCTCATCGCCGCCCACCTGCTGGCGCCCGCGCTCCTGGGAGACGCCGTATGAGCGGGGTGCTCGACGTCGCGGTGGTCGGAGCGGGCCCCGCCGGACTGGCCGCCGCCCACGCGCTGGCCCGCGCGGGCCGCTCGGTCCGCGTCCTGGAGGCCGCCGAGGCCGTGGGCGGACGCATGCGCACCCTGCGCGAGCACGGCTGCCTCATCGACACCGGCGCGGAGATGCTGCCCCCGGCGAAGGCCTACCCGGCCACCTGGAAGCTGATCCGCGAGGTCGGCCTGGACGCCGACCGCCGCGCGGTGCCCCGCATCCGCGGCGCCCTGGCGTCCTGGCGCGGGGGCCGGGCCCGACCGCACGTGGGCCGCCCCCTGGGCCTGCTCACCGGCGCCGGGCTGTCCCCGCGCGCGCGGGCCGACCTGCTGCGCCTCCAGATCCAGCTGGCCCGCCTCGGCCCGGACCCCGAACACCCCGAGCGCTCCCCGCTGGGCGCGCGCACCCTGGCCGAACTGCTCCGCCCCTACCACCCGGAGCTGCGCCACCGGCTGCTCGGTCCCCTGGCCGCCGGGTTCTTCGGCTGGGACCCCGAGCACACGGCCGCCGCCCCCTTCGCCGCGCACCTGGTCTCCGCGGGCAGCAGCGCCCGCTGGCGCACCTACCGCGACGGCATGGACACCCTCGCGCGGGCCCTGGCCGACCGGCTCGACGTGGTCACCGGCCACCCCGTGACCAGTGTGTCCGCGGGCCCCGACGGGGTCGGGCTGGAGTCCCCGGCGGGCACGGTCACCGCCCGCGCGGCCGTGCTGGCCGTGCCCGCCCCGCTCGCGGCCGTGCTCCACCCCGGCGCGTCCGGCGTCGAGCGCGCCTACCTGGAGGCCTGCGAGTACGCGCCCATGCTCCGCGTCTCCCTGGTCCTGGACCGCCCGATGGAACCGGCCGGGGCGCGCGGCGGCTTCGCCACCCTGGTGCCCGCCCCGGAGGACCCGCTGCTCAACGTGGTCACCGCCGACCACAACAAGCACCCGGGCCGGGTGTCGTCCGGCCGGGGCCTGGTCTCCCTGGTCGCCTCGCCGCGCGGTGCGGCCGAACTCCTGGACGCCTCCGACGCACTGGTGGCGGAGCGGCTCACCGCCCGCGCCGAACTCCTGCTGCCCGGCCTGTCCCGGCACGTGGAGGCCGTGCGCGTGCACCGCTTCCGCCACGGCCTGCCCGCCGCGGGGCCGCGCGCCCTGCGCGAGCGCGCCGCCTTCGCCGTCCGCCCGCCCGCGGCCGTGGACTACGCCGGGGACTGGATCTCGCTGCGCCCGTGCAGCGAGGGCGCGGTCTCCTCCGGGGCCGCGGCCGCCGCGCGGGTCCTGGCCTTCCTCGCCTCGACGGCCCAGACACCCGCTCCCGCTTCCAGTGAGGACCGACGACGATGACGCTGTTCACCAAGCCCCTGCACCTGGGCACCCTCTTCGACGACCTGGTCGAGCGCGGCTCCACGACCGCCGTGCACCTGAGCAGGCCGCTGGACATCGCCCCCGGCCTGGGCACCGAGCTGGACGTGCCCCGGGTGGCCGAACTGGTCCGAGAGGCGGCCGGGTGGCTCGCGGCGGCCGGTGTGCGGCCCGGCGACCGCGTCGCGATCGCCAAGCGCAACCACTGGGACTACGTCCTGCTCAACTCCGCCGCGGCCCGGCTGGGCGCGGTGCCCGCGTCGCTGTCGGCGCACCTGGAGCCGGACGCGCTGGAGGTCCTGCTCAAGCGCCTGGACCCGGCGCTGCTGGTCACCGACGCCGCCCTGCTCGCCGCGTCCCGGGAGGCGGGGGCCGACCCCGCCGTGCACGCGGCCCGCACCCTGGTCATCGACGACCCGGCGCGGGGCGCGGGTCCGGCCGGGGACGGGGTCCCCGTCGGAGGAGGGGGCCCGGCCGGGAGCGTCCTGCGCCTGGACGACGTGCGCGGCACCGAGGCCCCGCCGCCGCGCAGGCCGCACCTGGACGCGCCCCTGGCGATCATGCACACCTCCGGCACCACGGGCGTGCCCAAGCTGGTCCCGCACTCCACCCGCACGATCATGCGCCGCCTGGCCGGGTTCGAGGCGCACCGCTGGCCCGTGCTGAGCAGCCGCCCCGACGACACGGTGACCGGCGCGTACTCCTTCGCGCACGGGCGCGCGCTCGCCTGGACCGCCAGCGTGCTGTGGCTGTCCCCGGGCGGGCTGTCCGTGGTCACCGGCGCCGACTGGGCCGAGGCCGGGCCGCTGCTGGAGCGGCACCGCCCCACCACCCTGGAGGCCGCGCCCGCGGTCTTCGCGCGCTGGCAGGACCGGGCGGAGCGGGAGGACGCCCCGTTCGACCGGGTGCGGCTCTACGTCAGCACCTTCGACGCCGTGCACCCGCCGACCGTGCGCGCCTTCCTGGGCGCCACCGGCCACCGGCGCCCGGTGTGGATGCAGGGCTGGGGCCAGAGCGAGACCGGGCCGCTGACCTTCCGGTTCCTCACCCGGCGGGCGATGGCCGCGGAGAACGGGCGCCACCCCACCACCCGCCACCTGGGCCGGCCCATCCCCACCCGCACCAGACTGCGCGCGGTCGACCCGCACACCACGCGCCCCGTCCCGGCCGGTACGCCCGGCCTGATCTTCTGCCGCACCGAGGCCCTGTGCCTGGGCTACGTCGGCGAGGAGGGCCGGTGGCGGTCCAAGCTGGTGGGCGAGTGGTGGAACACCGGCGACATCGGTGTCCTCAGCCGCACCGGCGCGCTGCGCTTGGTGGACCGCGAGGTGGACGCCCTGCGCGAGGGCGGCTGCCTGGAGGTGGAGGACGTCGTGGACGACCGCCTGCCCGAGGTGCTGGAGTGCGTCGTCCTGAGCGTTCCGGACGGGCCCCCGGTGCCGGTGGTGGCCACCGAGAGCGGGGGCCTGGACATCGTGGCCTGGCGCGGCGCCGTCGCCGACCTGCCCGAACTCGCCGACCCGGTGGTGCTGACCTGGGACGAGCTGCCGCGCACCGGCACCGGCAAGGTCCGCCGCTCCGTGCTGCGCGAGCACCTGGGCCTGCGCCCCGACACCTGCGGAACGGGGAAGTGGACGTGACCGCCGAGCCGGTGGACGCGGCCCCGCTCCCGCTCGCCGGGGCCGCCGCGCGGGCGGTGGGCGACTCGGTCGCGCTGCGCATCGCGGCGGCGCGCCTGGAGGCGCTCGGCTGCGAGGTCTCCCGGGCCGAGGGGCCCCTGCCCCCGCAGGCGCCGGCCGGGTGGATCGGCCTGGTGGCCGTCCCGGGCGAGTGGGGCCCGGGCGGGAACGGCTCCGGCGCGGCCCCTGGCGCTGACGGCTCCGGCGGAGGGGGAACCCGGGCGCTGCCGGTACCGGTCGGCTGCGCCATCGGCTGGTCCGGGCCGGTCGCGGCGCCCCTGGCGGGGGAGCGCGGCGTCCAGGCCGCCTGCGGGCTGGCGCACCTGCACGGCCGGGCCCGCGGGGCGCCCCGGTTCCTGGGGGTGGACTACGCGTCGGTGTGCGCGGGGGTGCTGGCCGCTCAGGCGGTGGCGGCCTGCGCGCTGGCCCTGGCGCGCGGCGGCCCGGCGCTGTCGGCGTCGGTCTCCGCGGCCCAGGCCGCCCTGCTCGCGGCGGGGCCCTACGTGGCCGCGGCCACCGCCCCGGGACAGGGAGTTCCCGCGGGCTCGCCCGCGCTCGACGCGGGAGGCGCTGGTACCGGTGGCGGCCGCGGTGCTGTCGTGCCCGGGACCGTTCCGCCCTTCCGCTCCGCCGACGGAGCGCGCTTCGAGATCGAGACCCTGGACGCCGAGGTCTGGCTGCGGTTCTGGACCGGCCTGGGCGCCGCCCCGGCCGCGATCGCCGCCGGGTGGCCGCCCTTCCAGCGGCGCTTCGCCACCGCGGTGTGCCCGCTGCCGCCCGAGCTGCCCGCCGCGATCGCGGCCGTGGACCTCGCCCGGGTCCGCCTGGCCGCCCGCGACGCGGGCATGAGCCTGGTCCTCGTCCGCGCCGTCCGGGACGCCGGGGAACCCGCCCCGGCCTCGGAGTGGCGGCTGCGCGCGCGGGACGCCGCCGTGACCCCGGCCGCCCCGCTGGCAGCGCTCGGCCCCGACGCCGCCGCGCCCCTGGCCGGACTGCGGGTGGTGGAGGCCACCAACCGCGTGCAGGGCCCGCTCGCCGGGCTGCTGCTCGCCATGCTCGGCGCCGAGGTCGTGCGGATCGAACCCCCGGGCGGCGACCCCATGCGCGGGGTGGCGCCGATGGCGGGGGACAGCTCCGCCCGGTTCCTGGCCCTGAACCGGGGCAAGGGCGCGGTCGAGACCGACCTCAAGTCCGCGGCCGGGCGCCGGGCCGCCCGTGACCTGGCCGCCACGGCCGACGTCCTGCTCTACAACTGGCCGCCCGGACGGGCCGAGGGGTTCGGCCTGGGCCCCGACGACCTCGCCGGCCCCGCCCCCGGCCTGGTCCACGTGCACGCCGACGGGTGGGGCGGCCGGGCCCCCGAACCCGGCACGCTGGCCACCGACTACCTGGTCCAGGCGCACGGCGGGGTGGCCGACCTCCTGGCCGGACCCGGGCAGGAGCCCGCGCCGTCCCTGCTCACCCTCACCGACGTGCTCGGCGGAATCCTCGCCGCCGAGGGGGCGGTGGCCGCGCTGCTGCTGCGCGCCCGCACCGGCGCAGGGGTCCGCGCCCGGACCGCCCTGTCGGACGCGGCCCGGCTGCTGCGCCGCGCCGGACGCGGCACCGCGACCGAAGAGGGGGAGCGGAGCGTCCCCGGACCCGGGGAACAGAGCAGCCCGGGATCTGGGGAGAAGAGTGCCCCCGCTCCCGGGGAGCAGAGCTTCCCCGGCCCCGAGGAGAAGAGCGCCCCCGTTCCCGGGCGACGGAGCGGCACCGGACCCGGCCAGCGCAACGGCGCCGTGCCCCAGCGGTGGGACCGCACCCGGACCGGACCGCGAGGCGGCCTCGTCGCCGTGGAGTGCGACGGCGCCGTGTCGCGGACGGGAGGCGTCACCGCGCCCGTGGAGAGCGGCGGCCCGGCTCCCGGTGGGCGGATCGGTCCCGTACCCGTGGAGGACCTGGCGGCGATGGCCGCCGCACCGGCGTTCGCGGCGGCCTTCGACACGGTCGGCGGCGCTTCCTGCGTCCGTGCCCCGTGGAGCTTCGCGCCCGCCGCCGACGCACCGAGCGCCGAGACGGGGCCGCGTGACGGAGCCGCGCGCCGGGGCGCGCCCGTACGGAACGAACCGGCTCCCGACGTCACCACCGGTCCCCACGGCGGCGCCCGCGGCGGTGCCAGCGGCGGGACCACCGGCCCGGACATCCCCCACGCCGCACCGTCGACGTCTCCGGACGGCGCCGTGGCCGACCACACGCCCGCGGAGAACCGATGACCTGGATCTCCTCCAACGGCCTGGAACTGCGCGACCTGGTCCCGGCCGACCTGCGCGCGCGCTGGACCGCGCGCGGCTGGTGCCCGGGCCGGGACCTGTACACCCTCTTCCACGAGCACGCGCTCGCCCACCCCGGACGCGACGCCGTCGTCGACGACCGCGGCACGCTCGACTACGCCGGGCTGGACGCCGCCGTGCGCCGCGCCGCCGCCGCCCTGGCCGCAGGGGGGACGGGGGAGCGCGACGTCGTCGGCGTCCTGCTGCCCAACGGGCGCGAGGCCGTCGTGGCCGAACTCGCCGTCGCCGCCGTCGGCGCGGTCGCGCTGCCCGTCCCCGACGGCCGGTCCCCGGCCGACGTGCGCAGCCTGCTGGCCCGCTCCCGGGCCGCCGACCTCGTCACCACCCCGGAGCGCGCCCGACAGATCCGCCGCGCGGACCCGCCGCCGACCCTGCGCCGGACGTGGGCGTTCGGCCCGGCCCGCCCCGGGACGCGCAGCCTGGACCGGCCCGACGCCGCGACGCTGCGGGACTGGCGTCCCGCCCGGCCCGACCCCGAGTCCCCGGCCCGCGTCCTGGTCTCCTCCGGCTCGGAGGGCGAACCCGGCATGGTCGCCTACAGCCACAACGCCATGGCGGGCGGCCGGGCCAACTACGTGGCGGCGCTGCACACCGGACCCGGCCCCATGCGCAACCTGGTCCTGGTGTCGCTGGCCTCCTCCTTCGGCTCCTGCGGGGTGCCGGTGACCCTGGCCGGGCTCGGCGCGACCCTGGTGGTCCTGCCCCGCTTCGACCCGGCCGCAGCGCTGCGCGCGATCGAGCTGCACCGCCCCACCCACCTGATCGGCGTGCCCACCATGCTGCGGCGGATCGCTGCGCTGCCCGAGCGGGCCGACACCTCGTCCCTGCGCGCGGTGGTGGCCAGCGGCGCCCCGCTGCACCGGGAGGTCCGCGACGCCTGCGCCGCCCGCTTCGGGCAGCCCGTGGTCAACGTCTACGGCTCCACCGACGGGGTCAACTGCCACACCGCCCGCCGCCCCGAGGCGTGGGAACCGGGCCTGGCCGGAGACCCCGCCCCCGACGTGGCCGAGGTGAGCATTCGCGACCCGCGGGGGCGCCCGGTTCCCCGGGGGGAGACCGGCGAGATCTGGGCCCTGGGCCCGATGACACCGCTGTGCCGCGTCGCCGCGCCCGAGCTGGACGCCGAGCGGCGGGCCCCGGGCGGATGGGTGCGCACCGGCGACCTGGGCCGCCTGGACCCCGACGGCGCGCTGCGGGTGGTGGACCGCCTGCGACGGACGGTGATCCGGGGCGGCGTCAACATCTTCCCGGCCGAGGTGGAGCGCGAACTCGGCGCCCACCCCGCCCTCGCGGAGGCCCACTGCGTCCCCGTCCCCGACCCCGACCTGGGCGAGCGCATGTGCGCCTGCGTGTCCTCTGCGGAGGGGGCCGACGCGCCCTCCCCGCAGGAGCTCATCGCCTTCCTGCGCGACGAACGCGGCCTGGACGTGCGCGCGCTGCCCGAGCACGTGGTCGTGCTGCCCGAACTGCCGCTCGGCCCGACCGGGAAGGTGTGCACGGCCACCCTGACCCGCGTCGCCGCCGAGGCCGTCGGCGCGCACCGACCGCCGGGCCGGGCCGCGGCCGGGGGCGGTCGCGCCCCGTCAGACCCCGTAGCCCGAACGGCCGGACCGACCCGACCGGCCCCGACGATCCGACCGACCCGACCGACCCCCGAGGAGACACCGGTGACCGACGCCGCCGAGGACCAGCGCTACGTCTTCGACAACCACAGCGATCACGCCTTCGACCAGCACCGCTTCCTGGCCGCCGCCTACGACCCCGTGACCACCGAACGCCTGGAGCAGACCGGTGTCGGGCCGGGGTGGGACTGCCTGGAGGTGGGCGCCGGGGGAGGCAGCGTCGCGCTCTGGCTGGCCGACCGGGTCTCCCCGGGCGGGAGCGTGCTGGCCACCGACATCAAGCCCGAGCGCATCCCCGCCGTCGAGGGCCTGGAGGTCCTCCGCCACGATGTGGTCCGCGACCCGTTGCCCGAGGCCGCCTTCGACCTCATCCACTCCCGGCTGGTCCTGCTGCACATCCCGGAGCGGATCGCGGTCCTGGAACGCCTGGTGCGCGCGCTCAAGCCCGGCGGCGTGCTCCAGCTCGACGAGTTCGACATCACCTACGGCCCGGCGCTGCTCATGCCCGACGCCGAGTCCCAGAAGCTCTACGAGGAGTTCCAGGAGGCCAAGACCAGGCTGATGGTCCGCGCCGGGGCCGACCCGGCCTGGGGGCGCAACGCCGCCGAGGCGATGCGCGGCGCGGGTCTGGTGGACATCGACCCCCGGCCCCGGCTGGAGCTGTGGGACGCCGACTCCCCGGGCGTGCACCTGATCGCGCACCACACCCGCCACCTGCGCGACGCCTTCGTGCGCGAGGGGATGAGCGACGAGCGGCTCGCCCGGGTGCGCGCGCTCCTGGCGGACCCGTCCTTCCGGGCTAGTTCCTGCGCGATCTACTCGGTCCAGGGCCGCCGCCCCCTCTGAGCGCGTGGCCCGCGTCCGCTGACACGGGTGCCATCGGCCGGAAACGTCGCTGGTGTGACGCGAGTGTCCTGACCTGCGGTGATCGTTTACTTATGGAGAGGTTCGGTGCCCCAGACCCGCTATAAGCACAAGACCACGCGGGTCAAACCGGCCTGACCGGGACGCACGCCTTCTGTCGTGGGCGTCGGCTAGGTTGCCCGCGTACACGCACAGCAGTGTCAGGGGAGGGCGACCATGACATCGAGAGCACCGCGCACCGACCGGGGGAGCAGGACCGTCCGCGCCTCCGCGGCGGCGGTCTACGCGGCGATGACCGAACCGGACGCCCTCGCGGCCTGGCTGCCGCCGGAGGGCATGGCGGGCAGGATCGACCGCTTCGAGCCGTGGCCCGGGGGCGGGTACCGCATGGTGCTGACCTACCTCGATCCGCAGGAGGGGCGGGGCAAGACCTCGGAGACGGAGGACGTCACCGAGGTCGCCTTCGCCGAGCTGGCGCCCGGGGAGCGGGTCGTGCAGCGGATCGGCTTCGAGTCGCCCGACCCCGACTTCGCCGGGACGATGACCATGACCTGGACCCTCGCGGCGGCGCCGGAGGGCACCCTGGTCACCGTCGAGGCCGCCGACGTGCCCCGGGGCATCGACCACGCCGTCCACGAGGAGGCCCTCGCCTCGTCCCTGGCCAACCTCGCGGCCCACGTCGAACGGTGACCCGGCGGCCCGGTCCCGGGCGGAGGCGTCCGCCCGGGACCGGGCCGCCCTGCCGGACATCGGAGTGGCTGCCCTGCACGCGGTCCTCAGCCGTCGGCGGCCAGGCGGCCCAGGCGTTCCTCCACCTCGTCCGCGCGCGGGTCGTCGTGGTCGCGCAGGTACTCCAGGGCCGCGTTCCACGCCTCCCGGGCCCCGACCGCGTCGCCCAGTTCGGCTCGTGCGTCGCCCAGACCCAGCAGCGCGGCCGCCCGGCTGTCCCGGTCGTCGCGCTCCTCGAAGACGCGCAGGGCCTGCCGGTAGGCGGTCACAGCTTCGTCCGCCCGGCCCGAACCGGTGAGGCTCCGGCCCAGGGTGCAGCGCGCCCACGCAACGCTCCAGTCGGCACCGATGGCCTCGAACGCCTCGATCGCCGCCCGGCTGTGGTCGAGGGCCTCGTCCCAACGGCCGAGGTCCACGCCGAAGTCGGCCAGGCTGAGCAGCCCCATCGCCGCGCCGCGCCGCTCGCCCGCCCCACGGAAGACCGCGATGGCCCGCTCGACGTGTTCGGCGGCGGTTCCGTCGCGCTCGCCGCGCTGCCAGGCCACCACACCCAGTTGGCGCAGCGCGAACCCCTCCACCCACGGGTCACCGGCTTCCCGGTTGGCCTCCAGGGCGGACTCGTAGTGCCGCACGGCCGCGTCGAGATCGTCCAGCAGCCACTGGGCGTCGCCCATGCCCAGGTGGTTGCGGGCGAGCCCGAAGGAGGAGCCCGCGCTCTCGGCCGCCCGGAGGCCGACCGCATGCAGGTCGCGCCACTCGTGCCAGTGCCGGTGCAGCTCGAACAGTCCGTACACGCTCGCGGGCAGCCGCCAGGCGGTGTCGTGGTGGCCGTGCTCCAGGGCGGCCCGCACCACGGCCACAAGGTTCGCGCGCTCGGTCTCGAACCAGGTCAGCGCGTCCTGGACGGAGTCGAACTCGGGCAACTCGTAATCCTGTTCCCGCCCGGGGACGACCGGGAAGTTCGGGTGTTCCACGCGCTGTGCCCGGGCGGCGGCGTGCGTGTACCACCGGGCCGCCCTCCCGACGGCCTCACCCGCCGCCTCCGGTCCTTCCTCGGCGCGGACCCGCTCGACCGCGTACAGGCGGACCAGGTCGTGCAGGCGGTAGCGGTCCTCGCGCGGGCGCTCCACGAGGTTCGCGCGGGTCAGGCGGTCCAGGAGCCTCCGGGCTTCCGCCTGCGCGGTGTCGGTGAGCGCGGCGGCGGCCCCGCAGGAGAACTCCGGCCCCGGGTGCAGGCCCAGACGTCGGAAGAAGCGGGCGGTGTCGTCGTCCAGGGCCCGGTAGGAAGCCGTCATCACGGCGCGCAGATCACTCAACTCGTCCTCCTCGGCAAGGGCGTCCAGACGTGAATCCTCGGCGGCCAGTTCGCGTACCAGGTCGCTCAGCGCCGCGTCCGGCCGGTCGAGCAGCCGCTCGGCAGCCACCCGCAGGGCCAGCGGGAGGCGGGCACAGTGCTCTGTCAACTCATGGGCCGCACGCGGCTCAGAGTCCACGCGGGGACCGACCGTACTCCGTAGCAGAGCCACTGAGTCAGCCACCGGAAGAACGTCCAGGGTCAGGCGCCGAGCCCCGTCGCGTGCCACAAGACCGGGCAGCGCGTTCCGGCTGGTCACCACGACCATGCAGCCGGGCGAGGCGGGCAACAGGGGACGGACCTGCCCTGGGTTGAGCACGTCGTCGATGACGACTAGGAGGCGCTTGCCATCGACCTCGGAGCGGTAGAGGGCCGAGCGCCCGTCCAGGTCCAGGGGGACGTGTTCGGGAGGAACGCCGAGGGCGCGCAGGATCGCGTCGAGCGCTTGTGATGCCTCGGCGCGTGGGCCGGGAGCGTGCCCGTGCACGCTGGCGTACAGAGCTCCGTCGGGGAAGAGGTGTCGCGCCCCGTGCGCCCAGTGGACGGCCAACGCGGTCTTGCCGACGCCCGGAGGCCCGGCCAGCACAGCGACTGGGACGCCCGTAGCTGACTCACGTGCCAGTGCGTCCAGTCGCCTCAGGTGAACGGTGCGGTTCACGAAGCCGGTGGTGGCCAGCGGTAGCTGGCGCGGCACGGCGACGGGCCTGGCGGAACCGGAGACGATGTGCACGTCGCCGTGCACGACACCCGCCTGCACCAGCGCCTCGGGGCTGCCGTGCACGGTGTTCGCGGCCTGGTGGTGATCAGTGTCTGTCACAGGGGGCGCATGTCCGCGTCGAAACGTTTTTCGTACTCAGGAAAAGGGGTGGACAGGTGCAGGGCCCGGTCACGTACCGCGTTGGCCCGCACGATCTGCTTGGGGTCGCCCACCAGTTCAGGTGTGAGCATGGTGCCGTCGGGCGCGTAGTTCATCCTCACCAGTCGCTCGGAGTCGAACAGCCAGTAGTCGGAGCGGGGAACGTCCTCGGGCCATGATCCCTCGCGCACGGGCAGGATGTTGACGTCCTCGCCCGCCTTGACGTTGGATCGGTAGCCCCACACGCATTCGAACCGCAGATAGTCCGTCAGAGGTTCGATGACGACGTGGACACGGCGGAACCGTCGCCCGTTGCCGACAATGCGGGCCCAGTCACCGTCGGGTTTGGTGGTGATGACTGCTCCGTCGTCCAGGAAGCGACGAAACGCCTCCTGTTCGTAGCCGACGTCGTAGACCTGGAGGGTCTCTAACCGGAAGGCCGTGTAGCGGCATTCTTCGAAGAAGCGGTCGAACTCCTTCTCGCTGACGGGCCGGGCCCCACTGTCCTCAGGGGTCACGCACCCCTCCGCTGGTAACGCTCGACGGCCGCGAGAACGATCTCGGGGGAGATTCGGACAGCGGTTTCACCGGGCAGGGGATTGGCGAGCTTCGCGAAGTCGGCATCGTCGAGACCGGCTCCCTGGACGACGAACTCACCGGTGTCGCTGATGTAGACGGAGGGGCAGCCCCTGTCGGCTGACTTGTCGTCCTTGGCGAGCAGTTCGAGCTCCATGGCTCTCCGTTCGGGCCTCTCAGGAACGTTCCTCGGGCCTCGAAACTAACACGCAAGCCCTGTCCCGTAGGGCTTGTGGCCGTCTTCGGCCTACCCGCCCACGTACCTTCTCCATATCTGCTCCACTTCGTCCCCGCTGCCCTCACGAGACGCGCGCACGAGCCGTTTGATGTCAGCAGCGGCGAGCGCGTCGAGCAGGGCGTGAATCTCTTCCTTGGAGACGGCTGGTTCGTTGCTCTCGTCCTCGTTCACGGTTTCCACTCCATCACGTCAGCCTGTTCCCTCCATGGTGGTTCCTGCCCGTTGTCGGAGAAAGCCTGCCGGTTGGGATCGTTGACCGTGTGACGGGGCGCCGCGACCGGCGGACAGCCGGGTGCGGCGCCCCTGAGGGTCAGGGGTTCCGGTGGAACCCAGGGAAGGGCGAGGTGCCCGGTGCTCCTGTGACGGCGGTGACCGAGCGGATCAGCTCCTCGGGACTGTCGGCGCAGATCAGCCGCATGCGACCGGTGTGCGCGGCCCAGTACTGGCGGGTGTGCTGGCCGAACCAGACCGTCCAGCCGTGGTGGCGCAGCGCCGCGAGCCCGACTCGGGGGTCACCGCCCGGGCCGGGCCTGGGCGCTGGAGGGCTGGAACCGCGTCCGGGTTCCGGACGGGTGACGGGGCTGGACCACCTCGGGAAGACCTCCGGTCGCGGTGCCTCTGCCACGGCGGTCACCGGGTGCTCTTCCGTTGCGGAGACAGATGCGGAGCCAGGGCCCGGCGCAGGGCGGTCGGGTCGCTGGCGGTGACCAGAACGGCCGGGCAGGGGCAGCACCGGCGGGCCAGCGTGGCGACGAGGACCGGGCGCCCCGACTCGTCGTGGAGTTCGCAGATGAGGTGGTCGGGGAAGTCGCCGCGCAGGCGACGGATCTCCGTGCTGGGATAGAGGCCGTAGCCGGGCACGGTTCACCACCCGCTCCGGTTCCGCATGGCCGTTCGGGGCGCCGGAACCGCAGGTGGCTGCTGTGGTGTCTGGGGCTGCGCGGTCCGCTGCCGGGGCAGCCTGAGCGGCCGGACGGGGCCCGGCGGCTGGTCCAGCCGGTCCGGGTTCCAGCCCAGGGTGAAGAAGACGGCCGGTCCCTGCGGGGTGCGTTCGACGCCCCAGGTGTCGGCCAGGGCGTTGACGAGGAAGAGGCCGCGTCCGTGCTCGGATCCGGGGTCGGCCGGAACCGCCTGGAGGGTGGGAACGCGGGTGTCATCGCAGCCGCGAACGGAGACGCGGAGGCAGCGGGTCGAGGCGAACAGCGAGACGAGGAACGCCCCGCCGCGTGCTCCGGCGGGGGAGTGCAGCAGGGTGTTCGTGGCGAGTTCGCTCAGGATCAGGAGGGCGTCCTGGGCGGGGGAGACGGGAGTCCGTGCCAGCTCCATGCGTCGGGACAGCCAGTCGCGCGCGTCCTTGACGGCGGACAGCGCCCCGGGGAAGCGCCCGAGGTAGCGCCGAAGCTCGGGCCGCCGAGGGGGTTCGGGCATGGGAGTACTACGGTTGTCCAAGGTCCTCACCTGGTCTCTCAGGTTGTGGGCTCAGGCCCTGCCCAGGCGGTGCAACGCCCGGGCAGGGCCGTTTTCATGCCACAGAGATTGCGCTAGGTAACCACCCAGGTGCATATCGCTGTCGCATAGCCATAGTCCATCACGACTTGGGTATGTGCAAGGTGCATATCGAAAAAAGCTGATGGAAGATGAAGAGGTCCGCTACGCTCTCGGCATGAAGAGTCCAACGGTGGGGCGCTGGCAGTTGGCCCAGGAGCTAGGGAAGCTGCGAGGAGAAAGGCCGCGCGATCGTGTGGCCAAGGCCATCGACGTGGCCCCGAGCAGTATCACCAGATGGGAAGACCCCAGCGGGGCAATCCCGCGGCGCCGAGACCTGCATGCGCTGCTGGAGTACTACGAGGTCCCGAAGGATGAGATCGGTCGCTATCTGGAGCTGCGTGAGCGTGCGCGAGAGTCCGGATGGTGGCAGCGGTACGGCATCAAGGGCGGCTACGGCACCTACATCGGCTTGGAGAGTGACGCGCGGAAGATCCAGCGCTACGACGCCATCCACATCCCTGGCCTCTTCCAGACCGAGGACTACCAGAGAGCGTTGATAGCGGGTAGCGGAGCGGCGATCAGCCCAGAAGAGGTGGACCGTCGGGTTCAGGTGCGCAGGGAGCGGCAGCGGGTCTGGATGAGCAACTGTCCGCAGACCTGGGCCATCATCGATGAAGCCGCCATTCATCGCATGGTCGGTGGGGCCGAGGTGATGCGGTCCCAGCTTGACCATGTCATCGCTTTGATGGATGAACCGCACGTCACCGTTCAGCTCTTGCCATACGAGGTCGGGGCTCACGCTGCTATGGAGATGGGCTCGTTCACGGTCCTTGAAGTCGGAGTACTCAGTGTTGTGCATACTGAGCAACGCAGGAGTGTCCTCTTTCAGGACGACCCCTCCGAGATTGAGGAGCATCTCCGTGTGCTCGATAGGCTGCGCATGGAAGCATACGGAGACGCCAAGACCAAGACTGGTCTGCGTAGCGCACACTGAGGTGGAACTTGAGAGAGCAGTGGTACAAGAGCAGTTACTCCACCGCTAGTGGAGAGTGTGTGGAAGCTGCTCGCCTGGTCTCAGGAGAGCACGGTATGCGTGACTCCAAGCAGCCTGAGCTGGGCCACCTGGCCTTCGCCTCCGCCGAGTGGCACCCCTTCGTCTCCTCGCTGAAAGCAGCGAACGCCGTCTCCTGACGCCACCGCCCCTCCCGTATCCCCACAACGTCGAGCCCCGGAGGCACCACTGCTTCCGGGGCTTCGTAGTACCCGGCCTCTTCTCGGGCCTCAGCTCGGTACAGGTCGTCGAGTTCGCGCCTGCTCTCCAACCCCGGAACTCCGTCCCTTCCCGACCGTAGTCGCACGGCTACCGTAAAAACGTTTTTCGTGTTAGCTTCCGGTGCAATGGGAGCGCTCCCCACCCCCCACTCCTTCCGGACACCGCCGTCCGGAGTTCGCACAGAGGAGCAGCAGTGCCCATCAACCCCCCGGTTCCCCCCGGCGCGCCCCGGACCGCGCCGCCGTCCTCCCCACCCTCCCCGCCCTCGCGCGGACCCCTCTCGCCCGCGTCGCGCCTGCGGCGGTTCCTGTACTCCGCCCTGGCCGTCGTCCTCTGCGCGAGCGGCCTCTCCGCCGCCGCCGTCACCCCCGCCCGGGCCGCCGACATCGACACCGGCGCCTACTACGTCCTGCGCAACCAGCACAGCGGCCTGGTCGCCGACGTCGAGAGCGCCGGAACCCAGGACGGCGCGCGGATCATCCAGTGGGAGCGCACCGACCGCCCCTGGCAGCAGTTCCGCTTCGTGTCGTCCGGCGACGGCTACTACCGCCTCGTCAACCGCCACAGCGGTAAGGCCGTCGACGTCTGGGAGCACTCCACCGCCAACGGCGCCGAGATCCGCCAGTTCACCGATCTCGGCAACGCCAACCAGCAGTGGCGCCCCGTGGACACCGGCGGCGGCGTCCAGCTGATCAACCGCCTCAGCGGCAAGGCCCTGGAGGTCTGGGAGTGGAGCACCACCCCGGGCGACCGCCTGTCCCAGTACGACTCCCTCGGCGGCGCCAACCAGGTCTGGGACCTGGTCCGCGTGGACGGCAACGGCGGCGGAGGCGACGGCGACTGCGGCAGCGGTTCCCACCACGCCGAGGCCGTCCAGAACGGCTCCACCTGGACCGCCCGCAACGGCGGTAGCACCGTCTACACCGGCGGCGACATGCTCGCCGCCATGCGCGCGGCCGTCGGCAGCCTCGACCCCGGCCGCACCTCCCAGCAGCGCGTCGTGGTGCGCGGTTCCGGCTCCATGCCCGCCAACACCTCGCTCGACCTGCCCAGCCACACCTCACTGGAGGTCTGCGGCACCGTCCACGTGTCCGGGTCGGTGGGCGCCGACCACGCCGCCGTCCGGATCCGGAACGCCCAGAACGTCTCCGTCCCCCACCTGTCCGTGACCGGCTCGCCCTACTTCGGCGTCTTCGTGCGCGGCTCGCAGAACGTGCACTTCGGCCGGATCGACCTGCGCCTGTCCAGCGGCCTGGGCATGCGCATCGACAGCCGGGGCAGCGACGCCAACCGCACCACGCGCGACATCAGCATCGACGACGTGTACGTGTCGGGCACCGACAACCACGGCGTGGAGACCTACAGCGTGGACGGGCTGGACATCGGCACGGTCACCGCCCGAGACACCGGCTACTCGGGCCTGCTGCTCAACAACACCGTCAACGCCACGGTCGACCGGGTCGACGCCGAGGGGGCCGGAACCGGAACCGGCTACGCGGCCTTCCGCATGGCCAACCGCAACGGGCGGATCGGCAGCGACCACCCGGTCAACATCCGGGTCGGCGAGGTCCGGGCCCGCGGCGGCGGCCGGGGGGTCTTCTGCGTCTCCGAGAGCGGCGGCGCGGTCATCGACCGCGTGGACATCGCCCAGACCGGCAACAACGCGGTGCTGGTCGAGAACTGCCACAACGTCACCTTCTCCGGGGGCACGATCGCCGGTCCGGGCAGCGTCCGGATCGCGGCCCGCTCGGAGTTCGCCAACACCTCGAACGTCACGTTCCAGAACCTGACGCTGGCCAACACCTCACTGGTCGAGAACCCGTGCTCGGTGAACCTGACCGTCCGCAACGTCACCTTCCAGAACAGCAGCGACCAGACCTGCTGACCACACCCTGGCCGCGGCCGGAATACACCCTGACCACACCTCGACCACACCCTCACCACGGCCGGAACGCACACTGACCACGCGTGACGCCGGGGCCCGACCCCCTGGGGCCCCGGCGTCGCCCGCCTGGAGCGGCCCGGCGGAGCCTGACACGTTCTCCTGTCGCTTCCGCTCCGCCCGCACCCACCGAGCACGGTCCCGGACCACCGGGTCAGACGCAGACCGACTCCAGCGCGCCGGACAGGGCGGCCGACGCCAGCCGGTCGAGTCCGCGCGCGGCCGCGGTCGTGTCCGTGCTGCGCGCGAGCCGCGCCGCGCAGCCGGGGGCGGTGCGCTCCTCCTCGGCGGCGGCCAGCGCCTCCACCAGCGCGGGGGTGATCCGGTCCAGCTCGGCGCGCACTCCGGCCAGGTCCGGCGCCTGCTCGGGCCGCCGGTCGGCCTGCGCGTACCACTGGGCGTGCAGGCCGCGCTGGACCACCTTGTTGGCCTCCATCTGGTCGCGCGTGACCGCCACGGCGGAGGCCGGGTCCGTGCCGAGTTCGGACGCCCGCCGCTCGACGGCGGCCAGGACCCGCGCCTCGCGCTCGGGGGCCTCGACGGGGTCGCCGGTGTGCCACTTGGCCGCGGCCACCAGCGGAGCGGTGTCGAGGCGGTCGGCGGACAGGAGCACGACCGCCTCCAGGCCGTTCGGCGGTGCGGACGACGCGGCGGCGGTGGAAGAGGCCAGGACCAGGGCCGCGACGGCGGCGGCGAGGGTGGCTGCTGTGCGCATGGACGAGGACCCCGGGGCGACGGCGGGAACGGCGGGACCCCCGTATCCTAGCCCTGTGTGCCGAGTCGAATGCACAGAGTGCCGACCCGGTGTGCGTTCCCTTTCCCGACGCGCCGTGTCCGTCTATCCTTCGGGCAGCGGTAACCGCCCCGACAACAGGCAGCGGCGGCCCCAGCGGTCGCCGGACCGCCGTCGTCCCCGTGATTCCCGCGCCCCCGCGACCGCCGAGCCCCCGTGACCGCCCGCCCCGGCGGGCCGACCTTGAGGACCGAACCCGTGCAGATCCTCGAACCCGTCACCCCCGACACCGTCCTCCGGCGCTTCCGCGCCACCCACCCGTTGGAGGACGAGGTCTCCCGCGCCACCAACACGTACGCCGAGAGCGCCCTGACCCTGGCCACCCGCCAGCTCGGCGGGACGTGGCACCGGGTCGCCCTGGACCGCGCGGACGTCCTGTCCGTGCTCCTGCCCTGGCACACGGGCGAGTACGGGGAGCGCGAACTCGTCCCTCCGGCCGGGGCGACCGTCGCCGAGACCCTGGGCACGCTCACCGACTGGCGCCGGGAGTACCCCGCCAGCAACCCGGTGTGCTGGGGCAAGCTGGACTGGCACACCGGCGCGGCCCACGCGCCGCTGTTCCTGAGTTCGCGCGCCCTCGACCACCCCTTCTACGAGCGGTTCGAACGCACGGACGCGGTGACCCACCTGGACGGCCTGCACCGCATGCTCGCCTGGGCGCTGGCGGACCGGCTCCCCTCGCGCCCCGTTCTGGAGGCCTACCTGGCCGGTCCCCTGCCCGACCCGGACGCCCCCTCCGCGGCCCGGCCCGCCGAGACGGCCCCAGCCGAGGCCACCGCCGACACCAAGGACGCTTGACCCCGAGGGGCCGAACCCCCCGGTTCCGCCAACGCGCGAACGCCCGGGGCAAGGGGCGCGCCAACACTTGTCCAGGAGTCGGTAGCGGCTTGGGAGAGCTGTTAGTCCGCGCAGGTCATGGCGGGTAGGGGGTGGGCGGACAGCGTTGGGGCACCCGCCCCTCGACCACGCGAACCACTAGGGGGACACCGTGGCACGCGATCGCACACCCGCAGACCTGATCGGGCACCACGTCCTCGATCGGGAGGGCCACAACGTCGGCAAGATCAACCAGGTCTACCTCGACGACAACACCGACCAGCCGAGCTGGGTGTCCGTGCACACCGGCCTGTTCGGCAGGCACGAGACCCTCGTCCCGCTCCAGGGCTCCCAGCCCGTGGAGGAGGACATCCGGGTCCCCTACGACAAGTCCGTCGTCAAGGACGCCCCGCACGTCGACGCCGACCGGCACATCTCTCCCGAGGAGGAGCAGACGGTCCGCCAGTACTACGCGCAGCACGGCGGCCCCCCGATGCGGGGCGAGGAGACCGAGATGGGCCGCGGCCCCGGGCCGCAGACCACCGGTCGGGAGGACATGGCCGGGGGAGCCGCCGGAGGCGCGGCGGGGGGCATGGCCGGCGGTATGGCCGGTGACGCCGCCATGCGCGACCGCGACGCCGGTATGCGCGACCGCGACCCGGCGATGGCGGACGAGCACGACGACATCTCGATGACGCGCTCGGAGGAGCGCGTGGACATCGGCGTGGAGCGGCGCGAGGCCGGTCACGCCCGCATGCACAAGTACGTCGAGACCGAGCAGTTCGACGAGACGGTCCCGCTGCACCACGACGAGCTCCAGGTCGAGCGCCGCCCGGTGGACGACCCCTCCGCGGTGCGCGAGCCCCGGGAGATGGGCGAGGACGAGCAGACCTTCACGCTCTACGAGGAGCGCCCGGTCGTCTCCAAGGAAGAGGTCCCCGTCGAGGAGATCCACGTCCGCAAGCGCGACGTGACCCGTGAGGAGCACGTCCAGGGCGAGCGCCGCCGCGAGCGGGTCGAGCTGGAGGACGACGAGGGGGAGCCGCCCGCCAACGCCTGACCCGGCCGCACGGCCGGGCCCGGCCGTGGCCGGAGTCGTCCCCGGACACACGGTCCGGGGACGACGCGTGCGCACCGCTGCCGCGCGCCCACACGGAGGGGGAGGTACATGACTGAGCCGGGGGACGTCAGCGAGGAGACCACCCAGGACGGGGACGAGGAGAGGGAGCGGGCCGCGGTGTCCCCGCCGCGCGGGCGCGAGGCCGGGCCCGGGCGCGGTCACACCATCGTCGTGGGCGCGGGCGTCGCCGGGCTGGCCGCCGCCGACCGGCTCGCCGAGGAGGGCGAGCGCGTCACCGTCGTGGAGGCCCGCGACCGCCTGGGCGGTCGCGTCCACTCCCTGCGCGAGTGGGACGGCACGACGGCCACCCTGGACGTGGGCGCCTCCTGGATACGCGGCGAGGAGAACAACCCCTTCGCGCGTCTGGTCCGCGAGATCGGCGTCCGCACGACCGTGTTCAACCGCTCCACCGAGACCGCCTACGACCCCAAGGGCCGCAGACTGCTCTTCGACCGCCACCGCCGCAACATGGAGGACGTCAACCTCCTGCACGAGCACATGTACTGGGACAACGTCGGGGCCACGCCGCAGGAGTCGATGGAGGAGGGCATCAAGCAGGCCCTCTACGACGCCAACCTGGTGCGGGCCAGGGCCCGCGACGCCAACGAGATCGTGCACCGCCTCGTGGAGGGCGACCACGGCGCCGACGCCGACGAGGTCGCCTTCACCGCGGTGGGGGCCCTGCACGAGTTCAGCGGTGACGACGTGGTCTTCCCGGACGGTATGGCCCAGGTCACCGACCACCTGGCCCGGGGGCTGGACGTGCGCCTGGAGCACGTGGTGCTGTCGGTCTTCCACGACGGGGACGGCGCGGGCGTACGCGTTGACACACCCGACGGGGAGGAGACCCTGACCGCGGACCGGGTCCTGGTGACGTTGCCCCTGGGCGTGCTCAAGACCGGAGGGGTCGACTTCGACCCGGCGCTGCCCGAGGACAAGGCCGGCGCCGTCCGACGCCTGGGCAGCGGCCGCCTGGAGAAGCTGTTCCTGCGCTTCGAGGAGGTCTTCTGGGGCGACGCCGAGGTCCTGGTGCACCTGGGGACCGAGGAGGGGACGTGGTTCCACTGGTACGCGGGGCAGCGGGTCATGGGGGCGCCGATTCTGATCTGCCGCAACGGGGGCAGCGCGGCCCGGTTCCTGGAGGAGAAGGACGAGGCCGACGTGGTCGGGCACGCGCTGGACTCGCTGCGCGGGCTGTTCCGCAAGGTGCCCGAACCCGTCGGCCACCACCTCACCCACTGGATGGACGACCCGTTCGCCCGGGGCAGCTTCTCCTTCACCGCCGTGGGGTCGGGGGACGAGGACCGGGTGGCGCTGGGCGAGCCGGTCGGTGAACGGCTGTTCTTCGGGGGAGAGGCGACCGAGACCGAGCACACGGCCACCGTGCACGGCGCCCTGCTCTCGGGCCGCAGGGAGGCCGAGCGCATCCTGGAGCTGTGAGCCCGCCACGGGGAGCGTCCGCGTGCGGACCGGGGGCCTGCGCCGGGGCACCGGTCAGAGCCCCAGGCGGCTCTCCACGGCCCGGATCCCCGCGCGGCAGGCGCGTTCCACCTCGCGGTGGTTGCGCAGCCGCTCCAGCAGGCGGAAGGGCCGCGGGTCCGCTTCGGGGCCGCCGTCGGAGCCGATGACTTCCAGGATCTGCCCCGTCAGCCTTCCGGTGCGCGTCCAGCGCTCCCAGCGCTCGAAGTCGGGGCTGGCCTGGTGCCCCATCACCAGGACTCGGCCGCCCCGGCCGGACAGGTCGCCGCCGTCGCGCGACCACAGTTCCACGCTCCGCCCCGGACCGGCCGACCAGTCCCGTGCGGTGACCACGTCCACGCGCACGTCCGCGCCGCGGCCCGCGCCCATGGCGGCGTCAGCACCCGTGTCCGCGCGCGGCCCGCCATCCGTGGCGGGCGCACCCGGGGCCGCTCCGGTGCGCGCGCCCGAGCCGGTGTCCGCGTCGGCGTTCGTCCCAGCGCCCGCGCCCCACCCGCGCACCAGCAGGGCGTCCTCAGAGCGGTCGCGCCTGCGCACCGCCTCCACCCGATCGGTCCCGACCAGGGTCACCAGGGCGCGCGCCATCCACCACCAGTTCTCCTTGCGCGCCATCAGGCTCCCCGCGCGCAACCGGGTCGGCGGGTGCTTGGCCGCCTCCTGCTCCACCAGGTCGCGGCCGAACAGGCGGCCCCCCGGGTCCAGCCGCACCTGCACCGGACCCACCCCCACCAGGCCGGTGTCCGTCCCCGGCACGGGCGCGGTCAGGCTGAACGCGGCGCGTTCGCCGAGCGCGTCCACCAGGTCCAGGTGGGCCAGCGGAAGGGCCGCGCACGGAGTCCCGCCGTCCGAAAGCGGCACCACCGGGACGCTCACCGGCAAACCCAGCGGAGTCACCCAGGAGAGCTCACCGACGGCCGAACGCCGCCAGACCGTGGCGAAATCTTCCACATACTTCCTTTTCTGTGATGTGTGACTCATGTTAATTTCTCGGGACTGTACCCGAACCGCCTGGACAGAGCACCCGCAGGTCCCGCCCACCCGGTCCGCACACCGGAAAGAAGGAACTCCCCGATGCCCGCTGTAGCAGTACTGCTCGGCACCCTGGCGATCTTCGCGCTGGCGTACCGCTTCTACTCGGCCTACCTGGCCAAACGGGTCTACGCCCTCGACCCCTCCTTCACCACGCCCGCGCACACGCTCCAGGACGGTGTGGACTACGTCCCCACCAACAAGCACATCGTCCTCGCGCACCACTTCATCTCCGTGGCGGGCGCCGCGCCCATCGTCGGCCCGGCGATCGGTGTGTTCTGGGGCTGGGGACCCGCCCTGCTCTGGGTCATCCTGGGCACCATCTTCGGGTCGGGCGCCCACGACTTCGGTTCGATCGTGGTCTCGCTGCGCAGCAAGGGCCGCAGCATCGGAACCCTGGCGGGCGACGTCATCGGGTCCCGGGCGCGCATCCTGTTCCTGCTGATCATCTTCTTCCTGGTGACCCTGGTGAACGCGGTGTTCGCCATCGTCATCGCCGGGCTGTTCGTGAGCACGCCCGAGGCGGTGCTGCCCACCCTGGTCACCATCCCGCTGGCCATCGCCGTGGGCCAGGTGGTCTACCGCCGCCGCACCGCCGCACTGCTCCCCTCGATCATCGCGCTGCTCCTGGTCTACGCCTGCATCCCGCTGGGGCAGATCCTGCCGATCAGCCTCGCGCCGGTCGCCGAGGCCACGGGGATCACGGAGAACCTGCTGTGGATCGTGATCGTGTTCGCCTACGCGTTCGTGGCCTCCCGCCTGCCGGTGTGGCTGCTGCTCCAGCCGCGCGACTACATCAACCAGCAGCAGATGGTCGTGGCGCTGCTGGTCATCATGGTCGGCGTGATCGTGGGCATGGACACGATCGCTGCGCCGCTCTTCCGCGACACCCCGGCGGGCTCCCCGCCGATCTTCCCGCTGCTGTTCATCACCATCGCCTGCGGCGCGGTCTCGGGCTTCCACAGCCTGGTCGCCTCCGGGACCACCTCCAAACAGATCGACAAGGAGACCGACGCGCGCTACGTCGGCTACCTCAGCTCCCTGGGGGAGGGCACGCTGGCGCTGTGCTCGATCCTGGCCTGCACCGCGGGCGTCATGGTCTACTCCGCCAACACCGGTGCCGAGTGGGGCACCCTCTACGTCGACTGGGAGGCCGCCTCCGCCGACCCGCAGGGCATGTTCATCCAGGGCGTGGCGGGCTTCGCCTCCAACATCGGCGTCCCCGAGAGCACCGCACTGGTCTTCGGCGCCCTGGTGATCGTCAGCTTCGCCGTCACCACCCTGGACACCGCGGTCCGGCTCAAGCGCTACATCATCCAGGAGATCGCCACGATCGCCGCCGACCGCTTCTCCACCGGCAGCGCGCCGCACCGGGCGATGTCCTTCCTGGCCCGCAACATCACCGTCGCCACGCTCGTCGCGGTGCTCATCCCCCTCGCCCTGACCCTGGTCCCGGGCGACTTCGCCGTGGGCACCCTGTGGCTGCTGTTCGGCACCACCAACCAGCTCACCGCGGGCCTGGCCCTGTCGGTCATCGCCGTCTGGGTCACCAAGCGCCACCGCAACCCGGTCATGATCCTCATCCCGCTGGTGTTCCTGGTCGCCATGACCGTCTGGGCGCTGGTCATCCAGCTCCGCGACTTCGCGGTCTCGGGCGACGCGATGCAGACCTTCCTGCTCGCGCCGCTGGACGGCGTCATCCTGCTGCTGGCCCTGTGGATGATGGTCGAGGCCGCCATCGCCCTGAACAAGGCGCGCAAGAGCCCGCCGGTCGCCGAGGCCGCGACCGAGGAGACCACCGCCGGGAGGGACGAGGGTGAGGTCAGGTAACCGCCGCGCCCGGGGCGCCACCCCGTGAGCGCACCGGGCACCGGCGCCGGGCCCCCGCCGGGGGCCTGGCGCCGCGCCGTCGCCGCCTGGCGCCGCTTCGAGGACTTCCACCAGCAGGTCTTCGAGGCGCGCTGGGGGCACGCGCGCCGACGCGAGGCCCGCACCCAGCAGGACACCCTGCGGGCCCTGCTCATGCTGGAGAGCCTGGGAGTGGACAACCCCGTCGCCTACGAGACCCTCGACCTCATCCCGTACATGGTCGCCGACCTGCACGAGTGGCACCAGAGGATGGGCCGCAGGGAGTTCGGAGCCCCCGGAGGCTGCTGTTGACCGAGTCCGCGACCGGCCCCGCCGCGCCGATCACCTTCTTCGGCGGCAAGGGCGGGGTCGGCAAGACCACCCTGGCCGCCGCGCACGCGCTGGCCCTGGCCGACGCCGGGCAGCGGGTGCTGGTGCTCTCGACCGACCCCGCCCACTCGCTCGGCGACGCCCTGGAGGCACCGCTCGGGGACGAGCCCGTCCCGGTCGCGCCCGGCCTGTGGGCCGCCGAGCCCGACGCCGACGCCGCCGTGCGCCGCCGGATCGCCCAGGTGCTCCGGGACGCCGAGCGGGCCGTCCCGCCCGAGGTGATGCCCGCCGTGCGCCGCCACCTGGAACAGGCCGGGGCCAGTCCCGGCATGGCCGAGTCCGCCCTGGCCGACCTGCTCGTGGACCGCATGGAGGAGGTGGGTCGGCGCTGGGACGCCCTGGTCGTGGACAGCGCCCCCACCGGGCACCTGCTGCGCCTGCTCAACCTGCCGACGCTCCTGACCCCCTGGGTGGTGGGCCTGACCCGCCAGCGCGAGCGGGCCCGCCGCGCCGAGGCCTTCGCCGACGTCGTCGGCGGCCCGCAGGAGGAGGCCGACCCCCTCACCGAGCGCCTGCACGCGCGCCGCCACCGCCTGGAGCGCGCCGCCGAACGCCTGCGCCGGGACGCCCGGGTGCGCCTGGTGACCCTGCCCCGCCGCATGGTGCTGGCCGAGACCGCCCGCGCCGTCGAACAGCTCACCGGGGCCGGGTTCCGGCTCGAACCCGTGGTCGTCAACCAGATCCCGCGCGGGGACGCCGCGGGACCCGACACCGCCGAGGCCCTGGCCGCCACCCGCGAGCGCTTCGCCCGCCTGGGAACGGTGGAGGTCCCGCTCCAGGACACAGAGCCCACCGGTCCCGAACGCCTGCGCCGCCTGGCCGCCCTGCTCGCCGCCCGCTGAAGGGGAGCCCGCGGCAGGGGAGAGGCGGCCGGGCCCCGGCAGGGGAACCCCGCCGGGCCGCCCCGCGTTGGACGGTGGTGAGGGGTCGCGGCCGGGGAGGCCGCAAAGCGTACACGGTACGATCGGGGTGCGGCCGCCCTCCGACCAGGGCGGGTGGATCCACGATGGCGGGAAACGACCCTCCCGCCCGTTATCGTTGGCGCCATGGGGCGATCCGCGCAAGAAGGCAGACACACGGCGGGGGGCGATGTGGTCAGCCCGGCGGTCAGTGACCGCGTCTGGACGGTTCCCAACCTACTGAGCATGCTCCGGCTTCTGGGCGTGCCCCTGTTCCTGTGGCTCGTGCTGGTGCCCCAGGCCGACTGGTGGGCCCTGCTCGTGCTGGCCCTGGCGGGCCTGAGCGACTGGCTCGACGGCAAGATCGCCCGCGCCTGGAACCAGACCTCGCGCCTGGGGACCGTGCTCGACCCCCTCGCGGACCGGCTCTACATCTTCGCCGCCCTGCTCGGCCTGGTGATCCGCGGCATCGTGCCCTGGTGGCTCATGGGCATCCTCGTGCTGCGCGACGTCCTCATCCTGGGCGCCCTGCCGCTCCTGCGCCACTTCGGCTACGGGCCCCTGCCGGTCAACTTCGCGGGCAAGGCCGCCACGCTGTGCCTCCTGTACTCGTTCCCGCTGCTGTTCCTCGCTGGTTACGCCACGATCGCCGCGGATGTGGCGAGAATTATAGGTTGGGCCTTCGCGCTCTGGGGAACTGCTCTGTACTGGTGGGCCGGACTGCTCTACGCCGTACAGGGACTGCGCCTGATGGCCCAGACCCGCCGCGACGAAGGCGCTGATCGCACCGGCGGCCCCAGGGCCGTGGGCGACAGCGACCCCGTACGCGGTCACACCCAGGACCGACTCGGTCCAGCCGCACCGGCGACCGCTGACGGCGACCCCGGCGCGGCCGCCGAGGGCGCGGACCGACCGAGCCGCCCGGACCAGGGGCGGATCGGCCCCTGATCCGCACGCGGACCGGCTCACCACGAGTCCTGTCGGATCGAGAGGGAGTGTCGTCTCCGCATGAGAACATGTCCCGCCGCCCGCAAGGGCGTGCGCTCCGAACACCGTCCCCCCGCGGCGCGCACCGGCGGCCCAGCGGTACGGAGGTACCGGCGATGAGCCAGGCCGCAGACACCACCCCGGAGGCCGCCGCGCCTCCGATGAAGGCCGTCGTGATGGCGGGCGGCGAGGGAACCCGCCTGCGCCCCATGACCGCCAACCAGCCCAAACCGCTTCTGCCGGTGGTCAACAAGCCCATCATGGAGCACGTGCTGCGCCTGCTGCGCAAGCACGGCTTCACCGAGACCGTGGTCACCGTGCAGTTCCTGGCCACCCTCATCCGCAACTACTTCGGCGACGGCGAGGACCTGGGCATGAAGCTCAGCTACGTCGCCGAGGAGGTTCCGCTCGGCACGGCGGGCAGCGTCAAGAACGCCGAGGAGCACCTGCGCGGAGAGCCCTTCATCGTCATCTCCGGCGACGCCCTGACCGACATCGACCTGACCGACATGGTCCGCTTCCACCGCGAGAGCGGCGCCAAGGTCACCATCGGACTCAAGCGGGTGGAGAACCCGCTGGAGTTCGGCATCATCATCGTCGACGAGCAGGGGCGCGTCCAGCGCTTCCTGGAGAAGCCCACCTGGGGCCAGGTCTTCTCCGACACCGTCAACACCGGCATCTACATCATGGAGCCGGAGGTCCTCGAACGTGTCGCCGCGGGCGAGGTCGTCGACTGGTCCGGCGACGTCTTCCCCCAGCTGCTGGAGGAGGGCGAGCCCCTCTACGGCTACATCGCCGACGGCTACTGGGAGGACGTGGGCACCCACGAGAGCTACCTCAGCGCCCAGGCCGACGTGCTCTCGGGCAAGGTGGACGTGGACATCGACGGCTTCGAGGTCTCGCCGGGGGTGTGGGTCGGCGAGGGCGCCGAGGTCCACCCCGAGGCCGTCCTCAAGGGCCCGCTCTACATCGGCGACTACGCCAAGGTCGAGGCGGGCGCCGAACTGCGCGAGTTCACCGTGGTCGGCAGCAACACCGTCGTGCGCTCGGAGGCCTTCGCCCACCGCACCGTCCTGCACGACAACGTGTTCATCGGCCGCGGCGCCAACCTGCGCGGCGCCGTCATCGGCAAGAACACCGACGTCATGGCGGCCGCCCGGATCGAGGAGGGCGCGGTCGTGGGCGAGGACTGCGTCGTCGAGTCCGAGGCCTACCTGCACAACGACGTCAAGGTCTACCCGTTCAAGACCATCGAGGCCGGGGCGGTGGTCAGCACCAACGTCATCTGGGAGTCGCGCGGGCAGCGCTCGCTGTTCGGCCCCAGGGGCGTGTCCGGCCTGATCAACGTGGAGATCACCCCGGAACTGGCGGTGCGCCTGGCCAACGCCTACGCCACCACCCTGAAGAAGGGCGCGATCGTCACCACCTCGCGTGACGTCTCGCGCGCCGCCCGCACGCTCAAGCGCGCGATCATCAGCGCGCTCACGGCGGCCGCCATCGAGGTGCGCGACCTGGAGGTGGTGCCGCTGCCCGTGGCCCGCTTCCACACCTCCCAGAGCGGCGTCAGCGGCGGCATCACGGTGCGCACCACCCCTGGGGACCCCGAGTCGGTCGACATCCTGTTCCTGGACGGCGACGGCGCCGACCTGTCGCCCGGCGCCCAGCGCAAGCTCGACCGGGTCTTCTCCCGCGCCGAGTACCGCCGGGCCTTCCCCGGGGAGATCGGCGAGCTGACCTTCCCGTCGCGCAATGTGGAGAGCTACTCCCACGAGCTGCTGCGCAAGGTGGACACCTCCGGCGTCGCCGAGGCCGAGCTCAAGGTCGTGGTGGACTGCGCCGGGGGCAGCGGCTCGCTCATTCTGCCCTCCCTGCTGGGCCGGATCGGCGTGGACGTGCTCACCGTCAACAACCGGCTGGACGAGTCCTCGCCCACCGACACCGTCGCCAAGCAGAACCGCGACCTGGCCCGGCTGGGCGAGCTGGTCTCGGGCTCCGGCGCCGACTTCGGCGTGCGCTTCGACCCCGTGGCCGAACGGCTCTCCATCGTGGACGAGAGCGGCGACCTGGTCCACAGCGACCGGGCCCTGCTGGTCGTCCTGGAGCTGGTCTGCGCCGAGTACGGGACCGGGACGGTGGCACTGCCCGTCACCACCACCCGCGTCGCCGAGACCGTGGCCGCCTCGCACGGGGTCAAGGTCCACTGGACGGCCACGGCCACCGACGAGCTGACCAAGGCGGTCCAGGCCCAGGACGACGTCATCTTCGCGGGCGACGGCCGCGGCGGGTTCATCGTGCCGCGGTTCAGCCCCACCAGCGACGCCATCGCCGCCTTCGTGCGGCTGCTGTCTCTGGTGGCCAGGACCCGCCGCTCGCTGAGCCAGATCGACCGCACGATCCCCCAGGCGCACCTGCTGCGCCGTTCGGTGCCCACCCCGTGGGCGGTCAAGGGGAGCGTGATGCGCGCCGTCGTGGAGGCGGCTGGCGGCCGCGAACTCGACACCACCGACGGCGTCCGGGTGATCGAGCCGGACGGAAGCTGGGCCCTGGTCCTCCCCGACACCGCGGAGGCCGTCACCCATCTTTGGGCCGAAGGTCCCAACTCCGACACCGCGCACCGTCTGCTGGACGAGTGGGCGGCCGTCGTGGAACGGGCCGAGGGCTGAGGCGGGCCGCGCGGGCGCGGACGGGTCCTCCGTCCGCGCCCGCGCGGTGCGTGGCCCCGGTGTCACGCACTGTGCGCGGGCGCGGCCCCTACCGTGCGTGACGCCGCGGGTTAAAATGGGCATACAGGCAGGTCGTGGCGGTTCGGTGAAGTCGGTGCGAATCCAGGGGGATCCGTGGAGAACCAAATCCTCCGACACGGCATCAGCACCAGGACAGGCGTGTTGCCCCGATCCGGCCCTCCGCCGTCGCCGGACACCCTCCGCGACGACGGGCACACCGCTCGGCGATCCGTTCCAGGCGGGCCGTCCACAGCGGACGGGGGAGGAGCAAAACCCTTCCTGGACAGGGATATGGTTTAAAGTCGAGTGTTCCCCGAAGCGCCGCGTCGCCCACCGGACCGGGTATCCCGGCAACGGCGGACACCCTCGCCGGTGGTGACAAGGAGTGCGACACGGGGGATGAGACCTAGCGACCGACCGCGTGAGGCGCACCGCTGCCGCGACAGCGGGCCGTCTCACCGCGTACCGGACGGCGTGCGGGCCCAGTGCCCGCCCGACGCCCGGTACGTGCCACCGATCAGCCCAATCAAGCACCGCCCCGTGCGGTAGGAGGCCGAGCCGACCTATGTCGAGCGTTTACTGCACGCAGTGCGGTCACGCCGTTGCGGATGATGCCCGTTTCTGCTCCCACTGCGGAACTCCGATCCGCAGAGCCGAACAGCAGGGCCCCCGACCCGGCACTGGCAGGGACTCCGGCGGAGACGTCACGTCCACCATCTCCCTCTCGGGCATACAGGCCCTGGAAGAGGAGGAGTCCGGCGACGAGCTGGGCGGCGACGACCCCGCCAACCCCGACGCTCTGCCGCCGGGCACGGCGCTGCTGGTGGTCAGGCGCGGCCCCAACGCCGGGAGCCGTTTCCTGCTGGACAGTGACGTGACCACCGCCGGCCGCCACCCCAACAGCGACATCTTCCTGGACGACGTCACCGTCTCCCGGCGCCACGTGGAGTTCTTCCGCCGCGGCGACGGGTTCGGAGTCCGCGACGTGGGCAGCCTCAACGGCACCTACGTCAACCGCGAGCCGGTCGACGAGGCCCAGCTCGGCGGAGGGGACGAGATCCAGATCGGCAAGTTCCGGATGGTCCTGCTGACCAAACCGCGCCGCTGACCGGCGCGGGGACGACCGCGGGAGCGGCGGGTGGGCCGATGAGGTTTGCGGCCCCCCGCCGCCGGAGAGCTTTGTAACGAAGGGTGCCGATTTCGCCCTCGGGTCCTGATCCGCAGCGGGAGCAGGGACGAGCGCCCATCCGGCATCACGACTCGTGGGACGGAGACGCTGTGAAGCACATGGAGGTCGTCGGCGTCCGTGTTGAGATGCCCTCGAACCAGCCGATTGTCCTGCTCAAGGAATCCGAAGGCGACCGCTACCTGCCGATCTGGATCGGCGGTGTGGAGGCCACCGCGATCGCGCTGGCCCAACAGGGCGTCGCACCGGCCAGACCGCTCACCCACGACCTGTTCCGGGATGTCCTCGACGCCCTGGACACCGGGCTCAAGACGGTGAACATCACCGGCCTCAGCGACGGCATCTTCTACGCCCAGCTGGTCTTCAGCAACGGCGTGGAGGTGAGCGCGCGCCCCTCCGACTCGATCGCCCTGGCGTTACGGACGGGCACGCCCATCTACGCGCACGAGGACGTGATCGACGAGGCCGGGATGCCCATCCCGGACGAGCAGGAGGACCAGGTCGAGGCGTTCCGGGAGTTCCTGGACAACATCTCGCCCGAGGACTTCGGCAGGCGCGCGGAGTAGGCCCGTGGCGCACGTGCACTCCCCCGGGGCCCGCGCACAGGCGCGGGTCCCGTGCCGCGGCGGTGGCGTGATCCGGGGAGGACACGCCCCGACCTGCGGCTTCGTCCGCGGAGCCGGTGATAGATTGGGTAACGGAAGTGGTCGTGATGATCAGGGCCGAAACCCCCGCTCGCGCGTCGGGCGCCACCGGGGAGGCCCCGGCACACCGGCGCCGCGCGCACTTGGCGACGCGCCGCGCGGTGTCGTTGACGCTGCCGGTCGGCCGTCCTACCTTCAGTGCAGTGGAACCCACGGCGCACCCGTTCCCTGAGTGGACATCCCCTGTCGAGACCGCCGTGGGACGAGAAGCCGGAGGTCGGCGTGGCGGTAGCGAGCGGCAAGCGGGATCCCCATGACAGGCGGTCCGCGCTGCGGCTAGCGGGGCAGCAGGGCCTACTGTGCGAAGAAGACTTGGTGGCGCTGCCTATGGACGTCGGGTATCGGGGCCCCGCGGCGTGTACGGCCGCCGGAATCAGCTACCGCCAGCTCGACTACTGGGCCAGGACCGGCCTGGTGGAGCCGAGCGTGCTCACCGGAGCCCACAACGCCCCCCTGTACAGCCTCCCCGACATCCTGTTGCTCAAGATCGCCAAACGGCTCCTGGACACCGGGATATCCCTCCAGCAGATCCGCACCGCGGTCGACCACCTGCGCGGTCGGCCCGCCCCCGACCTGGCCCGCATCACCCTCATGAGCGACGGCGTCAGCGTCTACGAGTGCACCTCCCCTGAGGAGGTCGTGGACCTCATGCAGCGCGGTCAGGGCATGTTCGGCCTGGCGCTGGGCAACGTCTGGCGCGAGGTGGAGGAGGCCCTGGGCGTGGTGCCCGCGGAGGAACGGGCCGACCTGCCCGCCGCAGCGCCCCAGCCCGTGGACGAGCTGGCCAGGCGCCGCCGGGAGCGCCGCACCGGCTGAGACCGGCAGGCACCGCGCGCAACCCCGGGGCGGCCGTGTGCCGGCCGGGGGAGCGGGCGTTTCGGGGCCGTGGCCACTTGGAGGAACCTCCAGGCTCTCGGTGTGGTGTGCGCGAAACGCCTGCCCGGGAGCGCCACCCCAGGCGACGATCGAGTACGGTCGTAGTCACAACAGGGATGAAAAGCGACATTCACTCTGCTTGTACACACGTACAGATCGTCAGCTGGCTGTCGACACCGCGCGAGAGAGACCCCGCAACGGGGCGCCGACGGGGCAATACTCCCCAGTAACCTCTCAGGCACCATGGACCGCGTGGAGGAGGCCGCTCTGAAGCCTGGGCACCCTCGTGCCCGGTGACAGAGGGGGAGACCGTGAGGAACACCGCCGACCCGACTCGGCCCTGTCACCAGGAGGTCTCCGTGCCAGACCAGCCCGTGCACACCCCGGGCGCGCCCGCCCGGGTGTTCGCCGACCGCCACATCGGCCCCACGCCCGCCGAGGTCCAGGAGATGCTCAAGGCGGTCGGCTACGGCTCCACCGCCGAACTCATGGCCGACGCCGTGCCCGAGTCCATCCTCACCGGCCCCGGCCGCAGCGCGCCGCTGGACCTGCCCCCGGCGCTGAGCGAGGCCGAGGCCCTGGCCGAGCTGCGCGACCTGGCCTCCCGCAACCAGGTGCGCACCTCGCTGATCGGCCAGGGCTACTACGGCACCCTCACCCCGCCGGTCATCCTGCGCAACATCATGGAGAACCCCGCCTGGTACACGGCCTACACGCCCTACCAGCCCGAGATCTCCCAGGGCCGTCTGGAGGCCCTGCTCAACTTCCAGACGATGGTCTCGGACCTGACCGGCCTGCCCGTCTCGGGCTCCTCCCTGCTCGACGAGGCCACCGCTGCCGCCGAGGCCATGACCCTGGCCCGCCGCGCCTCCAAGAGCAAGGCCGACGTCTTCGTCGTCGACGCCGACGTCTTCCCCCAGACCCTGCACGTGCTGCGCACCCGCGCCGAACCCCTGGGCATCGAGGTCGTGGTCGCCGACCTGTCCCGGGGCCTGCCCGAGGGCGACGCCTTCGGCGTCCTGGTGCAGTACCCCGCCTCCAGCGGCGCCGTGCGCGACCCGGGCCCGGTCGTCGCCCAGGCCCACGAGCGCGGAGCCCTCGCGGTGGTGGCCGCCGACATCCTGGCCCTGACGCTGCTGCGCAGCCCCGGCGACCTGGGCGCCGACATCGCCGTCGGCTCCACCCAGCGCTTCGGCGTCCCGCTCGGCTTCGGCGGCCCGCACGCCGGTTACATGGCCGTGGGCGAGAAGCTGCGCCGCCAGCTGCCCGGCCGCCTGGTCGGCGTCTCGGTGGACAACGCGGGCAAGCCCGCCTACCGGCTGGCCCTCCAGACCCGCGAGCAGCACATCCGCCGCGAGAAGGCCACCAGCAACATCTGCACCGCGCAGGTCCTGCTCGCCGTCATGGCCGGGATGTACGCGGTCTACCACGGCCCCGACGGCCTGCGCGCGATCGCCCGCCAGGTGCACACCCGCACCGCCGCCCTGGCCGACGCCCTCGCCGAGCGCGGCTTCGAGGTCCTGCACCACGCCTACTTCGACACCCTGCGCGTGCGCGTGCCCAGCGCCGCCCGCGTCGTGGAGTCCGCTCTGGAGGCCGGGTACAACCTGCTGGCCGCGGACGAGTACACGGTCGGCGTGAGCGTGGACGAGACCACCACCGAGACCGACCTGGAGAAGGTCCTGGCGGCCTTCGGCGAGGCCGAGCGCGGCTCCTCGCGCGTGCGCCTGAGCGTGGACGGGGACACCGACCGCCTGCCCGTCGAGCTGGCCCGCCAGGTGGACTACCTCACCCACCCGGTGTTCGGCACCCACCGCAGCGAGACCTCGCTGCTGCGCTACATGCGCCGCCTCTCCGACCGCGACCTGGCCCTGGACCGCACGATGATCCCGCTGGGCTCGTGCACCATGAAGCTCAACGCCACGGCGGAGATGGAGCCCGTCACCTGGCCCGAGTTCGCCGGACTGCACCCGCTGGCGCCGCTGGACCAGGCCGCCGGGAGCGTGGCCCTGATCCGCCAGTTGGAGGCCTGGCTGGCCGAGGTCACCGGCTACGACGCGGTGTCCCTCCAGCCCAACGCCGGGTCCCAGGGCGAGTTCGCCGGGCTGCTGGCCATCCGCGGCTACCACCGCTCGCGCGGCGAGGCCCACCGCGACGTGTGCCTGATCCCCAGCTCCGCGCACGGCACCAACGCCGCCAGTGCCGTGATGGCCGGTATGCGCGTGGCCGTGGTGGCCTGCGACGACAACGGCAACGTCGACCTGGAGGACCTGCGGGCCAAGACCGACAAGCACGCCGGCGACCTGGCCGCCATCATGATCACCTACCCGTCCACGCACGGCGTGTACGAGGACACCGTCACCGAGGTGTGCCGCCTGGTCCACGATGCGGGCGGCCAGGTGTACGTGGACGGCGCCAACCTGAACGCTCTGCTGGGCTGGGCCAAGCCGGGCGAGTTCGGGGCCGACGTCAGCCACCTCAACCTGCACAAGACCTTCTGCATCCCGCACGGCGGCGGCGGTCCGGGCGTGGGCCCGGTCGCGGTCCGCTCGCACCTGGCCGGTTTCCTGCCCAACCACCCGGGCCAGCCCGAGGCGGGCCCGCACACGGGGGTCGGCCCGGTCTCGGCGGCCCCGTTCGGCTCGGCGGGCATCCTGCCCATCTCCTGGGCCTACGTGCGCATGATGGGCGAGGAGGGGCTGCGCTCGGCCACCGAGACCGCGGTGCTGTCGGCGAACTACCTGGCCAAGCGGCTGGAGCCCTACTTCCCGGTGCTCTACACCGGCGCGGGCGGCCTGGTGGCGCACGAGTGCGTCGTGGACATCCGCCCGCTCCAGAAGGCCAGCGGCATCAGCAACGAGGACCTCGCCAAGCGGCTCATGGACTACGGCTTCCACGCGCCGACGATGTCGTTCCCGGTCAACGGCACCCTGATGGTCGAGCCGACCGAGAGCGAGAACCTCGCCGAACTGGACCGCTTCGTGGAGGCGATGGTCGCGATCCGCGGCGAGATCGACAAGGTGGCCTCGGGGGAGTGGGACGCGCAGGACAACCCGCTGCGCAACGCCCCGCACACCGCGGAGGCCGTGACCGCCGACGAGTGGTCGCACGGCTACACGCGCGCCGAGGCGGCCTACCCGCTGGCGTCGCTGCGCACGGACAAGTACTGGCCGCCGGTCGGCCGGATCGACCAGGCCTACGGGGACCGCAACCTGGTCTGCTCCTGCCCGCCGCCGGAGGCCTTCGAGCTGTAGGGCGGCCCGGGCCGCGGGAAGGGGCGCCGGTCCTCGGACCGGCGCCCCTTCTTCTGACCCTTTGGAGATCTACGTCGTAAAAGTCCGTTTTGTTCTCCATGCCCGTCAGGGGAGGGGCGGGGAACGGGGCGGTGCCCACGGCCGCGGCGCGGGCCCCCGGTCCCCGGACGCCGCAGGCGTTAGAGTTGCGGCGACACGGACCGCGTTCCCACCACGCGGACCGCCACCCCGCCACCCCCATGGAAAGCGGAGACCATGACCACGACGTCCGGACCTTCCGCGCGCTCTGGCCCCGCCGACCCGCCCCCGGCCACCGATCCCCGGGACACGGACGAGGCGGAGGCGCCGACCGGGCAGGGCGCCGCCGAACTGTGCGACCAGGCCCGGGACCTCGCCGAGAGCGGCCACCTCAAACGCGCGGCCAGGCTCTACCACCAGGCGGTGGCCGCCAACCCCCACCCGCGGGTGCAGGCCCGCGCCCTGCTCGGCCTGGCCGTGGTCGAGGACCAGCGGGGCGACCTGGCCGCCGCCCGTGAGGCCGCCCGCCGAGCCCTGGCCACCGGCGACCCGCGCTACGCCCCGCGCGCCGCCTACCACCTGGCGCTCTCCCTCGAACAGGACGGCGACCACGCCGAGGCCGACCGCGTCTGGCGCCGCCTGCTCGACCTGGGCGGGTCCGACTACACGGCGGTGGCGCACTACGGGCTGGCCCGCTCCGCCGAGGGGCGCGGCGACACCGGCGGGGCCGAGGAGCACTGGGAGGCGGCGCTGGCCCTGCCGCCCGATCCCGGTTCGCTCGGCCGCCTGCACGCCGCCACCGTCGTGGACGCCTCCCGGGACCTGGCCGAACGCCTGCTGGGCCGGGGGCTGCCGGGCGCCGCCGCGGCCGCGGTCGAACGCGGCCTGTCGGTCGCGGACGATCCCGGTCTGCGCCTGCTGCGCGCCGCCGCCCACCTGGAGCACGCCATCGCCGACGTCGGCGCCGTCGTGGACCCGGACCCGGACGCGGTCTCCGAGGACGCCGAGGGGCCGGGGGCCGCGCCGGGCACCTTCGCCGCGGCCGTGGAACTCCTGGCGGGGCTGTTGGCCCTGCGCGGGGACCCCGGCGCGGCCGAGCGGGTCTGGCGGCTGGGCCTGGGGGACCGGGACCAGGACGCCGCGGGGCAGGTGCGTCAGAGACTGCGCAGGGGCTTCGCCGCGCCCGAGGAGGACGGGGACGGCGGGGCCGGGGAGGCGTGGTGGGACCCCTACCTGGAGGAGGCAGCGGCGACCGCGAGCGCGCCCGCGCTGGCGGGGGAGCTGTTCGCCGTGGTCACCCAGATGCACGCCCTGCTGGCGCTGCCTGTGGCCGAGGGGGAGGCGCGCCCGGCGGCGCTGCGGGCCGCCATGGAGCAGGCGCTGCGCACGCCGAGCGGACTGGTGTGGGGGCCCGGTGTGCACGCCGACTTCCGGCGTCGGCTGAGTGAGGCGATGGGCGGCCGGGACGTGCTGCCGGAGGGGTGGCCCGACCCGGTCCGGGAGTGAGGGCCTGGGACGGGCCCCGGCGCTCGCGCGGTCACCGGGGGCCGTCAGGGGGCACGTCGCCGCCCGGGGGTGCTTGCCGGGCGGGGTACGTCGGCCTCGCGGCCGGGGTGTGTCGGTGCGGTCGGGCGTCAGGCGGCGACGCGGGGCCGGTGCGGGGCGACGACCGCCCCGTCGGGAAGCAGCTCACCGGTGTCGTCGAAGAGGACGACACCGTTGCAGAGCAGGCTCCAGCCCTGTTCGGGGTGGCTGGAGACGACCCGGGCCGCTTCGCGGTCGGTGTCCTCGAAGGACGGGCAGGCAGGTTCGTGGCTGCACATGGGACAGGCCTTTCGGTCCAGAGGTGCTCGTCGTTGAGCTGACGCCAAGAGTAGTGGTTCACATCACATGCTCGTCGCGGTTTAACACGGATGTGTTCTCCCCGCCGCTGTCGTCCGCTCTCGGGGAGTGAGACACCCCCAGGCCAGCAATGGTTCTGCCCTGTCCGGCCCCGGATACGAGGAACTCAGTACCCGCCGCGTGTCCGGCGCGCCGCCGGGCGGCTGCGCATCCCCGCGCCGGCCAGCCCGCCGTGCTGGAAGGCCCTGACCAGCTCGCCGCCGAGGTTGACCCCCGCGCCCAGCGCCAGGCCCACCGTGACCGCCTCCGCGAGGCTGAGCAGCCCGGCTGAGGGGTCGCCCTGCGTGATCTCGATCAGGCCCCGGTACAGGATGCTGCCGGGCAGCAGCGGGGCGATCGACGGGACCAGGTAGGGCAGCACCGGTCTGCGGGTGCGCCGCGCCAGCCAGTGGCCCACCACGCCCACCGCGACCGCGCCCGCGACCGTGCCCACCACCGCGGGCACGTGCAGCAGGTCGCGCATGCTCGCGTAGATCACCCAGATCATCACGCCGAGCGCGCCGATCATCGGCAGCATCCGGGGCGGTACGGCGAGCGAGATGGCGAAGGCCACCGCGATCCCCGCCGCGCCGATCAGCACGGGGACCTCCATCGAGGTTCCCGCGGAGGGGAGGTCCTCCAGGTTGATGCTCACGCCCAGGCGCTGGGCGGTGTAGGCGACCGCGCCCACGCCGGACACGATCGCGCCCAGGATGAAGAAGGTCTCCAGCAGGCGTGCCGCCGCCGAGACGTAGGTGCCGCTGATGCCGTCCTGGAGGCTGGAGACCAGCGGGCGTCCGGGCAGCAGGGCCATGATGTTGCCGGTGATGATCGCCCCGGCCTGGAGGCCGAGGTCCAGCGTGGTGCTGGCCCACAGCAGCGCCACGCCGATCGTGGCGGCCACCACCGCCGCGCCCGCCATCTGGTAGAACTCCGCGACGCCCCGCTTGGCCAGGAACACCGACGTGCGGTCGCCCATGACGGTGGCCAGGAAGGCCGCGGTCGCCACGATCAGGCCGCCGCCCACCATGAGGCTCGCGCTGGAGGCGATGAGGCCGAACCCGACCGCGATGAGCCAGTTGGGGTAGGGCATGCGGGCGCGCCTGATCTGGGTCAGGCGGGCGGTGGCGTCCTCCAGTTCCAGCAGGCCGAGCGCGCACTGCTGCACCAGGGTGTGCAGTTCGTTGACGCGGAAGTAGTCCAGGGTGCGGCGGCGCACCACCCGTTCGCCGGTGATCGGGGGGTGTTCGCCCCCGGGGTGGGTGGACAGGGTGATGGTGGTGAAGGTGACCGAGACCTCCGAGCGGGGCAGGTCGAAGGCGACCGAGAGGCTGAGCATCGCCTCGCTGACGGCCTCCGTGCCCTCTCCGCTGGCGAGCATCAGCTCGCCCACCCGCAGCACCAGGTCGATGGCGCGGGCGTCGGGGAGGTTGACGTCCTCGGTCTCGTCGAAGCCGTCCGGGGTCAGCTCCCGCTCGTGCGCCTCCCGCCAGTCCCGCATCCTGCTGAGCAGGCGGTCCTCGCTCGGGGGCACGGGCCGCTCCCGCTTGCTTGGCATTCCTGTCTCCGTCTCCTCCCCGCCTGTACCCGTGGTGACCGGCGTGCTGTGGACAACCCATGAGGGGACGCGGCCCCCGGGGGCGGGGTTCGCCCGGAACGGGGTTGGTGGCCGGTGAGTTCGATCACCGGATCATCCTGTCAAGGCCGGGGGCCCGTCCACAGCGACGCGCCGGGGTTCCCGGCGCCGCGCCCGGGGCCCGCGCGCGGGGGGTCGGGGCCGGGACTGGATCGGGCCGCAGCCCCGGCGGGGCGGGGCCTGGCGCGCCGGGGCGGTGTGTCGGCGCAGGCCGGTGAACCTGGTGGCCCGGTGCGCGTGCCGGGGGCAGGGGGTGCGGCACCTGGTGGCCAGGTCCTCCCGGAACGCGGGTCGGCGGTGTCAGCCGGGGCCGGGGCCGTCGTCGCGCTCGCCGGGGCGGACCAGGCCGTGCTCGTAGGCGTAGACCACGGCCTGGACCCGGTCGCGCAGTTCCAGCTTGGTGAGGATGCTGCCGACGTGGGACTTGACGGTGGTCTCGCCCAGGACCAGGTGGGCGGCGATCTCGGCGTTGGACCACCCGCGCGCGAGCAGGCGCAGGACCTCGTGTTCGCGGGCGGTCAGGGTGTCCTCGGCGGGTTCGGCGCCGGGGGAGGCGGAGGGCAGGAGCGGGGCGAAGCGGTCGAGCAGGCGGTTGAGCACGGTGGGGGAGACGGCCGCCGCCCCGTCCGCGACCACCTCGACGGCCGAGACGAGTTCGGCGGGCGGCGCGTCCTTGAGCAGGAACCCGGAGGCGCCCGCGCGCAGCACCTCGACGGCGTACTCGTCCAGGTCGAAGGTGGTCAGCGCCAGGACCCGCACCCGGTGGCCCAGGGGCCGCGCCCACGACACGATCTGACGGGTGGCCTCGATCCCGTCCATGCCGGGCATGCGCACGTCCATGAGGACGACGTCGGGCAGCAGGCTGCGGGTCTCGCGGACCGCCTCGCGGCCGTCGGAGGCCTCGCCCACGACGGACAGGTGCGGGGCGGACTCCAGGATCATGCGGAAACCGGCGCGGACGAGGGGCTGGTCGTCGACCAGTAGTACTGAGACGGGCACAGGGGGAATTGTGCCGTATCCCGGGCTGCGGGCGGGCCCGAGCCCGGGGGCGCAGCGGTGCGGGTGGGGCGGGCCGCTCCCGGTGCGGGGGCCGGGCCCCGCGTCCTCGGGCGCCCGGCCGGGTCACGCGCTCGGTCGGAGCGGGGGCGGGGTCATCCGCGCGGGCGGTCCGTCGGCGCGGGCAGGGGCGGCGGGGTGCCGCCGAACTCCGGGCACAGCGCCTGGTGTTCGCACCAGCCGCAGAGCTTGCTCCTGCGGGGCTCCCACACCCCGGCGCGTCCGGCGGCCTCGATCCGCGCCCAGATGTCGGCGATCTCGGTCTCCGCGGCCCGGAGTTCGTCCTCGGTGGGGTCGTACCAGCGCACCGCTCCGTCGCCGCCCAGGTAGACGAGTTGGAGGCGGGTGGGGACGACGCCGAGGTCGCGCCAGATCATGACCGCGTAGAAGAAGATCTGGAACCGGGCCTTGTCCTCGAAGCGGGGCGCGGGGGACTTGCCGGTCTTGTAGTCCACGATCCGGATCTGGCCGGAGGGGGTGACGTCGATGCGGTCCACGTAGCCGCGCAGCCGCAGGCCGGTGGGCAGGGACACGTCCAGGCGCATCTCGCGGTCGCGGGGCTCCAGGGCGGTGGGGTTCTCCAGGTCGAAGTAGCGGCGGACCAGGTCGCGGGCGGACTCCAGCCATGTGTCGCGCTCGGCGTCGTCGGCGAACAGCTCGTCCAGCTCGGGCTTCTTCTCGCGCAGCTTCTTCCACTGGGGCTCGACGAGGCCGACGGCGTTGCGCGGGCTGCGCGACTCGGCGGGCAGCTCGTACAGGCGCTCCAGGCAGGCGTGGACGAGGGTGCCGCGCAGGGCCGCCGCGCTGGGCGCCTCGGGGAGGCGGTCGATGGTGCGGAAGCGGAACAGCAGCGGGCACTGGAGGAAGTCGGAGGCCCGGGAGGGGGAGAGGGCGGACGGGAGGAGCGCGGTGGTCATGGATCGAGCCTATGAGAAGGCCGCGACAGGCCGCGAGGGGAGAGGGCGGCCTGTGGACGGGCGGGCGGTGCGGAGCGCGGTCGTGGGCGCCGCGGGGCCGGGGCGGGCGGGCCGTAGGCTGGGGGTGTGACGACCGGTAGTGACCCATCCGCGCCCAGACCCCGCGACCGTTCCGCCAGACCGGGGTTACTGATCGGCCGCCCCTTCGGCATCCCCGTGTACGTGACCTCCTCGTGGCTGATCGTCGCGGCGCTGATCACCCTGGTCTACGGCGGCGTGGTCCAGGGGCGCCTGGCGCTGGGGCCGGGCGCCTACCTGCTGGCCTTCGTCTTCGCCGTGCTGCTCTACGCGTCGGTGCTGGTGCACGAGCTGGCGCACGCGGTGGTCGCGCGCATGTACGGCCTGCCGGTCCGGCGCATCGTGCTGTACGTGCTGGGCGGGGTCTCCGAGATCGAGCGCGAGGCGCCCACGCCGGGGCGTGAGTTCTGGATCGCGTTCGCCGGTCCGCTGTTCTCCCTGCTGCTGGCGGCGGGCGGGTTCGGTCTGTACCTGTTCACCGAGCCGCGCACGGTGGTGGGTGAGCTGCTGTTCCAGCTGTGGATCGCCAACCTGCTGGTCGGCGCGTTCAACCTGCTGCCGGGGCTTCCGCTGGACGGCGGGCGGCTGCTGCGCGCCGGGGTGTGGAAGGCGACGGGTCGTCCCTTCGCGGGGAGCGTGGCCGCGGCCTGGGGCGGTCGGGTGCTGGCGCTGCTGGTGGTGGCGCTGCCGTTCCTGATCACGTGGTGGGCGGGCGGACGGCTCAGCCCGTGGAGCGTGGTGTGGGGCTTCGTCCTGGGCGGTTTCATGTGGATGGGCGCCTCCGACGCGCTGCGCTCCGCCCGGGTGCGTGAGCGCATCCCGCGTCTGCGGGCCCGGGACCTGGCCCGGTCCTCGGTGACGGTGCCGGCCGACACGCCGCTGGCCGAGGCCGAGCGCCGGGCGCGGGAGGCGGAGGCGGTGGAGGTCGTGGTGACCGACGCCCGGGGCGCTCCCACGGCGGTGGTGCACCCGGCGGCGGCCGGGGCGATCGAGCCGGAGCGCCGGGCGTGGGTGCCGGTGTCGAGCGTGTCCCGGGCGGTGACCGAGCATTCTCTGGTGCCGGTGGGGTTGGAGGGTGAGGAGTTGTTGCGGGAGCTGACGGGGCACCCGCTGCCGGAGTACCTGGTGGTGGACGAGGCCGGCGGGGTGCGCGGGGTGCTCAGGGCCGCGGACGTCAACGCGGTGGTCTCGGGCGGTCGCTGAACCGGGTCAGCGGCGGGCGCCCTCGGGCCACAGCACCGAGACCGGTCGAAAGAGCGAGCGTGCGTAGGCCACCACGTCGGCGGTGCCGCCGGGGCCGCGCGCCGGCCGGCCGTCCCAGACGGCCACGAGCTGGTCGCAGCGACGCACGAGCAGTCTTCCGGCCTCCAGGTGCGCCTCGGGCGTGGACTCGGTGTGGGGCAGCGTGTGCACGAGGACGGCCCGTCGCAGGAGGCGGTCGTAGACGGGGTGGTGCTCCTCGGGCAGCGCCTCGCGGTAGCCGGAGGCGGGGATGACCGCCTCCAGCGGGGCTCCGGCGGCGACGACCGTCTCGGCGAAGACGGCGTCGGCGCCGTCGGCCAGGCAGGACAGGCCCACCATCTCGCAGCCGTAGGGCTCCAGGTGGGCGGTGAGCAGCGCGGTGACGGTGCGTCGCACGTCCGGGGCCAGGCCGCGGTGACCGGTGACCGCGATGTGGATCACGGGACCTCCCTGATGGTCGCTTCGCGGTCTTCCTACCCCTGTGCGACGGCGCCCCTCACCAGGGACAGGAGCCGGTCGTCCAGGGCGGCCGCGCAGCGCGCCCGCGTTCCCGAGTAGCGGCGGCGAAAGGCCCGGACCCGGCTGATGATCCGCTCGGACTCGTAGCGCACGCCCGTGTCCAGCGCCTCGTCGACCAGGCGGAAGGCCTCGTCCACGTCCCCCGCCTCGGCGTGCGCCGCGGCCAGTTCCACCTGGAGGACCGCGGACTGCTTGGGGTTGCCCCCGTGGGGCGCGAAGGCCTCGGAGAAGGCCCGCCGGGCGTCGTGCGGCTGGCGCAGCCGCACGCCCACCCGGGCGCGGTAGCCGGCGACCTTGGCCTCGTCGAAGGCGAACACCCACGGCCAGGGCGGGTCGGTGTTGGCGGAGCGGGCCACCTCCCGCTCCGCCCGGCCCAGGGCGCTGGCGGCCGCCGCGCCGTCCCCGGTCCCGGCGTGCGCGAGCGCTCCCACGCAGGCCAGCCAGGCGCGCGCGGTGGGGTGGGCGGCCGGGCCCAGGACGCGTTCGGCCTCCTGGACCAGCCCCAGGCCCAGGTGGTGGTCCTCGGCGGTGTCGGTCTCGAAGGCGGCCAGGGAGCCCAGCATGTACACGTCGAGCAGGCGCATGTCCGCCTGGCGGGCGCGCGTCACGGCGGTGCGGTAGTGCGCCCTGGCCGATCCCATGTCTCCCCGGTCGGCGTGCAGCCAGGCGGCGAAGCCGGAGGCCTCGCTGGCCGCGGCGCTCAACTCGCCGTGGAACGGCGTCCCGTGCGCCTGCCCACGCATGTGCTCGGCCAGATGCACGTGCGCCACAGCGCTGGGCAGCAGGTGGCGGGAGGGGGAGGTGGCGTCCATGCGGCGCTGTCCCCCGGTGATGGCGCGCAGGGAGTGCGCGGTCGTCTCGTTGACGGTGTCGGGGCACGGGCCCGACGCCACCGGGGCCGGAGCCGCACCGGTGGTGGCGGTGGTGGCGGTGAGCAGCGCTCCCGCGGCCACCGCGCGTCCGAAGTCGCGGCGCCTCGTGGTGTCCACCCCCTTCTCTGCGGGACGGGCCTGGGGCGCGGTGCCGCCGAAACGCAGCAGGTGCAGCGGGATGTCCAGGCGTCGGGCGAGGTCGTGTACCTGGCTGATGGTCAGCGACTGCTGGCCGTTGACCACGCGCGAGACCCAGCTCTGGGAGTAGTCGATCGCGCGGGCGAGGTCACCCTGGGACCAGCCGTGCGCCGCGCGCACTCCCTCGATGACCGTCGCCATGTCGCAGGTGGCCAGGGCACCCGCCATGCGGGGACGTGTCCACAGGTCCGCTGGAAGAACGCCGTCTGGTTGGGGCATGAGCTTAGGTTAGGGACTCCGGGCGCCGCTGGTGGCTATGTGTAAGAAAGAAGTACGTATGCGTGATCCGCATAGGACCGGCGGTTTTCCCTCCGGATACGGCAGAGTGCAAGGGTCGTTGGTCCCAGAGGCGTCTGGGAAGGGGAGGGGAGTCCCGTTGACCGTTGAGACCCCGCCGGCGGGGAGTCCGAGCCTGAGGTGTGACCCGGGTGCGGCCGGGCTGGTGAACCGCGTGGAGCTGACGGACCTCGCCCTGCGCGGGCTGGTCGCCGAGTTGCGCTCACGCGGGGTGGAGGCCCGTGAGGACGGGTTGTGCGGGGCGGTGGACGCCGGTCCCCGCGCCCGGCCCCACCGCGCCCTGCTGCGGCCCCACCGCGGGGACCTGTGGTGGTGGATGCGCTGGCCGCTCCAGGACGGGCTGCCCACGGCGTTGGCGGGCGTGCCCCTCTCACCGGTCGCGCACACCTCCGCCGCCGCGCGGCGGATCGTGGTCGCCCTGTCCCTGTCCGTCGGCGAGGGCTGAGCGGGGGCGGTCCGCCGCGCGGAAGGCCCTCGGCGTGATCCCGTAGGAGCGGCCGAACCACCGCGTCAGGTGGCTCTGGTCGGTGAACCCCGAGCGCGCCGAGGCCTCCGGCAGAGGCACCCCCGCCGCGATCAGTTCGCGGGCCCGCCGCAGCCGCAGCTGCCGCTGGTACTCGCTGGGCGCCATCCCCCGCACCGCGCGGAAGGCCCGGTAGACCGCGAACCGGCTCCGGCCCGCCGCCGCGGCCAGCTGGCAGAAGCTCAACGTCACTGCCTTCCTCAGCAGCGGCGTCGCGCACGCGCGCCCCGGCTCCATGGGCGAGCCCTACGAGGACGCCTCGGGCAACACCTACCTCGCGATATTCCGCGAACCCGTCCTGGTCTACGGGGCCGACGCGCGCACCCTGGCCCGCACGCTGGAGCGCGCCCGCCCCCGGGGCCTGGCCGCCGCGCTGTACACCGAGCAGCTGTTCGCCACCGGCAACGACGACGACCGCGCCGCCGTGCGCGGGGTGGCCGCCGCGGACCTGGACCCGGTGGGCGTGGCCGTGCACGGGCCCAGGGCGGACGTGGACAAGGCGGTCAGGGGGTTGTTAGCTGTTGGGTCGGGAAGCCACTCAAACGCACACGAGGGCACAGGAGTCATCCTGTGCTGCTGTCGGAACGCGGTGTGTGGTGTGTGTCCCCGCCCCGGTGGACGGCCCGCCGGTGACATTCCGTCCGAGGAGTTCGCTGATTCTCCGGACAGGCGCCCCCGGTCCTGGCTACGGTCGTCTCGAACACAGCGACGAAACCGGCAGGATCTGATCGGCTCAAGGGCCTCACCCCTGAGGACGAGACGGTCCTGCGGGCCGTGGGCGCCCATCTGGGTTCGCTCGCCTCCACGGACCTGGCCGCCCGATGTGCAGACGGAAGCGGCCACGGCAAGGACTCCTGGGCGGCCCGCAAACGGGGGCTGACCCCTGTCTCATCGTCGCGGTGGGCGGGGACGATCACCAGGGCCTCGAACGAGCAGTGGGCGCTGGCCCGCCGCAGCCAGGCCGCCCACCTCCACCGCCTCCAAACGGGCATCGACACCCTGCGCCACCGGCTCTCCCAACCCCTCAAAACCCCGGGCGCCCGGGGCGCCCCGGGTGGGTACGCCTCACGTCAGGAGTGGCACGCCAAGTCCCGACGCCTGGCCGCCCTGGAAAGTCGGCATGCCACGCAGGTGGCGGACTGGGAGGCGGGGCGGGTCCCTGTGGTGCGTGGCGGCAAACGGCTGCTGCACAGCCGTCACCACCTGGACCAGGCCGGACTCACCCAGGCCCAGTGGCGGGCCCGGTGGGAGGCCGCACGCTTCTTCCTGTCCGCTGAGGGTGAGTCCGGCAAACGCCACGGCAACGAGACCATCCGCATCACCCCCGAGGGGCAGATCTCGATCCGGTTGCCCGCCCCGTTGGCGGACCTGGCCAACGCGCCCCGTGGTCGGTACGTGCTCTCGGGCCGGGTGGCCTTCGCCCACCGGGGCACCGAGTGGGCTGATCGGGTCGAGGCCGACGGGGCGGTGGCCTACCGCATCCACCTGGACACGGATCGGGAACGGTGGTACGTAACCGCGTCCTGGACCCCCACCCCCGCCCCACAGGTGCCGTGGGAGGCGGCACTGGCCCGCGGGGTGGTCGGGGTGGTCGGGGTGGACGCCAACGCCGACCACCTGGCCGCCTGGCGACTCGACACCCACGGCAACCCGATCGGGAATCCGCGACGGTTCGCCTTCGACCTGTCCGGTAACTCCCAGCACAGGGACGCGCAGGTCCGCCACGCCCTGTCCCGGCTGCTGCGCTGGGCCACCGGATGCGGTGTGCGGGCCATCGCGGTGGAGGACCTGGACTTTTCCGCAGAGAAGTCCCGGGAAAAGCACGGACGGCGTAAGAAGTTCCGGTGGCTGGTCAGTGGTTTTCCCACTGCTCGGTTGCGGTCCCGGTTGGTGTCGATGGCCCACACCCTGGGGGTGTCGGTCATCGCCGTGGATCCGGCGTACACCTCCCGGTGGGGTGCCCGGCACTGGCAGCGACCCCTGACCACCAGCAGGAAGGTCTCCCGGCACGATGCGGCCAGCATCGCGGTCGGGCGGCGCGCCCAGGGCCACCCGGTCCGGCGTCGGACGGCACCGCCCCCACACCACCGGGGTGATGGTGTGGGGCATCGGACCGCCCAGGCCGCACCGGGGAGTTGTGGGCGTGAGGGAAACCGCCCACCCGTCACGGCGCGTGCACGCGATGCGCGTGGCCGGACGGGGCAGGAACGCGGTGACCCAGCCCATCCAGCACCGTTCGGGATGGGCGCAGTGCCGAAGTGACCCCCCGGGGGTCACTTCTGAACACTGTTCAGGAACGGTTGCGCCTGCACTCCTAGGTCCGGCCGCCCGGGCCGCCCGGGCCGCCTCAGCCCGCCTCGGACTCGGCGGCGGCCAGGGCGGCGCCGACGATCCCGGCCGTGTTGAGCAGCGAGGCGGCCACGACGGGTGTGCGGATGTCCAGCAGCGGCAGGAACTTCTCCGCCTTGCGGCTGACCCCGCCGCCGACCACGATCAGGTCCGGCCACAGCAGGTCCTCCACGACCCGGTAGTAGCGCTGGAGCCGCTCGGTCGCCCACTCGCGGTAGGACAGCTCCTCGCGTTCCTTGGCGCCTGAGGAGGCCCGCGTCTCGGCGTCGTGGCCGTCGATCTCCAGGTGTCCGAACTCGGTGTTGGGCACCAGGCGCCCGTCCACCACCAGGGCGGTGCCGATCCCCGTGCCCAGGGTGGTCATCAGCACCACCCCCGGCACGTCCCTGGCCGCGCCGTAGCGGGTCTCGGCCACGGCGGCGGCGTCGGCGTCGTTGAGCACGCGCACCGGGCGGCCGGTGGCCTCGGCGAACAGCGACCGCGCGTCGGTGTCGATCCAGCTCTTGTCCAGGTTGGCGGCGGTGCGCACCACGCCGCCCTGCACCACGCCGGGGAAGGTCACGCCCAGGGGCATGCCCGCCGCCTCGGGGAAGTGCTCGGCGATCCCGTGCACGATCTCGGCCACCGCCTCGGGGTCGGAGCGGTCGGGGGTGAGGACCTTCGTCCGCTCCTTGAGGAACTCGCCGGTGCTCAGGTCGACCGGCGCGCCCTTGATCCCGCTGCCGCCGATGTCGATTCCCAGCCCCGTGGTCAGCTGTGACATGGGTCGTCTTCTCCCGTGGTCCTCGTGTGGTGGTCGGGCGCGGTCAGGGGCCCGTCAGGCTGAATACTGCCCTGGGAGCGGGGATTTCGCACGCGCGGGCGCTCCGTGCACGTTCGCCGCGGTACCGGGGGGCCGATACCCTGGGCGATCGCCCTGCCAACCAATAGCGACGTGGGAAGACGAGAGCGACGTTGACCGGTATCCATGGCCGCCGCGGCCCCTTCACCGACGGCGACACCGTGCAGTTGACCGACCCCAAGGGTCGCATGCACACCATCACCCTGCGAGAGGGCGCCGCCTTCCACTCCCACAAGGGCAAGGTCGACCACGACGACCTCATCGGACAGCCCGAGGGCAGTGTGGTGCGCTCCAACACCGGCACGGCCTACGTGGCGCTGCGCCCCCTGCTGATCGACTACACCCTGTCGATGAAGCGGGGCGCGACCATCGTCTACCCCAAGGACGCCGCCCAGGTGCTCGTGGAGGCCGACATCTTCCCCGGCGCGCGCGTGGTGGAGGCCGGGGCGGGCTCGGGGGCCATGTCCAACTGGCTGCTGCGCGCGGTCGGTGAGAACGGCATGGTGCACTCCTACGAGCGCCGCGCCGACTTCGCCGAGATCGCCCGCAAGAACGTGGAGAGGTTCCACGGCGGTCCGCACCCGGCCTGGAAGCTCACCGTCGGCGACCTGGTGGAGGAGCTGGACGAGACCGACGTCGACCGCGTCTTCCTGGACATGCTCGCGCCGTGGGAGTGCCTGGACGCGGTCGCCGACGCCCTCATCCCGGGCGGGCTGGTGTGCTGCTACGTCGCCACCACCACCCAGCTCTCGCGCGTGGTGGAGCAGCTGCGCGAGGACCCCCGCTTCTACGAGCCGCGTTCGTGGGAGACCATGCTGCGCACCTGGCACGTGGAGGGCCTGGCGGTGCGCCCGGACCACCGCATGATCGGGCACACCGGTTTCCTGGTGGTCGCGCGCCGCCTGGCCGACGGGGCCGAGGCCCCCGAGCGCCGCCGCCGTCCGGCCAAGGGCGCCTACGGCAAGGACTTCACCGCCGCGCGTGAGCAGGACCGGCGCGCGGACGGAGCGGGGGAGGCGGTCCCGGCCGAGGAGGTCCGGGCGCTGGCCACCGACGCGGCGGTTCCCGAGGCGCCCCGCGGCGACGGTGGGACCGCCGGGGCGGCCGACGCCCCCGGCCCGCAGCCCCCGGAGGGCGCCGCCGACCCGCAGGCCCCGCGGGACGGCGCCGACGGCTGAGCCCGCGGCCCCTCACCCGAGCCCGCAGTCCGAGCCCGCCCGCGTAGGCCGCACGCCGCTTCTCACCGTGCGTCCTCGGCGCGGTCCCCACGGGGACCCGCCCGGGCGGGCTCCGGCGTGTGCGGGCGGGTCCGCTGACGTGCGCGGGGAGGGAACGCCCCAAGGGGGCGCACTCCTTGCCCGCGGCCGGACCCAGAGGTTACGTTCTCATTACGTCGGGTCATTCGGTAGCACTCTGACCTGTGCTGACGCAAGACCTGGAAATGAGGCCTACGACACTCTGTGGCCTTGGGAGGTTAGGAATAGGGCGAGGGTAGGTAGGCTCCGATGTAGTTCCTCATAGGGAGGTGGCGGACGTGGCTGAGCGCGACGACGAGCGTCAGAGCGACCGGGACCGTGAAGTCGAAGAACTCACGGCCCAGGTCTCCTACATGGAAAAGGAACTCGGCGTTGTTCGGCGCAAGCTCGCCGATTCGCCCCGGCATGTACGCCTGCTGGAGGAGCGGCTGAGGGAGGCACAGGCCAACCTCGCCGCCGCCAACGGCCAGAACGAACGGCTCGTCTCCACTTTGAAGGAGGCGCGCGAGCAGATCGTGGCGCTCAAGGAGGAGGTCGACCGGCTGGCCCAGCCGCCGTCGGGCTTCGGCGTCTACCTCGGTTCGCGCGAGGACGAGACCGTCGAGATCTTCACCAACGGCCGCAAGATGCGGGTCAACGTCAGTCCCTCGGTGGACCTGGACAACCTGCGCCCCGGCCAGGAGGTCATGCTCAACGAGGCCTTCAACGTCGTCGAGGTGGAGTCCTTCGAGACCGTCGGCGAGGTCGTCATGCTCAAGGAGATCCTTGAGGACGGCGAGCGCGCCCTGGTGATCTCCCACCACGACGAGGAGCGGATCGTCCGCCTGGCCGAGCCGCTGCGCGACCAGGCGATCCGCCCCGGCGACTCGCTGCTGCTGGAGCCGCGCTCGGGCTACGTCTACGAGCGCATCCCCAAGTCCGAGGTCGAGGAGCTCATCCTCGAAGAGGTCCCCGACATCGCCTACACCGACATCGGCGGCCTCTCCGGGCAGATCGAGATGATCCGCGACGCGGTCGAGCTGCCCTACCTGTACAAGGAGCTCTTCTACGAGCACCAGCTGCGCCCGCCCAAGGGCGTGCTGCTCTACGGCCCTCCCGGGTGCGGTAAGACGCTCATCGCCAAGGCGGTCGCCAACTCGCTGGCCAAGCAGGTCGCCGAGCGCACCGGCCGCGACGTCGGCAAGAGCTTCTTCCTCAACATCAAGGGCCCCGAGCTGCTCAACAAGTACGTGGGCGAGACCGAGCGGCACATCCGCCTGGTCTTCCAGCGCGCACGGGAGAAGGCCTCCGAGGGCACCCCGGTCATCGTCTTCTTCGACGAGATGGACTCGATCTTCCGCACCCGCGGCTCGGGCGTGTCCTCCGACGTGGAGAACACGATCGTGCCCCAGCTCCTGAGCGAGATCGACGGTGTGGAGGGCCTGGAGAACGTCATCGTCATCGGCGCCTCCAACCGCGAGGACATGATCGACCCGGCGATCCTGCGGCCCGGCCGCCTGGACGTCAAGATCAAGATCGAGCGGCCCGACGCCGAGGCGGCCCGCGACATCTTCGGCAAGTACATCACCACGGACCTGCCGCTGCACGACGAGGACCTCGTCGAGCACGGCGGTTCGGCCAGGGCCACGGTGGACGCCATGATCCAGCGGGTCGTGGAGCGCATGTACACCGAGGGCGAGGAGAACCGCTTCCTGGAGGTCACCTACGCCAACGGTGACAAGGAGGTCCTGTACTTCAAGGACTTCAACTCCGGCGCGATGATCGAGAACATCGTCTCCCGGGCCAAGAAGATGGCCATCAAGGACTTCATCGACCAGCAGTCCAAGGGCATCCGGGTCTCGCACCTGATGCAGGCCTGCGTCGACGAGTTCAGCGAGAACGAGGACCTGCCCAACACCACCAACCCCGACGACTGGGCGCGCATCTCCGGCAAGAAGGGCGAGCGCATCGTCTACATCCGGACCCTGGTCACGGGCAAGAAGGGCGCGGACTCCGGGCGGAGCATCGACACGGTGCCCAACACCGGCCAGTACCTGTAGAAACGCACTCTGAGAGCGCCTTGAGGGGCCGACCGGAACTTCCGGTCGGCCCCTCTTCTTACCGGTTGTTTCCGGGCCCCGTGATGGCAGGGTGTCAACACTTTCTAGGGGTCCGAGCGGGCCGAGGAACGTTCCTGTCGGCGCCCGCCCGGACCTGGCCGACGAGGCGGGGGAGGTCCCCGGGCGGGGTTGTGAGAGGCTCTGGTGCCACGGCCCGAACGGACCGTGCCAGAGCACTACAGCATCGGAGACGACAGCAGTTATGGAAAGCTACGGGGTTCAACTCGGCCTCGTCCTTGTCCTCGTTCTCGTCAACGCCCTGTTCGCGGGGAGCGAGATCGCCCTGATCACCCTCAGGGAAGGGCAGATCAAACAGTTGGCGGCCCGGGGGCCCGGCGGCCGTGCGGTGGCCCGCCTGGCACGGGACCCCAACCGTTTCCTGGCCACCATCCAGATCGGCATCACCCTCGCGGGCTTCCTGGCCTCGGCCACCGCGGCCGTGTCCCTGGCCCAGCCCCTCATCGAGCCCCTGGGCTTCCTGGGCTCGGCCGCCAGCCCGGTGGCGATCGTCCTGGTCACGGTGCTCCTGTCCTTCGTCACGCTGGTCTTCGGTGAACTGGCGCCCAAGCGCATCGCCATGCAGCGGGCCGAGACGTGGGCGGTGCTGGTCGCCCGGCCGCTGGACCTGCTCGCCATGCTCTCCCGCCCCGTGGTGTGGCTGTTGAGCGTCTCCACCAACCTCGTGGTGCGCCTGACGGGCGGTGACCCCTCCGCGGCCAAGGAGGAGGTCAGCGAGGAGGAGCTGCGCGACATGCTCGCCACCCAGCGGGGCATGACCCGGGAGCAGCGCACCATCATCTCCGGGGCCTTCGAGATCGACGACCGGCGCCTGCGCCAGGTCGTCGTCCCCCGCGGCGAGGTGTTCACCATCCCCGCCCGCACGCCCGCGGCCCAGGCGGCGCAGATGCTCGCCGAGCACGGGCACTCCCGGGCACCGGTGGTGAACGACGACGACCTGGACGACGTGCTCGGCGTCGTGCACTGGTCCGACCTGGTGCGCGGTGAGTCCGACGCCGGGGAACTGGCCCGCGAACCGCTGCTCCTGCCCGACTCCCTGGTGGTGTCGTTGGCCCTGCGCCGCATGATCGCCGAACACCAGCAGTTGGGCGTGGTCGTCAACGAGGTCGGCGGCGTCGACGGCATCGTGAGCCTGGAGGACCTGCTGGAGGAGATCGTCGGGGAGATCTACGACGAGACCGACTCCGACATCCGCACCGTGGCCCGCAACGCCGACGGGTCCTTCACCCTGCCCGGGACCTATCCCGTGCACGACCTGCCCGACATCGACGTCCATCTGGACGACCTGCCCGAGGGGGACTACGTCACCGTCGCCGGTCTGGTCATCGCCGTGCTGGGCCACATCCCCCGGGAGCCGGGGGAGGAGGTGGCGCTGAACCCCTGGAAGGCCAGGATCGACCAGGCCAACGGGCGCACCGTCACCCAGGTGACCGTGTACCCCGCCGCGACCTGACACCACGCGGCCCGCACGGACGCGCCGTACCGCTGCCCCACCCGCTTCCGGAGGGCGCGCCGTGCGGGCCGCCCTCCGGAAACCGGGCCCGTCACCCGCTCGCAGCCGCCCGCGCCATGCGCTGAGGCCGGAGGAGTCGCAGAAGGCCGTCGAGGACACGTCCACGGTCACGTGCCCGGGCCCGCACGTCACGGCTCTTTCAGGTGCGGGCACGGGAGCCCCCACCCCGCCGCGCCCTGCTACCCGCCCATGGAGGAAGGAAACCCGCGACCGCCGGAATCAGGCCCCCGTGTGCCGCGACCTGCGAGGGAACGGCGCGCCGCAGTACCGCGCAACGCCCCAGAACACGGCACTTGGGCCACAATTGGCGCGGAAGCGTTCAAGACCACGCCTCGGTGGATAACCTCTCACCATGAGTGTGCGGCGGATTATGGGTATCGAGACCGAGTACGGGATCTCCGTACCAGGCAACCCCGGGGCCAACGCGATGGTCACCTCCACCCAGGTGGTCAACGCCTATCTGGCCGCCTCGGCGGCCCGGGCGCGGCGTGCCCGCTGGGACTTCGAGGAGGAGAACCCGCTGCGCGACGCGCGCGGCTTCGACCTGGCACGTGAGGTCGCCGATCCCACGCAGCTCACCGACGAGGACCTGGGCCTGGCCAACGTCATCCTCACCAACGGCGCCCGCCTGTACGTGGACCACGCCCACCCCGAGTACTCGGCGCCCGAGGTCACCAACCCGCGCGACGCGGTGCTGTGGGACAAGGCGGGGGAGCGGGTGATGGCCGACGCCGCCGCGCGGGCGGGGGCCACCCCGGGCATCGAGCCGATCCAGCTCTACAAGAACAACACCGACAACAAGGGCGCCTCCTACGGCTGCCACGAGAACTACCTGATGCACCGGTCGACGCCGTTCGGCGACATCGTCCGGCACCTGATCCCGTTCTTCGTCTCCCGCCAGGTGGTGTGCGGGGCGGGCAAGGTCGGCATCGGCTCCGACGGGCAGGGCAGCGGGTTCCAGATCTCCCAGCGTGCCGACTTCTTCGAGGTCGAGGTGGGGCTGGAGACCACCCTCAAGCGCCCCATCATCAACACCAGGGACGAACCGCACGCCGACCCCGACCAGTACCGGCGGCTGCACGTCATCATCGGCGACGCCAACATGAGCGAGATCTCCACCTACCTCAAGCTGGGGACGACGGCGCTGGTGCTGTCGATGATCGAGGACGGGTTCCTGAGCGCGGACCTGTCCCTGGAGACCCCGGTGGCCGACCTCCGGGAGGTCTCGCACGACCCCGGCCTCACCCACCGGGTGCGGCTGCGCGACGGGCGGCGGATGACCGCGCTGGAACTCCAGCGCGAGTACCTGGACCAGGCACGCAAGTACGTGGAGGACCGCTTCGGCACCGACGTGGACCCCGACACCGCCGACGTCCTGGACCGCTGGGAGTCGGTGCTCGACCGGCTGGGCGCCGACCCGATGAGCCTGGCCGACGAGCTGGACTGGGTGGCCAAGCTCAAGGTGCTGGAGGGCTACCGCTCCCGGGACTCCCTGGAGTGGTCGCACCCGCGCCTGCAACTGGTGGACCTGCAGTACTCCGACGTGCGGGCGGACAAGGGCATCTACAACCGGCTGGTGGCGCGCGGGCGGATGAAGCGCCTGCTGGAGGAGGCGCAGGTGGACCGGGCGGTCACCGAGCCGCCGGAGGACACGCGCGCCTACTTCCGCGGGCGCTGCCTGGCCAAGTACGCCGACGAGGTGGCCGCCGCCTCCTGGGACTCGGTGATCTTCGACCTGCCGGGCTACGACTCGCTCCAGCGGGTGCCGACCCTGGAGCCGCGCCGGGGCACCAAGGAGCACGTGGGGCAGCTGCTGGACGCCTCCCCGACCGCGGCCGACCTGGTGGCGGTGCTCACCGGGGGCCGCTGACCCGGCGGTCGCCGAGGCCCCGGGGACCGCGTGCGCCCGCCCGGGGCCCGGGGACCGCGTGCGCCCGCCCGGGGCCCGGGGCCCGCGTCCCGGTCGGCGCAGGGACTCCTCAGGTGTGCCAGGTGCCGTCGTGGCAGCGGACGGGCTCCAGGCTCAGGGCGGTCCACAGCTCCAGGCGGGTGCGGGGCTCGTCCAGGCGGCGGCCCATGACCCGCTCGGCGGCGCGCAGCCGCGAGCGCAGGGTGTTGCGGTGCACGCCCAGGTCCCGGGCGGTCGCCTCCACCTGGGCGCTGTTGTCCAGGTAGTGGCGCAGGGTGTGCGCCAGCTCCGTGCCGTTGCGGGCGTCGTGGGCGCGCAGCCTGCCCAGGACCGCCTGGTCGAAGGCGCGCGCCCCCTCGACCGGGACCGCCGAACGCAGCAGCGCCCAGGCGTCGGTCTCGTCCACGTGCCGGTACCCCTCCGTCGCGGACTGGCGCGCCCGCTCCACGGCCGAGGACAGGTCGTCGGGTCCCCGGGCGGTGCAGGCCCCGGCCGCGACCGGGCCCCCGTCCGGGGCGGACAGCGCCTCGAACAGGCGCCTGCCCGGGCGCGGCGCGCCCCCGCTGTCGGGCAGGACCGCCACCAGCACGTCCTCCAGGGGGCACAGGCCGCCGTTGCGCGCGGCACCGGTGTCGCCGAGCACGTCGGTCAGCGCGTCCGCCGCGCGGTCCAGCAGCCGGTCGGGCCAGGGGGTGCGCAGGCACACCACCTCCCAGGGCGGGGCGGGCAGGGGCGGCGGCACCCGGGGCCGTCCCGTCACCGCGGCGAGCAGGACCGGGGCGCGTTCGCGGTACAGCGCCCGCCGGGCGTCGCGCGAGTGCAGCAGGTCCACCGCCAGCAGTGAGGCCGCGTGGTTGGCGAGCATCCGCACGTGCGGCGTCACCGGGGACGGGCAGCGCAGCGCCAGCCAGCCCAGCGTCCGGCCCGCGGGGCCCAGGGTCTGGAGGAGGACGCTCGCCTCCCCGTCGGCCAGCACCGTCATCCCGCGCGGGCGTCCCGCCAGGGCCGAGCGCACCAGCGCGTGCCAGGGGGGTTCGGTGTCGGGCACGGCCGCGCTCGTCATCCCGTTGCGGTCCAGCAGCAGCGACGCTCCCGAGGTGGCCGAGGACAGCTCGCCCATCACCCCGGCCGGGCCCGAGCGCAGCGACGCGCGCGCCATCGCGTCCTGTGCGGTGAGCACCCGGTGCTGTTCGCGCGTGCGTTCGGCCGCGTAGTGGTCGGCCACCGCCTCCACCACCGCGACGAAGGGGGTCTCGCCCTCCACGCGCAGGATCGGCAGGCCCAGGGCGTCGCCCTCCTCCAGCACCTCGGGCGGAACCTCGCGCCGCCGCACGTCCACGGCCATCCCCAGGCCGGCGCACCCGGCCCCGTGCAGGCGGCGCACGTAGGCGCGGCGCGCCCGCTCGTCGGCGCCCAGCCCCAGACCGACCGTGAGCACCAGCTCCCCGCCGCGCAGCCAGCGCACGGGGTCGTGCAGCTCGATCACGTGCGCCCAGCGGATCTCCCGGTCCAGGCCGGACCGGCCCGCCGCCACCCGCACCTCCAGGTCCGGGTCGGCCGTGATGTCGCGGACCGTGATCGCCAACGTCCCTCCTCCCGCCTCGCGGATTGTGCACTGTGCACATGTGTAACAGCTTGCGCGGTGCACACCGTCCCGGCGCGGACGGCCGGGGAGTGTCTACGGTCACAACAACACCCGAACCACGGGCCGCGGCCCGCGGTGGCGCCCGTCCGCGACGTGTCGGCGGCGAAGGCCGCCGACCGCGGGCGGGCCCCGCCACGGCGGAGCCGCGCCGGTCCGCGGTGCCGGTCCGCGGCGCCCGCCGACCGGACGACCCGGTCCGGGGCCGCACCGAACGCGCAACGGAGCACACATGTCAGAGCGGACCGCCCCCACGTCCCCGCACCCCGCGCGTGCGGCCGTGGCGGCCTTCGTCGGCACCACCATCGAGTGGTTCGACTTCTACGTCTACGCCACGGCCGCCAGCCTGGTGTTCGGCACCCTGTTCTTCCCGCCCGGCACCGACCCGGTGATCGGTCTGATGGCCTCCTTCGCCACCTTCTCGGTGGGCTTCTTCGCCCGCCCGCTGGGCGGCCTGGTCTTCGGCCACTTCGGCGACCGCCTGGGCCGCAAGTCCGCGCTGGTCATCACCCTGCTGATGATGGGCACGGCCACGTTCTGCGTCGGCCTGCTGCCCACCTACGAGCAGGCGGGGTTCATCGCCCCGGCGCTGCTGGTCCTGCTGCGCTTCGTGCAGGGCATCGCCGTGGGCGGGGAGTGGGGCGGCGCCGTCCTGATGGCGGTCGAACACGCCCCCGAGAACCGCAAGACCTTCTACGGCTCCTTCGCCCAGCTCGGCAACCCGGCCGGTGCGCTGCTGGCCACGGGCTCGTTCGGGCTCATCGCCGCCTGGGACGCCGACCTGCTCCACACCTGGGGCTGGCGCCTGCCCTTCCTCGCCTCGGTCCTGCTGGTCCTGGTGGGCCTGTTCATCCGCCTGAAGGTGGAGGAGTCGCCGGTCTTCGAGGCCATGCGCGAGGACCCCGACCAGCCGCGGGAGCTGCCGCTGCGCGAGGCCGTGCGCGGCTCCTGGCGCCCCCTGCTGCTGGGCATCGGCGTCCTGCCGGTGGCCGTCGGCGGCTACTACGTCGTCACCACCTTCCTCCAGGCCTACGGCGTCACCGAGGTCGGGATCAGCGAACAGGTCATCCTCAGCGGCCTGAGCCTGGCCGCGTTCGTCGAACTCGTCGCGACCCTGGGCGTGTCCTGGCTGGGCGACCGCTTCGGCACCGTCCGCGTGGTCACCATCGGGCTGGTCGGCGTCATCGTGCTGGCGCTTCCCCAGTTCCTGGTGCTGGAGACCGGCAGCACCGTGCTGATCTTCGCGGTGCTGTGCGTGATGCGCCTGGCCATGGCCGCGGTCTACGGGCCCATCGCCCGCGTGCTCGCCCAGATGTTCCCGCCGCGCACCCGTTACACCAGCATCTCCATCGCCTACCAGGTCGCGGGGGCGGTCTTCGGTGGCCTCTCGCCGATCGTGTGCACCGCCCTGCTCGCCGCAACCGGCAGCATCCTCCCGGTGGCGGCCCTGCTCATGGCCATGTCGGTGGTGAGCATCCTGTGCCTGGCCAGGGCGCCGCGCCACCGCGACGACGAGCTCGCCGCCGCCTGAGGACCCCCGTCCCACGAGCGCCGCGGGGAACCGGGGAGCGCCCCCGGGCCCCGCGGCCCGTAACCGCCGCGGCCCGTACCGCCGCACCCGCGAGCGGTGGCCCGACCACCGCGCGTCCCCCCCGCACCGCCGTCGGGCCGACCGGCCCGGCGCCAGCCCACCGAGGAGGAACCCCACCCGTGTCCGGTCTGCTCATCCACAACGCCAACGTCCTGACCATGGACGACGCCAACCCCCGGGCCCGCGCCGTAGCCGTGCGCGAGGGCCGGGTCCGCCTGGCCGGGGACACCGAGGCCGCCCGCGCCGCCGCGGGCCCGGGCGCGGTGGAGGTGGACGCGGGCGGACGGACCGTCCTGCCCGGGTTCATCGACCCGCACAACCACCTGCTCTCCACCGCCGAGTCGCTGGCCGCCGTCGACGCCGGGTACCCCCGGGTGGGCAGCGCCGCCGACCTGGTCGCCGTGATCGGGGCCGAGGCCGAGCGCACCCCGCCCGGCCAGTGGATCCGCGCCTTCCACATGGACGACGCCAAGTTCCCGGGAGGGCGGCCCACCCGCCGCGACCTGGACGGGGCCACCGGGGAGCACCCGGTCATCGTCTACCACGTCTCGGGCCACCAGGCCGTGGTCAACTCCGCCGCCCTGGCCTGGAGCGGCATCGGCGAGGACGTCCCCGATCCGGCGGGCGGCTCCTTCGTGCGCGACGAGGGCGGGCGCCTGACGGGCATGGTCCTGGACTCGGCCATGGAGCTGCTGCTGCCCCTGGCCGTGGACATCGGCTGCCACGGCCCCAACTTCCACACCGACCTGCCCGCCGAACAGCTCCTGGGCTGGCTGGCCGCGGCGGCCGTCCCCTACCTGGCGGCCGGGGTCACCACCGTGTGCGACCCGCAGGTCTCGGCACGCGAGCTGCGCGTGTACCGGGCCGCCCGCGCGGCCGGGACCCTGCCGCTGCGCACGTTCGGCATGCCGCTGTCCCACCAGCTGGACGCGCTCACCTCCGCCGGGCTGGCCAGCCCCTTCGGCGACGACTGGCTGCGGCTGACCGGCATGAAGTTCTACTCCGACGGCACCCTGCTGGGCGGCACCGCCAAGTTCAGCGTCCCCTACGGCGAGCACGGCGAGTTCGCGGGCAGCCTCTACCACCACCCCGACCAGCTCGTGGACCTGGTCACGCGGGCCGCCGCGGAGGGCTGGCAGGTCGCCGTCCACACCCAGGGCGACGCGGCCATGGACAACACCCTGGCCGCCATCGCCTCGGCCGCGCGGGTGTCGGGACCCGACCCGCGCCCGCGCGTGGAGCACTGCGGCTACCCCACCCCGGAACAGGCCAAGCGCTTCACCGACTACGGCGTCATCCCCGTCAACCAGCCCAACTTCCTGTACGACAGCGGCGGCGACTTCCTGCGCCGCCTGGGGGCGCGGGCCCACCGGCTCCAGCCCATGCGCGAGGAACTCGACCTGGGACTGCGCCCGGTGCTCTCCAGCGACTCCTTCGTCTCCAGCCTGCGTCCGATGGACACCGTGGCCAACGCGGTGTGCCGTACCACCCGCGAGGGCGAGGAGATCGGCGTCGAGCAGGCCGTCACCCTGCACGAGGCCCTGCGCGCCCACACCCTGGACGCCGCGCACGCGCTGGGCGTGGAGGACCGCCTGGGCGCGCTGCGCCCCGGGCACCTGGCAGACCTGGTGGTGCTGGACCGCGACGTGGAGTCCCTGCCCGCCGAGCGGCTGCGCGAGGTCGACGCGTGGATGACGGTGCTCGACGGCCGCGTCGTCCACCGCGCCCCCTGAGCCCCGGCCGTGCCCGGCTCGCGCCCGCCGCCCGCGCGGGCCCCGCGGTCGCGCTGTCCGGGGCCCGGGGCCCGCACACGGGCGTCCCCCGCCCGCGCCTGCGCGCGGACGGGGGACGTGCTGGAGAGTGTGTCAGCTGGTGCGGATACGGACGCCCCAGGAGTTGATCATCGGCGTGACCTCCTGGTAGTAGGTCGTGCCGCCGACGGAGCAGTTGCCGGAGCCGCCGGAGGTGACGCCCTGGGCCTGCGAGCCGGAGATGAACGAGCCGCCGGAGTCACCGGGCTCGGCGCACACGTTGGTGCGGGTGAGCGAGTAGACGGTGCCCTGCGGGTAGCGCACGGTCTGGTTGCGGGCCTGAATGGTGCCGCAGTGCCAGCCGGTGGTGGAGCCGGAGCGGCACACGGCCGAGCCGGCCGGGGCCTGGCTGGCGCCGGACACCGACTGGTAGCCGCCGGAGTTGTAGCGCGAGACCAGGTTGGTCAGGGTGAAGTTGGAGGTGCCGCGGACGAAGGCGGCGTCGTTGCCGGGGAAGACCGAGTTCTGGAAGGTGCCGCGGCCGTTGCCGATGGTCACGCCGGTGCCGACGGTGCCGCAGTGGCCGGCGGTGACGAAACCGGGCTGACCGGCGCTGTTGGTCGCGGCGAAGCCGACGGAGCAGCGGCCGCCCATGTAGTAGGCCAGGCCGCCGATGATGTCGGCGTAGACCTGCGGGGCCTCCTCGGTCTCCTCCACCCGGACCGAGGAGGAGTCCACGCCGGCGTCGGCGAGCAGGGCGGCGACGTCGGCGTCGGAGCCCTCCAGCACCTCGACCACGACGGTGTCGCTCTCCACGTCCGGGTACCAGCCGAGGACGCTCGCGGGGGCCTCGGCGCCGTTGAGGTCCTCGACGACCTCGGCCAGGCCCTCGGTGCCGTGTGAGACCACGGTGGCCTCGGCGCCGGTGGCCTCGACGGCCTCGACGGCCGAGGAGTCGGTCACCAGCACGGTGAGCTGGAGGGTCTCGGTGTCGAACAGGGAGCCGCCGTAGGCCTGGCCCGCTGCCTCGGTGGCCTCGGCGTCGGTCTCGATCGCCTCTTCCTGCGCCGAGAGCAGCTCCTCGGCCTCGGCCGAGGTGAGGTCGAGGTCGCGCTTGAGCGCCTCCGTCATGCTGGCGGCGCTGTCGTCGGCGACGGGGGTCTGGGGGACGGGGGCCGGGGCCGCGAGGGCTCCGGGGGCCATGGCCAGTGCCATACCGAAGGCCAGGGCTCCTGTGCCCACGGCGGAGATGATGCTGGAGGGTCTCATGGGGGTCCCTACTCTCCAAGGGGGATAGACGGGGGATTCGGGGCTCTGCGTTCCTGTAGGAGCGGAAAGCCCCTTTCGGGCAACGAAGTTGATCCGATTCCCGAAATTCACCGAGACGTCCGGTAAACGATCACCAACATAAGTGCACACTTTGACGCTGCAAAGACCCGTGTGGTGTGTATTCATTCAGAAGGACGAGGGATTGTCCCATGACCCTTCGTTTCGCGATGGCTACGCGTAGTCGCTCTGCGTGCGACCTTGTGATCCTCGCGTTCGTCCGGTGACGGAGCGAAGCGGATCGGTTGCGTCAAGGGGTGCTTCGTGGCCGGATGCGGACGCCGGTACCGGGTGCCATCCGTAACACCGCGGCTACAGGTGTGTAACTCCAAAGGTCAGGGGCGGCCGTCGGGGGCCTCTCGGGCGGGTGCCGACCCGGGGCGGAGCGGACGCGCCCGTGGCCGGACCCGGACACGCGAGGGGTTCGCGGGACGCCTGAGGCTTACGCGTGCGCCCTCGGAGCGGCGCCCGCGCGGCGCCGCCGCGCCAGCGCGAGCGCCCTGGCGCGCGCTCCCGGAAGCGGGGGCGGGGCGCTCCGGCGCGCGGCCCGGGGATCGCGCGGATACGGGAAAAGGGCGGCCGTGTACGCGCGCGGAGAAACGGAGAGAAGGAGAACGGGCGCACCCGCGCGAGGCGCCCCACGAGAAAAGGCGCCCCCGCCCACTGCCGTGGACGGAGGCGCCGTGGGCGCTGCCGGAGCGCTAGCCGGTCACCAGGGACAGCCCCCAGCTGCTCAGCAGGGGAGTGACCTCCTGGTAGTAGGTCGTGCCGCCGAAGGAGCAGTTGCCGGAGCCGCCGGAGGTGACGCCCTGGGCCTGCGAGCCGGAGATGAATGAGCCGCCGGAGTCACCGGGCTCGGCGCACACGTCCGTCCGGGTCAGGTCCTGGACCGTGCCCTGCGGGTAGCTCACCGTCTGGCCGCGGGCCTCGATGGTCCCGCAGTGCCAGCCGGTCGTGGAGCCGGAGCGGCACACCGCCGAGCCGGCCGGGGCCTGGCTGGAACCCGACACGGCCTGGGGGCTGCCGGAGTCGTACCGGCTGACCAGGTTGGTCACGTTCCAGTTGGAGGTGGCCGCGACGAAGGCGCCGTCGCTGCCCGGGAAGACGGACTCCTGGAACGTTCCCGAGCCACTGCCGTCGGAGCTCTCGGCGCCGGTGCCGACGGTGCCGCAGTGGCCCGCCGTCACGAAGCCGCCCGCGCCGGAGCCGTCGGTCACGGCGAACCCGACCGAGCAGCGTCCGCCGCCCATGTAGTACGCCTCGCCGCCGACGATGTCGGCGAACAGGCGCGGCGTCTCATCGGTCTCCTCCACCTGGACGGCGGAGGGGTCCACGCCCGCGGCCTCGACGAGGCCGTCGGCGCTGGCGCCCTCGGAGACCTGGACCACGACGGTGTCCTTCTCCACGTCCGGGTACCAGCCGACGACCCCTTCCCGGCCGCCGGTCTCGTTGAGGTCCTCGACGATCTCGGCCAGGCCCTCGGTGCCGTGTGAGACCACGGTGGCCTCGGCGCCGGTGGCCTCGACGGCCTCGACGGCCGAGGAGTCGGTCACCAGCACGGTGAGCTGGAGGGTCTCGGTGTCGAACAGGGAGCCGCCGTAGGCCTCACCTGCGGCCTCGGTGGCCTCGGCGTCGGTCTCGATCGCCTCTTCCTGCGCCGAGAGCAGCTCCTCGGCCCCGAGCGGGGTGAGGCCGAGGTCTCTCTGCAGCGCTTCCATCATCGTCTGGGCCTCGCTCGCTGGCTCGGCCGGTACGGTCGCCGCACTGGCGCCCGGCGTCACGGAGAACGCCAGACCGAACGCGAGTGCGCCGGTGCCGATAGCGGAGATAGCGGGGGAGGGTCGCATAGATCCCTACTCTCCTCGGGTAACTGACGGGGGTTCGGGGCCCGACGCCCGCCGGCGAGGGCGTCGGACTCCGGTGGGGCCGTGCAGGGGGCCCGACCCCACGGTGTGCCTACCGAGGGTCCTGTCGCCAAGACAATCGGTAAGCGAACACACACCATAAGTGCACAACCTGGATAGCGGAAGAGCGGATGCGGGGGTCCGCCTTTCCAGGGATGACCGGGCCATCGGATGATCGGATGAATAGCAATATGTGACGCATGGTGATGATGTGTCTGACCTTGCGCTTCTCCGCCGGTATCGCTTCCACAACACGGAAGCGCGGTGTTGGCAAGGGGTGTTCCGTGGCCGGATGCGGCCATCGAAACCGGGTGCCATCCGTGACCGTTCGGACACGTTGGAGTAACCCCGAAGGTCAGGGCGGTGACCCGTGGGTAACTCCCGTGCTCGGAGTGAACAGCGGTACCCGTGGCGGTCCACCCCGGAGGGCGCGGCGCGGGTTCCCGCGGGGTGCGCAGAGGGCGGGAGCGGGTCCCTCCGCGTCTCCGCGCGGGCCGCCCCGCCCCGCTCCGGAAAAGGAGGAGGCGCGGACCCGGCGGCCCCGCCCATCCCGCGCTGAGTCGGCCGTGACACGCCCGGGGTGCGGCGCACACGCGTACGAGCACGTGCGCGCGCAGGTGGGACGACCCGAGGTAACTAGCGAGTATCGGGCCCCGGGAAGGGGGTTGAGGCGCCCGGTGTTGGGCCAAGATAAGGGCAAGAGCCCCGAACGGGGAGCCCGAACGGGAGGTAACAGGCTATGGCGACGAAGGACACGGGCGGCCAGAAGCACGCCTCGCGCCGCGACGAGGAGGTCGAGGAGACCGAGGCCTCGGCGGACGTTCAGGAGCGCAAGGACCAACTGGACGAGGACGTCGACGACATCCTCGACGAGATCGACGACGTGCTGGAGAGCAACGCCGAGGACTTCGTCCGACAGTTCGTGCAGAAGGGCGGCCAGTAGCCGCCCCGCGGCGGTTCGCTGACAGCGCACTCCAGCGCCGCCAGCCCCGCCGCACACAGGACTAGGGTCAGTTCCAACGGTCGGCGCACAGCCACCGCAGACAACAAGGACAACAGGCGCCCCACCCGCCCCCATGCCGGGGTGGGGCGCGCGTGGAGGGAGTCGCGTGTTCGAAGGGTTCGAGGGCGGACGGTTGCCCGCCGCTTTCATGAGTGCGGGAACCTCGTCCTTCACCGAGTTTCTCAGTTCGGTCCGCCCCGAGATGCTGCCCGGACACAAGCTGCCCCCGGGCGGCGGGACCGAGCACCTCACCCCCGACGCCACGACCATCGTCGCACTGACCTTCCCCGGCGGCGTGCTCCTGGCGGGCGACCGCCGGGCCACGCAGGGCAACGTCATCGCCAACCGCGACATGGAGAAGGTCTTCCGCACCGACGAGTACTCCGCCGTGGCCATCGCGGGTTCGGCCGGGTTCGGCATCGAGCTGGCCCGCCTCTACCAGGTCGAGCTGGAGCACTACGAGAAGATGGAGGGCCGCTCGCTCTCCCTGGAGGGTAAGGCCAACAAGCTCGCGCAGATGGTGCGCGGCAACCTCGGCCTGGCCATGCAGGGCTTCGTCGTCGTCCCGCTGCTGGTCGGCTACGACGAGAACACCGGGCAGGGCCGCGTGTTCAGCTACGACGCCACCGGCGGCCGCTACGAGGAGCAGCGCTACCACTCCATCGGCTCCGGATCGGTCTTCGCCAGGGGCGCGATCAAGAAGCTCTACCGCGAGGACCTCGACCAGACCGGCGCCGCCAGGGTCGCCCTGGAGGCCCTCTACGACGCCGCCGACGACGACTCCGCCACCGGCGGCCCCGACCTGCACCGCAAGATCTTCCCCCTTGTCGACGTCGTCACCGAGGACGGCCACCGCCGTCTGCCCACCGAGGACGTGGCCCGCCTGGCGACCGAGGTGGTCCAGGGACGCGCGGCCGACCCCGACGGCCCCACGGCCACGCTGGGCTGAACCGGCCCCGTCCCACACCAGACATCTCCCGACTAGGTAAGGAAACGATCCGCGGTGTCGATGCCGTTCTACGTCGCCCCCGAACAGCAGATGAAGGACAAGGCGGACTACGCGCGCAAGGGCATCGCGCGCGGCCGCAGCGCCGTCGTCCTGCAGTACGAGGGCGGGATCCTCCTGGTGGCGGACAACATGTCCCGCACCCTGCACAAGATCAGCGAGCTCTACGACCGGATCGGCTTCGCCGCCGTCGGCCGCTACCCCGAGTTCGAGAACCTGCGCCTGATGGGCGTGCGCTTCGCCGACGTGCGCGGGTACCAGTACGACCGCCGCGACGTCAGCGGGCGCCAGCTCGCCAACATCTACGCCCAGACCCTGGGCACCGTGTTCAGCGAGAGCCTCAAGCCGTGGGAGGTGGAGATCGTCGTCGCCGAGGTCGGCGACACCTCCGCCGACGACGAGATCTACCGCATCACCTTCGACGGCTCCATCGTCGACGAGCAGGGCTTCGTGGCCGTGGGCGGCTCCTCCGAGCACGTGTCCGGCGTGCTCAAGGACCGCTTCGCCGCCGACGCCCCCCTCAGCGCCGCCCTCAACGCGGCCACCCACGCCCTGGCCAGGGAGAACGGCGAGGAGCGCGAACTGGAGGCCACCAACCTGGAGGTCGCGGTCCTGGAGCGGTCCAGGGAGCACCGCAAGTTCCGCCGCATCCACGGCCAGCGCCTGACCGACCTCATCGAGGAGGGCAGGGCGGCCGGAGGCGGCACCGCGAGCACCGGAACCACCGGGAGCACCACCACGGGCGGGACCGACGAGTGACCTGGAAACGATGATTCACGGTGCGGCGCTCCCGAGGCGCCGCACCGGCCGGGCGGGTGTGGACGGCGCGGCCCCGTCGTCCGCACCCCGGTGACGGGAAGTTGGTGAGGCCGCGTGGAACGACGGATCTTCGGGCTGGAGAACGAGTACGGGGTCACGTGCACCTTCCGTGGACAGCGACGGCTGTCCCCGGACGAGGTCGCCCGCTACCTCTTCCGCAGGGTGGTCTCCTGGGGGCGCAGCAGCAACGTGTTCCTGCGCAACGGCGCCCGTCTGTACCTGGACGTGGGCAGCCACCCCGAGTACGCCACCCCCGAGTGCGACAGCCTCGTGGACCTGGTGGCCCATGACAAGGCCGGTGAGCGCATCCTGGAGGGGCTGCAGGTCGACGCCGAGCAGCGCCTGCACGAGGAGGGCATCGCCGGGGACATCTACCTGTTCAAGAACAACACCGACTCGGCGGGCAACTCCTACGGCTGCCACGAGAACTACCTCGTGGGACGGCACGGCGAGTTCGGACGCCTGGCCGACGTGCTCATCCCCTTCCTGGTCACCCGCCAGATCGTCTGCGGCGCCGGAAAGGTGCTCCAGACCCCCCGGGGCGCCCTGTTCTGCGTCAGCCAGCGCGCCGAGCACATCTGGGAGGGCGTCTCCTCGGCCACCACCCGCTCGCGCCCCATCATCAACACCCGCGACGAGCCGCACGCGGACGCCGAGCGCTTCCGGCGCCTGCACGTCATCGTCGGCGACTCCAACATGAGCGAGACCACCACCCTGCTCAAGCTGGGCTCCACCGACCTGGTGCTGCGCATGATCGAGGCCGGGGTGGTCATGCGCGACTACACGCTGGAGAACCCGATCCGGGCCATCCGCGAGGTCAGCCACGACATGACCGGCCGCCGCAAGGTGCGCCTGGCCAACGGGCGCGAGGCCAGCGCGCTGGAGATCCAGCGCGAGTACCTGGACAAGGTGCAGAGCTACGTCGACCGGCACGGCACCGACGCCACCGGCAAGCGCGTCCTGGAACTGTGGCAGCGCACCCTGGAGGCGGTCGAGACCCAGAACCTGGAGACCGTCTCCCGCGAGATCGACTGGGTGGCCAAGTACCTGCTGCTGGAGCGCTACCGCGACAAGCACGACCTGTCCCTGTCCTCGCCGCGGGTGGCCCAGCTCGACCTGACCTACCACGACATCCACCGCGACCGGGGGCTGTTCTACCTGCTCCAGAGCCGCGGCCAGATGGAGCGGGTGGTCGGCGACCTCAAGATCTTCGAGGCCAAGTCGGTGCCGCCGCAGACCACGCGGGCCCGGCTGCGCGGCGAGTTCATCCGGCGCGCCCAGGAGCAGCGCCGCGACTTCACGGTGGACTGGGTCCACCTCAAGCTCAACGACCAGGCCCAGCGCACGGTGCTGTGCAAGGACCCCTTCAAGTCGGTGGACGAGCGGGTGGAGAAGCTCATCGCCGGCATGTAGGACTTCCGGTCCCCTGCTCCCGGAGCCCCGTCCGGCGGTCGAAGGCCGTCCGCGGCGGGGCTCCGGCGTTCGTGGTGTTCCAGGGGGTGGTTACGGCCCTTCTTTTCGGTAGTGTGACTCTGTCCCAAGCCGGAAATCAGAGGTTGTGACCCATGCACCGACGTGCTGCCGCCCTCGCGGTGCCGCTGACCGCGATCGCCCTGGCGGTCTCAAGCTGCGGAAACATCCCCGAAGAGTGGCGTACTCCCGCCTTCATGCGTATGGGGGAGGACCAGCTCGACCCGCGGCTTCCCGAAGTCACCGGCGAGGTCGGTGAGGAACCGGAGGTCGCCTTCCCCGACGAGGAGCCCCCGACCGAGCAGCTCTCGGGCGTCGTCGACGAGGGCCCGGGCGAGAACGAGCTGGTGCGCGCCGACGACCTCCTGATCGCCAACGTCGTCCAGTTCCAGTGGACCGGCCCCGGCGAGGGCGCGCCCGTCGAGGGGCAGTCCAGCTACGAGACCGGCGCCCCGGACCTGATCCGCATGGAGCAGATGCCCGCGGAGATCAGCGACGTCCTGGTCAGCCAGCCGGTCGGCAGCCGCGCTGTGTACGTCTTCCCGCCCCTCACCGAGCAGGAGCGTCAGCAGGCCGAGATGTCGGGGCAGCCCGTCCAGGAGGGCGCGAGCGTCCTGGTCATCGACCTCATGGACCGCTTCAACAAGGGTTCGGTCGTGGAGGGCGAGCAGGTCACCGACGGCGGCGACGGCCTGCCCACGGTGACCCAGGAGGGCCACAGCGAGCCCACCATCGAGGTCCCCGACACCGACCCCCCCGAGAACCTGGAGGTCGTGCCGCTCATCGAGGGCGACGGCGCCGAGGTCGAGGAGGGCCAGCAGGTCATCGTCCAGTACAGCGGTGTGCGCTGGGAGGCCGACGAGAACGGCGAGCACCCGGTGTTCGACTCCACCTGGAGCCGCGGCGGCGACCCCTTCGACACCACGATCGGCGCCGGCGCGGTCATCGAGGGCTGGGACGAGGGCATCGTCGGCCAGCCGGTCGGCAGCCGCCTGATGCTGGTCGTGCCCGGCGACATGGCCTACGGTCAGACCGAGGAGGAGTCCGGGGGAGCCCCCGCCGGGACGCTGGTCTTCGTCATCGACATCCTGGGCGCCTACGACAACCCGCCGCCCCCCGAACCCGCCGAGGGCGAGGGCGCCGGCGGCGAGGAGGCCGCACCGGAGGAGTCCCCCGCGCCCGAGGAGGGCGGGGAGTAGCCCACCCGGCGCGGTCCCGTGCACGCCCGGGGCCGGGGAGCGGTTCCCGGCCGAGCAGAGCGCGCACACCCGGACAGCCGGCACCGGACGCCCCCGCGGGGAGGTCACCCGCGGGGGCGTCCGCGTGTCCGGAGCGCTCCCGCCCGGGCGGACACGCCCGGGTACCGCGTTCCACTGCCCTTCACCGACCGGTGCGTAGAGTCGAATCCATCGGTGGACGGGCGAGGGGGAAGCTCATGTCAGACCGTCGGCGCTACTGCTACGTCTCCGGGCTGGGCCTCGGGGTTGCGGCGCTGGAGGAGCTGTGCGCCCGAGGCTTCCCGCCCGGCCTGGTGGTGTCCCACCCGGCCGAGCTGGCCCACTGCTCCGGCTACCACGACTACGGAGCCCTCGCCGGCCGGCTCGGTCTGCCGCACCTGCGCGCCGCCCTCGGCTCACCCGAGGCGCGCCAGGCCCTCACCGACCACGGCATCGACCTGATGGTCGTCGCGGGCTGGTCGGGGGACGTTCCGGAGGAGGTCCTGTCCTCCCTGGCGCTGGGCGGGGTCGGACTGCACCCAGCGCCGCTGCCCGTCGGCCGGGGCCGAGCGCCCATCCCGTGGACCATCCTGCGCGACATGCGCTCCAGCGCCGTGACCCTCTTCCACATCGAGGGGGAGGAGCACAGCGGCGACATCGTCGACCAGGCCTGGTTCGACGTGGCCCCGGACGCCACCGCCGCCGGTCTGTACCAACGCGTGGGGCTCCTCCAGGCGGAACTGCTCGTGCGCCACGTGGAGGGGCTGCTGGAGGGCACCGCGCCCCGGCGGCCGCAGAGCGGCCACGCGTCGGTGTGGCCGCGTCGGCGCCCCAGCGACGGCCACCTCGACCTCACCGCCTCCGGAAGCGACGTGGACCGGATGGTGCGCGCGCTGGCCGAGCCCTACCCGGGGGCGTTCGCGATGTTCGGCAGCGCCCGGATCACGCTGTGCTCGGGCCGCCTGGCGGGCGGGGTCACCGGCGGGGCTCCCGGGCAGGTGGTCGCGACCGGCCGGGGACGGGAGTGGGGGATCACCTGCGGGGATGGGGCCGTGTTCGTGCCCGAGGCGCTGCGGGTGGACGAGGGGGTGCGCGCCCGGCCGACCTCGTTGGCGATGTTCCGGCCGGGGACCTTCTTCGAGGCCCCCTCCCAGCACATGCTGGAGGGCACCCGGCGGACGCCCCTGCCCGGCCAGGCGCCGAGCGGGCCGAACAGGGTCGTGCCCGCGGCCCGGACCGCGCCGGAGGCGCGGGCTCCGGAGGCGCGGGCTCCGGAGGCGCGGGCTCCGGAGGCGCGTGCTCAGGGGGCGGGGGAGGGAGACGCGCGGTCGCGGGCTTCGGAGGAGCGGTCACGGGCACCGGAGGAGGGGGCTTCCGGGGCGGACGTGTCGGGTGCGCCGGACGGATCGGGTGCTTCGGACGCGTTGGGGGCGGACGGGGTGGAGGCCCGGGGACCGGAGCAGCGGGTTTCCGAGGCGCGGGTTTCCGAGGGGCGGGTTTCGGAGGCGCAGACGCCGCAGGCACGGGTTCCCGATGCCCGGGGACCGGAGCCCCGGACCCCGCAGACGCGGGCGGGGGACGGTACGGACCTCGCGTCCGGGATCATGGCGGGTGACCCCGGTCCGGCCGACCAGCGCTGAGGAGTGGGGCAGGCCGGAGCCCGCGGCCCACGAAGGGGCGTCCGCGGCCGGAGCCCGGAACCCGTGGTGGTGGGTGGCACGCGCCGGAGTCCGTGGCCCGGGGTGGGAGGCGGAGCCCGCGCGGGAGGCGCGGAAGCCGGAGCCCCGGAACCCGGCGCCTCGGGGCGGACCTGCCGAAGAGCGGGCAGCACGGAGCGGGCGGGGCGCGAGCGCCCCCCTTTATTCAGGGTAGAAGCCCGGCCCCGGCCCGAACCAGACCGTTCTGGAGCCTGTGGACGACCCACCCGCGCCGCCCCGGCCCGCGCCTACAGCAGGGCGGCCGCGTGGAGGCCCGCCGCCGCGGCGCTCAGGAAGGCCGCGCGGTCCTCCTCCAGGCCCCGGCCCATCGTCGACACCTTCACCGGAAGCGTCCGCACCGCCTCCTCCAGCCCCTCCACACCGACCTCCACCAGGGTGTGCCGCTCGCCCAGAGCCCCGGCCTGCACGCGCACGCGCTCGCCGAACACCCCCGGCAGCAGCGGCACCACCACCTCCGCCCGCGCCAGCGCCACCCGCCCGTAGGCGGTCAGGCTGTGGTGCGACACCCCCCGGTGCCGCTCGCGCGCGTCGGCCTCGCTCACCCGCAGCGACGCCACCGGACGCCCGCCCAGCACCGCCGCCGCGTTCACCGCCTCACCGCACGAGACGCCCGAGAACCCCCACGGAGTCCCGGTGCCCAGGTTGCCCGGGCCCTGGCACACCACCGCCACGTCCGCGCCCAGCACGTGCCGGGCCGCCAGCAGCCCCGAGTGCACGGTCACCGCCTCCAGGTCGCCGCCGAAGGACTGCCCCGTGGTCACGCACCCCGCCAGCAGCCCCTCCTCGCGCAGCGCACCCACCAGCCGCGAGAACGCCGCGGGCAGCGCGCCCCCGTCCAGCATCACGTGGACGATCCGCGCCCGCGGACGGTGCGCCCGCACCCCCGCCACCACCGCGGGCAGTGCCGAGTGCAGGTCGGCCACCACAACCGGCATGCCCTCCACGCCCTCGGCCGAGCGCAGCACCTCGTGGTGGGGCGAGCCCTGCTCGTCGGCGCCCAGCACGGTGGCCTGCAGCGGGGTGTAGCGGGCCTTGACCAGGTGACCGGGGCCCCGGGGGTCGGGGGGCAGCCGGTCGGGCACGGCCACCACCAGCGCGTACCCGCCCGTCCCCAGCCCCAGGTCCAGGGCGCCGGTGTTGAGCAGCACGGTGTCGCCCGCCTCGGGCGAGCCCACCAGGTCGGTGTAGGCCAGCGCGCGGCACGTCACCTCCCCGCCCGCTCCCGCGGCCTCGCGGCCTCTGCGGTCCGCTCCGGCCACGGGTTCCAGCGCCACCGCGCACAGCACGACCCCCGGCCAGGAGGGGAGGATCTGACGGACTTCACCACGGCGCCACCGGATCATGCAAGGCACGGTACCGTCGTTGCTGAACCGGTGCCCGGGCGACGCGCCAGCGTCAGCCGCCGCCGGTCCATCCACCACGGGCGAGAAGGGTGCGGACGATGTCGCGCAGGAAGACGGAACGACAGCTGAACCTGGTCATCTGTCTGTTGTCCACGCGCCGCCACCTGACCGCTCAGGAAATCAGGAAGACGGTGCACGGCTACGCCGAGGCCGAGACCGAGTCCGCCTTCAAGCGCATGTTCGAGCGCGACAAGCGCGAACTGCGCGACAGCGGCATCCCCATCCAGGTGGGCACCGGCGACGCCATCAGCGGCGAGGAGGGCTACCGCATCTCCCGCTCCGACTACGAGCTGCCCGAGATCGAACTCCTGCCCGACGAGGCCCTCGTCCTGGGCCTGGCCGCACGCGCCTGGCGGCACGCCTCCCTCGGCGAGGCCGCCGCCAACGCCCTGTTCAAGCTGCGCTCCGCGGGGGTCCCCGTCGACAGCGAGGCCGCCCCCGGCCTCACGCCCGCCATGCGCACCGACGAGCCCTCCTTCGGCCCCGTCTGGCAGGCCGTGCGCGACCGGCGCCCCGTCTCCTTCGCCTACCGCAAGCCGGGCCAGACCGAGGCCGAGACCCGCGAGGTCGAACCCTGGGGCATCGTCAACCTGCGCGGACACTGGTACGTGGTCGGCCACGACCGCCTGCGCGACGCCCGCCGCGTCTTCCGCCTGGGCCGCATCCGCGGCGAGGTGACCGTCCTGCGCGGCGGCCCCGACGTCGTCGTCCCCGAGGGCGTGGACCTGCGCTCGGTGGTCGCGGGCCACAGCGCCGAGTCCGAGCGCACCGCCGTCCTGCGCGTGCGCACCGACTCCGCGCACGCCCTGCGCCGCAGCGCCCTGCGCGTGGTGCCCGGCGAGCGCGACAGCTCCGGCCTCGGCTGGGACACGCTCACCCTGCCCTACACCGACACCCCCGACCTGGTGCGGCGCGTGGCCTACTTCGGCTCCAACGCGGTCGTCGTCGAACCCGTAGGCGCCCGCGAGGCCATGGCCGCGCACCTGACGGCCACCGCCGAGACCGCCCCCGTCGCCGAGGCCGCCGACGGTCCCGGCTCCGCGGAGGAGGCCGAGGCTCCCGCCCGCGGTCCCCGCTCCGCCGACCAGCTGCGCCGCCTGCTGATGCTCGTCCCCTACGCTCTGGGCCGCGACGTGCGCGTGCCCGAGGTGGCCCGCCACTTCGGGCTCAGCGAGAAGCAGGTGGTCGCCGACCTCAGCCTGCTGTGGATGTGCGGCCTGCCCGGCTACACCCCCGGAGACCTCATCGACGTCGACCTCGACGCGGCCAGGGAGACCGGCGAGATCATCATCGCCAACGCCGACACCCTCGCCCAGCCGCTGCGCCTGACCGCCGACGAGGCGGCCAGCCTGGTCGTGGGCCTGTCCCTGCTGGAGGCGCTGCCCGAGACCGAGGGCCTGGAGACCGGTGCCCTCAAGCGCGTGGGCGAGAAGCTGCGCGCCGCCGCCGGGGCCGCCCTGGGCTCGCTGGCCGACTCGGTCCAGGTGCGCCTGGAGGGCGACGAGCAGGTCGCCCAGACCCAGCGCCGCTGCGCCGACGCCCTGGAGGCTGGCCAGCGCCTGCACCTGCGCTACCTGTCGGGCTACCTGGACCAGGTCACCGAGCGCGACGTGGACCCCATGGGCCTGGTGGTCCAGGACGGCTACCCCTTCCTGGAGGGCTACTGCCACCTGCGCCGGGACGTGCGCCTGTTCCGCCTGGACCGGGTCCTGGAACTGACGGTTCTGCCCTTCGGCGCCGAGGTGCCCGCGGGGGTGGGCCGCCGCGACCTGTCCGGGGGTGTCCTCCAGCGCTCGGAGCGCGACGCCCTGGTCGTCCTGGACCTGGAGCCCGCGGCCCGCTGGGTGACCGAGGACTACGTGTGCGAGTCGGTGACCGAGCTGCCCGGGGGAGGCGTCCGCGCCACCCTGCGCACCCCCGCCCCGGCCTGGGTGGTGCGACTGGCGCTGAGACTGGGACAGCAGGGGCGCGTGGTGTCCCCCGTGGCTCTGGCCGAGGAGGCCCGGGCCGAGGCCCGCCGTGCGCTGGAGCACTACCGGACGCCCCAAACCTCCGCGAAATTGGTCGAGACCACTTCGTCGCCCGAGTGAGGCCCAGACGTTCACCCCGGGTCAGGGGACAGGTCGGTCCGGAAAGGATAAGGTTGCAGCGTGATCGCCCTCGCTGTCCTGTTCGGTGTGGTCACGGCCGGACTCGTCGCCATCGGCGCCCCGGCGCTGCGCGCACGCCGCGCGGCGGGGGTGCTGTCCCGAGCGGTGGCACGTGCGTCGGACGAGTACCGGGCGAGCAGCGCTGACCTGCGTGAGCGCGTCGGCCGCGGTGACGCGGGGCCGTGATGGCCCCGCGTTCGAATGCGCGTACCATCGAAGGCGCTTGGTCGCGCCCCACAGAGAGGTAGAACCATGGGACCGTTCAACGGACCTACCATCGCCATCCTCATCGTCCTGGCGATCCTGCTCTTCGGAGCCAAGAAGCTCCCGGACCTGGCCCGCTCCCTGGGGCGCAGCGCGCGCATCCTCAAGGCCGAGAGCAAGGGTCTGGTCGACGACGACAACAACGAGTCCGAGGACAACGCGGACACCCGCGCCCAGACCCACCAGCAGCAGGCTCCTCAGCAGAACACGCCGGGCCAGCCCCAGCAGGGCTACCAGCAGCAGCCGCAGCAGCCCCAGCAGCAGGGCTACCCGCAGCTGCCCCCCGGCCAGCGCATCGTCGACGAGTCCGGTGAGACCAGGCACCGCACCTACGGCAACTAGGTTCCCGGAGGCCGCGCGGCGACGCGCGTGCGGGCTCCGCCCCGCCCCGGAGTCCAGGGCCCCGACGCCGAGCGGTACGGGGCCGGAGCAGACGACGAGAGAGTGACCGCACGATGAGGGCACGAAGCCGGGCCACCAACCCCGAGGCCCGGATGCCGCTCATGGACCACCTGCGCGAGCTGCGCAACCGCCTGGCGAAGGCGATGATCGCCCTCGCCCTGGGCACGGTGGTCGGCTTCCTGGTCTACGACTGGGTCTGGGCCTTCCTGGTGGAGCCCTACTGCTCCCTGCCCGTGTCCCAGGTGACCGGCCCCGACGACTGCTCCCTCATCGTCACCGGGCCCTTCGACGCCTTCTTCGTCGCCTTCAAGATCTGGATCTTCGTCGGCGCGCTCGCCTCCGCGCCGTTCTGGCTGTACCAGCTGTGGGCCTTCGTCGCCCCCGCCCTGCACGGGCGCGAGAAGCGCTACGCCTACATCTTCGCGCCCCTGGCCGCGGTCCTGTTCGCGGCGGGCGCGACCCTGGCGTACTTCATCACCTCGTACGCGCTGACGATGCTCTTCGGGTTCCTGCCCGAGGACGCCGATCCCTTCCTCACCATCAGCGAGTACCTCAACTACATGCTCATCATGATGGGCATGTTCGGCCTGGGCTTCGTGCTGCCGCTGCTGGTGGCGCTGCTCAACATCATCGGGATCCTGCCGCACGCGGCCATCGCCAAGTGGCGCCGCGTCATCATCTTCACGGTGTTCGTGATCGCGGCCGTCATCACCCCGGCCGAGCCCATCTCCATGCTCGCGCTGGCCGTTCCGCTCGTCGTCCTCTTCGAGGTGGCCGAGCTGTTCGCCTTCCTCAACGACCGGCGCAAGAAGCGCGACGACCCCTACGCCGGCCTGGACGACGACCAGATCTCCGAACTCGACGAGACGCCCTCCGAGTTGGACGAGACCCCCTCGCCGCTGGACGGCCCCGACGTGGGCGAGGAGAGCGGAAGGCGCTCCTGAGCCCCTCCGGTACACGCTAGGGTCGGGCGGTGGGACGGGCCGCGGAGCCGTCCCGTCGGCCCGGGGAGCCCGGCCGACGCCGGTTGCTGGGAAGAGGAAGTGCGATGAGCGAGCGGACCGAGACCGAGCGGGAGCTCCCGCCCGAGGCCATGGGCAACGAGAAGTGGCACGACACCACCGACGCGGTCTGGATGCGGTCCTCCCTGTCCAAGGAGGAGTCCGAGGCCGTGGTCGAGGTCGCCACCTTCGACGACGGCTTCCGCGCGGTGCGCGACGGCAAGTCCCCCGAGAAGGGCACCCTGTTCTTCACCCCCGCCGAGTGGGAGGCCTTCGTCCTGGGCGCCCGTGACGGCGAGTTCGACATCCCCGAGGAGTACCTCACCGAGGAGGAGCGCCGCATCCAGCGCGGCGAGGTCGACACCGAGGTGGCCTGGGTCCCCTCGCCGCTGAACACCCCCAAGGCGATGGAGGAGTACCACCGCCGCCAGCGCGAGGAGGCCGAGCAGGGCGGCGCGGGGGCCTCGGAGTAGGCCCGGCCGTCCAGCGCGCCGGGCCCCGTCGGCACGGCGGAGCCCGGCGCGCGCGGAGCGGGGCGGCAACCCGGCCCGGAGCCGGAGCCGGACCCGGTCTCGAAGCGGTTCCCCGCCCGGCGGCGCGCGCCCCGCAGGCCCGCCCCTACTCCTCCTCTTCCACCTCCTCGGGCTCCTCCTCGCCCTCGAAGGCGTCGCCGATCTCGTCCACGACCTCGGCCGCCACATAGCCCGCCGCGAGGCCGCCCGCGACACCGAGCGCGACCCCGCCGACGGCGCCGAGCATGCCGCCGCCGTCCTGCTCCCCGTACTCCCCCTCGTGCCCGGAGAACCCGCGGCGCCGGTACAGCGCCTGCCCGATCCACTCGTCCACCGCCCGCGCCCAGTCGGTGTGGTCGGCGTCGGAGTGCTCGGCCCGGAACCAACTGGGGGAGCCGCCCTCCGAGAACCCCTCGGCGTGGCGGTCGAAGGCGAAGCCCACCCCGACGCCCGCCGGGTCGGCGGCGAAGAGGACCTCCACCTCGCCCACCTCGTGCGCGTGGTGCTCGGCGGGGTGGAACACCAGTGTCTGGAGGAACCCGGCCTCCTCGTGGGGCCCGGGCGCCGACCAGCCCTCCACCCGCACCCCGGCGAACGCGGCCCCCAGCCGCAGCATCGCCTCCAGCACGCGGTCCTGGACCGGCAGCGGGTGGACGTGGACGCGGTCGAGGTCGCCCTTGTCCGCGTCCCCGCCGACGATCACCTCGGTACGCAGCCCCGCCAGGACGCCGGGCAGCGGCGAGCCCCCGGCCTCGGTCACGGGCGCCTGCCAGGGGACGGGATGGCTGAAGGGGATCGACAGGTGCTCCCCGGCGTCCAGGCTCACGCCCGCCGCCACGGGGACGCGGGTGCACTCCGCGCCGCCGGTGGCCTCCCCCTCCTCGTCCTCGGTCCGGGCGACCAGCACGAGGACGATCTCGGCGATCTCGGTGCGGCTCCCGCCGCCCGTGAGCTCGACGCTGCCCTCCAACAGGTCCCCGGGACGGGTGTGGGGGTGCGGCAGGACGGTGTCGACGGTGGGACCGTCGTCACCGAAGGCGGCGAGCAGGCGTTTGAAGACCATGGTTTCCTTCCGGGAGGCGTCGTGTGCGCCCCGGCGCGCGGATGGCCGGTGCGCTGGTGTCGCCCGCCCAACGCGGACGCGGTGCGCGCCGGTTCCGCGGAGACCGGGTCCGAGTTCCGGGGGAGGGCTTTGGGGGCGTCCGCAAACTCGCCCGTGCTCAGTGTGGCCGGGAGTGTGCGAACGGTGTCCGGCGATGGCACCGGTGGGACCGGCGGGCTCCGCAGGTCCACGGTGGGTCGCGTCGTGGCCGGGTAGCGGCTGGGAAGTGGTCGGGCCGGGTGGTTGTGGTCCGGCCGATGTCGTTTGGGGCGGGCCGCAACACGGCCGTCCCGAGGTAGGGCCGTAGCGCCGTACCCCTTGGCCGAAAGCGGCCAGGGGGTCCACCGACCGGGGGCTTGCCTAATCTTGTCCCCGTCCTGTGGTCGACCCGACGCGCATGGTCACGGCCCTCAGTGAGCCGTGCCCGGGCGGCCCCCCGACTCCGAAGGTGCGTGATGGTGCGATCATCCCTTACCGCGGTCCTCCTGCTCGCGGCGGTGACGGCGTGCGCGGGCGCCGACGGAGGCGCTGACGACGGCGCCGCTCCTTCCCCTTCCCCGTCGCCCTCGGCTGTGGAGGCGGTGACGCCGTCCCCGTCTTCCTCACCTTCCCCTTCGCCCTCGGAGTCCGCGGCGGCCGATTCCGGGGAGGACGCCACCGCCGACGTCTGCGGCAGAGCCGTCGAAGCGGCCCAGGCCCGGGAGGACGGCGCCGTCCAGCTCGCGGAGAGCGGGGAGCGGCTGGCTCTGATGGTGGTGGCGGCGGCGCCCGAGATCGACGACGAGGTGCTCCAGATCTACAACGACAACTACGACCAGCCGCAGGAGGCGGTATCGCTGATCGCGGACTGGTGAGAGGGGAACGGCTACTAGGTCGTTGAGGGGAGCGTCCCGGAACGTCCAGGAGCGTCCCGGAACGTCCAGGAGCGTCCCGGAACGGGCGCGGGCATGAGGCAGGTGGTCAACGGTCAGGGTTCGTGCGTGGTTGCTCGCTCCTGCGCCGCCTGCTGCCGCGAGGTGGTGCGGGAGGGCGGCCAACGCCCGAGGGTGGGAGATGGTTGGCCTCTGCTGTGTGGGCAGCGAAGACGGCGGGTGTCTGGGGGCGCCGTTCAACGCCCCGCCCGCTGATGGTGACCGGAGGTGGCGGCGCCAGCTGCCGCGAAGTGGCGCGGGCTGCGACCAACGCTGGCTGAAGCCGGGTGGCTGAGCTCTGCTGCGTCGGCACCAAAGGCGGCGGGCGGTTGGGGGCGCCGTCCAACGCCCTGGTCGCGGGTGGTGGCCGGAGGTGGCGGCGCCTGCTGCCGCGAGGTGGTGCGGGAGGGCGACGAACGCTTGGTGTTGGTGGGGTGGTGGGGCTTTGCTGCGTTGGCACCAAAGGCGGCGGGGCTGGCGGGCCTGGGGCAGCGCGACCGGCCCCTGTGGTGGGGGTGGGCGACGGTGGCAGCGACGACGGCGAGCACGGGTCCGGGCCGCTTGTCGGGTGTGAGCATGCCGGGGCCCGGCCCGGCCGGGGTCATTCCCGGGGCGGTGGAACCAGGATTCTGTCGGGCGGATGATCCTGTTCCCTCCGCTGGTGTGTGCGCAGTTCGCGTTGGTACTTGGCCCGGTTATGCGGCCCACACAAGGGTTGCAGGTTCGCCACCACCGTGCGCCCGCCCCGAGAGAAGGAGGTGACATGGTCGGCCTGGCAGAGGGCCACCGGGACTTCGCACCCGCCCGGGTGGGCGCAGGTGGTGTGCCCGTGGAAGGCGGCGGTGCGCTGGCGGGCTGAGGCCAACCGTCGGCTGTGGCCCACATCCAGGACCTGCCCGGTGGGCGGGGCGGTGAGCATCCGCACCACCTCAGAGTCGGCGGCGAGTTCGTGCACCACCCCGACCGGAATGACGCGGCCGTGCTCGTCCAGCGCCGGAACTTCCTGGCCTTGGGTGTCCAGGTAGGTCTGCACCGGCACCACGATGCGGATCTGCGCCAACGCAGCGGGGGCGTTGGCGCATCCGGTGTGGGTGGTGGCGAAACGCAGCGCCGCGATGAGCGCGTCATGCTCACGCTGCGACCGCGACCGCGTGTCCTCGTCCGAGGGTGGGGCATCGAAGGTGTCGATGGCCGCGCGCACAATCAACGCATCCCCACTGCCGCCCCACGCTTGGAGCTGGTAGCTGCCCTGGAACGTGTCATGCACGACCAGGCCACGCGAGGCGTGAGCGGCCTCGTGGTCGCGGTCCAGGCGGTGGGGGTCCAAACGGTGCGCGACCTGGCGGGCCACCGACTGGAGCTGGTTGACCGACAACGCAGGCCGCTCCGCCTTCGCGGCCACCAACGCCGACTCGAACCCCTGCCGGTACTGCGCCTGGTCAGGAAAGTAGTCCTCATCGCGCACCTGGACGGCCTTGTCGGTGATCTTGGCGATCACCACCGCCTCACCCAACCCCACCACGCCCGTCTCCACCGCTTCCACCGTGGCGGGCAAGGTCTCCTCGTGCACATGCTGGGCCAGCCGCGCCAAGTCCTTGGCCTGGGAGGTGGGCAGCTTGCCGTGGTGCACCAACCACTTGTCCAACGTGGAATAACCGCTGTAGCGGGCCACCGCACCCCGCGCGTACAAACGCGCCATCCGCGCCAGAGCCCGGTAGCGGATCTGGTCCAGCTGGGCCCACAGCGCCGCGATCTCCTCAGCGGCGCTCTCGTCCGCTCCGGGCGGCACGTCGGTGTTCAACGCGTGGTCGATGATCTCGCGCGCACCGGCCAGCGCGGCCACGGCCGGGGAACATTCCCCGGGGGCCGTCTCGGGCGCTGCGGTCATCATCTCCATACTTCTTATTATAGGCCGCCGATCGCCCTTTCTCCACTATTCACAACATCAATTGCCGACTTTCTTTCTGGAGGATGTTTTGCCTCATAGTCTGCAATGGGGTCGGCTCAAAAGGTGTCCGAAAAGGTGCCTCTAAAATGCCCGCTTGTCGTTGGTGCGATCGTCACCCACCCCGACCGCAGGGGCCAGGATAGTTGCCCGAGACCGGAGGGCCTGCTTGCCGTTGGTGCTGACGCAGCAGAGCCCGACCACCCCCACACCCCGGGCGTTGGTCGCCCTCCGGTAGCCGCTCCCGCCTTTGGTGCCGCTTTTCGTCGGTCGCCCACGCCCCCACCCGGCGCCCGCCGTTTCCCGCAGCCCGTACCCTTTCGCGGCAGCTGGCGCGCTTTCGTTGCCGCCAGCAATCCCCAGCAGGAATAGCGTAGGGAGGGGCCCTGTGGACGGCCCCTCCCTGCCCCTCAATCCATTACCGTTATTGAACGAAAAGCGTTTCAGGGCACACCAAAACGCCCCCTGGGTGGGATCCCCCCTATTTCCAGCAAACCATCACCGCACCACCCACGACCACCCCCAACTCCTGCCTGTGGAAAACCCAGCCACCTCCAGAAGAACCGGGCACGCCACCCACCCCACCCCGCCACACCCCAACCCGCCCCTTCCCCTCCTGCCCCGCCGCGGGGCCGTCTTTCCCCGACCGCCCGGCCCAGCCCCTCCCCATCTCCTCCCGGGACACCGAGGTGTAGGGACTCCGTTAGCGTTCGCGCCCCACCCGCATGGAAACCGTTAGGACGAACTCCGTCCGCTTTCGCGGGGTCTTGCATGGGTTCGGGGTCCTTTGGGGCCCGCGTCCTCCGCCCCGGAGGACGCACCCGTCCGCGCCTTTCCTGGAGTTCCGCCGTGCTCGACGCCGTCTATCTCCTCGCCGCCCTCGCCGTGTTCGCGCTCGTGGGCGTGATCGGCCGGGGGGTCGAGAAGCTGTGATCGTCCTCGACCTCCTGGCCGCCGCGCTCGCGGTGGCCGCGATCGCCTACCTCGTGTGCGCCCTCGTCAGACCGGAGTGGTTCTGATGACGGTGCTCCTCGCGGCCCTGCCCGTCGCCGCCCTCGCCCTGATCCTGGCCCTGCTGTACCGCCCCGTGGGTGACTACACGGCCCGGGTCTTCACCTCGACCAAGGACCTGCGGGCCGAGCGCGGGTTCTACCGCCTGGTCGGCGTGGACCCCCGCTCCGAGCAGTCCTGGCCCGCCTACCTGCGCGCCGTGCTCGCCTTCTCGGCCGTGGGCCTGGTCCTGCTCTACCTGCTCCAGCGCCTCCAGAACGTCCTGCCCCACGCGCTGGGCCTGCCTCCGGTCCCCGAGGGGCTGGCCTTCAACACGGCCGCCTCGTTCGTGACCAACACCAACTGGCAGTCCTACTCGCCGGAGCTGACCCTGGGCTACACCGTCCAGTTCGCCGGGCTCGCCGTGCAGAACTTCGTGTCGGCGAGCACGGGGATCGCCGTCGCGGTCGCCCTCGTCCGCGGCTTCGCCCGCCGCCGTTCGGGCACGATCGGCAACTTCTGGGTCGACCTGACCCGCGGCACGCTGCGCCTCCTGCTCCCCGTGTCCCTGCTGGCCGCCCTGGTGCTCGTCGCGGGCGGCGTGGTGCAGAACCTCAACGGCTTCACCGAGGCCGCCACCCTCAGCGGCGCCACCCAGACCGTCCCCGGCGGTCCGGTCGCCTCACAGGAGGCCATCAAGATCCTGGGCACCAACGGGGGCGGGTTCTTCAACGCCAACTCCGCGCACCCCTTCGAGAACCCGGCGCCCTGGACCAGCCTGTTCCAGACCGTGCTCATGCTGGTCATCCCGTTCTCCCTGCCGCGCGCCTTCGGGCGGATGGTGGGCAGCCACCGGCAGGGCTACGCGGTCCTCGCCGCCATGGCCGTCCTGTTCACCGCCTCCCTGACCGCGCTCACCCTCCTGGAGGCCCACGGCGCGGGCACCGCGCCCGAGGCGGCCGGGGCCGCCTGGGAGGGAAAGGAACAGCGGTTCGGCGTGTACGCCTCGACCCTGTTCGGATCGGCGAGCACGCTGACCTCGACCGGTGCGGTGAACTCGATGTTCGACTCCTACACCGCGCTGGGCGGCATGATGCCCATGGTCAACATGATGCTCGGCGAGGTCGCGCCGGGCGGTGTGGGCTCGGGCCTGTACGGGATACTCGTGCTGGCCGTCCTGGCGGTGTTCGTCGGCGGCCTGCTGGTCGGGCGCACCCCCGAGTACCTGGGCAAGAAGCTCGGGCCGCGGGAGGTCAAGCTCGCCAGCCTGTACATCCTGGTCACCCCGACCCTGGTACTGGCCGGTACGGCGCTGAGCTTCGCCGTCCCCGCCGTGCGCGCCGACGTCGTGGCCACCTCCCTCCTCAACCCCGGCCCGCACGGGCTCTCGGAGGTGCTGTACGCGTTCACGTCGGCCTCCAACAACAACGGCTCCGCCTTCGCGGGGCTGACCGCCGACACGCCCTGGTTCAACACCGCCCTGGGCGTGGCCATGCTGCTGGGCCGGTTCGTGCCCGTCGTGTTCGTCCTGGCCCTGGCGGGCTCCCTCGCCGCCCAGGACAGGGTGCCCGCCACACCGGGGACCCTGCCCACCCACAGGCCGCAGTTCGTCGGCCTGCTCGTGGGCGTCACCGTCCTGGTGACCGCCCTGACCTACTTCCCCGTTCTCGCGCTGGGCCCCCTGGCGGAAGGACTGTGAGCACCGTGTCCCTGACATCGCACACCTCCGGCACCGACCGGACGACCGCCGAGGTCCCCGGTTCCGGCGACGGTTCCGGCACCGGCCCGGGCGGACCCCGGCGGACCTTCGGCCCCCGCCAGCTCGCCGCGGCCCTGCCCGGCGCGCTGCGCAAGCTCGACCCCAGGTCGATGCGGCACAACCCCGTCATGTTCGTCGTCGAGGCGGGCGCGGCGCTCACCACCGTCCTGGCGGTCGCCGAGCCCTTCCTCGGCGGCCCCGAGCCCTCCGGCGGCTCCCCGGTCCCGGCGGGGTTCACCGCTGCCATCGCCGTCTGGCTGTGGCTGACGGTCCTGTTCGCGAACGTGGCCGAGTCGGTGGCCGAGGGGCGCGGCAAGGCCCAGGCCGACAGCCTGCGCCGCACGCGCACCAGCACCACGGCCAACCGGGTCCGCGACTACGACCCCGCGGCCGACCCCTCCGCCGAACACGCCGTGACGCACCCGGTCGCCTCCTCCGAGCTGGCCCTCGGCGACGTCGTGGTGGTCTCGGCCGGTGAACTCGTCCCCGGCGACGGCGACGTCGTCTGGGGCATCGCCTCGGTGGACGAGTCGGCGATCACCGGAGAGTCGGCCCCCGTGGTCCGCGAGTCCGGCGGCGACCGCAGCGCCGTGACCGGCGGCACCCGGGTGCTGTCGGACCGGATCGTGGTGCGCGTCACCTCCCGGCCGGGGGAGACCTTCGTGGACCGGATGATCTCCCTGGTCGAGGGCGCCTCGCGCCAGCGCACGCCCAACGAGATCGCGCTCAACATCCTGCTGGCGAGCCTGTCGGTCGTCTTCGTGGTCGTCGCGCTCACCCTGAGCCCGATCGCCGCCCACGTCGGCGCGCCGGTGAGCGTGCCCGTCCTGGTCGCCCTCCTGGTGTGCCTCATCCCCACCACCATCGGAGCCCTGCTCTCGGCCGTGGGCATCGCCGGAATGGACCGGCTCGTGCGCCGCAACGTCCTGGCCGTGTCCGGCCGGGCCGTGGAGGCCGCCGGGGACGTGAGCACCCTGCTGCTCGACAAGACCGGCACCATCACCCACGGCAACCGCAGGGCGAGCGCGTTCCTGCCCCTGGAGGACGTGCCCGAGGCGGACCTGGTCCGCGCCGCCGCCCTGTCCTCCCTGGCCGATCCCACGCCCGAGGGCACCTCCGTCGTGGAGCTGGCCGCCGCGCGGGGGACCGACACCGGACCGCGGGCCCGGGGCGAGGTCGTGCCCTTCACCGCACGGACGCGGATGAGCGGTCTGGACCTGCCCGACGGCACCCGCATCCGCAAGGGGGCCGCCTCGGCGGTCACCGCGTGGGTCGGGGAGGAGGGCCCGGTCGGCCCCGTGGTGCGCACCGACCTGGAGGCGCTGGTCGCCGACGTCTCCCAGGGCGGGGGCACCCCGCTGGCCGTCGCCGTGCGCGAACCCGGGGGAGGGGCCCGTGTCCTCGGCGTGGTCCACCTCAAGGACGTGGTGAAGGAGGGCATCGCCGAACGGTTCGCCGAACTCAGGGCGATGGGCATCCGCACGGTCATGGTCACCGGCGACAACCCGCTGACGGCCCGGGCGATCGCCGCCGAGGCCGGGGTGGACGACTTCCTCGCCGAGGCCACCCCCGAGGACAAGCTGGCCCTCATCCGCCGCGAACAGGAGGGCGGCGCCCTCGTCGCGATGACCGGCGACGGTACCAACGACGCCCCGGCCCTGGCCCAGGCGGACGTGGGCGTGGCGATGAACACCGGCACCTCCGCCGCCAAGGAGGCCGGGAACATGGTCGACCTGGACTCGGACCCGACCAAGCTCATCGACGTCGTGCGGATCGGCAAGCAGTTGCTCATGACCCGCGGCGCCCTGACCACCTTCTCCATCGCCAACGACGTCGCCAAGTACTTCGCGGTCATCCCCGCGCTGTTCGCGGGGGCCTTCCCCGGCCTGGCGGCGCTCAACGTCATGGGGCTCGGCTCCCCGACCTCGGCCATCATGTCCGCGGTCGTGTTCAACGCGCTCGTCATCGTCGTCCTGATCCCGCTCGCCCTGCGCGGCGTGCGCCACCGGCCCCTGAGCGCGTCCCGCGTCCTGAGCCGCAACCTGCTCCTCTACGGCCTGGGCGGCGTGGCCGCCCCCTTCGTCGGCATCGCACTGATCGACCGCGTCGTCAGCCTCCTGCCCGGATTCTGACGCGCTCCCACGGGAGGCAACACCCACCATGAGCTCCACACGCGCCATCCTGCGCCAGTTCGGCGCCGCCCTCCGCGCTGTGCTGGTCCTGACCCTCGTGCTCGGCCTGGCCTACCCGCTGGCCGTCACGCTCCTGGCCCAGACCCTCATGCCCGACCGCGCCGACGGCTCGCTGCTGCGCGCGCCGGACGGGACGGTCGTGGGGTCCGCCCTGATCGGCCAGTCCTTCACCGGCGCCGACGGCCGTCCCCTGCCCGAGTGGTTCCAGTCCCGGCCCTCGGCCGCCGGGGACGGCCACGACGCCGGGGCCTCCGGCGGCAGCAACCTGGGCCCGGAGAACCCCGAGCTCGTCGCGGCGGTCGAGGAGCGCCGGGAGGAGGTCGCCGCCTTCGAGGGCGTGGACCCCGACCGCGTCCCGGCCGACGCGCTGACCGCGTCCGCCTCGGGCCTGGACCCCCACATCAGCCCCGGGTACGCCCTGCTCCAGGTGCCGCGGGTGGCCCGGGAGCGCGGCCTGCCCGAGGGGGAGCTTCGGGCCCTGGTCGGGCGTAGTATCGAAGGCCGGGACCTGGGCTTCCTCGGCGAGGAGAGGGTCAACGTCCTGGAGTTGAACATCGCGCTCGACCGGTGGGGAAGCTGATGAGGCGGGGACGGCTGCGGGTCTTCCTCGGGGCGGCCCCGGGCGTGGGCAAGACCCACACCATGCTGGAGGAGGGCAGGCGCCTGCGCGACGAGGGCCGCGACGTCGTGGTCGCCGTCGTGGAGACCCACGGCCGCGAGGCGGTCGCCGCCCTGCTCGACGGGATGGAGGCCGTCCCCCGCACGGCGGTCTCGCACCGGGGCGTGGGCCTGACGGAGATGGACCTGGACGCGGTCCTGGCCAGGCGCCCGCAGGTCGCCCTGGTCGACGAGTTCGCCCACACCAACGCCCCCGGCGCGCGCCACGGCAAGCGCTGGGAGGACGTGGCGCGGCTGTGCGCCGCGGGCGTGGACGTCATCACCACGGTCAACATCCAGCACATCGAGTCCCTCAACGACGTGGTCCAGCGCATCACCGGGGCGCCCCAGCGCGAGACGGTCCCGGACCGGGTGCTGCGCGCGGCCGACCAGATCGAGCTGGTCGACCTCGCGCCCCAGGCCCTGCGCGACCGGCTCGCGGCGGGCCGCGTCTACCCGGCCGAGCGCATCGACGCCGCCCTGTCGAACTACTTTCGCCTGGGCAACCTCACCGCGCTGCGCGAACTGGCCCTGCTGTGGCTGGCCGACGAGGTCGACAGCGCGCTGATGGACTACCGGGCCGAGCACCGCATCGACAGCACCTGGGAGGCGCGCGAGCGCGTGGTGGTCGCCCTCACCGGCGGACCCGAGGGGGAGACGCTGCTGCGCCGGGGCGCGCGCATCGCCGCCCGCTCGGGCAGCGGCGAACTCCTGGCCCTGCACGTCAGCGGCCAGGAGGGCCTGCGCGACGCCCGCCCCGAGGCGCTCGCCGCCCAGCGGGTCCTGACCGAGCGGCTGGGGGGCGCCTTCCACCAGGTGGTCGGCGACGACATCCCCCGCTCACTGGTGGAGTTCGCCCGCGCGGTCAACGCCACGCAGCTGGTCATCGGCACCAGCCGCCGCGGCCGCCTCCTCACCGCGCTCACCGGCCCCGGGGTCGGCGCGACCGTCATCCGCGAGTCGGGCCCCATCGACGTGCACATCGTCAACCACGCCGCGGCCGCCGGGGGACCGGCCCTGCCGCGCCTGGGCGGGGCGCTCAGCCCGCGGCGCCGCCTGGCCGGGTTCGCGCTCGCGCTCGTGGCGGGACCGCTCCTGACCTGGCTGCTGGTCTCCTACCGCAGCACGGAGTCGCTGGTCGCGGACGTGCTCACCTACCAGTTGCTGGTGGTGGTCGTGGCCCTGATCGGCGGCATCTGGCCCGCGCTCTACGCCGCCGTGATGTCCGCCGTCACGCTGGACCTGCTGTTCATCGAGCCGCTGCTCCAGATCAGGATCGACCACCCCCTCCACCTGGGCGCCCTGGTCCTGTACGCCCTCAACGCGGTCCTGGTCAGCTACGTCGTCGACCAGGCCGCGCGCCGCACCCGCGCCGCCCAGCGGGCCGGGGCCGAGTTCGAGCTGCTCGCCACCGTCGCGGGCAGCGTCCTGCGCGGCCAGGACGCCCTCAGGGCCCTGGTCGGCCGCACCCGCGAGGCCTTCGCCCTGAACGCGGTGCGGCTGCGCTCGGACGGGGCCGTCCTCAGCTCCGCGGGCGAGCCCCCACCCGGCGCCGAACCCACGGTCGTGGCCGTGGGCGAGCGCGCCAGCCTCGAACTCCACGGCGCCGACCTCGACGCCTCCGAGCGGCGGCTCCTGGAGGTGATCGCCACCCAGATCGACGCGGCCCTCGAACACCAGGACCTGCGCGCCACCGCCAGCGAGGTGGGCCCGCTCGCCGAGAACGACCAGGTCAGGAGTGCCCTGCTCTCCGCGGTCAGCCACGACCTGCGCCGTCCGCTGGCCGCCGTGACCACCGCGGTCAGCAGCCTGCGCCTGTCCGGTGTGGACTGGTCGCCCGCCGACCGTGACGAACTGCTCGCCACCGCCGAGGAGAGCCTGGCCACGCTCACCGCCCTGGTCACCGACCTGCTCGACGTCAGCAGGCTCCAGGCGGGCGTGCTGGCGGTCTCCGCCCACGACACCGACGCGGACGAGGTGATCCTGCCCGCGCTGGACGAGCTGGGCCTGGGCCCGGCCGACGTGGACCTGGAACTTGACCCCGACCTGCCCGCCGTGCGCGCCGACGCCGGGCTGCTCCAGCGGGCCATCGTCAACCTCCTGGCCAACGCCGTGCGCTTCTCCCCGCCGGGCCGCGGGGCCCGCGTGGCCACCAGCGCCTTCGGCTCCGCCGCCCAGATCCGGGTGATCGACCACGGCCCGGGCGTCTCCCCGGACCGTCTCGACCAGCTCTTCGTCCCCTTCCAGCGGTTGGGCGACACCGACAACACCACGGGCCTGGGCCTGGGACTGGCGCTGTCCCGGGGGTTCGTGGAGGGGATGGGCGGGCGGCTCACCGCCGAGGACACCCCCGGCGGCGGGCTGACCATGGTCATCTCCCTGTCCCTGGCCCAGAGCCCCGACCCGGGGGAGGGCGCGTGAAGATCCTCGTCGCCGACGACGACCCGCAGATCCTGCGCGCCCTCAGGGTGACCCTGCGCGCCCGCGGCTACGACATCGTGGTCGCCACCAACGGCGCCGACGCCCTCAACACCGCCGTCGACCAGCGCCCGGACCTGTACGTGATCGACCTGGGCATGCCGCACCTGGACGGGGTGGAGGTCATCGAGGGCCTGCGCGGCTGGACCAGCGCCCCGATCCTCGTCGTCTCCGGGCGCACCGACTCCGTGGACAAGGTCCAGGCGCTCGACGCGGGCGCCGACGACTACGTCACCAAGCCCTTCGCCATCGACGAGTTCCTGGCGCGGGTGCGGGCCCTGACCCGCCGGGGTGCGGGCGGCGACGCCGAACCGCTCGTCAGGCTGGGGGAGCTGACCGTGGACCTGTCGGCCCGGACCGTGACCCGCGAGGGCGGGCCGGGGATGGAGGGAGTGCGGTTGACCCCCACCGAGTGGCGCATCCTGGAGATCCTCATGCGCCACGCCGGCAAGCTCGTCACACGCCAGCGACTGCTGGCGGACGTGTGGGGTTCCGAGCACGTCACCGACACCGGTTACCTGCGCCTGTACGTCTCCCAGCTGCGCAAGAAGCTCGAACCCGACCCCAAGGCGCCGCGGTTCCTCATCACCGAGCCCGGCATGGGATACCGTTTCCAGCCCCCCGGATGACAAGCGCCGCACGCGTGGTTCATCGTTGATTCGAGCGGCCGTGGACCCGGGGGACCGGGCACCCGAGCCGAGGAGGCCGTGCCACGGGGCACGCCGCGGAAGAAGGAAGTGAGAACGATGGGTTTCGGGGCACGTGAGATCCTGATCCTCCTGGTCATCGCGCTACTGCTGTTCGGAGCCAAGAAGCTCCCGGACCTGGCGCGCTCCCTGGGCCGCAGCGCCCGCATCCTCAAGGCCGAGACCAAGGGCATGCACGACGACGCCGACGGCGCGCGGCCCGCCGAGCCGCAGCGGCCAGCCGCGCAGCCCCAGCCCCAGTCCCAGCAGCCGGCCGCGCAGCCGACGCTGGAGGGCAGGATCATGACCCCCGAGGAGTACGGCACCGCGCATCCCCACACCGCCGGGAGCTGAGGCCGCCTCGCGGGCCGGGGCCCGGTCCCCGGCTCGGCGGTTGCACGGGCGCGCGATCCGGTACGACCGAAATCCGGGGTCCTCGGCCGGCACGGCGGGGCCCGCGCGGGGCCGCCAGAAACCTGGTGGCCGACTGGTGCGGCGGCGGGGCCGGTGTGGGTAGTGTGACCCAGCGGGTACCCCGGCCGGGCCCGCGGTCCGGGCCGGGAAGCCCGCAGCCACACCGCCGCGCGCCGTTCCCGCCCCGTGGCCGACGGGAGACGAGCGCACCGGGCACGGGGCGCCCCGGCGCGCCCCGCGCCCCCGTTCCCGCTAGGACTCCCATGCCCCCACACATCGCCCTCCTGGTCAATCCCGACTCCGGGCGGCGCCGCGCGGCCGTCGTCGCGGTCCGCCTCAAGGAGGCGCTGCGCGAGGCGGGGGCCCGCGTGCACGTGTACACCGGCCGCTCGGCCGCCGACAGCCGCCGCATGGCCCGCCTGGCCGCCTCCGACCGGCCCGACGCGCTCGTGGCCGTGGGCGGCGACGGCCTCGTCCACCAGGCCCTCCAGGCGGTGGTGGGCACCGGGGTCCCCCTGGCCGTGGTCCCCACCGGGACCGGCAACGACATCGCCCGCGCCTTCGGCCGCCCGAGAGGGTCGGCCGGGGACGTGGCCGAGGCGCTCCTGCGAGGGCGCACCCGCCCCGCCGACGCCGTACGCCTGACCCTGGCCGACGGCACGCAGCGCTACTTCCTCAGCGTCCTGGCCTGCGGCTTCGACGCCCGGGTCAACGAGCGCGTCAACGGGTTCCGCCACCGGATCGGCCGTATCGGGTACGTGGCCGGAATCCTGGCCGAGCTGCGCTCCTTCCAGCCCATCGACTACGACATCGAGGTGGACGGGCGCCGCATCGCCGAGCCGGGGATGCTCGTCGCGGTCGGCAACACCAGCGCCTACGGCGGCGGCATGCACGTGTGCCCCGACGCCGTCCCCGACGACGGCCTCCTCGACGTGGTCTTCGTCCGCCAGGCGCCGATCGGCCGCTTCCTGAGCGTGTTCCCCCGCGTCTTCAACGGCAGCCACACCGGCCTCGACGAGGTGGTGGTCGAACGCGGTCGCACCGTCACCATCCGCGGCGCGACCGGCGTCGCCTACGCCGACGGCGAGCGCATCGGGGAGGCGCCCCTGGTCTGCGAGGTGGCGCCCAAAGCGGTCGAGATGTTGGAGCTGACCTCATAGGCTGGAGGCCATATGAGTAGTCACGCTGAGCGGTACGCCGCCTTCCGTCGGCGCCAGGGGTCCTCCAGCGCCGCCATCGAGGCCTTCCAGGGCCTCTACGGGTTCGAGTTCGACCCCTTCCAGATCCGGGCCTGCAAGGCGCTGGAGAACGGCCACGGGGTGCTGGTGGCCGCGCCGACCGGTTCCGGCAAGACCGTGGTGGGCGAGTTCGCCGTGCACCTGGCTCTGGGCGAGGGCACCAAGTGCTTCTACACCACGCCCATCAAGGCGCTGTCCAACCAGAAGTACAACGACCTCGTCAAGCGCTACGGCGCCGACCAGGTCGGCCTGCTGACCGGTGACAACAGCGTCAACGGCGAGGCGCCCGTGGTGGTCATGACCACCGAGGTGCTGCGCAACATGCTCTACGAGGGCTCGGCCACCCTCGGCGGACTGGCCTACGTGGTGATGGACGAGGTGCACTACCTCGCCGACCGCTTCCGCGGCGCGGTCTGGGAGGAGGTGATCATCCACCTGCCCGAGTCGGTGCGCATGGTCGCCCTCTCGGCCACCGTCAGCAACGCCGAGGAGTTCGGCGAGTGGCTCCAGCAGGTGCGCGGCGACACCACCGTCATCGTGGACGAGAAGCGGCCCGTGCCGCTGTGGCAGCACGTGATGGTCGGCAACCGGGTCCACGACCTGTTCGTGGACATGGAGGAGGACGCCGACCCCGGGTCCGAGGACGGGGAGGGGCGGGAGGGCTCCACCGGGCGCGCCAAGAAGCGCAGGCGCGAGCGCCGCCGCCAGGGCTGGCAGCCCCGCGAGATCGAGGTCGGCGGGCAGAAGCTGCGGATCAACCCCCGGTTGACCCGGTTCGCCGAGGAGGACTCGCGCGTCACCCAGCTGGCCAACCGGCGCCGCCACCCGCAGTCGCGGGCCCGCGGCAACGTGCGCCCGCGCTCGCGGTTCGCGCCGCCCTCGCGGCCCACCATCATCGAGGAGCTGGACGACGACGGCCTGCTGCCCGCGATCACCTTCATCTTCAGCCGGGCGGGGTGCGACGACGCCGTCCGCCAGTGCCTGGCGGCCGGGCTGGTGCTCACCACCCCGGAGGAGGCCGACGAGATCCGCGAGTACGCCGAGACGCGGTGCGCCGACATCCCGCCCGCCGACCTGGCCGTGCTCGGCTTCGAGCAGTGGCTGCGCGCCCTGGAGGCGGGCATTTCCTCCCACCACGCCGGGATGCTGCCCGCCTTCAAGGAGATCGTCGAGCACCTGTTCTCGCGCGGCCTCATCCGCGCGGTGTTCGCCACCGAGACCCTGGCCCTGGGCATCAACATGCCCGCGCGCACGGTGGTCATCGAAAAACTCGACAAGTGGAACGGCGAGACCCACGCCCAGCTCACCCCCGGCGAGTACACGCAGCTCACCGGACGCGCCGGGCGGCGCGGCATCGACGTGGAGGGCCACGCGGTGGTCGTGTGGCAGGCCGGTACCGACCCCGAGTCGGTGGCCAGCCTCGCGGGCACCCGCACCTACCCCCTCAACTCCAGCTTCCAGCCCTCCTACAACATGGCGGTGAACCTGGTCGGCCAGGTCGGCCGCCAGCGCAGCCGCAACATGCTGGAGGCGTCCTTCGCCCAGTTCCAGGCCGACCGCGCCGTCGTGGGCCTGGTCAAACAGCTGCGCAAGAGCGAGGAGGCCCTGGAGGGCTACGCCCAGGCGGCCGAGTGCCACCTGGGCGACTTCATGGAGTACGCCGCGCTGCGCAGAGCCCTGAGCGACCGCGAGTCCATGCTCTCCAAGAACCGCTCGGCCCGGCGCCGCGACGAGGCCCTGGAGAGCCTGGAGAAGCTGCGCACCGGCGACATCATCCGCATCCCCTCGGGCCGCTACTCCGGGCACGCGGTCGTGCTGGACCCGGGGTTGCGCCACGACCTGCCCGCGCCCCTGGTGCTCACCGTGGACAAGCAGGTCAAGCGGGTCAACGCCAGCGACTTCACCGTGCCGGTGCACCCCTCCGGGCGCATCCGCGTGCCCAAGTCGTTCTCGGCCAAGTCGCCGCGCTCGCGCCAGGACCTGGCCTCCACGCTGCGCAACAAGCTCAAGGAGCGCGGCACCGACCCCGTCTACGAACGCGGCTCGCGTGAGGCGGGGGAGGACTCCGAGGTGCTGCGCCTGCGCGGGGAGATGCGCCAGCACCCCTGCCACGGGTGCGCCGACCGCGAGGACCACGCCCGCTGGGCCGAACGCTACTTCCGCCTGCGCCGGGAGACCGACGGCCTGCGCCGCCGGGTGGAGGGGCGCTCGCACGTCATCTCCCGCACCTTCGACCGCGTGTGCGGGGTGCTGGACGACCTGGGGTACCTGGAGGGCGACAGCGTCTCCGACGACGGGTCGCGGCTGGCCAAGGTCTACTCCGAACTGGACCTGCTCGTGGCCGAGTGCCTGCGCCGCGGCCTGTGGAAGGGGCTGACCCCGGTCGAACTGGCCGCCTGCGCCGCCTCGCTGGTCTACGAGGCGCGCCGCGGCGACGACGCCTATCCGCGCCTGCCCGGCGGGCGGGTGGACGAGACGCTCGCGGAGATGGTGCGCCTGTGGGGCGATCTGTCGGAGGTCGAGTCCCGGCACCGGGTGTCGTTCCTGCGCCAGCCCGACCTGGGCTTCGTGTGGACGGCGCACCGGTGGGCGGGCGGCGACCGGCTGGACGCCATCCTGCGCCAGGCCGACATGACCGCCGGCGACTTCGTGCGCACCGCCAAGATGCTGGTGGACATGCTCGGCCAGATCGCCGGGGCCAGCGGCGACGCCGAGGTGCGCACCACCGCGCGCAAGGCCGGTGACCTGGTGCGGCGCGGAGTGGTGGCCTACTCCTCGCTCACCTAGCGCACCGGTCGGGACCGTCGCCGGTGGGTCAGGCGGCAGGTGGCGGGCGGCTGTACGGCCGCGACGTGAGGGGCGGGCCCGGGAGGGCCGTCAACGCGGGTCCGGCGGGGGGATCTCCCCGGACCCGCGCACGACGAGCGCGGTGGGCACCCTCTCCTCGCGGGGCGGGCCGTCGTCGCCCGCGATGCGCGCGAAGAGCCGCCGCACCGCCAGGGCGCCGATCCGCATCACGTCCTGGGCGATCACGGTCACCCGGGGCGTGAGCAGGTCGGCCATGGGGAAGTCGTCGAAGCCCACCACCGCGACGCGCTCGTGCAGGCCGCGTTCCTGGAGGGTCTGGATGGCGCCGATGGTCAGCAGGTTCTGGGCGGTGAACAGCGCCGTGGGCGGGTGCGCGGAGTCCAGCAGCGCACGGGCCGCCCGCGCCGCCGCGGCGGAGCCGTCCAGGTCGCACACCACGCGCCCGGGGCGCTCGGGCAGTCCCCGCTCGGCCAGGGCGGCCCGGTAGCCGGTCAGGCGCTCGCCCGCCGTGCTGACGCCGCGCTCGTGGCCCAGGAAGGCGATCTCGGTGTGCCCGTGGTCGGCCAGGTGCAGCACCGCCTCGCGGGCCCCCTCGGCGTTGGCGGCCATGACCGCGTCGGCGTCCAGGCCGCGCGGCGGTCGGTCAGCGAACACCACCGGGGTGCCGGTGCGGATCTCGCGGTGCAGGTAGCCGTGGTCGGGCGCGGCCGGGACCAGCAGGATGCCGTCCACCCGGTGCAGGGTGGCCGCCCGCACCAGTTCCAGCTCGCGCCGGGGGTCCTCGTCCAGGCTCCCGGAGAGGACGAGGGTGCCGTGCTCGCGGGCCACGTTCTCCACCGCCCGGCTCAGCGTGGCGGAGAATGGGTTGGCCACGTTCTCCAGCAGCAGGGCGATCTGGCGGGTGGCGCCGTCGGTGCGGCGCAGGCTGGAGGCGGCCAGGTTCGGCCGGAAGTCCAGCTGCGCGACGGCCCGCATGACACGGTCGCGCAGCTCCTCGGAGACGGTGGAGACGTCATTGACCACGCGCGAGACCGTCTTGAGGCTCACCCCGGACAGGGCCGCGACGTCGCGCATGGTGGCCCGGCGCACCGGGTCCGCCGTGGTCCGACCGCCGTCGTGGTCCACCGCCACCAACCCCCTCGTCCCGACACCGGCCGCGGCGTTCCCGGCACGGGGCGGGGCGCGGCGCGCGGCGACCGCCCGGGGGCTCAGGGAGGTCCGGGCACGCGCGGTCCCATTGTGCCCCAGTGACCCCGGCGGGTGAGCGCGAACGCCGCAGACGCCTCTGTCGGCGAAGGGCGCCGGGGGGCACTCGGATGTGGGAGAGCGCCCGGGTGGCGCACGCCACACGCGGAACACCCCGGCCGCGGGTGCTGTTGGACGCGATGGCGGACCCCGGTGGCCGGAGCGGCACCCGGAGGGGGTCATCATGGAGAGACACGGGACCCTTGGGCCTGTAGTTCGCAAGACACCTGAAACGAGGCTTGAGCAGTGCTGCGCACCCTCATCAACGGCAAGATCCACCGCGCCACGGTCACGCAGGCCGACCTGCACTACGTCGGGTCGGTCACGATCGACGCCGACCTGATGGACGCCGCCGACATCGTCGACGGCGAGCAGGTCCACATCGTCGACATCGACAACGGCGCCCGGCTGGTCACCTACGCGATCACCGGTGAACGCGGTACCGGCGTCATCGGCATCAACGGCGCCGCCGCCCGGCTGGTCAGCCCCGGCGACCTGGTCATCATCATCTCCTACGCCCAGCTCACCGAGGCCGAGCGGGCCGAGCACGTCCCGCACATCGTGCACGTGGACCGCGACAACACGATCATCTCCCTGGGCGACGACCCGGCCGAGCCGGTGCCGGGCAGCACACTGGTCTCCGGGCGCTGAACCCGGCCCCCCAGGAACCGGAGCGCCGGACCCGGCCCCGCCCGCCGGACTCCCCACGGTGCCCGCGCCGACGTCTCCGCGTCGGTGCGGGCACCGTCGCCGTACGGGGGTCGGCTTCCTCGCAGGCGGGACATCCCTCCGGGGTGAGGGTGCGGCGTCCGCGCGGCTTCCCGACCCGCTTCCGTGCGGCCGAAACCTGCGAACCGGGAGACCGAATCCCGTGTTCTGCAAGGGTCACAGGTCACTGGTGCCGTGGCCGGTTCCGGCCTGATCACCCTCGCCCGTGCCGGGTATGTCCACCATCGGCATGGACAGGACTCGGGAGCAGGAACAGCGCCGGATCGCCGAACACATCGAGTGGCAGAAGCAGGGTGCGTGGGTGGTCCTGTGGGGTCCCTACACCCGCTGTTTCTGGGCTTTCGCGTGCTGGCCCGTGATCCCCGCGGGCGGCGTCGTCATCAGCGCGCGCGACCCGCACACCCTGTACTCGGAGATGCGCTACGTCGAGCGCGAGCACGACTTCCTGCGGTGGCGCTACGGACGCCACTGAGCGGTGTCCGGAAGGGTGTGTATTGCGACATGGCAGACATAACACGCTTCTGACTAGGATTCCTCCGTTGGTAGGACCAAACAGAGGACGCACGCGTGTCGACACACACCGCTCAGCCAGGGAGCCCCCTCACCGAGCCGGAACGGGCCCGGCTCCAGCGGCGCACCGTCCTGGTCCTCATGCTCGCGCAGATCGTCGGGGGCGTGGGCATGGGCGCGATGATCGCGGTGGGCGCGCTCATCGCCCTCGAACTCACCGGCTCCGATACCTGGTCCGGCATGGCCACCACCATGATCACCCTGGGCGCCGCCGTGTTCGCCCTGCCCCTGGCCTCTCTGGCCGCCCGGCGCGGCCGCCGACCCGGCCTCGCGCTGGGCTGGATGCTCGGCGCGCTCGGCGGCACCGTCGTCATCGCCGCCACGGTGCTGGAGGCGTTCGCGCTGTTCCTCGCTGGCATGGTCCTGGTCGGCGCCGGGACCGCCACCAACCTCCAGGCGCGTCACGCCGCCGCCGACCTGGCCTCCGAGCGCAGCCGCGGCCGGGACCTGTCGATCGTGGTCTGGGCGACCACCGTCGGCTCGGTGGCGGGCCCCAACCTCACCGGCCCCGGCGCGCGCGTGGCCGACCTGTTCGGCCTGCCCGACCTGCTGGGCCCGGTGCTGTTCACCACCACCGGGTTCGTCCTGGGCGGGCTGCTGATCCTGGCCCTGCTGCGCCCGGACCCGCTGCGCGCGGCCATGGTCGGCCGCCCCTCCGGCGGCGCGGCCCCCTCCGGCGACCGGCTGTCGGTGGCCGGGGCGCTGCGGGTGGTCGCGGCCAGCCCCGGGGCGCTCCTCGCGGTCGTGGGCATCGTGGCCAGCCACACGGTGATGGTCGCGGTCATGACCATGACCCCGGTGCACATGTCCCACCACGGCGCGGCGCTGACCGTGATCGGCCTGACCATCTCCCTGCACATCGCCGGTATGTACGCCCTGTCCCCGGTGGTGGGGTGGCTCACCGACCGGTTCGGGCGGGTGCCCGTGCTGCTGGCGGGCCAGGGCATCCTGGTCGCCGCCGCTGTGGTGGCGGGCACGGCCGGGCACGACGAGGCCAGGGTGACGGTCGGGCTGGTGCTGCTAGGGCTGGGGTGGTCGTTCGGGCTGGTGTCCGGGACGGCGCTGCTGGCGGAGTCCCTGGCCGCGGACGTGCGCCCCCGCGTGCAGGGCGTGAGCGACCTGGTGATGAACCTGGGCGGCGCGGCGGCGGGCGCCCTGTCGGGTGTGGTGCTGGCCCAGGCGGGCTTCGGCGGCCTCAACCTGTTCGCTGCCGTGTTCACCGTGCCGGTGTTCGTGCTCGCCGTGCGCGCCCGGCTGGCCCTGACGGACCGGCGGGAGCGGGCCGGGGAAGCGGGCTGACCGCCGGTCCGCCCGCCGCCGCGGAATGGGCGGACCGCACCCCGCGGCCCCGTCGTGCGCCCTTTGCCCGGGCATTACCGAAAACGCCCCGTCACCTCCGCGCGCGGGCCCGCCCCCGCGGTTACCGTGCAGGCGTGAGGCGCCCGGCGGCGGCGAGCCGGTGGGCGGACCGCGCTGACATGAGGGGTGTTCTCAGTGTCCGATCGGGAGTCCGAGGGTGTGCCGCCGGAGCAGTCGGGGCAGCACCCGGACCCGGTGAACCACCGTCCGCCGGAGGAGTGGCGTCCCGGCGACGCCGGTGACCCGATCGAGGGCGGGCCGCAGCCGCCGGGGAAGCCGCCGCACCGCTTCCCCCACTGGGAGACGCCGCCCGGTGAGGGCCAACCGCCGCACGGCCGTCACGAGAGCCCTCCCTCCACGGGTGCCCACGCCTACGGGGAGCCCCCGGCCGGGGGAGGCGCCCCCGCGGACGTCCCCCCGGGCGGACACCCGACGGGGGCGCCGCCCGAACCGGTGACCGGTGAACTCTCCGAGGGGCCCAACGGTCCCGGCCAGGCCGGATACGAACACGCGGGCTACGCCCCCGGATACGGGGAGTCGGACGGGCCCGCGACCGGCGCGGGCGGGCAGCCCCCCGGCGGGCCCCCGGGCGACTTCAGCTCCGGCCAGGGGCCGGGCTACGCCGCGGCGGGCGGCTACCCCTCGGGCCAGGGGCCGGGGTACGCGCCGGGGCAGACCGGTGGCTACGGACAGGCCTACGGCTACGGACCGGGGTCCGGCGCGGGTCAGGGCTACCCGCCCCAGGGCGGCTACGGGCCGCCGGAGACCAGACCCACCCCGTGGGGCAGGATCCTCGGGATCGGCTGCGGCGTCCTGCTGCTGCTGATGTTCGTCATCGCCGGGTGCACGACCGTCGTCCTGTTCGCGGCGGCCCACCGGCAGCCCCCGGCGCAGGAGACCGAGTCCCGGCAGGAGGGCGGCGAGGCGGCCGGGCCCCGGGTCGAGCTCACCGCCTCACCCGCCGACTTCGACCCCGGGCCGCTCTACACCGAGGGGGACTACACCAGCGTGGACGTGTCGGTGACGAACACCGGCCAGGAGGACGTCGAGGTCAACCCGCTCTACTTCCGGGTCGTGGACGCCCGGGGCGACCGGCACAGCACCTCCGAGGCCGTCGGCATGGACGCCGACGAGATCGGCGCGCGCACGCTCGCCCCCGGGCAGAGCGTCTCGGGGGTCATCACGGTCGAGGGCGAGGTGGAGCCCGAGACGGTGGTCTTCTCGCCCTTCTTCGGCGAACCGGTGGAGGTGCCGGTCAGCTGACCGGCGGCGCCGCGGAAGAGCCCGCGGTAGGGCTCAGGGTGCCAGCGCCGGGTCGCGCAGCCACTCAGACAGGTCCTGCTGGCGCTCGCCGTCGCACTTGAGCGGGCACGTGGTGCAGTACCCGTGCTCCGGGTCGCCCTTGTAGTCGAAGCAGCAGGTGCCCCGCACCGCCCAGGTCCCGCGGGGGTGGTCGGGCGCGAAGGGGAACAGGCGCGGGCGCCTGCGGGTCACCGCGCCCGCCGCGACCACCGCGTCGCCCAGGCGGGTGGCCAGATCCCAGGCCTGTTCGGGGTCGCGGCCCAGGTAGCGGGCCGGGTTGAGCATGTAGAAGTGCAGGGTGTCGAGGACCCAGCCCCACAGGGTGCGCTTGCCCGAGCGCGTGTGCCCGTGCAGGGCGTCGATGATCGGCTCGAACGTGGCGAACAGGGCCTCGCCGGCCATCCGCAGCTGGGCGTCCTCGTCCTCGGCGACCACGGTGCCGGGGTGGCCGACGGCGGGGTCGTCCGGCAGGACCGCGGTGCGGGTGCCGACCGAGGCGGGCGTGCCGAAACGCGCCAGCCCCGAGTCCCAGGGCAGGTAGAGGGTGTCCGGGCTCAGCAGCGGGGCACGCCCGGTCAGGTACAGCGATGCCGAGACCAGGAAGATGGGCTCGCGCAGGGTCACCCGCAGGAAGTTCGTGGCGGCGGGGAGGCGGTGGCCGGGGCCGTGCTCGCTGCGGAGGCGGTCGTACAGGACCGGCAGCCAGCCGTCCGCGGCCATGGCGCCCGCCTGGTGCCACCGCACGCGGCCGCGGGGAACGGCGGAGAGCTCCTCGAAGGAGAGCAGGTCGGGCAGGGGCGCGAACTTCAGCGGCGCACAGGCGTCGCGGAACGCGTCGAGCGGGTCTGGTGTCACCGCTGAACCTGCCCTTCGTCGCACGATGTCGTCATGTCCGGGGGTCGTGTGAGTGCAGTGACCTTCGGGGGACGAGTACATCTGCGCCTCTTAAGTGAGGCTACCCTAACGAACATGTGTCCCGCAATGATCATCGGATTATCCCCTAACCGAAACGCGGGTAGAAGATGCAGGTCCGGGCGGTTTTCTCCTGGTGCGTACCGGGGGTGGCGTAGGTCACCAGTGCCGTTTCGGTTGCATGTGCGGTGTGACGTGGGTGAAGGAAGAGGTGACAGAGGCAGACTCACGCGTCCCTCCAGTCCCATGCGGGCGGTGCCGAACGCGGGCGCCCGGGACCGCGCACGCCGCTGGCACACGGAAGGGGCCCTTCCCGCGGACGTACCGCGGGAAGGGCCCTGTGCGGGGTTCAGGCCGCGGCGCGCGGACGCCGCCCGGGCGGGCGGCGGTACTTGAGCCACCACTCCACCAGCAGCAGCGGCACGATCCAGGACAGGAAGGCGTTGGCCGGGGCGATGGCCAGCCCCAGTGCCGCGGTGTCGCCGCCGTACTCGCTCTCCAGCCGGGGCGTGTTCGCCATGACGAGCACGACGGTGAGCACCCGGCTGAACGCGATGCCGTAGACGAGGGCGAAGCTGCGCAGCATCCACTCGCGGTGCGCGGTGAAGCGGTGCCGACGCGCCATCCGGTACCCGATGACGGTGAAGGACAGCCACAGGAGGGCCCAGATGACGTTGCTGATCCGGACGCTGGCACCGAAGCCGCTCAGCGGGGCGATGAGCAGGCCGGGGACGCCCACGAGCGGGATCCCGGCCAGGACGTAGACGCGGCCGCTCCAGCGGTGGACGGCCGGGTGGCGGACGCGCAGCCACGGCCACACCTGGAGGATCACCAGCAGCGTCAGCAGGGAGCCGCCGAAGATGTGGGTGACCAGCAGCGGGTAGTACCAGGCGACGTCCTCGGGGACGTCCACGCGCGCCTGGGCGGGGTCCAGGCCGAGGTAGGGCGGGAGGGCGTAGACCAGGAAGGTCGCGCTGAACAGGGCCAGGGGCAGGATCCAGGGGCGCTGCCACCAGCGGGGGCCGGGGCGCTGGGCGGGCCGCTCCGGAGGGGCGGCGGCGGTCGCGGTCATGTCGGTCGTTCCTCTGCAGGAGACGGGGATACGGGCGGGGGACCGCGGTGCGGGGCCGGGCTCGCGGGGGAGGGGGAGGCGGGTGGCCGGACTCCGGCCGCCCGGCGCCGCGGCGGGGCGGGGCCGTGTGGACCCCCGGACGGCTCCGCCTCCGTGGGAGCCGCCCGGGGGCCGGGGCGCCGGACCGCCGGGCTTCGTCGGTTTGCCGGGTTACCTGCTGAGCCGCCGGAAGCGGCGCACGGCCAGCGGGGTGACCAGGAGCATGGCGGCCACCGGCAGGGCCAGGGCCACGAGCAGGGCGTTCTCCGCGGGCCAGGAGTCCGAGGGCAGGGACGGGTTGCCGAACAGGTCGCGGGTGGCGGTGACCACCGCCGACAGCGGGTTCCACTCGGCGACCGGGGCCAGCCACGAGGGCATGGCCTCGGACGGGATGAAGCTCGTCGAGAGCATGCTGAGCGGGAACGTCAGCGGGTAGACGATCATGCTCACGGAGTCGGCCGTGGGCAGCACCAGACCCAGCAGCACCCCGAGCCACACCAGGGCCAGCCGGAAGAGCAGCAGCACGCCGACGGCGGCCAGGGCTCCGGAGACCCCCTGCTCGGCGCGCCAGCCCATCGCGAACCCGACCAGGAACAGCAGGGCCACCTCCAGGCAGGCGCGCGCCATGTCCGCCAGGGCGCGGGCGCCGAGCAGGGCCGCGGGGGACATGGGCATGGACCGGAAGCGGCTCATCACGTCGCGGGCGGTGTCGCGGGCGATCCCGGAGGCGGTGCCGCCGATGCCGTAGAGCATGACCATCGCCAGCATCGCCGGGACCAGGAACTCGCGGTAGTTCTCCGTGCCCGGGGGCGCCATCACGTCGCCGAACACGTAGCCGAACAGGAGCACCATCACCACCGGCATGGTGATCGCGATGGCCGGTTCGAAGGGGTCGCGGACCATGTGCCGGAAGTTGCGGCGGGTCAGCACGAGGGTGTCGGCCCCGGCCTTGCGCAGGCGCTGGGCCCGGGTGAGCTGGCGGGGCGGCAGGCTTCCGTGGGTCAGCGGGCGCGGAGCGGCCGAGGGAGCGGTGGCGGCGGTCATCGGGACACCTCCTGAGGGGTGCGGCGGGCGCCTTCGCCGCCGCTGGCGGTCGTCCCGGTCAGGCCGAGGAAGACCTCGTCCAGGCTCGGGCGGCGGACGCCGACGTCCTCCACCCGCAGGCCGGAGCCGTCCAGGGCGCGTACGGCCCGGGTCAGCGCCTCCATGCGGTCCTCGGCCGGAACGCTGACGCGCTGCTCGTCGCGGTGCACGCTGGCCGGGGCGGACACCGCCGCGCCCAGGAGCCGCGCGGCGGCGTCCAGGTCGGCGGGGTCGCGCACGACCACGTCCAGGCGGTCGCCGCCCACCTGCGTCTTGAGGGAGTCGGGGGTGCCCTCGGCGATGACGCGGCCGTGGTCGATGACGGCGACGGCGTCGGCGAGCTGGTCGGCCTCCTCCAGGTACTGGGTGGTGAGCAGCACGGTCGTCCCGGAGGCGGTCAGGGCGCGCACCGACTCCCAGACCTGGAGGCGGCTGCGGGGGTCCAGCCCGGTGGTGGGCTCGTCCAGGAACAGGACGCCGGGCTCCTGGATGAGGCTGACGGCCAGGTCCAGGCGGCGGCGCATCCCGCCGGAGTAGCCGTCCGCGCGCCGGTCGGCGGCCTCGACGAGGTCGAAGCGCTCCAGCAGGGCACGGGCGCGTTCGTCGGCGCCCCGGGGGGTGAGGCCGTACAGGCGGCCGAACATGACGAGGTTCTCGCGTCCGGTGAGGAGTTCGTCGACCGAGGCGTACTGGCCGGTCAGGCCGATCTCGGCGCGCACGCGGTCGGCCTGGGTGAGCACGTCGTACCCGGCGACGCGGGCGTGACCGGAGTCGGGGCGCAGCAGGGTGGCCAGGACGCGCACGGCGGTGGTCTTGCCCGCGCCGTTGGGGCCGAGCAGGCCGAAGACGGTTCCGGCCTCGACGGTCAGGTCGAGGCCGTCCAGGGCGCGGGTGGCGCCGTAGCTCTTGTGCAACCCCTCGACGCTGATGGCCGGGGTCGTGTGGGACATGGCAGTGTGCTCCCTAAACTGTTTATGACGTACATTTATTGGTGTAAGTAATACACGGATCTAGGATGGTGTCAACGACGCAGCCGACGACGGGTGGGGTATGACGGCCGAGCACCAGGGGACGAGCCGGATGGAGCGGGATGTCGAGCTCTTGTGGGGGCTGCGCCAACCCGAACCGCGGAGGGGGCCCAAGCCCAGGCTCAGCCGGGAGGCTGTGGTGGCCGCGGCGGTCGCCCTCGCCGACGCCGAGGGCCTGGAGGCCGTGTCCATGCAGCGGGTGGCCAAGGAGCTGGGCTACACCACGATGTCGCTGTACCGGTACGTGGACAGCAAGGAGGACATGCTCGTCCTCATGAGCGACGCGGCCATGGACGGCGATCCGCCCCCGCCGCGCGAGGACGGGGACTGGCGGACCGGCGTGGAGGAGTGGGTCCGCGCGGCGATGGCCGTGTACCGCCGCCACCCGTGGACGGTCTACCTCACCCTGAACGGGCCGCCCAGCGGGCCCAACGGACTGCGCTGGATGGAGGCGGGGCTGCGCGAGATCTCCCGGTCCGGCCTGGACATCGGCTGGTCGCTCCAGATACTGACGATGCTCTCCGCCGTCCAGCGCGAGACGATCCGCATCGAGCTGGAGATCAGCCGCGCGGCCAGGGCGGCGGGCGGCACGATGGCCGACACCGGCCGCGACTACAGCAGGGGCCTGCGCCGTGTCGTCACCCCGGAAAGGTTCCCCACCATCGACCGGCTGCTCCGGGAGGGGGTCCTGGAGGAGACCCCCGACACCCCGCAGGAGGGCGCGGGCGGGCCCGCGGAGGACCTGGACTTCTCCGTCCGGCGGATCCTGGACGGCATCGAGGTCCACGTGGAGCGCCAGCGCGCCGAGGAGGAACGGGAGGGCCCCGCGGGCGCGGGGGAGTAGCGGGTACGGCTGCCGGAGCGGCTCTCGCGGCCGCTCCGGCACCGCCCGCGCGGCGACCGCGACGCGGTGCGGCCGCCGACAGGACGAACGGAGTCGGCCGCTAGTCCGCGGCCACGGCTTCGATCACCGAGTAGGGCCGCGAGATCGCCGTCCGCTTCGCTCTCCGTAGCCCCGCCCTGGTCAACAGGGCGTCGAACTCGGCCATGTCACGTTCCTTGCCCTCGGTGATGACGAGCATGTTCATGTCCATGAGAGCGGCGTCCAGGCCGGGGTCCTCGACGGGTCCCACGACCATCTCCACGATGCACACCCGCCCCCCGGGCGCCATGGCCCTGCGGCAGTTCTCCAGGATCCGCACGCAGTCGTCGTCCTGCCAGTCGTGCAGGACGAACTTGAGCAGGTACAGGTCACCCGGCGGAACGGTGTCGAAGAAGTCGCCGCCGACCACGGTGAGCCGGTCGAGCAGACCGGCGCCCTCGGCCTCGGCGCGCGCTCCCGCGGACGTGCCCGGCAGGTCGAGGACGACCCCCCGGGCCTCGGGGTCGCGTCTGAGGAACTCGTGGACGAAGGTCCCGTTGGCACCGCCGACGTCGACGATGGTCGGAGCTCCGGAGGTGTCGATCACCGCGGCGGCCTCGGGGGCGACGGGGCCGGTGAGGTCGGTCATCGCGTCCGAGAACAGCGCGCCCTCCCCGGGGTTGTCCGCCAGGTAGTCGAAGAGCGGGGACCCCAGGGCCTGGGCGGAGCGGGTGCTCCCGGAGCGGACCGCGTCGGTGGCCTTCGCCCAGCTCCTCCAGTGCCCGGGCATGGTCTGGACCATGGACCAGTTGGCCAGGGTGCCGGGGGCGCCGCGCCGCAGCGTGGCGAGCAGGTCCGTCCCGGAGAACCGTTCCGTGGCCGGGTCGAAGGACACCAGGCCCAGGGCCACGCACACGCGCAGAAGTCGGAACATCGCCTCCGGGTCGGTGGAGGCGGCGTCGGCGATCTCCCGTGCGCTCCTGGGCCCTTCCTCCAGGTGTTCGGGGATCGAGAGCGCCGCCACGGTGCGCACGATCTGGCTCGTCCACATGCCCTGGGTGTAGGACATCATGGTCTGGTACTCGGTGCTGAGCGCCGTCTGTGGGGAGTTCACTTCTCTACCTTCGACTCTCTGTCTCGGCTTCGCTTCGGAGTTGAGTTGTCGCGCAGGGTCACGGCGTCTCGCGTTCCGCTAGCGCGGAAACGGTCGGATCGGTCCCGCGCACGGGGATGGACCGAACGGTTCGCGGATCCGAGTTCGACGGACGCGGGCCGTCTCCGGGGCGAACGCCCCCGTCACCGGTCGGACACGGGAGGGGGCGTCCGTCTCAGGGGGTGCCCGGTCCGCGCGGCGACCCGCGGTGGGAGAGGGCCCGGGTCAGGGGTCGGTGAGCGTCCGGGGCGCAGATCCGTTCTGGTGCCATGCTCGTGCGTGCTCTCCCTCGGTTCTGTCGGCCTGGCGGCCCGCCACTGTCACGCGTCGCGAGCGTGAAGCCACCCGTACCCGTCGAAAAAGCCTCGAAACGGTACGGGAAGCGGCCGCGGGTGCTAGCTTGCTGTGCCGTGACAGAGCACCAGGAACGGACCGGGGCGGCCTACGACGGGGTCGTGGAGCTGTACGCGTCGATGTTCGCCGACCGGCTGGAGACGCAGCCGTTCTCGCGCAACATGATCGGCACCTTCGCCGAGCTGGTACGCGCGACGGGCAACCCGCGGGCGGCCGACGTCGGCTGCGGGCCCGGGCACCTGACGGCCATGCTGTGCGAGCTGGGGCTGGACGCCCGCGGGTTCGACCTCTCCCCGGGCATGGTCGAGCACGCTCGGCGGGCCCGTCCGGCGCTGCGGTTCGACCAGGGGCGGATGGAGGCCCTGCCGGTCGGGGACGGCGCGCTCGGCGGCGTGCTGGCCCACTACTCGATGATCCACACCCCGCCCGGGGAGCTGCCCGCGCTGCTCGCCGAGCAGGTGCGCGTCCTGGCGCCGGGGGGCCTGCTCCTGGCCTCGTTCTTCGCGACCGAGGGACCGGAGCCGGTCCCCTTCGACCACAGGGTGGCGCCCGCCTACAGCTGGCCGGTGGACCGGTTCGCGGAGCTGCTGACCGGGGCAGGACTGGTCGTGTTCGCCCGGCTGCTCCACGACCCGGCCTCCGAGCGGGGCTTCCTGGACGCCCACGTGCTGGCGCGCCGGCCCTGAGCGGTGCCGGTTGCCCTCGGGGCGCGGGCAGCGCGAAGCGGGCGGGCCGGGGACCCCCCTACTACTACGGTAGGCGCGCGCGGGCCCGGCCCACCAGGCCCTTCGCGCGCCTGTGGACGGCTACCGCACCACCACCAGGTGGTGCCGCGACAGCGCGGACACGACCTCCGCCGTCCGCTCGAACTCCGCGCCCGCGCGCTCGGCCAGTTCGGCCACGGTCAGCTCCCGGTGCTCGGCCAGCGCCTCCAGGACCGGTCCGACCACGGCCGGGAACCGGTACCGCCGCCCGCCCACCGTCACGGCCACCCTCTCGCCGTCGTGGGACAGCGGCGGCGGCAGGATCGGCACGAACTCCACCCGCGCGTGCGCGGGCGGCGCCCCCTCCTCCACCGGCCACGGCAGCGAGAACGAGGTCCGGCGCGGGAAGCGCGCGTCCCGCTCGGCCAGGAAGCCGTCCAGGTCCAGATCCTCGGCCAGCTCCGCCATCCGGGCCGCCAGCGCCCTCTGGTGCTTGCGCCGCACGTCCGGGTCGGCGAAGCGCGGCAGGTCCCTGCGGAACACCTCCTCCTCGAACAGCCGCCGCAACAGCGCGTCCGCCCACTCCACCCCGGTCGCCCGGGTGAAGCCGAAGGTCAGGTGCATGCTCACCCCGCCGGTCCCGGTCACCGTGTGCCACCAGCCGCGCGGCACGTGGATGACCTGGCCAGGCCGCAGCACGCCCTCCCACACCAGGTGCAGCTCGCCGTCGGCGTCGCGCGGCGGCGTGTGGGCGTGGTCCACGTCGTTCTTCATCGGGTAGGGGCGCGACCCCGGGCCGTGCACCTGCCAGTGCTTGGTCCCCTCCACCTGGACGATCACCGTGTCGTGGTCGTCCCAGTGGGTGTCGAAGCCGCGCGAGCCGCCCCAGATCAGGTACAGGTTGGCCTGCGCGCGCTCGCGCACCAGCCGCATGAGGTCGTCGGCCGCCGCGCCCACCGGCGGGTGCATCCGGTCCACGCTGTCCAGGACCAGGCTCGCCCCCTCCCGCAGCTCCCGGTACAGCGCCTCGGGCCGCACCACCCGCCGCGCGCTGCGCGAGGAGGTCGCCGCCTCGGTGTAGCGGTCGGCCGGGACCGGGGACCCGTCCCGGTGCAGGCGCAGCCTGGGCGGCTCGGGGGAGCATGTGGCCAGCAGACCGTTGAGGTCGTCGAAGGTCAGCAGCGAACGCACCGCGTCCGCGCCCAGGTCGGCGAAGACGAACTCCTCGGACAGGCGCTCGGTGAGGGCCTCCCTTCCCACGACGTCGCTCAGGGTCCGGGTGAACAGGTGGCCGGGATCGGTCATGAGGGGGCGTCCTCTCCGTGCACGGGGGCTGGGCCCCGCCCGACCCGGGGGGACCGGGCCGGGCGGGACGCGATCAGATGAAGTCGGAACTGGAGTCGGTGCCGTCGCTGTCGCCGCCCGCGGTGATGTCGCGGGAGGTCACCTCTGCCAGGTCCTCGGTCTCGACCTCGATCGGGTCCATACGCACCACACCTCGCTTTCTGTGTGCCGTTTCTCTTGCCAGGGCCGCCCCCGCGCTCAGCGCGGCGACAGCCCCGTCCGGTGGGCCGCGAACGCGTGCGCGTCGGCGGCCAGTCCCACCGCCCGGCTGACCGCGCGCGGGCCGTGGCCCACGTCGCGCTCGTACCGGAGCAGGACGGGCGGGCGCCCCTCCTCCCGCGCGGCCGCCGCCAGCAGCGCCGCGCACATCTTGCGCGGGTGGGCGGCGTCGGTGCGGGTGTCACCGTGGAAGCCGGTGAGCAGGACGCCGGGGAAGCGCCGCCTGGGCCCGTCCCCGGTGCTCTCCAGCACCCGGTGGTAGGGGGAGTAGGACATCAGGGCGGCGAAGTCGTCGGGGTCGGCGGCGGTGCCGAACTCGCGGGTCCACATCCGGCCCAGGCCCATCCGCTCGAACCGGGCCATGTCCGCCAGCGGCGCGGAGGCGATCACCGCCCCGCACAGGTCCGGGCGCGCGGCCGCGGCGGCCAGGACGAGCAGCCCGCCCGCCGAGCCGCCCGACAGGCACAGCTGCTCGCGGGTGCACATCCCCGCCCCGACCAGGGCCGCCGCCGCGGCCACCAGGTCCTCCACGGCGCGCGGCTTGCCGCGGCCCGAACCGGCCAGGTGCCAGTCGCGGCCCGCGTCCCCGCCGCCGCGCACGTGGGCGACGGCGTACCGGCCGCCCGAGAGCAGCCAGGCCAGCACGGTCGCGCTGAACCCGAACTGGCGCGGGCGTCCGAAGCCGCCGTAGGCGTGCAGGAGGGTCGGCTCGGGGATCAGTCCGCTGCCGGGCGCGGCGTGGTCGCGGCCCGCGGCGGTGAACACGGTCACCGGGACCCGGGTACCGTCCGCGGAGCGGCACCAGACCACCGAGCGCTCCACGGCAGGGGAGGGCGGTGCCTCAGCGGCGCCGGGCGGCCAGGGGCTCGGGGTGCGCTCCCCGGGGGCCAGGCGCAGGACCCGCTGCTGGGTGGCCACGTCCGCGTACCCCAGGTACACCGACCCGTCGGGTGCCGTCTCCGGCGTGGAGACCATCCCCTCCCCGGGCAGGTCCACCGTGTACAGGAGCCCACCGGTGCGGGTGTCGTGGACTGCCGCGGCGCTGATGCCCAGTCGGGTGCGCGCGACGAACAGGGCGGTGCCGCCCTCGGGTCCGGCGGGGCAGGGCGCGAAGGCGTCCAGGGTCGCCCCGTCCTCCTCGGGCACCACCTCGCGCCAGTGCCCCACCCCCGGCTCCTCGGGGGAGACCGCGCAGATCCGCCGCCACGGCGCGCCCAGGGTGGTGCGCAGGTACAGGAGGCCGTCCGGGCCCAGCCGGGCCTCGGTCTCGGCCTCCTCGCCCACCTGGACGGGCCGCAGCGGGGGCCGCTCGGGGAGGTCGGCCGGGCCGGTCTCACAGGTCGGGGCGCTCGGGTCGGCCGAGGCGGCGGGTCGGGCGGGGCCGGTCAGGTCGGCCAGCCACAGGTCGGTGCGGTGCCCGGTGCCGTGGCTCTCGGACACCAGCAGCCACCGGCCACCCAGGACGCGCACCCCGGGCACGGTTCCGGACGCCGCGCAGGCGTGGACCAGCGTCTCGGTGCCGTCCAAAACCCGGCGCAGCCACACGCCGCGCACGCCCCTGGCGCCGTCGCGGCGCACGTAGTAGAAGGCGGGGACGCCCCGGGGCGCCCAGGCCACGTGGGAGTAGCGCACCTCGGGCACCTCGGGGCCCACGGGCTCCCCGCTGCCCGCGTCGATCACGCGCAGGACGCCGCGCTCCACGCCCCCCGACGAGGTCTGCACGGCGACCAGTCCCCCGTCGGGGGAGGGGTCCCAGGCGTCCAGGGTGGTGTGCCCGGCCGGGTCCTCGGCCACGGGGTCGTAGACGGTGCGCGGCGGGCCGTCGCCGTTCAGGACCACCAGGCGGGGGTGCTCGCCCCCGGCCGGGCGCACGGTGGCGAACACCGCGCCGGGCCGGTGCACCGGCGGGCTCCACAGGTCGGTGTCCACCAGGGAGCGGATGAGCCCGGCCAGGCGGTCGCGCAGGGGCCAGGCGAGCGCCTCCGCCGCGTACTCGCGGCCCCGCTCCTCCAGCCAGCGCTGCGTCTCGGGGGAGTCGGCGGACTCCAACCACCGGTAGGGGTCGGGCACGGGACGGCCGTGCAGGACGTCGACGGCGGGCTCGGGCTCGGGCGCGGACTCGGTGACGAGAGCGGCTCCGGGGGCTCGGTTGGACACCACACAATCGTTGGGGTGCGCTCATCCGGGGGTCAAGAAACAGATGCCTTGCCCCGAGGTGCGTGACTGTGTCCTCGGAGCAAGGTTTGCCCCGGTGCGGACTGGATAAGGTCCGCGCCCCGGCCGGGCCCGTTCCCGTGGGTGCGCGACGGTGGTCGAGACCACCTGCCCCACCTGTCCTGCCCGCCTCACCTGCGCCGCCGGTCGCGCGGGTGCGTTCCACCGCGCCCTCGGGGACCCCGCGCACGGGTGCGCCCCGCCGGGCCCCTCCCGCAGGAGGGGGGAGGGGCCCGGCGGGGCGCTGTGGGACGGGCTCAGAGGTTGTCGGGGTGGCCGATGGCCAGACCGCTCTGCGGGTCGAAGAAGTGCAGCTGGCTCACGTCCACCGACAGGCTGACCGGCTGGCCCGGGCGCACGTTGCTGCGGGGGCTGACCCGGGCGGTGAACAGCGAGGTGTTGCCGCCCAGCGGCAGGCCGTCGCCCTCGCCCTCCTCGCCCGCCGCGTCCTTGGCCAGGGCGGCGGCGTCCTCGTGGCGGACCGGCGGGGCGTCCACGGTGAAGATCACGTTGATCTCCGTGCCCAGCTCCTCGGTCACGCTCGCCTTGACCTGGATCTGCGGGTCGCCGTTGCCGTCCAGGTCGGCGTCGTTGAAGTCCGAGGGGCGGATGCCCAGGATGAGCTTCTTGCCCAGGTAGTCGCGCAGGCCCGGGCGCGCCTCCAGGACGCTCGCCGGGACCGGCAGCTTGTGCTCGGCGAAGGTGAGCACTGCGCCGTCGCCCTCGGCGACCAGCTCGGTGTCGACGAAGTTCATCGCCGGGGAGCCGATGAACCCGGCCACGAACAGGTTGACGGGGGCGTCGAACAGGCGCTTGGGGGTGTCCACCTGCTGGAGGCGGCCGTCGCGCATCACCGCGACCCGGTCGCCCAGGGTCATGGCCTCGATCTGGTCGTGGGTGACGTAGATGGTGGTGACGCCCAGGCGCTCGTGGAGCTGGTTGAGGGAGGCGCGCATCTGCACGCGCAGCTTGGCGTCCAGGTTGGACAGCGGCTCGTCCATGAGGAACGCGCGCGGCTCGCGAACGATCGCGCGGCCCATGGCCACGCGCTGGCGCTGACCGCCGGAGAGGGCGCCCGGCTTGCGCTTGAGGTAGGTCTCCAGACCCAGCATCTCGGCCGCCTCCTTGACGCGGCGCGCGATCTCGGGCTTGGCCACCTTGCGCAGCTTGAGGCCGAAGGCCAGGTTCTGCTCGACGGTCATGTGGGGGTAGAGCGCGTAGTTCTGGAAGACCATCGCGATGTCGCGGTCCTTGGGCGGGCGGTCGTTGACGATCTCGTCGCCGATGACCAGCGTGCCGCCCGTGATCTCCTCCAGGCCCGCGATCATGCGCAGCGCGGTGGACTTGCCGCAGCCGGAGGGGCCGACGAGCACCATGAACTCGCCGTCCTCGATCTTCAGGTTCAGGTTGTCGACGGCCTTGACGTCGCCGCCGTAGATCTTGTCAACGCCATCGAGGACGATCTCCGCCATGGTTGTCAGCTCCCGGGCCGGGGTCGAGGTGTGGGGTGACGCGGATCATCGGGATGCCCGCGCCGCCGACCTGGGACTTTCGCAATTGATCGAACCAGGCCGTTGTGCTGATCACATCAGACACGATCCTGATCGAAAAGTCCATACTTGGGTCGATGTCGATCCGATTGCGGTCAGACACAAACCCCGTCCGCTCAGCTGGCGTGGCGGCCCCAGGTGCGTTAGCCTGTCCGACGGTTCCTTCCTTTCTCCCCTCCACGCCCTCGGGGCGGCGGCCACGACACGGCAGCCGGGTTGAGGCATCGGGTCGGGGAGTCTGGGTAACCTAACGACCAGTCCAGCACTGGACGGACCGGTTGTGCGGCCCCCGCTCGTCCGATCGGACGCTGCATCACGCGCCAGGTGCAGTTGGGATCGGGTGAGGGGTGGAGTACCGCGACCGGGCGGGGGGTTGGACCCGGAAAAGGCCCGAACATCCAGTAGACAACGGTCTTCCGAGCTCGCCGCCGACGGGACGGAGCCGGTCCGAAGGGTGGCTCGGGCCTTTTCCGCGTCCCCCCATATGCTGACCGCGAGCACCTCTCACCAGCCAGCGGAAAGCGAGCACCCCACGTGGTTGCCGAGCACACCGAGCAGGGCAGCGCCCACGGCTCCGACAGACCCCCGCCGGAACCGGTGGGGCGGGAGCGGACGGCGAACCCGGCACGCTCCCTCGCCTCCGCCTTCGCGCCGGGACACCGCTGGGGACGCCACGACCTGCTGTGGCGGGTGCTCGCCGCGGTCGGCTCCGGTCTCGCCCAGCTCTTCGCGCTGCCGCCCCACGGCCTGTGGTGGCTGGGCCCGCTCAGCGCCGCGCTGCTCGCCCTCGCCGTCGCGGGGGCCCGGACGCGGCGCGCGGCCTGGCTCGGCGCCCTGTCCGGGGCCACGCTCATGGTGCCGCTGGTGCACTGGCAGGACATCTTCGGCGTCGACGTGTGGCTGCTCATCGCCGGAGCCGAGACCGTCTACTTCCTCCCCATGGCGATGGCCCTGGGCGTGGCCGTGCGCCTGCCCGGCTGGCCGCTGTGGACCGCGGCCCTGTGGGTGGCCCAGGAGGCCGTGCGCGCCCGCTGGCCGCTGGGCGGATTCCCCTGGGGCAAGCTCGCCTTCGCCCAGCCCGACACGCCCTTCGTCGGCTACGCCGCCCTCGGCTCCTCCGCCCTGGTGACCTTCGCGGTCGCCCTCACCGGCGGTCTGCTGCTGTGGAGCGCGCTGCGCCTGGCGGGCGCCCTCGGGGCCGGACGCGGTGATCGGGACGACCGAAACGATCGCGACGCCGCGCACGCGGCGGGCACGGGCCCGGGCCGCCCCGCGAACACGGGCGGTTCGCTGCGGACCGGCTGGGTCCCGGCCGCCATCGGACTGGCCGCCGCGGCGGCCGTCGTCGCCGGCGGCGCCCTGGCCCCCGCGATCGGCCGCCCCGACGTCTCGCACACCGTCACCGTCGGCATGGTCCAGGGCAACGTCCCCAACGTCGGACAGATGTCCATCGCGGGCGAGCGCATGCAGGTCCTCAACAACCACGCCGACGGGGTCCACGAGCTCGCCGACGCCGTCCGCGCGGGGGAGCACCCCCAGCCGGACATGGTGCTGCTGCCGGAGAACGCCAGCGACATCGACCCCTTCCGCGATCCCCGGGCGCGCGAGATCATCGACGCCGCCGCGGCCGACGCGGGCGTCCCCCTGCTGTGGGGCATGAGCCGCTTCAACGACGACGGCACCCGCTACGTCAGCAGCGTGGTCTGGGACCCCCGGACCGGGCCGGGCGAGATCTACGACAAGCGCTACCTCGTGCCGTTCGGCGAGTACGTGCCCTTCCGCGACTTCTTCACGCGGTTCGTGGCCCGCCTCCAGCAGGTCAGCTCCGACGCCGTCCCCGGCACCGAACCCGGCGCCCTGGACGTGGGCGGCACCACCCTGGCCGTGGGCATCTGCTTCGACGTGGCCTTCGACCTGCCGGTGCGCGAGTCCGTCGCCGCGGGCGGGCAGGTCATCGTGGTCCCCACCAACAACGCCAACTACAACTTCACCGGTCAGACCAACCAGCAGCTGGCCATCACCCAGCTGCGCGCCGTCGAGCACGGCCGCCCGGCGGTGGTCGTCTCCACCAGCGGCGTCAGCGCCGTGGTCAACCCCGACGGCAGCCTGGCCTACAGCTCGCCCGAGGCGGTGCCCGACATCCACGTGGCCGAGCTGGAGGCGATGGAGGGCACCACCGTCGCCACCCGCCTGGGCGCCGCGCCGGAGGCGCTCCTGAGCGCCCTGGGGCTGGGCGCGGTGGTCGTGGCGGTGCTCCTGGGGCGCCGTCGCCGCGCCTGAGGGGGCGGGCCCGCCCCGTGCCCGGGAGGCACGGGGCCGACGGCAGGGCCCTGTGCGGGCGCGTGCGGACGCGCGGAAGGGCGCGTCCGAGGGGCGTTCACGCGCACGCCCGGTCGGGAAGCACGCGTCCGGGGGAACCCTGGAGCCCGCGCGCGCGTTCTCTCCTGTAGGGGGAGCTCCCGCCGACGACCCGGAGGATGGTTACGCATGCCGCTGCTGACAGTGCTGGCGCTGATGGCGCTGCCCTTCCTGGAAGTGTGGCTGATGATCGTCGTCGGCGGCTGGATCGGCGTCCCGTGGACGCTGGCCGCGCTGGTCTCGCTGATGGTCCTGGGCGTGGCCGTGCTGCGCCGGGCCGGGACCAGGGCCTTCCGGGACGCTGACCAGGCCATGCGCTCGGGTGAGCAGCCGCGCGGGGGCCTGCTCGACCCGCTCATGCTCATGGCGGGCGGCATCCTGCTCGTGATCCCCGGGTTCATCACCGCCGTGCTCGGCCTGCTGATGGTCCTGCCCTTCACCCGGCCCGTCCTGCGCTGGGCCTTCGCCTCGTGGGCGCAGCGCCGCGTGCGCAGGATGCAGGAGCGGATGAACGAGGAGTTCGTCGTCCGCGGGTCCACCGCCCCCGGCGGCCCGGGGGCGGGTCCGGCCGCGGGTCCGTTCGGCCCCGGCCAGGACCCGTTCGGCCCCCGCGCCGACGAGGACGCCGCCCCGCGCGACCGCGGCCGCGTCATCCAGGGGCGGTTCGAACCCCGCGACGACGACAAGGACTGACGGCGTCCACCGCGCTGACCGCCCTCACGCGCTGACAGTGCTCACCGCGCCGACGGCCCCGCCCGCGCTCAGCGCGGGCGGGGCCGTCGACGGGCTGCGGGGAAGGCGCCGGTGTCAGCTCCGGCCGTGGAAGCGGGCCTGGAGCGCCCGCACCCGCGCGACCAGGGAGTCCACCGGCCCCTCCACCGTGATCGCGGGCACGATCTCGCCGATCGGCAGCGCCCGCACCGGCGCCGGGGGCGCGCCCCACTCCTTTAGCCACGAGGTGAGCTGCGCCGAGGAGGTCGCGTACACGATCCGGCCCAGCCCTGCCCAGCCGTGGGCGGCCGAGCACATGGGGCAGTGCTCCCCGGAGGTGTAGACGGTCGCCGCCGCCCGTTCTCCGGGGCTCATGCGGGTGGTCGACCACCGGGCGATGGCGAACTCCGGGTGCTGCGTCGGGTCGCCGCCGGCGACGCGGTTGCGGTCCTCGAAGAGCACCGTCCCGTCCACGGACGCCAGCACCGAGCCGAAGGGCTCGTCACCCGCCTCCAGGGACTCCTCGGCCAGAGCGACCGCGCGCCGCAGGCGGCGCATGTCGGTTTCGCTCAGCATGTCCTGCCCCTCTCCCTACCGCCCTCTGCCGGCCCCGGTCCCCGCGCCTCTCGGAGAACGGCTGTCACACCGGCTCCGGGGTGCGCTCCTCGGCCTCGCGCCCGTCTTCCCTCTCCGCCGCACGAGCCTCGGACCGGGCCATCATCCGGTCGTCCACCACCCGGATCACCGTGATCACCACGATCGCCACACCCGCCACGGCCAGACCGGTCAGCACCTTGGTCGGGTCGCTCACGTCCAGGTCGAAGAACCACTGGCCCAGCGGTGTCACCATCGCCAGCGTCAGCAGACCCACCATGGAGCCCACCATCAGCACCTTCCACCACACGTACGGCTTGGCCACCAGCAGCAGCACCCACAGCGTCGTCGCGCACAGCGTGATGACCACCGCCGTCCGGTCGGCCGGGTCGGGCACAGTCCGACCGCCCAGCACCAGCAGGTAGGTCGTCACCGCGGCGAAGCCCGCCACCATGCCCGAGGGGATCGCAAGCCGCAGCGTCCGCATCACGAACCCCGGCCGGGCGATGTCGGTGTTGGGCGCCAGCGCCAGGAAGAACGACGGGATGCCGAACGTCACCGCGTTGATGAGCGTGGCGTGGCGCGGGAAGAAGGGGTAGGCCACCGCCAGCAGGCCCACGATGATCGCCAGCGTCATCGTGTACACGGTCTTGGTCAGGAACAGGTTGGCCACCCGCTCGATGTTGCCGATGACCCGGCGGCCCTCGGCCACCACGCGCGGCAGCACCGCGAACCGGTTGTCCAGCAGCACCAGCTGGGCCACCGACCGCGACGCCGGGCTCCCCGAGCCCATCGCCACGCCGATGTCGGCCTCCTTCAGCGCCAGCACGTCGTTGACGCCGTCACCGGTCATCGCCACCGTGTGCCCGCGGTCGCGCAGGCCCCTGACCAGGTCGCGCTTGCGCTCGGGCGTCACCCGGCCGAAGGCCGAGCGCTCCTCCACCTCGCGGGCCAGCTCGTCGCGGTCCTCCGACAGCGCCCGCGCGTCCACCGGCTGGTCCGCGCCCGGCAGCCCCAGCTCGCGGCCCACCGCGCCCACCGACGCAGCGTGGTCACCCGAGACGATCTTGACGTCCACGCCCTGGTCCCCGAAGTAGTCCAGGGTCGGACCGGCGTCCTCGCGCAGCCTCTGGTCCAGCACCACCAGGGCCACCGGCAGCACGGCCCCGGGCGCCTCGTCGGAGTCCACCCGCGCCGACGCGCGCGCCAGCAGCAGCACGCGGCGGCCCTGCGCGCCCAGCCGGGCCGCCTCGGCGGCCGCCGGGTCCTGCGCGGAGGCCAGCACGTCGGCCGCGCCCAGCACCCAGTGCTCCTCGCCGCCGGGGGTGAGGAAGCTGGCCCCGCTCCACTTGCGGGCGGACGAGAACGGCGCCAGCGCCGTGACCGTCCAGTCGGGCGCGGCCTGGCCCGCGGCCTCGCATCCGCGCGCGATCGCCGCCATGCTCGCGTTGTGGTCGGGGTCGCCGGCCGCCAGCGCCGCCAGCACGAGCGACGGGGACGCCTCCCCGCCGTGCCCGCCCAGGTCGCGGATTGCGGCCAGCTTCATGCCCGCCTCGGTCAGCGTGCCCGTCTTGTCGGTGCACACCACGTCCACGCGGGCCAGGCCCTCGATCGCGGGCAGCTCCTGCACCAGGCACTTGTGCCGCCCCAGCCGGATCACCCCGACCGCGAACGCGATGCTGGTGAGCAGGACCAGGCCCTCGGGGATCATCGACACCAGGGCCGCGACCATGCTGCGCAGGGCGTCCGCCAGCGGGCCGGAGATCTGGCCGCCCGAGGTCGACTCCTCCAGGCCCACGTGCCCGCCCAGGACCAGCTGGCTGTAGATCAGCAGGGCGCCGATCGGGAACAGCGCGTAGGTGATCCAGGTCAGGATGCGGTTGATGCCCGACCGCAGCTCCGAGTGCACCAGCGAGAAGCGGCTCGCCTCCTCGGCCAGCCGCGCCGCGTAGGCGTGCCGCCCCACCTTGGTGGCCCGGAACCGGCCGGTGCCCGCGACCACGAAGCTGCCCGACATCACGGTGCCCCCGGGCCGCTTGACCACCGGGTCGGCCTCGCCGGTCAGCAGCGATTCGTCGACCTCCAGCCCCCCGGCCCAGGTGACGGTGCCGTCGACCACGATCTGGTCGCCCACGCCCACTTCCAGGACCTCGTCCAGGACGATCTCCTGCGTGGCCACGTGCACGGTGGCGCCGTCGCGCACCACCCGCGGCCGGGCGGCGTTGACGATGGCGAGCTTGTCCAGGGTGCGCTTGGCCCGCAGCTCCTGGACGATGCCGATCAGCGTGTTGAAGAGGATGACCATCGCGAACAGGCCGTCCTGCACCGGGCCGATCACGGCGATGATCGAGAACAGCACCGCGACCATGGCGTTGATCCGGGTGAACACGTTGCCGCGGATGATCTGGCCGACCGTGCGGCTCGCGCGCACCGGCACGTCGTTGGTCCGCCCCGCCGAGACCCGCTCGGCGACCTGCCGTCCGGTCAGCCCCGTCTCGGGAGGAGGGCCCGCCGGGCCCCTGGGGCCTGCGGGAACGGGCTCGGCGGAGGCTCCGGCGGGAGCTTCGGGGGCGCCGCCGCCCGCCTGCGGTCCGGGGACGGCGGAAACCGCGTCCCGCGGCCTGTCCGCGGTGCTGTCCGCACCGTCGTCGGTCCGGTCGGGTTGCTCGGGCACGCACTACTCCTGTGTGGTCCGGGAAACTAGACGGGCGGGAAGGCGCCTCGGACGCGGCATCCGCCCCGCACACGCGAAGGGGGAGGGAGACTACAGACTAGAAGACTCCCGGACCGGGAACCGGCACACCGTCCCCCGGTCCCGGGTGGTGCCCGCACCACCCCGGGCCCGCGCGGACTACTGCCGAGGGCCCCTCCGGGTACGGTTGCGTCTACCTCCTGTCCACATCCCCGTTCCGCCCGCGCCGCCGCGGGGACCGCACCACACCGGGGACCCACAGCAAAGGTCACAAGGTCGTCATGTGCACTGTCGTCGTCGGCTTCGACCCCGGCGCGGACACGCCCCTGGTCATCGCCGCGCTCCGGGACGAGATGTCCTCCCGGCCCTGGGACGGGCCCGCCCGGCACTGGCCCGACCGGCCCGACCTCGTCGGCGGCCGGGACCGCCTCGCGGGCGGCACCTGGCTGGCGGTGGACCCGTCGGGCCCGCGCACGGCGGCCCTGCTCAACGGCTGGCCCTGGGACGGGCGCATGCCCTGGGAGGGCACCTACCCGGCCAGCCGGGGCGAACTGCCGCTGCGCGCCCTCGCCCACGCGGGCCGCAACCCGGGCCGCGACCCGCTGCACGGCGACGACCCCACCCTCTACGCGCCCTTCCACCTGCTGGACGCCGACGCCCGCCGGGCCGGGCTGCACAGCTGGGACGGCCGTTGCCTGGACACCCGTCCGCTGCCGGTCGGCGTGAGCATGGTGGTCAACACCGGGCTGAACCCGGACGACCCGCGCGCCGCCCGCCACACTCCCGAGTTCGCGCGTACCCGGCCCGACCCGGCCGACCTGTCCCGCGCCAAGGGGGTGGAGGAGATCTGGGGGGAGTGGCCGCGCCTGGTCAACGAGGCCGCCGATTCCGCGCCCCGTTCGGCGGGCCCCGACGAGTCCGGCGACCCGACCGGCCTGGTCGCCCGCGCCGACCTCGGCGGGGGCAGGACGTGGGAGACCGGGTCGGTGACCCTGCTGGCCATGGACCGCGAGACCGTGCGCTACGCCTTCACCGACGCCCCGGCCGATCCAGGGGCGTGGCGGATGATCGACACCTCGGCCCCCCGGTTCTGAGACGCGGGGGGCCGAAGGCGCCGCCGACCGCCCGAGGAGTGGCGGACGGCGGGGCGCCGTCCGCCGGAGGGGGTCGGCGGGCGGCACGGGTGAGGGGTCAGCCGTTCAGGCTCCAGCGCTGGACGGCGCTGCCGTCGCAGTCGGCGATCACCATCCGGGTGCCGTCGCTCTGCGCCCGGCCCTGGGGTTGCAGGCAGCGCCCCGACTGCGGGTTGCGCAGGGCCTGCGTCCCGCTGTCGTGGGTCCACCGCTGCGCGCCGGTCCCGTTGCAGGTCCACAGCTGTACCGGGGTGCCCGCGGCGGTGGCGCCGCCCGCCACGTCCAGGCACTTGTTGAACGCCCGGAACGTGCCGTCGGAGCCCTCGGTCCACTGCTGGGCCTGGTTGCCGTTGCAGTGCGCCAGCTGGATCGGGGTCCCGTCGCCCGTCTGGGCCCCGGCCACGTCGAGGCAGATGCCGTTGGAGGCGGTGACCGTGCCGGTGCCGCCGCCGGGGCTGCCGCCGTCCGAGTAGATCCGGACGTAGTCCACGAGCATCTGCTGGGGGAACTGGGTGGTGCCGTCGGGGTAGCCGGGCCAGTTCCCGCCCACGGCGATGTTGAGGATCATGAAGAAGGGCTGGTCGTAGACCCAGGGGTTTCCGCGCGTGTCGGCGGGGGTGTAGGTCTGGTAGGCGTTGCCGTCCACCGACCAGGTGATGGAGCCGGGGCGCCAGTCGATGGCGAAGGTGTGGAAGGTGTCGGCGAAGGACCAGCCCTGCGGGTGCATGTAGGACCCGGTCAGGGGGTTGCCCCCGGAGTAGCCGGGCCCGTGGAGGGTGCCGTGGACCAGGTGGGGTTCGCGGCCGATGTTCTCCATGATGTCGATCTCGCCGGAGTTGGGCCACGGGGTCTGGGGGAAGTCGGCGCCGAGCATCCAGAAGGCGGGCCAGATGCCCTGGCCGCGGGGGATCTTGATGCGGGCCTCGATGCGGCCGTAGGCGTGTTCGACCTTGTTCTGTGTGGTCATGCGGGCGGAGGTGTAGCCGCCGCCCGCTTCCCTGCGCGCGGTGATGACGAGGTTGCCCTGGCCGTCGAGGGCGGAGTTGGCGCGGCTGTTGGTGTAGTTCTGGAGTTCGTTGTTGCCCCAGCCGTGGGCGCCGGTCTCGTGGTTCCAGTTGGCGGGGTTGGGGGCGCTTCCGGCGGCGCCGTTGAACTCGTCGGACCACACCAGGGCCGCCGCACGGGCGGCTTCGGCGGAGGCCGGGGCCGTCGTGTCCTCGGGGACGGGGGCGGCCGAGGCGGCCCCGACCGGGATCACGAGCGCGGCGGCGGTGAGGAAGGACAGTGCTGCGGAGGCGAGGGACCTGCGGGGCCGGTACGCGATGCGCATGGGCTACTCCGGGGGGAAGCCCCGCCGCGGCGGGGCGGTGACGGGCGGAGTCGGTCCCGGGCACGGAGGGCGTGCGCGGGACCAGGTGGGCGACTGCTCGCAGTCGCCGTGTTACGCAACGAATCTAATTGGTAAGTTACTGTACGTTTAGTTTTCCTTCAGCACAAGGGGTGTGAACAAGGGAAGGGCGACGGAACGGGGGACGCGGTCGGGCCCTGGTCCCGAAGACGGACACGTGTGGCTTTGATGTGCCAACTCTGTGCATTCCGGACGGAGCAACGGGTAGGGGACAGGAACGCTGTGGAACGCTCCCTTCCCGTTCCCCGTTGACCTGGGGTGGAGCGAAAGGATTCCGGAACCGCGCTGGAGGCGGTTCAGGGGATCGTGTTCACGGTGAACCCGGGGCGCGGAGGCAGCGTCACACCGTGACCCTGGGTACCCCACAACCGCCGACCCACCCCCGAAGGACCGCCCATGAGCGCCATGCCCGTCCGTGACCAGGCCGCCCCCTCCCACCACGCCCTCAGCCCGCGACGGGAGCGCCGCGACGTGTCCCGCGCCCGGTGGCGGCTCCGGGCGGTCCACGCCGACATCGTCGAGTTCGGCCCCGCCGGGGACCCCGAGCTGGCGCGCACGGCCGAGGCGCTGGACCTGCTCGAACTCGCGGACGCGGCCCGGCCCTGACCCCGGGCGGACGTCCGGGGCCGACCCCGCCTGCTCCGGCCCCGCCCGCTGCGACCCCACCTGCTCCGGTCCGGCCACTCGGCCCTGACCAGGGCGGGCGTGCGTCACCGGTGCGCATAACCACCGTCACACCCCCGGGTCGCGACGGCGTGTCAACCCCGAGAGTGACCACGGCGTCTCAGAGAGAGACGGCACACGCCGTCAGGCTCGCGTGAGGACACGCGTTCACGGCAGGGGGCACGATGGAGGGCCGTAACGGCAACCTGGTGGAGAGCGGAGCGTACTGGCTCCTCTACGTCGTCTCGGTCAGCGGCGCACTGCTGCACTGGCGCCTGGGCAACGAGGGGATGGCCGCGCTGTGCGCCGCCGTGGCGGTGTTCGGCGCCCTGCTCATCAGCCGCAGGTACCACGACCTCGCCGCGTGAGCCCCGGATCCGGACCGTGCGCACTCTCCGCCGCACCGGTCGCACCCGGCTTATTCCCACCTCTCCTGGGGTGATCATCACGCGCGGTGCCCACCCTCCCGCGCACGCGTGTCGCACGCGCGTCCGGATAGGCTGCGCGGTATGCGTTCATGGTCTGCGCCTGACATCGTCCCCCTGCCGGGTACCGGCGGTCCCCTTCGTGTCCACGACACCGCCACCGGCCGGATAAGGACGACGACGCCGGGCCCCCGGGCCGGGATGTACGCCTGCGGCATCACCCCCTACGACGCCGCCCACCTGGGCCACGCCTTCACCTACCTCACCTTCGACCTGGTCAACCGGGTCTGGCGCGACGCGGGCCACGACGTCAACTACGTGCAGAACACCACCGACATCGACGACCCGCTCCTGGAGCGCGCGGAGGCCACCGGCGTCGACTGGCGCGACCTCGCCCACCGCGAGATCGACGTCTTCCGCGAGGACATGGCCGCCCTGCGGATCATCCCCCCGACCTCCTACGTCGGCGTGGTGGAGTCCGTCGACCTCATCAGCGACCTCGCCGCCCGCATCCGCGACACCGGCGCCGCCTACGAGCTGGACGGGGACCTGTACTTCTCCGCCGCCGAGGCGCCCGAGTTCGGCGAGATCAGCCACCTGGACCGCGGGCAGATGCTGGAGCTGTTCGGCGAACGCGGCGGCGACCCCCGGCGCACCGGCAAGAAGGACCCGCTCGACTGGCTGCTCTGGCGCACCGAGCGCCCCGGCGAGCCCGCCTGGGACAGCCCCCTGGGCCGCGGGCGCCCCGGCTGGCACATCGAGTGCAGCGCCATCGCCCTGGACCGGCTCGGCCCCGCCTTCGACCTCAACGGCGGCGGCAGCGACCTGATCTTCCCCCACCACGAGATGGGCGCGGCCGAGACCCGATGTGCCACGGGCGGACCCAACGCCCACAACCACCTGCACGTGGGCATGGTCGGCCTCGACGGCGAGAAGATGTCCAAGTCCCTGGGCAACCTGGTCTTCGTCTCCAAGCTGCGCCAGCAGGGCGTGGACCCGGCCGTCATCCGCCTGGCCATGCTCGCCCACCACTACCGCGCCCCGTGGGAGTGGACCGACGCCGAACTCCCCGCCGCCACCGCCCGCGCCGAGCGCTGGCGCGCCGCCCTGGCCCTGGGCGCGGCGCCCGACGCCGCCCCGGTGCTCGCCGCCGTGCGCGCGGCCCTGGCCGAGGACCTGGACTCCCCGGCGGCCCTGGCCGCGGTGGACGCCTGGGCCGACACCGCCCTCACCGAGGGCGGCGCCGACACCGGCGCGCCGACCCTGGTGCGCGCGACCGCGGACACCCTGCTGGGCGTGCGCCTGTAACCGCGGGCCGCCTGGCTCCGCCGGACTCGACCGGCGACACCGAAGGCCTTCGATGTCGCCGGTCCGCTGCCCTAGGGAGCGGAGGGATCGGGGTGGCGCTCACCGGCGGCCCCCGCGGGGGACAACCGGACGACCGGGATGTCGTTCCCGATGTCCGCGCCCCTCCGCTCGAACCACTCCTCGCTGTCGTCCACCTCGTACCCCAGCGCGCGCAGCAGCGCCACGGCTGCGGCGGGGTGCTGCTCGGCGTAGTTCACCAGCGCCTCACCGGACTCCTGCGGCGACAGGACGGTGGCGGTGCCCCGGTGGCGCCGGTTGCCCAGCTGGAACAGCACCCGCGGCTCGCGCTCGACGTTGCGGAACCACTGCGACCGCCTTCCGTACCCGGAGGCCACCAGCACGGTCCCCGCGGCGTCGTCGCCGCCGATGACCTCCAGCACCGCCTGGCGGGCCTCTCCCGTGGCCCGCCCCCTGTGGGTGAGCAGTACGAACCGGCGGCCCATCAGGCCGCCCAACCCGGTGCGGTAGATCCAGATGGGGGCGCGGAACAGCGCCCGGCGCAGGGGTGTGGTGGGCGGCTCGGCGAACGACATGGTGTGGCCTTCCTGGGGGGCGGCGGGGGCCCGAGTATAGCCAGACCGTTCCCAGGGCTCCCCGGCGGCACACCCGCGGACCGTCGGTGGGCGCTGCCACAATCCGGGACATGCAGACAGGACCGGACGTACTCCACAGCACCGACTGGACCCGTACCTTCCACGCCCACGGCTCCGGCGCCGACGCCCCCGGGCACCTCGCGGACCTGCTCACCGGCGACGCGCGTGAGCGCGGGCGCGCGCTGGACCACCTCCGCAGTGCGCTCCTGCACCAGGGCACGGTCTACCCGGCCACCGTCCCCGCCGCCCTGTTCGTCGCCGGGATCCTGGACCGCACCGAACTCGACGGCCCGGCCCGGGACCCGCTCCCCGAGGCGTCGGGCGAGTACCGGGGCTCCCCGCGCCGCGTCCTGCTGGGCTTCCTGGCCGCCGCGGCCGAGGGCGCGCTGTACCAGACGCCCTCCGGCCCCGTGGCCGAACCGCCAGCCGGGGCCGCGCTGGACCGGGTGTACTCCGCGCTGGCCTCCGACGACGAGGAGGAGGCGGTCGGGGTGTGGGAGACCCCCGCCGTGGACGCGCTCATGCGGAGGGTGGGTCCGGACATGCGCGCCGCCGCGCCCGTGCTGTACGCGGCGGTCGAACCCCACCTGACCGCCCCCGACGCGCACACGCGCATGTGCGCGGTGGAGGCCGCCGCGGCCCTGGCCCGGCTCGGCGGGCTGGAGCCGGACCTGTCCGGGGCCGCCGACATGGCCGAGACCCGCGACGAGGGCGCGGTCATCGTCCTGGCCCTGGGCGCCTGCGGCGCCGACACCACCGAGTTCCTCACCCACGCCGACCCGGCCATCCGCGCCTGCGCCGCGCTGGCGCCCGGCCAGCGCGCCAACCCCGCGGCCGCCGCCGAGCTGGCCGCCGCGCTCGCGGACCCGGAGGCCGCCGACGCCTGGTTCACCAGGCGTCCCGCCCACTTCTCCGGCCACGTGCGTTTCGCCCTGGTCCGCGAACTCGCCGAGCGCTCCACCGCCGAGGACGCCGCGCGCCTGCTCCCGGTGCTGCGCGCGCTGGCCCCGCTGGCCTCGCCCCTCACCGCGGCGTCCGACGCCGGACCGCTGCTGGACCTGGCCTTCCGGGCGGCCGACCCGGGCCGCGGCGCGACCACCGACGCGCACGGGGACGGCGGCACGACCGCTCACGAGGGAGCCCAAGCGGGTCGCGCCGCGCCGCGCGTCCCCGCCGGACTGACCGCCGTCCAGCGCGACTACCTGCGGGTCCTGGCCGACCACGACGGCTTCTGGGACGGCCGGTTCGCCAACTTCCCGGTCGTGCTCGCCCGGCTGGGGCTGCCCCGCGAGCGCCACGGGCTCCGCGCGCTGCTCGCGGCCTGAACCGGTCGGGCGCGGAGCCCCGCGGTGAGCGGACCGGGAAGTGCCGTTTCCGTTTCGTCCGCACATGTCGTGTTATGCACGTTCGCGGTGACCACCTGTGGCCACGGGCTCGCGGAAACGCCGGTATCCGGGGCCCGGCCGTGGTGGGATAGCCCCCATGACGACCCCCACGCGGCACAGCGCGGCCGCCGAACTCATCGCGGACTTCGTCTCCACCGGTGCCGGGCTCGCCGACCGGGCCGACCTCGCGCGGTTCCTGCGCGAGCACCGCCTGGCCACCGAGGGAGCCATCCCCATCACCCTCGCCGACCTCGACGAGGCCATCGCCCTGCGCGACGGCATCCGGGCGGTCCTGGAACGGCGGGCCGAACCCGACCACGAGGCCATCGCCCGGGGCCAGAAGGTCCTGGACGGCCTCCGCGTCACCGTGCGCCTCCAGGCCTCACGCGAGGCCCCCGTGCCGCTGGCCCCCGCGGTCGTGGACGAGGTCCGCCGCGGGCTGGCCCGCATCGCCGGGGCCTGGGCCGTGGTGCTGTCCACGGGGGAGTGGCGCCACATGCGGGTCTGAGGGGACCGCTTCACACGCCAGAACCCGGCCCCGGGCCGCGTGGGTCGGCCCGCGGCACGGGAGACCCCCGTTCCGCCTCGCACCGGCCGGGGCCTCGGACGCGGCGTCCGGCGCGGGCCCGGGGCGCGCCCGGGGCCGCCGCGGGGCCTCAGCCCTCGTCGTGGCGGCGCAGGTAGCGCTCGAACTCCCGGGCGATCGCGTCGCCGGAGGCCTCCGGCAGGTCGGCGGTGTCCTTGGCCTCCTCCAGGCCGCGCACGTAGGCCGCGATGTCCTCGTCCTCGGCGGTGAGCTCGTTGACGTTGGACTCCCACGCCACCGCGTCCTCGGGCAGGTCGCCCAGCGGCACCCGCGCGCCCAGGAAGTCCTCCACCCACGCCAGCAGCGCCAGGGAGGCCTTCGGGCACGGCGGCTGGGCGACGTAGTGGGGGATGGCCGCCCACAGCGACGCGGTCTCGATCCCCACCGCGCTGAACGCCTCGTGCACCACGCCCACGATCCCGGTCGGGCCCGAGTAGGTGGTCGCCTCCAGCCCCAGCCCCGCGCCCAGCTCCACGGGCGAGGCCATCCCGGTCACCGGGATCGGCCGCGTGTGCGGGGCGTCCGCCAGCAGCGAACCCAGCATCACCATCCGGGTGACGCCCAGCTCCCGCGCCACGGCCAGCAGGTCGGCGGCGTAGGAGCGCCACCGCATGTTCGGCTCGGGACCCGTCACCAGCACCACGTCGCGCTCCGACCCCGGCGGCGTCGCCACGCGGACCCGGGTCGTGGGCCACTCGACCTCACCGACCACACCGTCCACGATCGACATGCGCGGCCGGGTCACCTGGAAGTCGTAGTAGTCGTCCGGTGCCAGCGCGCACAGCTCGTAGGCGTCCCACTCCCTCGACAGGTGCTCCACGGCCAGGCTGGCCGCCTCACCGGCGTCGTTCCATCCCTCGAACGCCGCCACCATCACGGGATCAACAAGCTCCCGGACGAGCTTGGTCATGTGGCTCCTCCCTGCACGCGGACGAAGTCCACCCTACGGCGTGCCGACCCGCCCGGGGAACCGTTCGGGGCGCTCGGCCGAGGGGCTCGGGCCGCCGCACCGCGGGATGCCCGTCTCATCTAGTGGAACAGGCGATGGGATAACCTCACAGACAGCGACTGACAAGGACACCGCCGTCCCCGGACGACCGACCCGCCCCGCACCGCGGGTCCGCCCAGTGCCACGCGTCACGGGGACACCGACTGGGCCGCCGCGGTGCTCCGACGTAGAGTTGCCAGATATGAGAGCCAGCCCCACCTTCCGCGAAACCCTGTCCCGCCGTGTGGTCGTGGCGGACGGAGCGATGGGCACCATGCTCCAGGCGCACGATCTCGACCTCGACCAGTTCGAGGGGCACGAGGGATGCAACGACATCCTCAACCTCACCCGTCCCGACATCGTCCGCGACACCCATGCCGCCTTTCTTGCCGTGGGTTCGGACGCCATCGAGACGAACACGTTCTCGGCCAACCTCGGCGGGCTCGCCGAGTACGGCATCGAGGACCGCACCTACGAGATCGCCCAAGCCGGAGCGCAGGTGGCCCGCGAGGCCGCCGACGCCTACTCCACCCCCGACCAGCCCCGCTACGTCCTCGGGTCCGTGGGCCCGGGAAACCGGCTGCCCACCCTGGGCCACGCGCCCTACGCCCAACTGCGCGACTACTACGAGCAGTGCGCGCGCGGCCTGATCGACGGCGGATCCGACGCCATCCTCATCGAGACCTGCCAGGACCTGCTCCAGGTCAAGGCCGCCGTGGTGGCCGCCCAGCGCGCCCGCCGCGCCGCGGGCAGGGACGTGCCGATCATCGCCCAGGTCAGCATCGAGACCAACGGCACCATGCTGCTCGGCTCCGAGATCGGCGCCGCGCTGACCTCCCTGGAGCCGCTGGGCGTCGACGTCATCGGCCTCAACTGCTCCACCGGCCCCGCCGAGATGAGCGAGCACCTGCGCTACCTGTCGCACCACTCGCCCATCCCCGTCTCCTGCATGCCCAACGCGGGCCTGCCCCAGCTCGGCCCCAACGGCGCGGTCTACAACCTCTCGCCCGCCGAGCTGGCCGACGCCCACGACTCCTTCACCTACGAGTTCGGCCTGAGCCTGGCCGGCGGCTGCTGCGGCACCACCCCCGAGCACCTGCGCCACGTGGTGGAGCGCGTCCAGGGGCGCGGCATCAAGAACCGCAAGCCCCTGGTGGAGGCGTCCTCCTCCTCGCTGTACCAGAGCGTGCCCTTCCGCCAGGACGCCAGCTACCTGGCCGTGGGCGAGCGCACCAACGCCAACGGCTCCAAGAAGTTCCGCGAGGCCATGCTGGAGGGCCGCTGGGACGACTGCGTGGAGATCGCGCGCGACCAGATCCGCGACGGCGCCCACCTGCTCGACCTCAACATCGACTACGTGGGCCGCGACGGGGTCAGCGACATGCGCGAGCTGGCCTCGCGCCTGGCCACCTCCTCCACGCTGCCGATCATGCTCGACTCCACCGAGCCGCCGGTCCTGGAGGCGGGCCTGGAGGCCCTCGGCGGCAGGAGCGTGGTCAACTCCGTCAACTACGAGGACGGCGACGGCCCCGACTCCCGCTTCACCCGCATCATGGGGCTGGTCAAGGAGCACGGCGCCGCCGTCGTGGGCCTGTGCATCGACGAGGAGGGCCAGGCCCGCACCGCCGAGTGGAAGGTGCGCGTCGCCACCCGCCTCATCGAGCAGATCACCGGCGAGTGGGGGCTGAACACCGGTGACATCGTCATCGACTGCCTCACCTTCCCCATCACCACCGGGCAGGAGGAGACCCGCCGGGACGGCCTGGAGACGATCAACGCCATCCGCGAGCTCAAGCGGCTCTACCCGGACGTGCAGACCACCCTGGGCCTGTCCAACCTGTCCTTCGGCCTCAACCCGGCCGCCCGCATCGTGCTGAACTCGGTGTTCCTGCACGAGGCGGTCCAGGCGGGGCTGGACTCGGCGATCGTGCACGCCTCCAAGATCGTGCCGATCAACCAGATCCCCGAGGACCAGCGCGAGGTCGCCCTCGACATGGTCTACGACCGGCGCGAGGGAGACTACGACCCCCTCTCGCGGTTCATGGAGATGTTCGAGGGCGTGGACGCCAAGTCCATGAAGGCCTCCCGCGCCGAGGAGCTGGCCGCCCTGCCGCTGTGGGAGCGCCTGGAGCGGCGCATCATCGACGGCGAGATGGCCGGGATCGAGGCCGACCTCGACGAGGCGCTGGAGTCCAAGCCCGCCCTGGCCATCGTCAACGACACCCTGCTCTCGGGCATGAAGACCGTCGGCGAGCTGTTCGGCTCCGGCCAGATGCAGCTTCCCTTCGTCCTCAAGTCCGCCGAGGTCATGAAGGGCGCCGTCGCCTACCTCGAACCCCACATGGAGAAGAGCGACGACGACGGCAAGGGCCGCATCGTCCTGGCCACCGTCAAGGGCGACGTCCACGACATCGGCAAGAACCTCGTGGACATCATCCTGTCCAACAACGGCTACGACGTGGTCAACATCGGCATCAAGCAGCCGGTGTCGGCGATCCTGGAGGCCGCAGAGGAGCAGCGCGCCGACGTGATCGGCATGTCCGGCCTGCTGGTCAAGTCCACGGTCATCATGAAGGAGAACCTGGAGGAGATGAACTCCAGGGGCCTGTCCGAGCGCTTCCCGGTCCTGCTGGGCGGCGCCGCGCTCACCCGCTCCTACGTGGAGCAGGACCTGGCCGAGGTCTTCGACGGCCACGTGCGCTACGCCAAGGACGCCTTCGAGGGCCTGCGCCTGATGGACGCGTTCATGGCGGTCAAGCGCGGTGAGGAGGGCGCCGAGCTGCCCGCCCTGCGCCAGCGCCGGGTCAAGACGGGGGCCAAGCTCAAGGTGACCGAGCCCGAGGAGGTGCCCGCCCGCAGCGACGTCTCGACCACCAACCCGGTGCCCAAGCCGCCCTTCCTGGGCGACCGGATCAGCAAGGGCATCCCGCTGGCCGACTACGCGGCCTTCCTCGACGAGCGGGCCACCTTCATGGGCCAGTGGGGGCTCAAGGCCGCCCGCGGCGGCGAGGGCCCCAGCTACGAGGAGCTGGTGGAGACCGAGGGGCGGCCCCGGATGCGGATGTGGCTGGACCGCATCCAGACCGACGGCCTGCTGGAGGCGGCCGTGGTGCACGGCCACTTCCCCTGCTACAGCGAGGGCGACGACCTGGTGGTGCTGGACGAGGAGGGCGCCGAGCGCACCCGCTTCACCTTCCCGCGCCAGCGCCGGGACCGCCACCTGTGCCTGGCCGACTTCTTCCGGCCCAAGGAGTCGGGGGAACTGGACGTGGTGTCCTTCCAGGTGGTGACCGTGGGCCCGGCGATCAGCCGCGCCACCGCCGAGCTGTTCGCCAAGAACGCCTACCGCGACTACCTGGAGCTGCACGGGCTGTCGGTGCAGCTGACCGAGGCCCTGGCCGAGTACTGGCACACCCGGGTGCGCGCGGAGCTGGGCTTCGCCGGTGAGGACCCGGCCGAGCTGGACGCGTTCTTCAAGCTCGGCTACCGGGGGGCCCGCTTCTCCCTGGGCTACGGGGCCTGCCCCGACCTGGAGGACCGCGCCAAGATCATGCGCCTGCTGGAGCCCGAGCGGGTGGGCGTGACCCTGTCGGAGGAGTTCCAGCTGGTGCCCGAGCAGGCGACCGACGCGATCGTGGTCCACCACCCGGAGGCGACCTACTTCAACGTCTGACCGGCTCGTCCGGTGCGGACCGCCCGGGGCGCGGCCCCGTCCCCCGACCGGGGGACGGGGCCGCGCGCGTGTGCGGGAGGCGCGCGGTGCCCCGCCCCCGGGCCGCGCGTGCGCGGGCCGGAGTGTGGGGCAGCTCTCCACCCGCCGGCGTCCGAGTGTTCGTAGTGTGGAAAGGACGCCGACAGGTCCTCTTCACGGCGCGGGCGCCCAGCGTCCCGCACGATGATGACGCACAACCCGGGTGTCCCGTGGGCCAGCGGGCAACCCATGACACACGAGGGGAGAGCGTGGTGCCGCCCGGTCCGGAAGGCGCCACCGAACGTATGAGCGAGCAGAGCACGCTGAGTCCCGAAGCCTCCGACACCCAGACCCCCCAGGCCCGACGCCTCCAGGCCGTACTCCTGGACATGGACGGCACCCTCATCGAGAGCGAGCACCTGTGGGGTGAGGCCGAGGCCGACCTGGTCGCCGAACTGGGCGGTGTGTGGACCGAGGAGGACCACCAGCGCAACGTCGGCAACGCCGCCGAGCCCGTGGGCCGCTACATCATCGACCTGACCGGCGCGCACCACCTCACCCCGCGCGAGGTCGCCGACCGCCTGTACGCGAGGTTCCGCGCCAGGCTCGCCGGAGGCGCCGACCTGCGCCCGGGCGCCAAGGAGCTGGTCACCCTGCTCTCGGAGTCCGGGGTCCCGGTGGTCCTGGTGACCTCCACCGAGAGGACGCTGGTGCAGGCGGCGATCGGCGGGATCGGCCTGGACAACTTCGACGACTCGGTGGCCGGGGACGAGGTCGAGGCGAACAAGCCCCACCCCGACCCGTACCTGAGGGCCGCCCGGCGGCTCGGCGTGGACCCCGCGCGCTGCGTGGCCTTCGAGGACTCGGTGGTCGGCGTGACCTCGGCGGCCGACGCCGGATGCGTCACGGTCGCGGTGCCCAACCACGTGCACATCCCGCCGCGCGAGGGCGTGGTGTTCCGCGACAGCCTGGTGGGCGTGGACCTGGACTGGCTGGAGTCCCTGGTCGCCGACCGCTGAACCCGGGTCCGCCGGTTTCCCCGCTCCCATCTGCCCCGACGCTCCCTTCCGTGCCCCGGCCGCCCGTCCGGGGTACGGGGGTAGCGTTGGCGGACAGGAACCCCGACTCCGGGGCCTGACCCAGGGCGTGTTCGGCGTACACACACCCTGCTGCGCGACGGGCGGCATCCACCGGACACGCCCTAGGGGATCGACCGGATGTGCGCTCCGGCGCCGGATGGGAGACTGGACCCATGCCTGAGAACTTGACGTGGATGACCGGTCTGGTCCTGGGAGGCGGACTCACCCTCGCGGGACTGGTGATCTCCTTCTTCGTGTGGCGCGCCAAGGGCGCCGCCTCGGGTCTGCGGGGCGTGGCGTGGTCGCTGCTGCCGCTGGCCGCCGGTCTGATCGGGCTGATGAACGCCGTCTGGCAGTTCGCCATGAACATCTTCGGCATCCTGGTCGGCCTGCTGTTCAACCCGGCGGTGTGGGCCGGTGTGGCCCTGGCGGCTCTGGCGGTGGTGCTCTACGTCGTCTCGGGCGTCATGCGCGCCCGTGACGTGGGCACCCGCCCCGGCAGGGCCAAGGAGCCGAAGGCCACTGGCGGGGCGGGCGGCGGGGCCAAGCCCGGCGCCGCCGCGCCCGGTGCGGCCACCGCGGCCCCGGGCGCCAAGGGGAAGGTGGGCCCGGCCCCCAAGGCCGGGGGCGCCGACGACCTCTCTGACCTGGGCGACATCGAGGAACTGCTGCGCAAGCGCGGCATCGAGTGACCGACGCGGGCACGGCCCGCACATCCCCGTGACGACGGTTCCGCAGGCGCGGGGCCGTCGTTCTCGCGTACGCCGTGACCGTCACCGTACGTGTTCGTGACGGGGTCCCGGTACGCCCGTGACCGTCGCTCTTCGCTTCCACGCGGACACGCTGAGACGTATAGCACTTGCCATAGCGTGCCACTTCGGGGGTCGAACCGGTGCATATTCGGACGTATCGTGGGCGCGGCGGTGGAGGACGTCGCCGCAGCTCGCGACCGGTCATCGGATGAATGCGAACTCTGTAGCCTTTTGTTGTTATATAGGCCTTTTAACGTTGTTTGTCACGATTTAGATACATGATCGGATATTGGACGTTGTGCGTTCAGATCGCGAGTAAGTTGGTCGCTGTGTAACAGCCCGGGCGCAACGGTCCCGGTGTGTCCAAATCCTCAGGTGATGTGGCGCACCCTGCGGGCCGGGTCTGCGGAGGCGGGTCATCCGCCCTCCCCGCCGACACGCAAGCCCACGCCAGCCAGCGTCGAGAACCGGCCGGCCCCACCGTGCGCGAACCGCAGGTCACCCCTCCTTGCGGTCGCGCGCGTGGGTTCTGTCCCGTTCCCCTCGGCCAGAAGCGTATGAGTGGAGAGTGGTGGCCTGATGAGCGCGCCCTCGCATGCCCCCGATTCGGCGGAGCAGGCGGAGCAGAACGACGCCGTGAACGTCGCTGCGCAGGCCCACGAGGTCCGCGGAGACTCCGACAACCGGTCCCTGCGCCAGATCGCCTGGCAGCGGCTGCGCAAGGACAAGGTCGCGATGGTCTCCGGCGTGGTCGTGGTCCTGCTCATCCTCGCCGCGATCTTCGCGCCCCTCCTGGCCAAGTGGTTCGGGCACCCGCCCACCCAGTTCCACCAGGACCTGATCGAGCCCAACACCGGGTTCCCGCTGAGGGATCCGTCCCTTCCGCCCCCCACCGACGGCAGCATCCCCAGCGCCAACCTCGACCCGTGGGGCGGGATCAGCTCCGACCACCTGCTGGGCGTGGAGCCCAAGACCGGCCGCGACCTGTTCAGCCGCATCGTCTACGGCGCCCAGATCTCCCTGCTGGTGGCCTTCCTGTCCACGCTCCTGTGCGTGTTCATCGGCACCGTCCTCGGCATCATCGCCGGGTACAAGGGCGGCTGGGTCGACACCCTCATCAGCCGGGCCATGGACGTCTTCCTGGCCTTCCCGCTGATGCTCTTCGCCATCGCGCTCGTGGGCGTCATCCCCGACGGCGTCCTGGGCCTGAGCGGCAACGGCCTGCGCATCGGCGTCATCGTCTTCATCATCGGCTTCTTCAACTGGCCCTACATCGCCCGCATCGTCCGGGGGCAGACGCTCTCGCTGCGCGAGCGGGAGTTCGTGGAGGCCGCCAGGAGCCTGGGCGCCAGCAACCGGCACATCCTCTTCAAGGAGATCCTGCCCAACCTGGTCACGCCGATCATCGTCTACTCGACCCTGCTCATCCCCACGAACATCCTGTTCGAGGCGGCCCTGAGCTTCCTGGGCGTCGGCATCAACCCGCCCACGCCGAGCTGGGGCAAGATGCTCTCCGACGCGGTGCCGCTGTACGAGAACGCGCCCTACTTCGTCATCTTCCCGGGTCTGGCCATCTTCATCACCGTCCTGGCGTTCAACCTGTTCGGCGACGGGCTGCGCGACGCCTTCGACCCCAAGACCTCCGACTGACCCACGGTCGGTGGAGGCTGACCCGCCCGGCCTCCGCAAGGCAGGGATCCGACGACAGGTTGATCCCATCATCACCATCAGGTTCGCATGAGAGGCAGTTCCTTGAGGAAACGCACCCTCGGCTTCGTCGCGCTCGGCGCGGCGGCGTCCATCCTCCTTTCGGCTTGCGGCGGCGGTGGCTCCGCCGGCGGTGGCTCCGCGTCCGACGCCGAGTTCAACCAGGGGGCGACCGAGGTCGTCAACCCGTCCGACCAGACCGGCGGCACCCTGCGCTACGCCATCGCCACGGACTTCGACTCCACCGACCCGGGCGACACCTACTACGGGTTCAGCTGGAACTTCACCCGCTACTACGCCCGTACGCTGCTGGCCTTCACCCCGGCGCCGGCCGAGGAGTCCACCGAGCTGACCACGGACATGGCCGCGGGCATGCCCGAGCCCAACGAGGACTTCACCGAGTGGACCGTCAAGATCCAGGAGGGCCTCAAGTACGAGGACGGCTCCGAGATCACGGCGCAGGACATCAAGTACGCCATCGCGCGCTCGAACTACAACGGCGGTGAGCTGCCCAACGGTCCGCGCTACTTCGAGGCGCACCTGGACCAGGAGCCCTTCAACGTCTACGAGGTCGACAACCCGCTGGAGACCTTCACCGCGGTCGAGACCCCGGACGACCACACCCTGGTCTTCCACCTCAAGGACTCCTTCTCGGAGTTCCCCTACGTGCTGACCCAGCCGCAGACCGCCCCGGTGCCCATGGAGGCCGACCGCGGCGCGCTGTACAAGGAGAAGGTCCTCTCCTCGGGCCCGTACAAGTTCGAGGGCAACTACGAGCCCGGCGTCCAGCTCAACCTGGTCCGCAACGAGAACTGGGACGCCGAGACCGACCCGATCCGCCCGGCCCTGCCGGACGAGGTCACCGTCCAGATCGGTGTCGACCAGGACGAGATCGACCAGCGCCTGGTCAACGGCGACCTCGACGTCGACTTGGCCGGCGTCGGCGTCGGCCCGGCGATGAAGGGCACGCTGCTCACCGACGAGGACGTCCAGGCCAACCTGGACAACCCGTACTCCGGCGCGCTGCGCTACGTCAACATCCACACCCCGGTCATCGAGGACGTGGCCTGCCGCCAGGCGATCATGTACGCGGCCGACCGGGACAGCCTGCACCGCGCCTGGGGCGGCGCGACCGGCGGCGACATCGCCACCAACGTGCTCCCGCCGACCATCCCGGGCTCGAACCCGGAGTCGGACCTGTACCCCTCCGAGGACAACAAGGGCGACCTTGAGTCGGCCGAGGCCAAGCTGGAGGAGTGCGGCGAGGCCGAGGGCTTCAGCACCACCATCGCGGTCCGCGACGGCCGTCCCAACGACATCGCCACCGCGGAGTCCCTCCAGGAGTCCCTCAAGCGCGTGGGCATCCAGGTCGACATCCAGACCTTCCCGGCCGAGGACTTCTTCGCCCAGTACGCGGGCTCGCAGGACTACGTCCGTGAGAACAACATCGGTATGAGCGTCTCCGGCTGGAGCCCCGACTGGGCCACCGGCTACGGCTTCGCCTCCAAGATCACCGACGGCGACGCCATCCAGGCCACGGGCAACTACAACACCTCCGAGCTCGACGACCCGGAGATCAACGGCCTGTGGGACGAGGCGCTGGCCACCGAGGACCCGGAGGAGCGCGCTGCCATCTACGAGCAGATCGACACCCTGGTCATGGAGCAGGCGGCCATCCTGCCGGTCGTCTTCGACCGCGCGCTGTACTACCGCTCGGACGAGCTGACCAACGTCTACCACACGTCCGCGTACGCGATGTACGACTTCATGGCCCTGGGCGTGGACCGGGGTTAGCGCTCCGACCGGCCTGAACTAGTACGAGAAGGCAGGTGATGGCGGCGGGGGTGCCACGGCCCCGTGGGTACCCCCGCCGCCGACCGCGATGCTGAACTATATTCTCCGCCGCCTCGGTGCGGGACTGCTGCTGCTCGCCGTCGTCACGGCGGTGACCTTCTGGATCTTCTACGTCCTGCCCCGCTGGGCGGGCGTGACCCCGCGCGGTATGGCCGCGTTGTACGTGGGCAAGGCCCCCACGCCCGAGGCGCTCGACGCCACGGTGGCGCGCCTGGGCCTGGACCAGCCCATCGCCGTGCAGTTCCTGGACTTCGTCAAGGGCCTGGTCCTCGGCTCCGAGTACACCTTCGGCCGGGAGACGATCGAGTGCGCGGCGCCCTGCCTGGGCTACTCCTTCACCACCAACAGCCCCGTGCTGCCCCAGCTGCTCGACCGCCTGCCGGTCACCGCCTCGCTGGCCCTGGGCGCGGCCGTCATCTGGATCATCGGCGGCGTGGCCGTCGGCGTCCTGTCCGCGGTCAAGAAGGGCAGCATCTTCGACCGCATCGCCATGAGCACCGCCCTGGTGGGCGTGTCCATGCCGATCTACTTCACCGGTCTGCTCGCCCTGGCGTTCCTCGTGCACCAGTGGGAGCTGTTCCCGGTCTCGCGCTACGTCCCCCTCACCGAGGACCCGGTCGGCTGGTTCCAGGTGATGTTCCTGCCCTGGGTCACCCTGGCCTTCCTGCACGCGGCGCAGTACGCGCGCCAGACGCGCGCGGGCATGCTGGAGGTCCTGGGCGAGGACTACATCCGCACCGCCCGCGCCAAGGGGCTGAGCGAGCGCCGCGTGATCTTCAAGCACGCGCTGCGCCCGACGCTGACCCCCATCGTGACCATCTTCGGCCTGGACGTCGGTCTGGTCCTGGGCGGCGCCATCCTCACGGAGAAGGTCTTCTCCCTGAACGGCATCGGCGCCTACGCCATCGACGCGATCATCGGCAAGGACCTGCCCGTGGTGCTCGGCGTGACCCTGATGGGCGCTGTCTTCATCGTCGTCTGCAACCTGATCGTCGACCTGCTCTACCCGGTCGTCGACCCGCGCGTGCGCATCGCCGCCTGACGGCCGACAGCGTTGAACAGAGCAGCTCTAACGAAGGAAAGTGACATGGCCTCGACCGACCCCGTCGTCCGCGTGGACGACCTGCGGGTGACGTTCCCGACCATGGACGGCGACGTTCACGCGGTGAAAGGGCTGTCCTTCGAGGTGCCCGCGGGCGGTGCCCTGGGCATTGTGGGCGAGTCGGGCTCGGGCAAGAGCGTGACCTCGCTGGCCCTCATGGGCCTGCACCGGGGCAGCAAGGCGAAGATCACCGGCTCCATCGAGGTCGCGGGCCAGGACGTGGTCAGCGCCTCGGACAAGAAGCTGCGGCGGATGCGCGGCAACGACATCGCCATGGTCTTCCAGGACCCGATGCAGTCGCTGCACCCGCAGTACACGATCGGCAACCAGCTGATCGAGGCCTACCGCATCCACCGGCCCAAGGCCAGCAAGGCCGAGGCGCACGCCCGCGCGGTGGAGTCGCTGGACCGGGTGGGCATCCCCCAGCCCGACAAGCGGATCAACTCCTACCCGCACGAGTTCTCCGGCGGCATGCGCCAGCGCGTGGTCATCGCCATGGGGCTGATGTGCGAGCCCAAGGTGCTGCTGGCCGACGAGCCCACCACCGCCCTGGACGTGACGGTGCAGGCCCAGGTCCTGGACCTGCTGGACGAGCTGCGCCGCGACCTGGGCATGGGCCTGATCCTGGTCTCGCACGACCTGGCGGTGGTGGCGGGTTCGGTGGACGAGGTCGTGGTCATGCGCCGCGGCGTCGCGGTCGAGCGCGGCGACGTGCGCAAGGTCCTCTCCGAGCCCGAGCACCCCTACACCCAGGGGCTCCTGGCCGCCGTGCCGCGCGTGGAGGTCTCCCGCGCCCAGCGGCGCGCCCAGGACCGGGCCGACCGCGTCGAGCGCGACAAGCGCGAGGGCAGGGTCACCGAGCCGGGCCAGTTCGCGGCCTTCACCCCCTCCGCCGGCGGCGAGGGCTCCTCCGAGGAGACCCCGCTCCTGCGGGTGGAGGACGTGGCGCAGCGGTTCAAGGTGCGCGGCGGCACCTGGGGCAAGGCCACGGACTTCTGGGCGGTCAAGGGGGTCTCCTTCGACCTGCACCGCGGTGAGACCCTGGGCATCGTGGGCGAGTCGGGGTCGGGCAAGTCGACGCTGTCGCGGATGGTGATGCGTCTGCTGGAGCCCACGCGGGGCCGGGTGGAGTTCGAGGGCCGCGACATCACCCACATGCCCGAGCGGGCGCTGCGTCCGCTGCGCCGGGACGTGCAGATGGTGTTCCAGAACCCCTATTCCTCGCTCAACCCGCGGGTGACCGTGGGGGACGCGATCGGGACCGCGTTGCGGGTGCAGGGGGAGAGGGACACCAAGAAGGTGCGCCGTCAGGTGCAGGAGCTGTTGGAGCGGGTGGGGTTGGAGCCCAACCACTACAACCGGTTCCCGCACGCGTTCTCGGGTGGTCAGCGTCAGCGGATCGCGATCGCGCGGGCGCTGATCCTCAAGCCGAAGCTGATCATCTGTGATGAGCCGGTGTCGGCGTTGGACGTGTCCACGCAGGACCAGGTGTTGCGGTTGTTGTCGGAGTTGCAGGACGACTTCGGGTTGACCTACATCTTCGTGGCCCACGATCTGGCGGTGGTGCGTCAGGTGAGCGACCGGGTCGCGGTGATGCGTGCGGGTGAGGTGGTGGAGATGGGGGACAGCGACGCGGTGTACGAGAACCCCGCCAGCGACTACACCCGCCAGCTGCTGACGGCCGCTCCGGTCCTGGACCCCGACGAGGCCCGCCGCCTGCGCGCCGGGCGCGTGGAGAAGCGCGCCGAGGGCAAGGCCGTCGCCTGACGGCCCCGAGGGACCCTGTGGGTCTGACGGATCGGTAGCCGACCGGCAGAACCACCCAGCGCCGGTGCCGCCGCGGAACCCCGCGGCGGCACCGGCGTTTCGCGTGCGAAGGGGCCACCCCTCCGACGTGATCTTGCGACACACCGGTAACGGTTCCGGCCGGTCCGCTAGGCCGAGGGCACGCGTTCGGTCGCCGCCGCGGCGAACATGAGGGCCAGCTCCCGGGCGTACTCCTCGTGCTCCTCGACCGGTCTGCGCCGCAGTCGGCCCGGGACCGCGTTCAGGGCCGCGAAGAGGGTGTCGGTGAACACCTCCGGGTCGAAGGCGCGGAACTCCCCGTGGCTCTGCCCCTCGGTGAGGAAGCCGACCAGTTCGGCGCGTCCGGAGTCCTGGCTCCGGGCGATCCACTCGCGGACGGAGGCGGGCACGTCCGCGCCGCCGATCTCCTGGCGCACCGCCATCTCCCGGGGGTGGCGGGAGCAGTGCATGACGTGGCCGGTGACGATGCGCGTCAGGGCGTCCTCGAACCCCGCGAGCGGCTCGGGACCGCCCTCCATCGCCCGGTCCAGACGGGCGTTGACGTACTCCAGCACCTGCCGGAGCAGCCGCTCCTTCGTCCTGAAGTGGTACGTGATCAGGCCGGGGCTGACCGAGGCACGCGCGGCGATGCGCACGAAGGACGCCCGGGCGTACCCCTCCTCGGCGATGGTCTCGACCGCCGCCCGCACGATCTGTCCGCGGCGCGCCTCCTCGATGAAGGAGCGCCGGGCCTCCCCGTCCCCACTGTCGACTGGTTGCATGTACAGAATCCTATATGCTCAACTAGGAAGGAGTTGACCACCACGGAGGACGCGTCGGAGAGCGGGTCGGGGGCGATGCCGCCACCACTTCGGCCGCGGCCGCCGAGAGGGAGAGGACTTCCCCCATGACCGACACCCGCCGACCGCCGTCCGTGGTTCGCGAGCACGGGGCCACCCACGTGCTGCTGTGGACCCTCTTCCCCCTGCTCGGTGCCGGGCTCGGCTGGGTGCTGTCTCAGATTCCGGGCTGGCTCGCCCTCCTGCCGGAGTGGGTCCACCAGCTGCCGCTGGTCCCGGGCCAGGAGCAGGTCGCCCTTCTGGCGCGCCTTGACGGGCCGGTCCTCACGACCGTCCTGGTGGTCCTCGGTGTCCTCGCCGGCGGCTTCGTCGCGCTCGCCTCCTACGACGACATGGTCACCGTCGAGGCGGACGGGGGCGGGGTGCGCGTCATCCGGTCCGGCCGGAACACGGAGTTCGCCCGCGAGCGGGTGGGGGCGGTCTTCGTCGACGGCCGGGACCTGGTCCTGCTGGGCGCGGACACCGCCGAGCTCGCCCGCGAGCGCACCGGCCACGGCGCCGACCGGCTTCGCGACGCGTTCGAGGAGCAGGGCTACCCCTGGCGCGACGGCGACCCGTACGCGGACCGGTTCCGGCGCTGGGTCGACGGGATGCCGGGCCTGGAACAGCACGCCCAGGCGGTTCTGCGGGCCCGCCGGGAGGCGCTGAGGTCGAAGGACGCCGACGACAGCACCGAGTTGCGCGCCGAACTCGCCGCTCTCGGCGTGGTCGTGCGGGACGAGGGTGACCGCCAGTACTGGCGTCCGGTCCGCGGCGGTTCCGGCGGCTGAGCGCCCTCGGGCGGGGGTCGTCCACAGGGGAGAGATGACCTGGCCGGATCGGGAATGAAAACGGTTATCATTGACTTGTAACGCGTGGGAACCCTGAGGAGGCATCCATGGCACGCAACGAGATCCGGCCGATCATCAAGCTCAAGTCCACCGCGGGGACGGGCTTCACCTACGTCACCCGCAAGAACAGGCGCAACACGCCCGACCGGCTCACCCTGAAGAAGTACGACCCGCGGGTGCGCCGCCACGTCGAGTTTCGCGAGGAGCGCTGAGCCGGGCTGCGCCCCGGCCGCCCGTTCCCGCGAGGCCGATGCCCCGGCGAACCGGCGCCCCGACCGGCGGCGGTGCCGCCGATCCCGACGGGCGCAGTCCCGTCGCGCGCCGCCGAGCAGGCTGACCGCCGCACCCAACGACCACCCCAAGGGGGCACACATGAAGCAGGGAATCCACCCCGACTACCACCCGGTCGTCTTCCGCGACCGCGCGGCCGACTTCTCCTTCCTCACCAGGTCCACCGCCACCAGCGACAAGACCATCGAGTGGAGCGACGGCCGCACCTACCCGCTGATCGACGTCGAGATCTCCAGCGCCAGCCACCCCTTCTACACGGGCAACGCCCGCGTGGTGGACACGGCGGGCCGCGTGGAGCGCTTCCAGCGCCGCTACCAGCGCAGGGGCTGACCGACACGAACGCGAGGCGGGGCCCGGCGCCCCGCCCCCGACCACCCGAGAAGAAGGCAGAGGCCCATGGCCGTACCCAAGCGCAGGATGTCGCGGTCCAACACCCGCACACGCCGTTCCCAGTGGAAGGCCGCCACCCCCGACCTGGTGCGCGTCCACATCCGCGGCCGCGAGCACCTCGTGCCGCGCAACCTCGTCCGCGCCTACGAGCGCGGGCTGCTCGCGCCGCCCGAGTAGAGGCCCGGCACGGCCCGCCGGGCCCCGTGCGCCCGGTCCGGCCGCGACACCGGGTCCAGGCACCGCTGACGCTGCCGCGTGTCCGCCCGCGCCGCCGCGCGCCGGGGCCCTCTCCCACCCGGCGCGCGGCGGCGTGGGCACCGCCACCGAGCTTCTCTGCCGGGCAGCCGGGCGGGTCGGCCGAGCGCCGTAGGGTGGTGGGCATGCCAGCCCGAACGCCTCCCACCGCGCCCGGCGGCGACGCCCCGGGGCTGCGCGCCGACGCCCTGCACAACCGCCACCGCATCGTCGAGGCCGCCCGCGCGGCCTTCGCCGAACGCGGGATCGACGTGCCGATGTCGGCCGTCGCCCGCCGCGCCGGAGTGGGGGTCGCCACCCTCTACCGCCGCTTCCCCACCCGCGAGTCCCTGGTCGCCGAGGTGTTCGCCGACCAGTTGACGGCCTGCACCTCCCTGGTGGACGACGGCCTCGCCGACCCCGACCCCTGGCGGGGCTTCTGCTCGGTGGTCGAGCGGGTGTGCGCGATGCAGGCCGCCGACCGCGGCTTCACCGGCGCGTTCCTCGCCGCCTTCCCCGGGGCGACCCCCTTCGAGGAGAAGCGCGACCGCGCCGAACGCGGCATCACCGAACTCATCCGCAGGGCCAAGGCGGCCGGGCGGCTGCGCCCCGACTTCGCGGTCGCGGACCTCACGCTGCTGTTCCTGGCCAACTGCGGGGCCGCCTCCGGGCCGCCCGAGGCGGCCGCCGCCTCCTCGCGGCGCCTGGTGGCCTACCTCCTCCAGTCCTTCGAGAACACGGAACGGCGCCGACCCCTGCCCACCGCCCCCGAGATCGGACTGGGCCAGATCCCCGACCTGTTCACGGGCTGAGCGCGGACGGTCCCGCGAAACGCACCGCCCCTGGTCCGCGGCCCCCGCGGAGTCGGGCAGTCTTGGGAGTGTGACAACGCGAACCGACGAGATCCCCCCGCCGGACCCACGGACGCCGCGAGCCCCGCGCAGGCCCGTCGACCTCCTCACGGGAGCGCTCGGCCTGATCGCGGTGGCGGCGATCATGATCGCCGTCCGCATGGCCACCGACGGTGTGGAGGGGGCCGACCCCGACCGGCTCCGCGCGCTGCTGCCCTCCGGCCTGCTCCTGCTCGTCGCCGCGGGCGCCAACCTCCTGCTGATCGTCCTCGTCAGCTACGTCGTCCTGCGCACGCTGTTCACCGGACGGCGGCGCTCCCTGGTCCGGCCGGTCGCCGCCGGGATCGCCGCCTACACGCTCGCCTCGCTGATCAACGCCACCCTCTTCGCGCTGATCGGTCCGGAGCGGTTCCCCGACGCCCTCGCCCCCGACGACGTGTTCACCAGCGCCACCCTCGGCTACGTGGCCGCCGTCCTGGCCTTCATCCGCACCATGCCCACCGGTCTGCCGCGGGTCCGCTCGGTCCTGTGGGCGGGCAACACCGCCGTCGCGGTCTGCGCCCTGCTGGCCGGGGTGACCAGCTTCCTCGCCCTCCTCCTGACCGTCCTGGTCGGCCTCACCTGCGCCGCCCTGGTCCGGTACGCGCTGGGGGAGAGGCCGCCGCCGCAGACCGACAACGGCCTGGACGCCGAGCTGCGCCGGTTCGGGCTGGCCGCCACCGGCGTCTCCCGCGCGGAGGACGACGAGGAGGGCAACCCGCGCCACCTGGCCGAACTCGACGACGGCCGCCGGGTGGAGCTGGTCGTGCTCAGCTCCGAGAACACCGCCGGGTTCTGGCGGCGCCTGCGCGACCTGCTGTTCCTGCGCGGCCCCGTGGCCCCCCGGATGCTCTACGGCGTCCGCCGCCGCGCCGAGCACGCCGCGCTGATGAGCTTCTCCGCCCGGCAGGCGGGGGCCGCCGTCCCCCGCGTCCTGGCCGTCGGCGAACTCGGTCCCGGCACCGTCCTGCTGGTCCGCGAGCTGCCCGCCTTCCGCGCGCTGGACGCACTCGGCGATGAGGAGCTCACCGACGGGCTGACCGACATGTGCTGGCGCGAACTGGGGCTGCTGCACCGGCACCGGCTCGTCCACGGCAACGTCAACGGCGCCACCGTCGGTGTCCTGGATCAATCCTGCGACCCTGCCAGCGCCTCCGCCCCGGCCAGTACTCCCACCCCGGCAGGCGCCTCCGTCCCCGAGGACACCTCGGAACCGGCAGACACCGCCATCCCGGCAGACGCCTCCGAAACCGCGGCCCCGCCGGTCCCGGCGGACCCCCGTGAGCCGGCGGTCCTGCTCACCGGCCTGGACCGCGGCGGTGTGGCCGCCCCCCAGCTCCAGGCCTCCCTGGACCAGGCCGCCATGCTCACCCTGCTGGCCATGCGGGTGGGGACCGGGCGCGCCGTGGACTCGGCGGTGCGCGCGCTGGGCGTGACCGCCACGGCCGCGGTCCTGCCCTTCCTGCAACCCGCCGGGCTGCCCTACGCGCTGCGCAGGGGGCTGCGCGGGGACCGCGGGCTGCTGGCGCGGTTGCGCGAGCGCGTGGCGAGCATCGCCCCGGAGGCGCCCTCCGAACCCGCCCGCCTGGAGCGCATGCGTCCGCGCACTGTGGTCAGCGTCATCGTCGCCACCGTCGTCGGCCTGGTGCTGCTGTACCAGCTCACCGGCGTGGACTTCACCGCCATCGGCCGGGCCGACCCGGTGTGGACGCTGGCCGCGCTCGCCGCGTCGGTGGTGTGCACGCTCTCCGCCGCGATGATCCTCATCGGCTTCGTGCCCGTGCCGCTGCCGTGGTGGCGCACCGTCATGGTCCAGTACGCGGGGTCGTTCGTGCGCATCGCCGCCCCCGCCGGGTTGGGGTCGCTCGCGATCAACACCCGGTTCGTCACCAGGGAGGGCGTCTCCACCTCCCTGGCCCTGTCCGCGGTGGGACTGACCCAGCTGGTCGGGTTCCTGGTGCACGTGCCGCTGCTGCTGGTGTGCGCCTACCTCACCGGCACCTCGTACTGGACCGGGTTCACGCCCTCGCCGACCGTCGTCGTGATCAGCGTCGCCGGGACGGCCGTGGTGGGGGTGGTCCTGCTGCTGCCCCGGCTGCGACACGCCCTCGGCGCCCGGATCCGGCCCTACCTGCGCGGGGTGCTGCCGCGGCTGCTGGACATGCTCCAGAGCCCGTCCAGCCTGCTGCTGGGCTTCGGCGGAACGCTGCTGATCACCGCGGCGTTCGTGCTGTGCCTGCAGTTCTCGGTCCTGGCCTTCGCCGACCCGGGCGCCCGGGTGAGCCTGGTGGCGGTCGCGGTGGTGTTCCTGGCGGGCAACGCGATCGGCTCGGCCGCGCCCACGCCCGGAGGCCTGGGCGCGGTGGAGGCGGCCCTGATCGGCGGTCTGACCACGGTGGCGGGCGTCCCCGCCGCCGTCGCGCTGCCCGCCGTGCTGCTGTTCCGCGTGCTGACCTTCTGGCTGCCGGTCCTGCCGGGCTGGGGGGCCTTCTCCTACCTCCAGCGCCGCGAGGCCATCTGAGCGGGCCCGCGCCTCAGGAGACGCCGGAGCGGGCGGGCACGAGCTTTCCGATCCCCCAGGCGGCCAGACCGGTGACGGCGCCGACGGCCGCGCCGGTGAACAGGCTGCTCACCACCGCGAAGCCGCGGACGACGACCGCGTGCGCGAGGGGCGGCAGGCCGCTGAGGTTGCCGCCGAGCGTCGGGGGGTCCCCCTCCCAGGCGGTGTTCCACAGCAGCTGGTGCCCCAGGGCGAGGAGGACGCCGTAGAGCAGTCCGACCACCAGCAGCGTCGGGAGCGGGTTCGGGACCCGGGCCAGGACGGCCACCGCCACCCATACGAGCGGGGGGACGAACACGAACAGGGCGTTGACGAGGGTTCCCTCCTGGATGACGCCGAGGTCGTGCAGGACCACGCGGGGCGCCGCGAGCAGGGCCAGCAGGGCCATGGCGGTCCAGGACAGGCCGAGGGCGGGAGGTCTGTGTTCGGTCATGGCCACGACCCTAGGGAGAGCACCGCGCCGCCGCGTCCGCGTTCGGTATCGACCGTGTACGCCCGTGGTCGCTCTCCGGGACCGCGCTCCGTCGTTAACCGGTTGAGCCCGCCCCGCCGGGTACGCACAATGGCCGGGTGACCACGAGGAGGCGGGAAACCGTGCGCGACTTCGACGACCTGGTGGAGGAGGCCGAGCGGCGGCCGACCTCCGGGTGGGACTTCCGGTTCCTGGACGGCAGGCTGGTCGAGGGCCCGCTGCCCTGGTCCTACGAGGAGCGTGCCCGGCGGCTCGTGCGCGCCGCGCGGGAGCCCGTGCTGGACCTGGGCACCGGGGGCGGCGAGTTCCTCTCCTCGCTGGCGCCGCTGCCGCCCGGCTCCCGGGCCACCGAGGGGTGGCCGCCGAACGTGCCCGTCGCCCGACGCAGGCTCGCGGCCCTGGCGGTGGACGTGGTGGAGCCGGGCCCCGACGGGAGCCTGCCCCTGCCCTCCGGGGGGTTCGGCGCGGTCCTCGACCGCCACGAGGCCTACGACCCCGCCGAGGTCCGCCGGGTCCTGGCCCCCGGCGGTGTCTTTCTCACCCAGCAGGTCGGCGGAGACGACGGGTACGAACTCAGCGCCCTCCTGGAGGGGCCGCCCCCGGACCGGAACGCGGACTGGGACCTCGACGCCGCGGTCGCCGGCCTGGAGGGGGCGGGCCTGGCCGTCACCCGCGCCCGCCGGGCCCGGCCCCTGCGCCGCTTCCACGACGTGGGCGCGCTCGTGTCCTACCTGCGCATGGTGCCGTGGCAGGTGCCGGGCTTCGACGCGCGCGCCCACCGCGGGCCGCTGCTGCGGCTGCACCGGGACATGGCGCGGGGGACCCCGCTCACGTGCACGGTGCACCGCTTCCTCGTCGAGGCGTGCGGGCGCTGACCGCGCCGCGTACCGGCGCTCACTCGCCCATGGTGATCGCCTCGGCCTCGGCCCGCGCGGACTCGGGACCGTCGTCCACCCTGCGCAGCGCTCCGCGGCCCAGGAGCACGATCCCCGCGGCCAGCGCCACCGACCCCGCCGCCGCGTACATCGGCGCGCCGGGGGACAGGGCCGCGGCGAGCGCGGAGGCGGCCGGGGGAGCGGCGGCGCCCCCGAGGAAGCGCACCGCCGAGTAGGACGAGGACGCCACCGAACGCGGCAGGTCGCTGGCCTCCATCACGCACTCGGTCAGCACCGTGTTGAGCACGCCCAGCAGCAGGCCGCCCAGCACGATGGCGGTGATGAGTCCCGCCGTGGAGGAGATGAGCGCGCCCGCGGCCACCAGGTCCGCGGCCAGCAGGAGCAGGGTCGTCCACAGCACCCGCGTGCGCGGCCACCGGCGGGTGAGCACCGGCGCCACGAGGACCGAGGTCACGGCGACCGCCAGGCCCCAGCCGAAGAAGGTGAACCCCAGGCCCATCTCGTCCAGCCCCAGCGGGAAGGGCGTGTAGGCCAGCAGGGCGAAGAAGCCGATGTTGTAGAACAGCGCGGCCAGGGCCAGCACCAGGATGCCCGGGACGCGCAGCGCCGCGAACGGGGCCGACAGCGGCACCGGCGCGGTCCGCTCCGTGGCCTCGCTCCTGAGCAGGACGGCGATCGCGACGAACCCGACCGCCATCAGCGCGGCGGTACCGAAGAAGGGGCCGCGCCAGCTGACGCTGCCGAGCAGTCCGCCCAGGAGCGGGCCCGTGGCGATGCCCAGGCCCAGCGCCGCCTCGTAGAGCACGATCGCGGAGGAGGCCCCACCGCTGGCCGCGCCGACGATGGTGGCCAGGGCGGTGGAGATGAAGAACGCGTTGCCCAGCCCCCACCCGGCCCGGAATCCGATGACGGACTCGACGCTGCCGCTGGTCCCGGCCGCGGCGGCGAAGACCACGATCAGCGCCAGGCCGACCAGGAGCGTGCGCTTGGCGCCCAGGCGGCTCGACACCCAGCTGGTGACGAGCATGGCCAGGCCGGTGACCAGCAGGTAGCTGGTGAACAGCAGCGAGGTCTGCGTCTGCGTGGCCTCCAGGCTGCGGGAGATCGCGGGCAGGATCGGGTCGACCAGGCCGATGCCCATGAAGGCGATCACGCAGGCGAACGCCACGGCCCACACGGCGCGCGGCTGCCGGAGGATGGACCCCTCCGGCGCGTGTCCCTGGTCCGCGCCTCCGGGCGGTGCTGTACGCGGGGTTTCGGTCTTCGCCACCATGTTCTCGCTGCTCCCTGTCGTCGCCGATGGTGGGGAGGACGGCGGCCGGTACGGTCGGGGCCCTCATTCGCATAGGAAACCTATGTTAATCCCCGTGCATTCCCACCGGGCACGCGACGGCCGAGAGGGCGGGGAGACGCCGGTCACCGCGGCCGCGGCGGGCGCGCGGGCGGCGCGCGGCGGAGCTGAGGGTGCGACCGGGTTCTGGGGTCGGAACCGGCCGCTCAGGCCCCGCCGCGGCGCAGCCGCTCGTCCAACAGCCGCACCGAGTCCGACAGCAGCTCCCGCTCGTGCTCGGACAGGTCGCAGAACAGCGGCGTCAGCGCGTCGCCGATCCGGTGCCGCCAGTCCTCCAGCGCCGCCGCGCCCGCCATGGTCAGCTCGTGCAGCTGGGCCCGCCGGTCGTCGGGGTCGGGGTGGCGCGCCACGTACCCCGAGGAGAGCAGCGACTCCACGATCACCGTCATGGTGGGCTGCCTGACCCGGCAGTGCTCGGCCAGGACGCCCAGCCGCAGGGGCCCCTTCTCCTGGAGCACGCTCAGCGCGCGCCACGTCGCCGGGGACGTGCGCTCGCCGGTCTCGTGCGCGGCGTAGCGCCCGATCCGCTGGCTGATGTTGAGGAGGCGGACCAGGAGGTGGGCGACCTCGGGGCCCCGGCCGTCCCCGGCGTCCGCGTTCGCGGCGGGCTCGTCGTCGTGGTGCACGCCGCCAGGCTAGGGCATCTCCGGCTGGCGTGCCCCGCCGTGCGCCGGGAGACGTTCCCCCGCGGCGCGGTACGCCGCGGGGGAACCACCGGTCACGGGCGCCCGCGGGCCCGCGCCGCGGGATCGTGCGGGGTGCCCCCGCGGCCGCCGTGGCCGGCCGTCCCGGTCCCGGGGGCCTGGGGTGACCGGGCCCTGTCGACACCCCCGGACGCGCCGTGCCCTCTCCCGCGGCTCACAGGCCGTGGCGGCCTTCGCCCGTCACCAGCTCGCTCACCCGCGCCTCGGACCCGGCCGAGAAGGCGTCCCGGTGGGCGGCGACCGCCCGGCGGGTGTCCTCGTCGACCAGGTCGGCGTTGATCTGGGCGCCGGCGGCGGCGCCCGAGGCCGCCGAGGCGCCGACCTGCGCGCTCAGGTCGGTGACGTTGCCCGCGGCCCACACCCCGGGCACGTCGGTGCGGCCGCGTTCGTCGGTGGGGACGTACTCGCCGACCCCCATCGGGTGCTCCCGGGTGCTCAGGCCGAGCGCCTCCAGGAAGGAGGCGCGCGCCACCATCCGCGTTCCGACGGCCACCACCTCCCGGTCGACCACCGTGCCGTCCTCCAGCCTCAGCCCCGTGATCCGGCCGTCGGCGGTCTCCAGGGAGGCCACCGGCCCCTCCACCACGCGGATGCCGCGGGCGGCCAGCTTCTCGGCGTCCTCCTCGCCCGGCGAGGGCATGGTGTGGGTGAACAGCGTGACGTCCTCGCTCCACTGGCGGAACAACAGCGCCTGGTGCACCGCCATCGGCCCGCTGGCCAGCACACCGATGGCCCGGTCGCGCACCTCCCAGCCGTGGCAGTACGGGCAGTGCACCACGCCCGCGCCCCACTGCTCGCGCACGCCCGCCACGTCCGGCAGTTCGTCCACCAGTCCGGTGGTCACCAGGACCCGGCGCGCCCGCACGCCGCGGCCGTCGGCCAGTTCCACCCGGAACCCGTCGCCGTCGCGGGTCACGGCCGTGACCTCCCCTGTGCTCACGTGGCCGCCGTAGCCGCGCACCTCCGCCCGGCCCCGCTCCAACAGCTCTGCCGGGGACACGCCCTCCCGGGCCAGCAGTCCGTGCACGCCCGAGGCGGGCGCGTTGCGCGGGGTCCCCGAGTCGACCACCGCCACCGAGCGCCGCGCCCGGGCCAGCATGAGGGCGCCGTTCAGTCCGGCGGCGCCACCGCCGACCACCACCGCGTCGTAGCCGTTCTCCAACTGATCGTTCACCGCGATCACCTCCATGCCCCACCATGCGACTCCCCCACCGGTTCGCGCAATATTCGTTGCCGTTATGGCAAAATGGCGGAATGGAACACGACCTCGACCAGGCGCTCGACGCGGTCGGACCCCGGCTGCGCGCGCTGCGCAAGCAGAAGGAGACCACGCTCTCCGACCTGTCGGCGGCGACCGGCATCTCGGTGAGCACCCTGTCCCGGCTGGAGTCCGGTTCCCGCCGCCCCACCCTCGAACTGCTGTTCCCGCTGGCCAGGGCGTACGGAGTCACCCTCGACGAACTCGTGGACGCGCCGCCCACCGGAGACCCGCGCATCCACCTGCGGCCGGTCACCCGCCACGGCATGACCATGCTGCCGCTGACCCGCCGTCCCGGCGGCATCCAGGCGTACAAGCTGGTGATCCCGGGCAGCGACCGTCCCGTCGAACCCGACCCGCAGACCCACGAGGGCTACGAGTGGCTCTACGTCCTCAACGGGCGGCTGCGGGTCGTGCTGGGCGAGCACGACCTGGTGCTCGCCCCGGGGGAGGCGGCCGAGTTCGACACCCGCGTGCCGCACTGGTTCGGCTCGGCCGACTCCGGTGCGGTCGAGTTCCTCAGCCTGTTCGGCCGACAGGGTGAGCGGGCGCACCTGCGCGCCCGCCCCAGGGTTGAGGGTTCGTCCGACAACGCCGACTCGTGACCGGAAGGGCGCGTCGGCCCGTGTCCGCCGAGGGAACCCCGTGCGCCACACCGTCAACGCTTTCGGCCGGAGCGTCGGCACCCGGGAGCCGCGAAGGAGTCCGCGCCCCTCCCCGGACGGAACCCGGCCCCGCCCGGCTCCGGGGCGCGGGGGTTCAGGAGCCGTGGACGGCCTCCTCGGCGGGGCGGCCGGAGGCGCACACGCTCCGGCACGCCGTGACGACCTCCTCCACGCCGATCGCGTCCAGACCCGGGTCCAGTTCGGCCGAGTGCGGGTCGCCCGTGCGGCCCGTCCACAGGCACACGTGGACGCCCCGGTCCACGCGCGGGCCCCACAGCTGCGGGGAGACCGGCCCGAACAGACGCACCGACGGCGTGCCGTAGGCCGTGGCCAGGTGGCCGACCCCGGTGTCCCCGCACACCACCAGCCGCGCCTCGCCGACCAGCCGCGCCAGCAGGTCCAGGGAGGTGCGCCCGGCCAGCACCGCCCGGCCGCCGAGCCCGGCGGCCTCGGCGACCCGCTCGGCCAGCGCGGTCTCGTTCTGCGAGCCGGTCACCAGCACCCGCAGTCCCGAGGCCGCCAGGTCCTCCGCTACCCGCGCGAAACGCTCCGGGGGCCAGCGCCGCGACCCGGAGGCGGCCCCCGGGTGGACGATCGCGGTGTCCCCCTCGACCACCGCGCCCCGCCCCCGCGACGGGGTCGGCCACCGCAGGTCGTCCGGGTCGGCCGCCACACCGTGCGCGAGCAGCAGGCGGCACCAGATCTCGGTGTCGTGGACCCCCTCGGGCCACTCCGGACCCGGCCACTGCGGGGCGGACGGGTGGCCGTGCGTCCACAGCCGCCCCGGTGCCAGCGCCGCCAGGGCCGCGGTGCTCTGCGGTCCCCGGCCGTGCAGGTTGACCGCCAGGTCCGGGGAGCGCGTGTCGGGCGCGCGCAGTGGCCCGGTGGGCAGGACCTCCCAGTCCAGCCCGGCCAGCGCGACCAGGTGCCGGTACCAGGAGGGGCCCGCCAGGGTGCGGCGCCAGGACGGCAGCGCCCGCTCCAGCGCGCGCAGCGCGGGAACGGCCGTGGCGAAGTCGCCCAGCCCCAGCGCCCGCAGCGCCAGCAGGGACGGCCGTCCGTCCGTGCCGGGGACCCGGCCCCCGTCCGGGCCGCCGCGGCCGGGGTCCGAGTTCCCTCCCACCGGTTCCACCGGTGCCTCAGCGGTTGGGGTCGGCGGCGCTGACGTCGGCCAGCGCCGAGTCCTCGTCCACGGCCCGCGCCAGGTCGCCCATGGACACCACGCCCACGACGCGGTCGCCGTCCACGACGGGGAGGCGGCGCACCGCGCTGGTGCGCATGACGTGCACCGCGTCGGCGATCCCGCTCTGCGGCGGCACGGTGGCCACCTCCGCGCTGCACACGTCGCCGACGCTGCGCTCGCCCGGGTCGCCGCCCTCGGCCACGCAGCGCACCACGATGTCGCGGTCGGTCAGGATGCCCGTGATCTGCTTGTCCCGGGTCACGACGACGTCGCCCACGTCGGAGTCGCGCATGATCTGGGCGGCCTCGCGCAGGGACGTGTCCGGCGAGACCGTGCGGACCGGGCTGCTCATTACCTGGTCGATGGTTCGCACCACCATGGTCCTGCTCCTTTCGTGCCGGTCGTACCTCTCGGTTCTCACCGGTCCCATAGCCCGCATCGGTGGGGGCAAACATGACGGCTTCCCCGGCGCCGCGGGGCGGACCGCGGGCGCGCGGGCGGCGGCCCCGGGGCAGTCCCCGAGCGCGTCGCTGCTGGTGAGCGGGTTCCGGTCCTCCCGCGGCCGATGTTTACGCGCCGCTGCTGCTGGTAGTCGAGTGGGTGCGCTCGGCGTCTGAGTTGCAGACCCGGCCTGAGGAGGGAGCGGTTACATGCGTGTCCTCGGTGTCAACGCCGTCTTCCACGACCCTGCGGCGGCGATCGTCGTCGACGGCCGCACGGTCGCGGCGGCGGAGGAGGAGCGGTTCTCGCGGCGCAAGCACGGCAAGGCCGCCGTCCCCTTCTCCACGTGGGAGCTGCCGGAGCAGGCGATGCGCTGGTGCCTGGAACGCGCGGGTCTGCGCCCCGCCGACCTGGACGCGGTCACCTACTCCTACGACCCCGCCCTGGCCGACCCCGACGGGCCCGGACAGGACCGCGGGTGGGAGCGCCTGCGCCTGTTCTACGTCGAGCGCGCCCCGCACTTCCTGGCCACCGCCCTGCCGGGCCTGGACCCGGCCAAGGTCACCTACGTCCCCCACCACGTCGCGCACGCGGCCTCCACCGGGCTCGCCGCCCCGCCGGAGGCCGGAGGCGGCGAGTGCGCGGTGTTCGTGGCCGACGGCCGCGGCGAGAGCACCTCGCACCTGGCGGGCGTCTACACCGGCGGGAAGCTGGACGTGCTGGCCCGCCAGCCGCTGCCCGAGTCCCTGGGACTGGTCTACGAGGAGCTCACCGAGCACGTGGGCTTCCACCGCTCCAGCGACGAGTACAAGGTGATGGCACTGGCCTCCTACGGCGAGCCCACCATGCTCGACGCGGTGCGCAAGTGCGTGCGCTACGAGGGCGACGGCCTGGTCCGCGCCTCGGGCCTGGAGTGGAACTCCCTCACCGACCCGTGCGAGCCGGGGCGGGAGCCCTCCAAGGAGCACGCGAACCTGGCCGCCAGCGTGCAGGCCGCCATGGAGGAGACCCTCCTGGCCGTCGTCGGCTGGCTGCACGAGCGGACCGGCCGCCCGCACCTGACGATGGCGGGCGGGGTCGCGCTCAACTGCGTCGCCAACAGCCGCATCGCCCGCGAGGGGCCCTTCGAGAGCGTGTGGGTGCAGCCCGCCTCCGGCGACGCGGGCACCGCGCTGGGCGGCGCCCTGCACGTGGCCTCCCTCGTGGAGGACGTGGCGCCCATGCCCGGGGCCGACCTGGGCCGCTCCTGGGACGAGGACGAACTGCACGCGATCCTGCGCGAGGCCGACGTCGCCTTCGAGCGCCCCGACGACCTGGCCGACACCGTGGCCGAGGCCCTGGAGCGGGACGCGCTGGTGGCCTGGTTCCAGGGCGCGGCGGAGTACGGTCCCCGCGCGCTGGGGCACCGCTCCCTGCTCGCCAACCCGTCCAACCCCGACAACCTCGAACGGCTCAACCGGGTCAAGGGGCGCGAGCAGTTCCGCCCCGTCGCGCCGATGGTGGCCGAGCCCAGGGCGGCGGAGATCTTCTCCGGCGGGCCCCTGCCCAGCCCCTACATGCTCTTCGTCCACGAGGTGCACCCCGACTGGCGCGACCGCCTGCCCGCCGTGGTGCACGTGGACGGCACCGCCCGCGTCCAGACCGTGGCCGAGCGGGACGACCCGCTCACCGCGCGCCTGCTGGACCGCTTCGAACGGCGCAGCGGCCTGCCCGTCCTGGTCAACACCAGCCTCAACACCGCCGGACGGCCCATGGTCGACTCCCCGCGCGACGCCCTGGAGTGCTTCGGGTCCGCGCCGGTGGACCTGCTGGCCATCGGCCCGTTCGTCGTGCGCCGCCGCGCGGGCGAGGGGGCGCACCGGTGAGCGCTCCCCGCTACTCCGTGGTCGTTCCCACCGTGGGGCGCGACACCCTGCCCCGCGTTCTGGAACCGCTTCTGGCCGCGCCGCCGCGGGAGGCGCCCGAGGAGGTCGTCGTCGTGGACGACCGGCCCTCCGACGACGCCGCGCCGCTGCCCGGGACCGACCACGCCCGGGTGCGCGTCCTGCGCACCGGCGGAGGCGGCCCCGCCGCCGCCCGCCAGGCCGGGTGGCACGCCTGCGCCGCCGAGTGGATCGCCTTCCTGGACGACGACGTGGCCCCGCCCGCGGACTGGCCGACGCGCCTGCGCGCCGACCTGGCCGACCTGCCCGCCGAGGTGGGCGCCAGCCAGGGCCGCATCACCGTGCCCCGCCCGCGCGGGCACCGGCCCACGGACGCCGAACGGGCCACCCTGGCACTGGAGGGCGCCCGCTGGATCACCGCGGACATGGCCTACCGCAGGAGCGCGCTGGAGGCGGTCGGCGGCTTCGACGCCCGCTTCCCGCGCGCCTACCGCGAGGACACCGACCTGGCCCTGCGGGTCGTGGACGCCGGGTTCGTCCTCGTGCCCGGAGAGCGCGAGTGCGTGCACCCGCTGCGCGGCGGCGGGCGCTGGGCGAGCCTGGCCGCCCAGCGCGGCAACGCCGACAACGCGCTGATGGACCGCCTGCACGGGCGCGGTTGGCGCAACCGGGTCGGCGAGGGCCCCGGCGGGCTGCGCGGGCACGTCCTCACCACGGCCGCCCTGCTGGGCGCCGCCGGAGCGGCCCTGACCGGCCGCCGCGCCGCGGCCGCCGCGTGCGCCGCGCTGTGGACCGCGCGCACCGCCGCGTTCGCCCGGCGCCGGATCTCCGGCGGGCCCGCCACCCGCGACGAAGTTACTGACATGCTGGTGACCAGCGCGCTCATCCCGCCCCTGGCCTGCTGGCAGCGGCTGCGCGGCGAGATCCGATACGCCGGTGCGCGGCCCGCCCCGGGAGTGGCGGCCGTGCTGTTCGACAGGGACGGCACCCTGGTCGAGGACGTCCCCTACAACGGTGACCCCGACAAGGTGCGGCCCACGCCCTCGGCCGAGCGGGCGCTCGCCCTGGCCCGCCGCGCCGGACTCGCCGTCGGGGTGGTCAGCAACCAGTCGGGCATCGCCCGCGGACTGATCACCCGCGACCAGGTGGACGCGGTCAACCGGCGCGTGGAGGAACTGCTGGGCCCCTTCGACGTGTGGCGCGTGTGCCCGCACGGCGAGGAGGACGGCTGCGGGTGCCGCAAGCCCGCGCCCGGCATGGTCCGCTCCGCCGCGGCCGAGCTGGGTCTGCCGCCCTCCCGCTGCGCGCTGGTCGGCGACATCGGCGCCGACGTGGACGCCGCGCGGGCCGCGGGCGCGCGCGGGGTGCTCGTGCCCACCGCCGCCACCCTGGACGCCGAGTGCCGGTCCGCACCCGAGACCGCGCCCGACCTGGAGGCCGCCGTCCTGCGCCTGCTCGGAGAGGACGCTTCGTGAGCGGCGGGACCGTGATCGTGGCGCGCCTGGACAGCATGGGGGACGTCCTGCTGTCCGGACCGGCCGTGCGCGCCCTCGCCCACGGAGCCGACCGGGTCGTCTACCTCGCCGGACCCCGGGGCGCCGAGACCGCCGCGGCGCTGCCGGGCGTGGACGAGGTCCTGACCTGGTGCGCGCCCTGGATCGCCGCCGACCCGCCGCCGGTGGACGCCGCCGACGTCACCCGGCTCGTGCGGCGCCTGTCCGACCCCGGCGCGGACGCCGCCGTGATCCTGACCTCCTTCCACCAGTCGCCGCTGCCGATGGCCCTGCTCCTGCGCATGGCCGGGGTTCCCCGCGTCTCTGCCGTCAGCGAGGACTACCCGGGCAGCCTGCTCGACGTGCGCCACCATGTGGCTTACGGCGTCCCCGAGGCCGAACGCATGCTGTCGCTGGCCCGCGCCGCCGGGTACCCGCCGCCGCCCGGCGACGACGGACGCCTGGCCGTGCGCCGCCCGCTGCCCGACACCCGCGGGCTGACCGGGCCCGACGGATACGCGGTGGTCCACGTCGGCGCGGACGTCCCCTCCCGGGAGCTGCCGCCCGCGCTGGCCGCCAAGACCGTCGCCGCGCTGGCCGAACGCGGTCACCGGGTCCTGGTCACCGGCACCGCCGGGGAGGCCGGGGCCGCCCGCGAGGTCGCCGCGCACGGCGCCGCGGACCTGGCCGGGCGCACCACCGTCACCGAACTGGCCGACGTTCTCGACCGCGCCGCCGTCCTGGTCTCGGGCAACACCGGCCCCGCCCACCTGGCCGCCGCCGTCGGCACTCCCGTGGTCTCGCTCTTCTCCCCGGTCGTGCCGGCCTCCGCGTGGGCGCCCCACGGCACCGCGGTCCGCGTCCTGGGCGACCAGTCCGCGCCCTGCGCCGACACCCGGGCCCGGGTCTGCCCCGTACCCGGCCACCCCTGCCTGAACTCCGTCTCCTCCGACGACGTCCTGACCGCCGTCGACGAACTCCTGGGGGCACGATGACCGTCCACCATCCGACACCCGCCGCCCCGGCGCGCGCCCCCCTGGGCATGGCGCAGGGCCGCGCCAGGACGCCCGCGCGCGCGCTGCGGATCCTGCTCTGGCACGTCCACGGCTCGTGGACGACCGCGTTCGTCCACGGCGGGCATACCTGCCTGCTGCCGGTGACCCCGGACCGGGGGCCCGACGGGCGGGGCCGCGCCCGCACCTGGGACTGGCCCGCCAACGCCGAGGAACTGCCCCCCGGGGCGGTGCGCGACAGCGAGCCCGACCTGGTGGTCCTCCAGCGTCCGCACGAGATCGCCCTGGCCGAGGAGCTCCTGGGCCGCGTACCGGGCCGGGACGTGCCCGCCGTCTACGTCGAGCACAACACCCCGCGCCGGGACGTGCCGGTCACCCGGCACCCCGTCGCCGACCGCGACGACATCCCCGTCGTCCACGTCACCCACTTCAACGACCTGTTCTGGGACTGCGGGCGCGCGCCCACCCGCGTGGTCGAACACGGCGTGCCCGACCCCGGGTACCGCTACACCGGTGAGGTCCCGCGCACGGGCGTGGTGCTCAACGAGCCCCTGCGCCGCTGGCGCTTCACCGGTACCGACCTGCTGCCCGCGCTCGCCGAGCGCGTGCCCCTGGACCTGTTCGGCATGGGCGTGGCCGGGGTACCCGACCACCTCGGGCTGACGCCCCCGCGGCTGCGCGCCCACGAGGACCTGCCCCAGGGCGCCATGCACGACGAACTGGCCCGCCGCCGCGCCTACGCCCACCCGCTGCGGTGGACCTCGCTCGGCCTGTCCCTCATCGAGGCGATGATGCTGGGCCTTCCCGTGGCCGCCCTCGGCACGACCGAGGCATACGAGGCCGTACCGCCCGAGGCGGGCACCGTCTCGACCGACCCCCGAGTGCTCGCGGAGGCGCTGCGCGCGTTCCATGAGGATCGCGACCTCGCCGTCCGCGCCGGCAAGGCCGCCCGTGCGGCGGCTCTGCGCCGCTACGGGCTCACCAGGTTCCTCGACGACTGGGACCGGGTGCTACAGGAGGTGACGTCATGAGGATCGCCATGGTCTCCGAACACGCCAGCCCGCTGGCGGCGATCACCGGAGAGGACGCGGGCGGCCAGAACGTCCACGTGGCCGAGCTGGCCGCGGCGCTCGCCGCGCGCGGGCATGAGGTCGTCGTCCACACGCGCCGCACCGACGCGGAGCGGCCCGACAGCGTCTCCCTGGGCCCGGGCGTGCGCGTGGAGCACGTGCGCGCCGGACCGGCGGCACCGATCAGCAAGGACGAGCTGCCCCAGTACATGCCCGAGTTCGCGCAGCGGCTGCGGGCGGCCTGGCGCGTCCAGCGGCCCGACGTCGTCCACGCCCACTTCTGGATGAGCGGTTTCGCCTCCCTGCGGGCTGCCGGCGCCCTGGGCCTGCCCGTGCTGCAGACCTTCCACGCCCTGGGCACAGTCAAGCGCCGCCACCAGGGCACGGACGACACCAGCCCCGCCGAGCGCGTCCCGACCGAACGCGCCGTGGCCGGTCAGTGCGACATGGTCGTGGCCACCTCCACCGAGGAGCGGCGCGAACTCGCCGAGTGGGGGATCCCGCCCGCGCGCGTGGCGGTGGTGCCCTGCGGCGTGGACACCTCCCGCTTCACCGCGAAGGGACCCGCAGCCGAGCGCGGCGACCGCCCGCGCCTGCTCAGCCTGGGCCGCCTGGTCAGGCGCAAGGGCGTGGACACGGTGATCCGCGCGCTGGCCCAGGTGCCCGAGGCCGAACTGGTCATCGCCGGGGGGACCGACCGCGAACGCCTGTGGACCCAGCCCGAGGCGGTGCGGCTGCGGATGGCCGCCGAGCGCGCGGGTGTGGAGGAGCGGGTCCGCTTCCTGGGCTGCGTGGACCGCGCCGAGGTGCCCGCCCTGCTCAGGTCGGCCGACGTGGCCGTCAACGTGCCCTGGTACGAGCCGTTCGGGATCTCCACCGTCGAGGCGATGGCCTGCGGTGTCCCCGTGGTCGCCTCCCGCGTGGGCGGCCACGTCGACACCGTCGTGCACGGGGAGACCGGGCTCCTCGTCCCGGCCAGGTCGCCCGAGCGGCTGGGCCGCGCCGTGCGCTGGCTGCTCTCGGACGAGGCGACCAGGACCTCCTTCGCCGAGGCCGCGGCCGAGCGGGCACGCGACCACTACTCGTGGGCGGAGGTGGCCCGGCGCACCGAGGAGTGCTACCTGCACGTGACCACGACCACGACCGCGACCGGCACGGCCGTCCCGGCGCCGCGCGCCGGGCTCAGCACGCCGGTCGCCACCACCACCGGGGGAGGCGAGGAGTGATGCACACCCACCTGAGACAGCTCAGCTCCGCGCTGGACGGCACGGACGCCGCCCTCGTCGAGGAGTGGGGGCGCCGCGCCGCGCGCTCCCTGAGCGGGGGGCAGCGCCTGTTCGCCTGCGGCAACGGCGGCAGCGCGGCCGAGGCCCAGCACCTGACCGCCGAACTGACCGGACGCTTCGAGGACGAGCGCGAGCCCCTGTCGGCCATCGCGCTGCACGCGGAGACCTCCAGCGTCACCGCCATCGCCAACGACTACGGCTACCAGCAGGTCTTCGCGCGCCAGCTGCGCGCGCACGCCCGCCCGGGCGACCTGCTGGTGTGCATGTCCACCAGCGGCAACAGCGAGAACGTCGTCGCCGCGGCCAAGGCAGCCCGGGAACTCGGCGTCACCTGCTGGTCCCTGACCGGCCCCGGGCCCAGCGCCCTGGAGTCGCTCAGCGCGGAGACGGTTGCGGTCCCCGCGCCCAGCACCTCCACCGTGCAGGAGGTCCACCTGGCGCTGGTCCACGTGTTCTGCGCCGCGGTGGACGCCGAGGTCGCCGCCCGCGCGCACGGGGTCTTCGTCCCCGAGGGGAGGGCTGCCACATGAGCGGGGGAACCGTGGTGGTGGTCGGCGACGCCCTGCTCGACGTGGACCTGCGCGGCGTGTCCCGGCGCGACTGCCCCGACGCGCCCGCGCCCGTACTGGAGGAGCCCGAGTCCTGGTACCGGCCCGGAGGCGCGGCCCTGGCCGCCCGCCGCGCCCGGCAGGACGGCCACGACGTGGTCCTGGTGACCGCCGTGGGCCGCGACGCGGCCGCCGACGACCTGGCCGCGCTCGTGGGCGGGGGCGTCCGGCTGGTGGGGCTGCCCCTGATGGAGCACACGCCCACCAAGACCCGGGTCCAGGCCAACGGCCGCACCGTGGCACGCCTGGACCGGGGGTGCGAGGGCGTGGAACTCGACGCCCGCGCCGAGGACGTCGCCGAGGCCCTGACCGGGGCGGCGGCCGTGCTCGTGGCCGACTACGGGCACGGGCTCACCCGCCAGCGCGCCGTGCGCCGGGCCCTGACCGCCTGCGCGCGGCGCGGCGTCCCGCTCGTGTGGGATCCGCATCCGCGCGGCGCCGACCCCGTGCCCGGAACCCGCCTTGCCACGCCCAACGCCGCCGAGGCCGGGGTCGCCGGGGGCGCCGACGGGCATGCCCTGCGCCGGGCCGGTGAGCTGGCCGGGGCGTGGGACGTGCACTCGGTGGCCGTCACCCTCGGCGCGCGCGGCGCCGCCTGGTCGGACACCGGGGACGAGTGCGCCCTGCTGCCGGGCACGCCGGTCGACTCGCCGACCGACACCTGCGGCGCCGGGGACGCCTTCGCCGCCGCGTGCGCCACGGCGCTCGCCGACGGCGATGACGTACGCGACGCCGTCCGGCGCGGGGTCGCCTCCGCCTCGGCCTTCGTCGCCGGGGGCGGGGCCTCGGCCTACGCCGCCCCGCGCCCCGCCGCCGGGCGGGCGCGCGACGCCGCGGTGCCCGGCCCCCGCGCGGGGGAGGACCGCCGGGCGGAGCGGGTCGTGGCGACCGGGGGCTGCTTCGACGTCCTGCACGCGGGCCACGTCGACCTGCTGCGCCGCGCCCGCGCCCTGGGAGACCGCCTCGTGGTCCTGCTCAACAGCGACGCCTCCGTGCGCGCGCTCAAGGGCAGCGGCCGTCCGGTGGTCGCCGAACAGGACCGCGCCCGCGTGCTGGGCGCGCTCGACTGCGTGGACGAGGTGGTCGTCTTCGACGAGGACACGCCCGTGCGCGCCCTGGAGGAGCTGCGGCCCGACGTGTGGGTCAAGGGCGGCGACTACGAGGTGGAGGACCTGCCCGAGACGCCCGTCGTGCGCCGGGCCGGGGGAGAGGTGGTCACCGTGCCCCTCGTGCCCGGCCACTCCACGACCGGGCTGATCACCCGCATCCGCGGACGGGGCCGCGACGGCGTACCCGCCCGCTGACGCCCCGAGACCGGACGCCCCCGCCCCGGCGCCCGGGAACCGGACACGAACGACCGACGACCACGACACGGAGAACGAGGGAGACAGATGCGTCCACTCGGAAACACGCTGATCACCGGAGGGTCCTCGGGCCTGGGAGCGGCCACCGCGCGGGCCGTCGCCGACGGGGGCGGCCACCCGATCGTCCTGGACCGGCAGCACCCCGGCGACGACCTGTCCTTCCACCAGGTGGACCTGGCCGACCGCGAGGCCGTCGAGCGCGTCGTGCAGCAGGTCAGCGTCCAGCACGGCCGCATCGACGCCCTGGTCAACGCGGGCGGGACCGACGCCTGCGGCACGCTCACCGACGTGGCCGCCGAGGACTGGGAGCGGGTCGTCCAGGTCAACCTCCTCGGCACCGCCGCCGTGACCCGTGCCGCCCTGCCGCACCTGCGCGCCTCCCGGGGCACGGTGGTCAACTGCGCTTCCACGCTCGGCCTGCGCGCGCTCAGCGACGCCACGGCCTACTGCGCCTCCAAGTTCGGGGTCGTGGGATTCACCCGGGCGCTGGCCGCCGAACTCGCCGGACAGGTCGGGGTGACGCTCCTGGTCCCCGGGGGCATGAGCACCTCCTTCTTCGACGACCGCCCCGACCAGTACAAGCCGGGCCCCGACGCCAAGCTCAACGCGCCCGAGGACGTGGCCCGCGCGGTGGTGTTCGCGCTGAGCCAGCCCCCCGGCTGCGAGGTGCGCGAGATGGTGATCTGCCCCTCGCAGGAGACGTCCTGGCCCTGATCGGTGTCTTTCGGGGCCTCCGCTTCGCTTCGGCCCGCGTTCGGGCGCCCGAAGTACGGGAACCTTCGGTGTCTCCGGTGAGACGGCTCGTTCCTCGCAGTCTCACCTCCGGCACCTCCAGAACCCCGCGGGCGCCCGAACCACCCCCCTCACGCCAAGACTCCGTTCACAAGACAGGCCCCAAGGGCCACAGAACAGCACCCAGGTAAGCGGTGAGACCATCCGAGGAGGTGGGCGACGATGCGCGAGCACGCGTCGAGAGGAAGGGCCCTGGTCACCGGTGGCGCCGGGTTTCTCGGCTCCCATCTGTGCGAACGGCTGCTGGAGAGGGGCACACGCGTGGTGTGCCTGGACAACTTCGCCACCGGCCGGGCGCAGAACGTGGCGCACCTGGCCGGGCACCCCTGGTTCGAGCTGATGGAGGCCGACCTCACCGAACCGTTCACGCTGGAGGAACCCGTGGACACGGTGTTCCACCTGGCCTCGGCCGCCTCGCCGCCGGACTACCTGCGCCTGCCGGTGGAGACGCTGGAGGTGGGCAGCCTGGGCACCCGCAACGCGCTGGAGTGCGCCGAGCGCCACGGCGCCCGCCTGGTCCTGGCCTCCACCAGCGAGGTGTACGGCGACCCGCTGGAGTACCCGCAGCGCGAGACCTACTGGGGCAACGTCAACCCTGTCGGCCCGCGCAGCGTCTACGACGAGGCCAAGCGCTACGCCGAGTCGCTGACCATGGCCCACCACCGCGCCCGCGGGGCCGACGTGGGCATCGCCCGCATCTTCAACTGCTACGGGCCGCGCATGCGCGCCGACGACGGCCGCATGGTGCCCACCTTCGTCAACCAGGCGCTGGAGGGCAGGCCCCTGACGGTGGCGGGCGACGGCCACCAGACGCGGTCGCTGTGCTACGTGGACGACACCGTGCGGGGCCTGATCGCCCTGGCCGACAGCGAGACGACGGGGCCGGTCAACATCGGCAGCGACGAGGAGCTGTCCGTGCTGAACCTGGCCCGCGTCGTCATCGGCGTCACCGGGACGGGCTCGGAGATCACCTTCGTCGAACGCCCCGAGGACGATCCGCACTTCCGGCGCCCCGACATCCGCCTGGCCGAGCAGGCCCTGGGCTGGCGGCCGCGGGTCCGCCTGGACGAGGGGCTGCGCCGCACCGTCGCCTACTTCGTGGACCAGCGCGACCGCTACGAGGGCCTGCCCGAGGGGACCGCGCCCGCCAACTGAGGGCCGGACCGGAAACGGTGCCGGTGCGACGCGGGAGGTCCGGACCCGCGGCGGCCCCGTACCCGTGGCGGGTCCGGGGCGCCGTACCCCGCCGTGAGCACGAGGCCGCGGTGAGGGGGCGGGTCGGGGCACGAGAGGGGAGAGAGGACCAGCGTGGGGAATCCGGAGCGCTCACGGGTCACCGTGGTGGTGGCCACCCGCGACCGGCGCGAAGAGCTGCTGCGCACGCTGGGGCACCTGGAACGGCTGGAGCCCCGACCGCCCGTGGTGGTCGTGGACAACGCCTCCACCGACGGCACCGCCGAGGCCGTGCGCGAGGGGTTCCCCGGCGTCGAACTCGTGCGCCAGGACCGCAACACCGGCTGTGTCGCCCGCAACACCGGGGTGGCGCGCGCCCGGACGCCCTACGTCGCCTTCTGCGACGACGACTCCTGGTGGGCGCCGGGGTCGCTGGAGGCGGCGGCCGACGCCCTGGACGCCCACCCGCGCCTGGGGCTGGTCGCCGCGTCGGTGTTCGTCGGCGAGGAGGGGCGGCCGGACCCGCTCAACGGGGCGCTGGCCCACAGCCCGCTGCCGGACGGCGACGGCCTGCCCGGTCCGCGGATCCTCGGCTTCCTGGCCTGCGCCGCCGTGGTGCGGCGCGCGGCCTTCACGGAGGCGGGCGGCTTCAGCCACCTGCTGTTCTTCGCCGGGGAGGAGGCCCTCCTGGCCCAGGACCTGGCGGCCTCCGGCTGGGAGCTGTGCCACCTGGAGCACGTGCGCGTGCACCACCACCCGTCCTCGGTGCGCCCGCCGGGCCTGTGGCGGCGCACGCTGGAGGAGCGCAACGCCCTGCTGACGGTCTGGCTGCGCCGCCGCCCCGGCCTGGCCCTGGCGCGCACGGCCCGGCTTGCCGGGCGCTCGCTGCGCGACCCCGTCTCGCGCGGCGCACTGACCGGGGCGCTGCGGGTCCTGCCCGCGGCGCTGGCCCGGCGCCGCCCGGTGCCCGCGCACGTGGAACGCGACCTGGCCCTGCTGGAGGAGGCATGAACCCGAGCGCGCGCGTGGGCGTCGTGGTCATCACCCGCGACCGCCGGGAGGAGCTGCTGCGCACCCTGGACCGGCTGGCGGACCTGCCGGGACCGCCGCCGACCGTCGTCGTGGACAACGCCTCGGGCGACGGCACGGCCGCGGCCGTCGCCGAACGCCACGGGTGGGTGCGGCTCGTCCGGGCCGGGGCCAACCTGGGCTCGGTGGGCCGCAACGTCGGGGTCGAGGCCCTGGACACGCCCTACGTCGCCTTCTGCGACGACGACACCTGGTGGGAGCCGGGCTCCCTGGAGCGGGCCGCCGACCTGCTGGACGCCCACCCCGGGCTGGGTTCGGTGACGGCCCGGCTGATCGTGGAGCCCGCGGGCGGGGAGGACCCCATCACCCCGGAGCTGCGCCACTCGCCGGTGCCCGGGCCGGACTGGCTGCCCGGCCCCGCCCTGCTCGGTGTGCTCGCCGGGGTCACCGTGTTCCGGGTCCGCGCCTTCTGGCAGACGGGGGGCTTCTCCCGGCGCCTGTGGATGGGCGGGGAGGAGGAGCTGCTGGCGCTGGACCTGGCCGCCGCCGGGTGGTGGATGTGCTGGGACGAGGACACGGTCGCCCACCACGCCGCCTCGCCGGTGCGCGATCCCACCCGGCGGCGGCGCCTGGGCATCCGCAACACCCTGTGGACCGCGTGGCTGCGGCGCCCGGTGGACGGGGCGTGGCGGCACACGTGGTCGGTGCTGCGGTCGGTGCCGCGCGACCTGCCGAGCGCGATGGCCGTCGCCGAGGCGCTCGGGGGGCTGCCCTGGGTGCTGAGGGAGCGCGCGCCGGTCCCGCCGCGGGTGGAGCGCGGGCTGCGCGCCCTGGAGGCGCCCCGCAGGGAGTCCCGGGCGCGGCGCTACGTGGGCTGAAGCGCCCGCCCGGGCCGCGAGAAGACCGGGTCGTGAGGCGCCCGGGCAGCCCGCTCCGTGAGCCGTCCGGGTCGCTGGTGCGGGGGCGCCCTGTGGATGCCCGAAACGGCTCCGGGCCACGGGCGAACGCCTGCCCCCGGTCCCCGGTGCGGTGTCCTTCCGGGAGTGGTGCCGACTCCCGTGAGCGGTGTGGAGATGGCCGGTATCCGGGGACAAAAGCTGGAATTCCAGGTAAGCGACAGATGGCCATTGGGTGAATACTCGGTGTAGTAACGCGGGTATGTACACGAACGCGTCACCTGTCCGTTCGATCCCTGGGTCTGCCCCTCCCAGGGCGAGGAGTCCCCCCGTGCAAGCGCAACGGAACCCTGCCCCCGTTCCCCCGCTTCCCCCGAACACCCGACCGGCGCCGCGCGGGCGGCGCGTATGACCCACCGACCCCTCCGCGCGTCGGGCCGGGCACCCTCCGGCACGGACGCGCGCAGGGCGTTGGCCGCCCTGTGCGTCACCGTCACCGCCAGCCAGGGAGTGCTGTTCTACGCCTTCCCCGTGCTGGCGCCCGCCATCGCCGCGGACACCGGCTGGTCCCTGCCCGCCGTCATCGCCCTGTTCTCCGGCTCCCAGGTCGTGGCCGGACTGTGCGGGCCCCTGGTGGCCCGCTGGCTGCGGGTGCGCGGCCCCCGCCCGGTGATGACCGCGGCGGCCCTGCTGGGCGCGGTCGCCGTCGCCGGACTCGCGCTGGCCCCGAACCTGTGGTTCTTCGGCGCGGCCTGGCAGGCGGCCGGAGTCGCCGTGGCCGGGCTCTCCTACCCGCCCGCCTTCGCCGCCCTGACCCGCTGGTACGGGCCGGGCAGGGTCCGGGCGCTCACCGCGCTCACCCTGGTCGGCGGACTGGCCAGCACCGTCTTCGCCCCGCTGACCGCCGCCCTGGAGGCGCAGGTCGGCTGGCGCGGCGCCTACCTCGTCCTCGCCCTGGTCCTGGCCCTGGTGGTGCTGCCGCTGCACGCCCTGGCCCTGACCCCGCCCTGGGCTCCCGGCGGCACCGCCGACCGGGCCGGGGACCGCAGGGCGGTGCGCGGAGTGGTCCGCAGCGGCGCGTTCTGGGCGCTGACCACGGCGCTCGCCCTGGGCACCCTCACCGTGTACGCGGTCGTGGTCGGCATCATCCCGCTCATGGAGGGGCGCGGGTTCGGCACCGCCGAGGCCGCCTGGACGCTCAGCGTCGTGGGCGTGGGCCAGGTGCTGGGCCGCCTCGTCTACGCACCGCTGGCGCGGTGCAGCGGGGCGGTGCACCGGATCGCCGCGGTGCTCCTGGCCTGCGCCGGGGCGACCGGACTGATCGCCCTGGTCAGCGGACCGCTGGCCCTGGTCATGGCCGCGGCGGCGCTGGTCGGCACCGCGCGGGGTGTGCTCACCCTGCTCCAGGCCACGGCCGTGGCCGACCGCTGGGGTGAGGAGCACTACACCACGCTCAACGGCATCATGCACACCCCGCTCATGCTCACCATGGCCCTGGCGCCGGGGGCGTGCGCGCTGCTGGCCGGTCCCCTGGGCGGCTACCCGGCGGTGTTCCTACTGCTGGCGGCCCTGTCGGTGCTCGGTGCGCTGGTCGCGCTGGCCAGCGGACCGACCCGTCGTTAGGCAGTGTTTTTCGGACCTCCGCTCCGCTTCGTCCCAACCGTCGCCCGCCACCACCCCCAACGGACGCCTGCGGCGCAGTTCCCCCACGGGAACCCGCCTCCGCCACCTCCAGAACCCCGTGGGCGCCCGAACCGACCCCCCACAAGCTGAGACCGGTTCAGAGAACAGACCCCAGCGCTCGGGCTGGCGGGGTCCCCCGGGGCCCGCCCGCCGGTCAGGCCCCGGGCGCCGACGCGGCCCGCAGCAGCCGCAGCTGCCCCAGTTCGGCCACGTTTTTCATCAGCTCGCCGTTGACCCAGGCGGCCGTGTGCTCGACCGTCAGCCCCGAGTCCGGCGGCCAGGGGAACGCGGCGGGGGCGTCCAGGTCCGGGCCGGTGAACCCCTCCAGCACCTCCAGCCACTGCGCCCGCAACCCGCGCAGCCAGTCGGCCGCCTCCTCCGGGCCCGGCCAGCGGACCTCCTCGCGCTCGCGGGGAACGCGCCCCCGCAGGTGGTCGAGGGCGGTGGACCACCACCAGCCGATGTGCCAGGTGACCCAGGCCGCGGTGGGGACGGGCACGGGATCGGGTTCGGTGTCAGCCCAGTCGGGCACCCACCTGCCCTCGCCGTCCCGGCGCACCGTCCAGCACAGGGGGCCGGGCTCCCAGAGCAGGTCGCCGGGCTCCAGGCGCTCCAGGTGGTACTCGAACAGGGACCAGGTGAAGTCGAACTGCCAGCGCAGCAGCGCGCGACGAGGGTCGGACATGGGGTCAGCCTGGCACAGGACCCCGCCCGCGCCGAAGCGGTTTTCCCGCGCCCGCCTCCGCACGGGCGCGGGGAAACCCGGGTGAAAACGCGTTGCGGTTGACGTGGCGTCAACGCCTAACGTCGTTCCCCGGGCCGGAGGGACCGGCCCGACGAGGGGGAGACCGCGATGTCCTGGTCGATGGGCGAGGTGTGCCGTATGAGCGGCGTCACCTCCCGCGCCCTGCGGCACTACCACCGGATCGGCCTGTTGGAGCCCGAGCGGATCGGCCCCGGCGGGATCCGCCACTACGGGCACGGCGAGCTGCTGCGCCTCCAGCACATCCTGGTGATGCGCGAGCTGTGCATGGGGCTGTCCGACACCGCCCGTGTGCTGGACGAGGGAGACCGGGTCGGGGCGCTGCGCGACCACCTGCGCGCCCTGCTGGCCGAGCGGGACCGCGTCGACACCCTCGTCGCCACCGTGCGCCGCACCGTCGACGCGCTGGAGGAGGCAGACGCCGTGAAGGCCGCACACCACCCCGAGGACCTGTTCGCCGGATTCGACGCGTCCGTCTACAGCGAGCGCGCCCGCGTCGAGTGGCCGCACACGTGGGAGCGGGCGCGGCGGACCGCGGAGGGGATGACCGAGGACGACCGGGAGCGGTACCGCGACGAGGCCGCGGACCAGCTGCGGCGCATGGCCGCCCACCTGGTCGCGGGCGTCCCGCCCGACGACCCGGCGGTCCAGGCCGAGGTGCACGTCCACTACCTGGCGGTGAGCCGGATGTGGGTGTGGACGCCCGACGCGGGCGCGTTCGAGAACCTGGGTCGCGGCTACGCCGAGGAGGGACCCTGGCGCGAGGTCTACGAGGGCTGCGCCCCGGGGCTGGCCGACTACCAGTACGAGGCCATGGCGTTCTACGCACGCCAGCGGCTCGACCGGAGGGAGGACGCGTGATCCCCGGGGGCTGAACGGCGCCGCCGCTCCTTCGCCGGGGCGTCCTGCGCCCGGGAACCGGGGGGCGGGGCACACGCGCCCCGCCCCCGGCACCGCCTCTCAGAGGACGTCGGGCGAGACGTCCAGCACCGTGCGGTCGCGCGAGGCCACCAGGTCGAACTGCGGCCCGGTGCGCGGCAGCTCGTGGCGGAAGAAGTACGCCGCCGCGGCGCGCTTGCCCTCGTAGAAGCCGCCCTCGCGCCCGTGCGCGGCCACCAGCTGCTCCAGCCACATCCAGGCGACCACCACGTGCCCCACCGCCTCCAGGTAGGGGGTGGCGTTGGCCAGCGCCACCGCCGGGTCGCCCCCGGCCCAGGCCGCGGCGGCCGTCTCCGCGGTCCGGTCCAGGGCCTTCGACAGCAGGCCCGCGTACTCGGCCTCGCGCCCGCCCAGCTCCCGGGCCCGGTCCGCCGTGACCCGCGCGGTCTCCACCAGCAGCGACAGCCGGGAGCCGCCGTCGAGCACGGCCTTGCGGCCCAGCAGGTCCAGGGCCTGGATGCCGTGGGTCCCCTCGTGGATCGGGTTGAGCCGGTTGTCCCGGTAGTGCTGCTCCACGTCGTACTCGCGCGTGTACCCGTACCCGCCGTGCACCTGGATGGCCAGGCTGTTGGCCTCCACGCACCACTGGGAGGGCCAGCTCTTGGCGATCGGCGTGAGCACGTCCAGCAGCAGGCGGGCCCGTTCGCGCTCCTTCTCGCCCCCGGCGCTGGCGGTCTCGTCCACCAGCCGGGCGCAGTACAGCACCAGGGCGAGCGCGCCCTCGACGTAGCTCTTCTGGGCGAGCAGCATCCGGCGCACGTCGGTGTGCTCGACGATGGGGACCTGCGGCCGTTCGGGGTCCTTGCCGCCCAGCGGGCGGCCCTGGAGGCGCTCGCGGGCGTAGGCCAGCGACTTGAGGTAGCCGGTGTAGCCGACGGCGGCGGCGCCCGCGCCCACCCCGATCCGGGCCCCGTTCATCATGTGGAACATGTACTTCAGCCCCTGGTGGGGCTCGCCGACCAGGTAGCCCACCGCGCCCGGCCGCCCGCCGGGGGTGTGGCGCCCCTCGCCGAAGTTGAGCAGCGCGTTGACGGTGCCCCGGTAGCCCATCTTGTGGTTGAGCCCGGCGGGCACGACGTCGTTGCGCTCGCCGACCGACCCGTCGGCCTCCAACAGATACTTGGGCACGACGAACAGGGAGATGCCCCGGACTCCGGGCGGGCCGCCGGGGATCCTGGCCAGCACCAGGTGCACGATGTTCTCGGTCAGCTCGTGGTCGCCCGCGGAGATCCACATCTTGTTGCCGAACAGCCGGTAGCCGCCCTGCCCGTCCTCTTCGGCGCGGGTGGTGATGTCGGCCAGCGAGCTGCCCGCCTGCGGCTCGGACAGGCACATGGTGCCCGTGAAGCGCCCCTCCACCATGGGGCGCACCCAGGTGTCGACCTGCTCGGGGCTGCCGTGCGCCAGGAGCAGGCGCGCGTTGCCCGAGGTGAGGAAGGGGTAGGCCGAGGTGCCCAGGTTGGCGGCCTGGAAGTAGGCGCCGCACGCGCTGGAGACCACGTGCGGGATCTGGGCGCCGCCCACGGAGGCGGGCATCCCGGCGGCGCCCAGCCCGGTCTCGGCGTAGACCTCCAGGGCCTTCCTCACCTCGGGGATGACGTGGACGCGCTCGCCGTCGAAGCGGGGCTCGTTGGCGTCGTTGGCCTTGTTGTGCGGCGCGAAGTGGTCGGTGGCCACGCGTTCGGCCAGCTCCAGCGCGGCGTCGAGGGTCTCGCGGGAGTGGTCGGCGTAGTGTGGTCGGCTGGTGAGCGCCTCGGTGTCGAGCCACTCGTAGAGCAGGAAGTGCAGGTCGCGCGTGGACAGCAGGGCGGACGCCACGGTCGCCTCCTCGAATCGTTGACCGACTGGTCGGTATGCTACCCCGTCCGCGGGACTCCGGGGCGACCGGGGCCGTACCGCCTTCCGGGCCCTAAGCTTGCTGCCACCGACCCGAGAAGGAGCGCTGACCCGCATGTCCGCTGTGTCCGACCCCTCCCGCACCGTCCTGCTGCTCAACGGCCCCAACCTCAACCTGCTGGGCACCCGCGACCCCGGGCAGTACGGCACCACCACCCTGGCGGAGGTCGAACGCCGCGTGGTCTCCCTCGGCGAGGAGCTGGGTGTGCGGGTGGTGTGCGCACAGAGCAACAGCGAGGGCGTGATGGTGGACCGGATCCACGCCGCGCGCGACTGGGCAGGGGTGGTGCTCAACCCCGGCGCCTACGCGCACTACGGCATCGCGCTGCGCGACGCGATCGACGCGGTCGAGGCGCCGGTGGTGGAGGTGCACATCTCCAACATCTACGCGCGCGAGGAGTTCCGGCACACCTCGGTGACCGCGCCGGTGGCCGCGGGCTACGTCGCCGGATGCGGGGTCTTCGGCTACGAACTGGCCCTGCGCGCGGTGCTGCGGCGCGACGCCGAGCGCCGGGAGGCGGGCGGCACGGGCGCTCAGCGGTAGGTCATCAGCGCGGGGCCGCCCTGCTCCAGGTGGGCGTGGTCGTTGAAGGACAGCAGCCGGGTGCCGCCCCGGCCGTGCAGCAGCTTGCTCACCGAACCGTTGACCACCACGCGGTTCAGGGCCAGGAACCCTGCGGGCGCCGTGCCCAGCAGGGTCGAGCACACCGACGCGATCACCCCGGCGGAGGTGAAGACCAGCGCGGTCTCCCCCCTGTCCAGCCCGGCGACCAGGTCGTCCAGCGCCTGCCGGATCCCGTTCCGGAAACCCTCCCAGGTGCCCGGACCGCTGCCCCCGGCCTCGATCCATGAGCTCAGGGAGGCGTCGAGCCGATCCTGGAGCGAGCCGGTCGCGACCGCGTGGGCGCCCAGCAGGCCGAGGTGGTCGTACTCGTTCCACCGCTCGTCGCCGACCGGCTCCAGGTCCAGGCCCGCCTCAGTCAGGGCCGCGGCCGCCGTCTGGCGCTGGCGGCGCAGCTCACCGGTCACCACGCGGCCGACCCGGGGGCCGCGCCGCCGGAGTTCGGCGCCCAGCAGGCGCGCCTGCTCGTAGCCGGTCGGGCTCAACTCGTCGTAGTCCTCCGCCTCGGGGGAGGCCTTCCCGTGACGGATCAGGTAGATCGCTGGCATCGCACCAGGGTACGAGCGGCCCCGCGGGCGCCCCCGCGCCGGGGACGCGTTCGGGTGCGGAACCCCGCCCGCAGGGCCTGACGGCCCCGACGGCCCCGACGGCCCCGACGGCCCCGACGGCCCCGACGGCCCCCCGGGGGCGCGGCCCGGGGCCCGGACGGCGGGACGGTCCCCGGCGGGCCGACCGGAAGGGTCTGCCGGTGCGGCGCGCGGGGCCCGGCGAAGGGGCCGGGCCGGGGCGCCGCACCGGTCACGGGGTCAAACGGCCCCGGAGTCCGGCTCGAAGCGCACCACCACCGACTTCGACGTCGGCGTGTTGCTCACCTCGGCCGTGGAGTCCAGCGGCACCAGCACGTTCGTCTCCGGGAAGTAGGAGGCAGCGCACCCGCGCGCGGTCGGGTAGTGCACCACCTTGAAGTGCGCCGCGCGCCGCTCCCTGCCGTCGTGCCACTCGCTCACGAGGTCGGTGTAGGCACCGTCGGCCAGCCCCAGCTCCCGGGCGTCCTCGGGGTTGACCAGCACCACCCGGCGGCCGTCCTTGATGCCCCGGTACCGGTCGTCCAGCCCGTAGACCGTCGTGTTGTACTGGTCGTGCGAGCGCAGCGTCTGCAACAGCAGCCGACCCTCGGGCACCTGCGGCGCGTACGTGCCGTTCACCGTGAAGTTGGCCAGCCCGGTCGCGGTCGGGAAGCGCCGGTCGTCGCGCGGCGCGTGCGGCAGGGTGAACCCGCCGGGCCTGCGCGCGCGGGCGTTGAAGTCCTCGAACCCCGGCACCACCGCGGCCACGTGCTCGCGCACCCGGTCGTAGTCGGTCAGCTCCGACCACGCCACCGGGAAGTCGCCGAGCACCCGTCCGGCCAGGTCGCAGACGATGTCCACCTCCGAGCGCATGCCCGGAGCCAGCGGGGCCAGCACGCCGTGGGAGGCGTGCACCTTGCCCATGGAGTCCTCCACCGTCACCCAGCGCGGCTCGCCGTCGCGCAGGTCGCGGTCGGTGCGCCCCAGGGCGGGCAGGATCAGCGCCCGCGTCCCCGTCACCACGTGCGAGCGGTTCAGCTTGGTGGACACGTGCACCGTCAGCCCCACCCGGCGCATGGCGTCCTCGGTCACCAGCGTGTCCGGGGTGGCCGCGACGAAGTTGCCGCCCATCGCGAAGAACACCCGCACGTCACCGCGCGCCATGGCGCGGATGGCGTTGACGGTGTCGTACCCGTGCTCGCGCGGCGGCGTGAAGCCGAACTCGGCGCCCAGGGCGTCCAGGAACTCCTCGGCCGGGCGATCGAAGATCCCCATCGTGCGGTCGCCCTGCACGTTGGAGTGGCCGCGGACCGGGCACACACCCGCGCCGGGGCGGCCCACGTTGCCGCGCAGCAGCAGGAAGTTGACCACCTCGCGGATGGTGGGCACCGAGTGCCGGTGCTGGGTCAGCCCCATCGCCCAGCACACCACGATCCGCTCCGAGGAGGTGACCATCGCGGCGATCCGCTCGATCAGCTCCCGGGCCAGGCCGGTGTCGCGCTCGGTGCGCGCCCAGAACTCCTCGTCCGGCTCGGCCAGCAGCGCCTTGGCGAACTGCTCGAAGCCGTGGGTGTGGGCGGACACGAACTCCCGGTCCAGGACCGGCTCGCCGCGCTCGTCCGCCTCCAGCAGCAGGCGGTTGAGGGCGGAGAACAGGGCGAGGTCGCCGCCCAGCCGCACCTGCGCGAACAGGTCGGTCAGCTCGGTGCCGCGCCCCAGCAGGCCGGCCGGGTGCTGGGGGTTGCGGAACTCGCGCATCCCCGCCTCGGGCAGCGGGTTGACGGTGACGATCCGCGTCCCGGACTTCTTGGCCCGCTCCAGGGCGCTGAGCATGCGGGGGTGGTTGGTGCCGGGGTTCTGCCCGGCCACGATGATGAGGTCGGCCTCGCGCAGGTCCTCCAGGGACACGCTGCCCTTGCCCACGCCCAGGGTCTCGGTCAGGGCCGAACCGGACGACTCGTGGCACATGTTGGAGCAGTCGGGCATGTTGTTCGTCCCGAGGGCGCGGGCGAACAGCTGGTAGCAGAACGCCGCCTCGTTGCTGGTGCGCCCGGAGGTGTAGAACACCGCCTGGTCCGGGGAGTCCAGCGCGCGCAGGTCCTCGGCGACCAGGTCCAGCGCCCGCTCCCAGCTGACCGGCTCGTAGTGGGTGGCGCCCTCGGCCAGGTACAGCGGCTCGGCCAGGCGGCCCTGCTGGCCCAGCCAGTAACCGGACCGCCCGGCCAGCTCGGAGACCGGGTGCTCGGCGAAGAACTTTCCGGTCAGCGCCGTGGCCGTGGCCTCCTCCGCGACGGCCTTGGCGCCGTTCTCGCAGAACTCGGCCCGGTGCCTCTTGTCCCCCTCGGGCCAGGCGCAGCCCGGGCAGTCGAAGCCGCGCTTCTGGTTGATCGCGAGCATGGCTGGCAGCCCGCGCCGCACACCGGTGTGCTCGTTGAGGTGGCGGAGGCTGTTGAGCACGGCGGGGAGTCCGGCCGCGCTGCTCTTGGGCGGGCTGATCCGGGGGGAGTCCTGGGCGGGGTCTGCGTTGTCCGAGTGCTGGTGTCTCACACTGCGCATTCTGGCACCGACCGTCCGATGGTGGGACGTCCGGGTGAGCGTCAACGGCCCGGACGGGGTGCCGGGCGCGCGGAGACCGCCCCTCGCAGGGCTTCGCGCACCGCCCTTCGTAACCGCTGCCGGTCCGGGGGATGACCCTCGGGACCGGCATGCGTCACGACTCGTCGGGATATCCGATGAGCCGCCGTACGGCGGTCGGAGGCCCGTGCGCGCCGGATGCGGGATCGAAGACCAGGTCGTCACGGAAACAGAAGTACAGCCGCTGCCAGATCCCCCACGCGCGGGCCCTGAGGCGCGCGTCCCGCTTCCTGCGCGCTTCGGTGCTGTGGAAGTCCCGCAGGACCAGTGCTGCTCCCGCTCCGATCACCAGGGTCCACACGACCATGCCGAACAGGAAGGAGGCGAACTGCTCCACTCCTCCGGCCAGGCTCAGTGCGCCGTTGGCCACCAGACCCACGAGGAGGAGGACCACGGCGGACGCGATGAGCGCGCTTCTCCACTCCCAACCCAGCAGCCAGCGCAGCACCAGGCCGGTGGACACCGCCGGTACAGCGCCGAAGACACCGAACTGGATCACCAGCGGGGCGGCGAGCACGAGCAGGCCGATTCCGATCCACCGGGTGAGCCCGGGCGCCGCCCCGGGCGGCGCGGGGAAGTCCAGTTGCGCCGCCAGGGTGCTCTGGGAGTAGGAGGTGGAGGAGTGCCGGGCCCACGCGATCGTCGTGTCGCCGCGCAGCCACGACCACCCGTCATCCCCGCGGATCGTCGACGATCCGGCGCTCTGCGTGGTCGTCGTGCCCTCACGGACCACGGCGGACACCTTGACCGTCCGATCCTGGCGTGAGCACACCGGGCAGTTCGCCACCGGCTGCCTTCCTCCCGCGTCCTCGTACCATCAGACCTCCAGCCGAGGGTAGCCGTTGGCGGGGCACCGCGGAAAGGCTTTTCCTAACGGTTCCGGGGCCTGGATCCGCCGACCGCAGGCGTACGGAGACAGCGGTCCCGGCGGCCGACCGGTGACGGCCCGGCGGGAGTCCGGTCGGTCCGGGCCGCTCCTCCGGGGCGCGGCGCGGCGTTCGCCGGGGGAGAGGCCCCGTCCGGCGGCGTGTGACATGCCGCCGACTCCGCAATGCGCTCCCCGGGCCGCCTCGCGGGGCAGACTGGCGACGCCGGTCGTCATGAGAAACGTGGGTACGCGAACCGCATGGGTGTCTTCGAGCGCAACCTTCGGACGGCCCCGGTGAGGCCGGGGCGGAACTCCGCGCGGCGTCGCGGCCTCGCGCGGCGGCACGGCGACCGGAGGGCGGCGCGATGAGCGACGACGGTTGGCCGCTGGAGACCGGCCTGCTGCGCGCGGTGTTCGACAGCGTGGGCGCGGGGATGTTCGTCATCGACACCACCGGCCGCATCACCGCCGCCAACCCCTACGCGCAGCGCATCCTGGACCGGCCCGGGGAGGAGATGCTGGGCCTGGACCTGCACGGCCTGCTGCACCGCGACCCGGAGGGGGAGCCGACGCCGCGGGAGGAGTGCCGCGTCCTGGCCGTGCTCGACAGCGGCCACCCGGCCGAGGGGAGCAGCGAGTCCTTCCTGCGGGGGGACGGCACGCTCGTGCCCATCATCTGGGCGACCACCCCGCTCCAGAACGAGGGGCGCCCGGAGGGCGCGGTCATCGTCTTCCACGACTTCAGGGCGCACCGCGACGCCGCCGAGCAGACCGCGGCGCACCTGGGGGCCCTGGAGGAACTCACCGCCCGGTTGAGCCTGGTCGCGGAGATCTCCGTGGTCCTGGTCTCCACCCTGGACGTGCCCGAGATGCTGGACAGGCTGGTCCGGCTGCTGGTGCCGGAACTGGGGGACTGGGCGGTGGTCGACATGGTCACCGACGGGCGCACCAAGGAGGTGGAGCGCGTCGCCGTGCACGCCTTGGGCGGCCAGGACACGGCCGAGGCGCTCAAGGGCCCGCTGCCGCCGCTGTCGTCCGCCTCCCACGCGGCGCTGATGCGCGCCCTGTACAGCACCCAGCCCGTCCTCTTCGACGCCGGTGACCTGGACCGTGAACCGGACGAGCCGCTCGCCCGGGCGCACCGGCGGCTGTTCGACCGCCTGGGCGGGCACTCCGCGGTGGTGGTGCCGCTGCACACCCACCGGCAGGTCTTCGGGGCGCTGACCGTTGCCCGCACCGGGGAGCGGCCCGCCTACACCGACGCCGAGGTCCTCGTGCTGGGGGACGTCGCCCGGCGCGCCGGTCTGGTGATGGAGAGCGCCCAGCTCTTCGCGCAGCAGCGTCACGTCGCCGAGACCATGCAGCGCCAGCTCCTGACCCCGCTGCCGCAGGTCGACCACCTGCGGTTCGCCGCCCGCTACCAGCCCGCGCAGCAGGCCGCCGAGATCGGCGGGGACTGGTACGACGCGTTCCTGCTCGCCGACGGCGTCATGACCATGGTCATCGGCGACGTGGTCGGCCACGACCTCCAGGCCGCCGCGCACATGGCCGAGGTCCGCAACATGCTGCGCGCCCTGGCCTGGGACCGCCAGGAACCGCCCAGCCTGATCATGCGGCGGCTGGACGAGGCCATGACCAACACCAGCGACGCCCCCATGGCCACCGCCGTCTTCGCCCGTATCGAGGGCCCCGAGGGCGGGCCCTGGTGTCTGCACTGGGTCAACGCCGGGCACCCCCCGCCGCTGCTCGTCACCGCCGACGGACACACCCGCTACCTGGAGGAGGGCCACGGGCCCCTGCTGGGCATGAGCGCCGCCCTGCACCTGGGCCTGGACTGGCCCGACGCCCAGGAGGAGATCCCCGCGGAGTCCACCCTGCTGCTGTACACCGACGGCCTCGTCGAGAGCCGCGGCCACCCCATCGACACGGGACTGGCCAACCTGCGCCGCCACGCCGCCGCCCTGGCCGGCCGCGACGTCGAGGACTTCTGCGACGAACTCCTGGCCCGCATCGACCCCGGCGGCGACGACGTCGCCCTGCTCGCCCTGCGCGTTCCGGCGGCGGGCGAGGGCGCGGGCGACGACACCGCGCCGCCCCAGCACGCGCACAGCCCCGCCGCTCCCGACCGCGGGGCACCCGGCGCGGCCGTCGAGGACAGCCCGGTCAGGGACACCTCCGAACCGGGGTGAGCGTGGGCGGCCCCGGACGCGGGCCGGGGCCGCCGGGTCGGGAACGGGCCGGTTCCGCGGCACCCGCGTGCCCGTTTCCGCCCGAACGGGCCGGGTAGTGGCCGAGGGCAGCCCAGGGGGCCGCGCGCTCCCCAGGCGACGACCGCGACCGCCGCGAGACCAGGGGGAACCGATGAGGGCAGTGGTGTGGAACGGCACCAGGAACGTCGACACCGTGACCGTTCCCGATCCGCGGATCGAGGAGCCCGGCGACGCCGTCGTCCGGATCACCAGCTCGGGCCTGTGCGGCTCCGACCTGCACCTGTACGAGGTGCTCGGACCGTTCATGACCCCGGGGGACATCCTCGGACACGAACCCATGGGCGTGGTTGAGGAGGTCGGTTCCGGCGTCACCTCCCTCACCCCCGGACAGCGGGTGGTCATCCCCTTCCAGATCTCCTGCGGGCACTGCCTCATGTGCGACACCGGTCTCCAGAGCCAGTGCGAGAACACCCAGGTCGAGGAGCAGGGCATGGGCGCCGCGCTCTTCGGCTACAGCAAGCTCTACGGCGCGGTGCCCGGCGGGCAGGCCGAGTACCTGCGCGTGCCGCGCGCCGAGACCACCGCGGTCCCGGTGTCCGACCAGGGACCCGACGACCGCTACCTGTTCCTGTCCGACGTGCTGCCGACCGCCTGGCAGGCCGTCCGCTACGCCGACGTCCCCGAGGGGGGATCGGTGGCCGTCCTGGGGCTGGGGCCGATCGGCGACATGTGCTGCCGGGTCGCCCGCCACCTGGGCGCGGGCCGGGTGTTCGGCGTGGACCCGGTGCCGGAACGGCGCGCCCGCGCCGCCGCCCGGGACGTGGAGGTGTTCGACTCCTCCAAGGGCACCGACGACGTGGTCCGGGAGATCCGCGACCGCACGGACGGGCGCGGCCCGGACGCGGTCATCGACGCGGTCGGTATGGAGGCGGCCGGGCACGGCTCGGCCAAGTTCGCCCAGCGCGTGGCCAACCTCATGCCGCGCGGCGTGGCGGCCAAGATGATGGAGACGGCCGGGGTGGACCGGCTGACCGCCCTGCACACCGCCATCGAACTGGTGCGGCGCGGCGGGACCGTCTCCCTGATCGGCGTGTACGGCGGCATGGCCGACCCGATGCCGATGCTCACGCTCTTCGACAAGCAGATCCAGCTGCGGATGGGGCAGGCCAACGTGCGCCGGTGGGTGCCGGAGATCCTGCCGCTGCTGGAGGGTGCCGACCCGCTGGGCGTGGACGACTTCGCCACCCACCACGTGGGCCTGGACGCGGCCTCGATGGCCTACGAGAAGTTCCAGAAGAAGCAGGACGGCGTGTTCAAGGTCGTCTTCCGGCCCTGACGGGTCGCGGGCGGGCGCCCCCGGGCCGGGGCACCCGCCCCAGGGGCTCCCGATCCCCGAAGGGGGCGCTGACCGCCGCGTCGAGCGGGCGCGGGGCCGCCCCGGTCCCGCGCCGGACGCACGCGGACCGCTCCGTGCGCCGGGCCCGGTGCCGACGCGGCCTACCGGCCGGTCGGCCCGTGGGCCGCGTCGGCCGACGGCGCCCGACCCCCGCCCCCGGGCGCCGCCAACGAGGCGATGAAGCGCTCGGCCGCGGCGTCGACCTCGGCGGTCGGGGTCAGCAGCCTCTCCAGCAGGAGCCCCCGCAGGCACGCGGTCGCGATGATGCTCCGCTGCCTGGCGTCGGCCGCCGTGGCGACGTCGCGAAGGGCCGCCGCTTCCAGAAGGTTCGCCAGGCCGTCGATGTCGAGGACGAGCTCCTGGAACGCGTCGCGTTCGTAGACCGCGAGCCCGACCAGGTGGAAGAAGGCGTGGGTGCGGTCCTCGTGCGCGGGGTCCGAGTAGAAGTCCCAGACCGCTCCGCACAGGGCCGCGAACCCGAGTTCGCCGCCGGTCGAGGCGATGACGAGGTTGTCGCGGCGGCGCGCCTCCAACAGCACCGCGCGCAGCAGTCCCGGCCGCGACCCGAAGTGGTACGTCAGCAGCGTGTGGTGCACGCCGAGCCGCTCCGCCACCTGGCGCATCGACAGGTTCGGGCTGGGGCCGTTCTGGCCGAACTCGTCGAACAGCGACTCCAGGAGACGCTTCTTGCCTTCCCCCGCCGGCGATCTCACGTTGCCTCCGTTGACAGTTTCACCACTGTTGAGTACGTTACCGCATGTTCAATTCACCACTGTTGAGGACAGTGGGCCGCGGTCCGCGGAAGGGGTTCGGTGGCCGGCGCACGGCTGGTCGGCGGTGTCGTCGCGGACGGACCGGGCGCTGGCCCGATCGCGGTCGACGTGTGCGTCGAGGACGGCCTGACTAAGGGAGAGACCCGTTGAGCGAGATACTGCACGGCTGTCTGCCGGACACGGAGTACCTGGAGGTGACCGCCCGGTCGGGGCACCGCTACGGCGTCTGGGTGACCACGCCCCCCGGTTACGCGGACTCCACGGACCCCCTGCCGCTGATCTACGTGCTGGACGGCAACTGGGCGGTCGGCCTCACCGCGCCCCTCATCGTCACCCAGGCGGACCCGTACCTGGCGATCGCCCCCTACGTCCAGGTCAGCGTCGGGTACGCCGGTGAGGAGGCCGCGGACTGGGCGCACATCCGCAACCGCGACCTCGTGCCGCCGGGCGAACCCGTCGGTGACGACATGCTGGCCACCCTCGCGGCGGCGCGCGAGTCGGGTGCGATGACCCCGGAGCACGTCGACGCCTACCTCGCGGAGCTGGCGGAACCCCGGGCCGACCTCTTCCTCGACTTCCTGACCGGCGAACTCCACCCGCACCTGCGGTCGAGGCTGCGTGTCAGCGAGTCCGGACACGGCCTCTTCGGCTACTCCTACGGAGGTCTCTTCGCCCTCTACGCGTGGCTGTGCGACACGGGGCTCTTCGCGAGCGTCGGCGCGGGCAGCCCCGGCGTGGCCAGTACGGACAGCCGGGTCTTCGACCTCGTCCAGGCCCTGCCGGAACCCGCCGGGGACGCGGCCGCCCCACGGCTGCACATCACGCTGAACGAGGCCGAAATACTGGGGGAGGTCCCCTTCTACCGCGCGATGGCCCGCAACGTCCTCACCGCGGTGGAGCAGCTGCGCACCCGGGGGCGGTCGGAGCGGGTTTCGAACGCGTTGTTGCGGGAGACGCACGTCACCGGGTTGCAGGCATCGTTCCTCAGCTACCTGAAGACGTGCCACGGGCGCTGACAGCCCTTCCCGGAGTCGCGCGCGCGACTCCGGGAAGGGGCGCTCAGTTCTCGTAGATCCGGACGTAGTCGACGACCATCTGCTGCGGGAACTGGGTGGTGCCGTCGGGGTAGCCGGGCCAGTTCCCGCCCACCGCGACGTTGAGGATCATGAAGAAGGACTGGTCGTAGACCCACGGGTTGCCGCCCACGTCGGCGCTGGTGAGGGTGTGGTAGGCGTTGCCGTCCACCGACCAGGTGATCGACCCCGGGCTCCAGTCCACGGCGAAGGTGTGGAAGTCGTCGGCGAAGGACCAGCCCTGCGGGTGCGTGTAGGAGGAGCCGATGCCGTCCGCGCCCGAGTAGCCGGGCCCGTGCACGGTGCCGTGCACCATGTGGGGCTCGTACCCGACGTTCTCCATGATGTCGATCTCGCCGGAGTCGGGCCAGGGGGTGTCGGGGAAACCGGAGCCGAGCATCCAGAAGGCGGGCCAGATGCCCTGGCCGCGGGGGATCTTGATGCGGGCCTCGATGCGGCCGTAGGCGTGTTCGACCTTGTCCTGCGTGGTCATGCGGGCGGAGGTGTAGGAGCCGTCCGCCTCCTGGCGCGCGGTGATGACGAGGTTGCCCTGGCCGTCGAGGGCGGAGTTGGCGCGGCTGTTGGTGTAGTTCTGGAGTTCGTTGTTGCCCCAGCCGTGGGCGCCGGTCTCGTGGTTCCAGTTGGCGGGGTCGGGGGCGGTTCCGGCGGCGCCGTCGAACTCGTCGGACCAGACGATGTCCCCGGGCGCGGCGCTGAGTTCGGCGTTGGCCCCGTCCACGGCGCCTCCCGTCCACTGCGGTGCGGTGAGGACCGCCGCGGCAAGCGCGGCGGAGGCGGTCACCGCCGTGGCGACGGTGGCGGTGCGGCGGGTACTGGGGCGGGCGCTCTTGGTCATGGCGTACTCCGGTGAGCGGGGGGACGGGCGCGCCCGGTGCCGTGACGCGTGCGAAATAGCGGGTTCCGCACGTGCCGCTGGGGCGTGCCCGCGTGGGCGGGCGCCCACTGAACAAGCGTTAAGTGACTGTACGTACGCGACCGCTCGCGGACAAGGGGGGTCGGGCGAAAAGTTGGGATCGCTCCCATGTGGCTGGGGTGAAACGTGTGGTCTGTGTGCTTTTGGGGTGGTGTCGACTTCGCGGGGGAGTGGCCCCGACGACGACGGGCCCCGCGGAGCGTGCGCTCCACGGGGCCCGGCAGGCGGGGGCGTCAGCCGTTCAGGGTCTCCTGGAGCAGCGGGACCAGCTCGTCCAGCGCGTGGGAGATGCCCGGGTACGAGCCGCTGGAGAAGGCGTTGGCCAGCTCCGGGTCGTCCAGGATGACCAGTCGGCCGTCCTCGGCGGAGGGGATGCCCTGGAGCACCGGGTCCTCGCGCAGGTGGTCCGCAGTGCCGCCGATGGGGAACATGACCGTCAGGTCCGCGTCCAGGACCTCCAGCCGCTCCGGGCTCAGGTCCACGTAGAAGGCGCCGTCCGCCATCTCCTCGACCTCGGGCTTGTACTGGAAGCCCAACTCCTGGAGCAGGTCCACCCGGGAGTCGCCGGGCACGTAGGCGCCGTACTGGCCGTCGAAGTAGGCGCCCACGGTCAGGGTCATGTCGGCGAACTCGGGGTTCTCCTCCCGGATCCGGGCGAAGCGGCCCTCCAGCTCCTCGATGAGCTCCTCGGCGCGCTCCTGCTCGCCGACCACCTGGGCGACCTGGCGGGTCTGCTGCTGCCAGGTGGTGCCGTAGGTGACCTCCACGCCGGGCGGCGGGCCGACCACGGGGGCCACCGGCGAGAGCAGGTCGTAGCGGTCCTGGCTGTTGTCGGAGCGGGTGTCGAGGATGACGTCGGGCTCCAGGGAGGCGATCGCCTCCAGGTTCGGCTCCATGGTGCCGAGCTGGACCGGCTCCTCCTCGAACATGTCGGCCGCCCACGGGCCCACGCCCGTGCCGCCGTAGGCCTGCCAGTCGGCCACGCCGACCGGCTGCACGCCCAGCGCCAGCGCGGTCTCCGCGTCGGACCAGCCCATGGCGACGACGTTGGTCGGCTCGTCCGCGATCTCCACGTCGCCGAAGATGGTCTCGACGGTGACCGGGTACCCCTCGGCGACCTCACCGCCCGAGCCGCCCTCCGCGGAGCCGGAGGTCTGGCCGCCGCAGGCGGCGAGCAGCAGGAGGGACAGCGCGCCGGCGGCGATCGCGCCGCCGCGGGTCAGCGGACCGGGGTTCATGGGGCCTCATTCGGTCGAGTCGGTGAGCTTAGCCTTGCCTAAGCAAGGGTTATGGTGCTGGAGTCGGTGGTTTTGCGCAAGCCCGTGGCGGAGGGCGCCGAAAACCGCGGATGCCGGTGAAGTCCGTTGTGCGCGGTCGTCTGCGGGGCCGTGCGGCACTCCTCGCGGGTCGCGGGCGTGTCGAGGGTCACACCGTCACGAGTAGGCCGCCACGCCGTGGCGCCAGTAGCCGATGAAGGCGATGTCGTCCTTGGGGATGCCGTGTTGGCGGACGAGGGTGCGGCGTAGTTCGGTGGGCAGGGCGTTCTCTCCTGCGACGAAGCAGTAGGGGCGGCCTTGGGGGAGTTCGGCGGTGCGTACGGTCTCCAGGGCGAGTCGTCCGGGGACGGTGTGGGGGTCGGTGCGGGGGAGCCAGTGCACGTCGACTCCGGGCGGGGCCTGGACGGGGCGGACGTCGTCGGGGCAGGGGACTTCGAGGTAGGCCTGTCCGCGCAGGTGGTCGGGGGCCTGTTCGAGGATGGAGAGCAGGGCGGGTACGGCGCTCTCGTCGCCGACGAGCAGGTGCCAGTCGGCCTCCTCCGGAGGCAGGTAGTAGATCCCCTCGGCGTACAGGCCCAGTTCGTCGCCGGGCCGGGCGGCCAGCGCCCACGCCGACGCCGGTCCCTCGTCCCCGTGCGCGACGAACTCGATGTCCAGCTCCAGCGCCTCGGCGTCGAAGCGGCGGACGGTGTAGTTGCGCACGTGCGGGCGCAAGTCGTCGGGCATGGCGCGGAACGCGGCCACCCACCCGTTGCCGTCGCCGCCGCTGTCGGCGACGGGCAGGTGCAGCCTCTCCTGTCCCGGTCGGGCGAAGAGGATCCGCGTGCACTGGTCCAGGCCCAGGAACTCGAACCCGGTCAGCTCCTCGCCCGTGAGCGTCACGGTGAGGAAGTGCTCGCTGGTCCGCTCGGTGCGCGCCACCCGGGTGCGGATCATGGTGCGGTGGTTCGGATGCCTGATGCGCAAGGCGCGGCCCCTTCGTTCGGGTCGGAGAGCGGCGGGTGTCGGTTTCGTCCAGTCTCGGGGTGCTGTGACCGTATACCGACACGGGAAAGGTTAGCCTAACCAAGGTTGGTGTGGCACGGTGGTCCGGGGCCGGTCCGCCCGGTTCCGCGTGCGCTCCGGCCGCCCACTAGCCTTGCCCAGGGCACGACACCGCGGGGGGAACAGGACATCGGATGAGTAGACGTCTGTACGGGGCCGCGCGCCCCGCGCCGAGCGGACCCGCCCTGTGAGCGCCGCCCCCGCGACCGCCCCCGCCGCCGAGCGCGAACCGCGCTCCCCCGGCGCCCCCGGGCGTGAGGTCCCCGACAGCGTGCGCGCCCTGCGCCGCCGCACCCTGCGGCGCAACCGCGGCCGCGTCCTGGTCGGCGTGGTCCTGCTCTCCCTGCACCAGGTCGCCGAGGCCCTCGTGCCGGTGGCCATCGGCCTGACCATCGACTGGGCCGTCTTCTCCGGCGACGTCGGCGCCCTGGCGGTCTGCGTCGCGGGCATGGTCGTGCTCTTCACCGTCCTGGCCCAGGCCTACCGCAACGGCGCCCGCTTCACCCTGCGCGCCGTCGAGAACGAGGCGCACCTGCTGCGGGTGGAGGCCGCTCGCCGGGCCCTGGACCCGCGCGGCGAGCGCAGCGGCCTGCGCGCGGGCGAGGTCCTGTCGGTGGCCACCTCCGACGCCGAGCAGGCCGCCCTGTACGTGCGCGCCTGGTCGGCGTCGATCGCCGTGGCGGTCGCCATCATCGTCACCACAGTCGCGCTCCTGGCCGTGGACGTCCCCCTGGGGATCGGCGTCCTGGTCGGCGTCCCCCTGCTCATGCTGCTCCTGCGCCTGCCCGCCGCCCGCATCACCCGGCGCAGCGAGGCCAAGCAGGCCACCGCCGCCGGGGCCACCGCCCTGGCCACCGACCTGGTCAGCGGCCTGCGCGTCCTCATGGGCATCGGGGCGCGGCACAACGCGGCCGCCCGCTACCGCCGGGCCAGCACCCTGGCCCTGGACGCCTCGGTCGGCGCCGCCGCCAGCAACGGCGTCTACCGCGGCCTGGTCACCGCCGCCAGCGCCGTGTTCCTGGCCTGCGTGGCGGGCGTGGCCGGGTGGATGGCCCTCCAGGGCCGCCTCAGCGTCGGTGAACTCGTCACTGTCATCGGCCTCGCCCAGTTCCTGGCCGAACCCGTCCAGAGCCTGGGCATGGTCGGCCAGCTGTTCGCCACCGCCCGCGCCTCCGCCCGGCGGCTGGTGCGCCTGCTCAACGCCCCCGACGCGGTCACCCCGGGCGAGCGCGCCTGCGATCGGGAGCCCGTGGTCGCGCTGTCAGGGGTCGGCTACCGCACGCTGCGCGGGGTGGACCTCCAACTCGCCCCCGGCGAACTCGTCGGCGTGCTCACCACCGACCCCCGCGACGCCGAGGCGCTGCTGGAACTGCTCTCGGGCCGGGCCGAGCCCGCGGCCCTGGAGGGCACGTTCACGGTGGGCGGCGTCCCCGTCCCCGAACTCGCCCTGGACGCCCTGCGCGAAGCGGTCCTGGTGGAGGAGCACGGGGCCACCCTGTTCGAGGGCACCCTGCGCTCCAACCTGGACACCGGCGCGGGCGGCGACGAGGAGCGGCTCCTGGACGCCCTGCGGGCCGCCTCGGCCGCGGAGTTGGTCGAGGGCCACCCCGAGGGCCTGGACCGGCCGGTCGCCGACCGCGCGGCCAACCTCTCCGGCGGCCAGCGCCAGCGCGTGGCCCTGGCCCGAGCCCTGGTCGCGGACCCGCCCGTCCTGGTGCTGCACGATCCCACCACCGCCGTGGACGCGGTCACCGAGGAGGCCATCGCCCGGGGCACGGCCGCGGCCCGCTCGGGTGCGGCCAGGTCCACCCTGGTCGTGGCGAACAGCCCGGCGCTGCTGGCCCGCGCCGACCGCGTCGTGGTGCTGGCCGAGGGACGGGTGCGGTGCACGGGCACCCACGCGCGGCTGTTGGAGGAGGACGCGCACTACCGCGAGGCGGTGCTGCGGTGACCGCCCCGCCGAGCACGGCACCGGCGCGGTGCGCACCGTCGCGGTCCGCCGTGTTCGGGGCCGCTCCGCCGTGGTCCGCGGCGCACCGGAGCGCCCCGCCGCCGACCGCCGCCCCGGGCCGACGCGCCCCCCTTCCCCGCCACCACGACCCCGAGGACGACCGATGAGCACGCCGGTGGAGGACTCCGCGAGCGAACACGGGGAACTGCTCCCCACCGCCTCGGCCCGCCGCACGTGGGCCGTGCTGGGCGAGGGGGTGCGCGGCACCGGCTGGGGCGCCCCCCTGGCCCTGGCCACCGTGCTCGCGGGCAGCGCCGCCGGACTGGTCGCCCCCTGGGTGCTGGGCCGGATGGTCGACGACATCTCGGCGCAGCGGGGGCTGGACACCGTCCTGTCCTCGGTCCTGCTGATCGCCGGGGCGGGACTGCTCGGCGGCCTGCTCACGGGTGTGGGAAGCTGGCTGGTCAGCCGGGTCGGCGAGACCGTCCTGGCCCGCCTGCGCGAACGCGTCATGGACCGGGTGCTGCGCATGCCCGCCGCCCGTCTGGAGCGGGTGCGCATCGGCGACCTGCTCTCCCGGGTCGGGGACGACGTCGCCGTGGTCACCGCCAGCATCGCCCGCAGCGGCCCCGACGCGGTCGTGGCCCTGGCCACCGTCCTGCTGACCGCGGTGGGCATCACCGCCCTGGACTGGCGTCTGGGCCTGGCCGCAATGCTCTGCGTGCCGGTCTACGTGACGGCCGTGCGCTGGTACCTGCCCCGCTCGGGTCCCTACTACGCCCGCGAGCGCGTGGCCATGGGCGAGCGCTCGCACGCGATGATGGGCGCCCTGCGCGGGCGCTCCGCCGTGCGCGCCTACCGACTGGAGGACGAGCACGAGTCCCGGGTGCGCGACCGCTCGGCCGCCGCCATGGACATCACGGTGTCGGTGTTCCGGCTGTTCACCCGCTTCGGGTCGCGGCTCAACGCCGCCGAGTGCGTCGGACTGACCTCGGTGCTGGTGGCCGGGTTCTGGCTGGTGCGCGCCGACCTGGCCAGCGTCGGCATGGTCACCGCCGCCGCCCTGTACTTCCACCGCCTGTTCGGCCCGCTGATCTTCCTGGTCATGAACTTCAACGAGGTGCAGTCGGCCGGGGCGAGCCTGGCCCGCCTGGCCGGTGTGGTCGACATCCCGGTGGAGGCCGACCCGGGCGCGGAGGAGGGCCCGTCCGGTTCCTCGGTCCGCGTCGCGGGGGTCACCCACTCCTACGGCACCGGCGGCCCGGCCGCGCTGGAGGAGGTGTCGCTGGAGGTCGCCCCGGGCGAGCGCGTGGCCCTGGTCGGGGCCAGCGGCGCGGGCAAGACCACGCTGGCCGCCCTGGTCAGCGGCCTGCGCACGCCCACGGCCGGAACCGTGTACCTGGGCGGGATCCCCCTGGAGGAACTGGGGGAGCGACGGGTGCGCGAACACGTCTTCCTGGTCAGCCAGGAGACCCACGTGTTCGCCGGAACCCTGCTGGAGGACCTGCGCCTGGCCCGCGCCGGGGCCGACGCGGCCCAGGCGGAGGCCGCCCTGGCGGCCGTCGGCGCCCTGGAGTGGGTGCGCGCCCTGCCCGAGGGGCTGGACACGGTGGTCGGCGAGGGCGGGCACGCCCTGACCGCCGAGCAGGCCCAGCACCTGGCGCTGGCCCGGCTGGTGCTGGCCGACCCGGACGTGGCCGTCCTGGACGAGGCCACCGCCGAGGCGGGCAGCTCCGGCGCCCGGCGGCTGGAGCGCGCCGCCGCCGCGGCCACCGCCGGGCGCACCACGCTGGTGGTGGCGCACCGGCTGACCCAGGCGCAGACCGCCGACCGCGTGGTGGTCATGGACCGGGGCCGCGTCGTGGAGCAGGGGACGCACGCCGAGCTGGTCGCCGCCGGGGGGCGCTACGCCGACCTGTGGCGCAGCTGGCAGGGCGCGCCGGACGACGGGGAGCTGCTCTCCCGCTGACCGCGCCTTCGGTCGGCGTGCCGTTCGCAGCGGGGCGCCGTGGCGGGGGAGCCCGCGCAGGGCCGCCGTCCGTGCCCGCGCCGCTCCGGGCGTCGGGCCGGCGGGGGTCAGAGCTGGAGTTCGCTCTCCACGCGCCGGAGGGTGTGGCGGGCCATGGCCAGGTTGGCGCGCTGGCGGTCCAGCGCCAGGTAGAGGAAGACGCTGCCGTGCGCCTTCTCCAGCAGGCGGATGAGGTGGTACTGGCTGCTCAGCGTGATGAGGATGTCCTCGATGCGGTCGTCGAGGCCGATCGCGCCCAGGGCGCGCGTCTTGGCGCGCACGACCTCGGTGTTGGCCGCCGCGGCCATCTCCAGGTCGAAGTGGCCGCCCCCGCCCATGGTGCCCAGGGACATGCCGCTCTCGTAGTCCACGACCGCGACGCCGATGGCGCCCTCGATCCCCATGGCTTCCTTCATCGCCGCGTCGGCGTTCATGGCGTCTCCTCACGCTCGGTGTCCACCGCAGGAGCGGCGATACATGACGAAAATTAGCGAAACGCCTGGAGGGTGCGTAAGTGGACAGTTTGTGGCTGGAGTCCATCGTTACCACAGTGTGTCCTCTTTGCTCATCTTTGACTGTTAAATGTCTTTTGGAGGCAACCAGACACCGGGGGGCACGTGTCGAGCACAGCTGTATCCACGGAGCGTTACCTGAGCTGTGACGGCGTCGTGGCCGCGATGCTCGTGGACCGCGCGACGGGCCGGGCGCACGCGCGGTCGGGGGCGGTGTCGGCGCTGCCCGACCCCGAGCACGTCGCGGACTCCCACCACCTGGCCCTCGACCTGGCCCTGGCCTCCCGCGAACCGGCGGTCCGGGAGAGCGTGGTCACCACCGGCGGGCACCACGTGCTGACCCGCCCCGTGCCCTCCCCGAGCGCGGACGAGGCCCTGCTCGTCCTGGTCTTCGACCGCGCGCGGACCAACCTCGCGCTGGCCCGCCTCCAGGCCGACGAGCACACCGCGGAGCTGCTGTCATGAGCGACGCCGCACCCCCGCGGGCACTGACCGAGGCCCTGCTGCGGGCCCGCGAGGAGGAGTTCACCGGAGCCCTGCGCCTGACCGGCCCGCCCGAGGCCCTGGTCCACCTGGCCGCCGGACGCGTCACCGCCGTCACCACACCGGCCGCGCCCACACCCGAGACCCTCCTGGTCAGGTCCGGCGCGGTCCCCGCCGGGGTCTGGGCCGCCGCCTACGAGGCAGCCGCCCACACCGACGGCCTGGCCCGGGAGCTGCTGGACCGCGGCGCGGTCCCGGTCGCGGTGCTGGAACTGGCGTGCGCCACGGCCCTGGCGGACGGCGTCCTGGCGCTGTGCCTGTCCCCCGAACCCCGCGTGGAGGCCGTGCTCTCCGACGCCGCGCCGCCGTTGCTGGGCCTGGAGCACGGCCTGGACCCGCAGGAGGTGCTGGCCGAGGCCGGGCGCCGCCTGGCCTTCCTCGCCGACCGGTGGGGCCCGCCCGCGGACCTGGCCCGCCGCCGCCCCGTGCCCGCCGGGCCGGTACACGACTCCCTGCCCTCCGCCTACCGGCTCCTGCTCACCCAGGCCAACGGCCGCCGCACCCCCAGGGACCTGGCCTTCGCCCTGGGCCGGGGGCTGACCGGGGTCATGGCCGACGTCGCGCGCCTCACCGAACGCGGGCTGCTGGAGGCCGCGGCCCCCGGCGGCGCGGACGGCCTCACCCGACGCACCCCCGAGGCCGCCGCCCCGGACGAGGGACCGTCCGCGCTGGCCAAGCGTCGTCCGGGCGCCAACACCGTGCGCCCCGCGCCTCCGGCCCCGTCGGTTCCGGTCCCCGGGAGCGTGCGCGAACGCCTGCGCTCACTGGGCGCCGACCGCGGGACGGCCGCGGAGGCCGGGGAAGAGGCGGCCCGATGAGCACGACCGGACGGCCCCGTCCGGCCCGCGGCGGCGAACCGCCCGCCGGGGGACACGAGGGGGGCGGCCTGACCGCCCTGCCCAAGCGCACCCCCTCCCCGGTTCCCCGGGGGCCGCGCCCCCGGCCGGGGCTGTTCGGCCCCAAGGAGCCCGAGCCCGGGCCGATCGCCGCCCTGCGCCGTGCGCAGCGCGCCGCGGTGCCCCTGGAGAGGGTGCGCAGCGCGCTACAGGACCTGGACGCCCACACCGGCCGCACGACGCGGCCGACCGACGAGCACGGGAGCGAGTAGATGGTTCAGGGTCAGATCGCCGAGGAGCTGGCGCTGCTGCGCGAGCGCGTCGTCGGCGTGACCGACAGCGCAGTGGCCGCCTCCGACGGCATGCTGGTGGCCTCCGACATCCAGGGCGGCCGCCCCCACGCGCTGGCCGCGCTCGCCGCCGCCTCCCTGGGCCTGGGCAAGCGCACCGGCGACGAGACGGGGCTGGGACCGCTGCGCGAGGTCGTCACCCGCTGCCAGGGCGGCTACGCGGTCGTCTACGCGGTCGGGATGGAGGCCCTGCTCGTCGTGCTGGGAGACGAGGGCATGGACACAGCCGCCCTGCGCCGCGAGTCCCGGCTGACGGTGGAGCGCGTGGGCTCGCTGCTGGAGGTCACCGCCGCCGGCTGAGACCCCCGTGCGACGTTTCCGTCGCGCGGGGCCTCCCGCGGCCCTTTTCCACGACCTCGGTTCTACCGCTGTGGCCCGCCCCCGACCCCTGGCTCGTCCTCGTCGGGAGCCCACGTGCCCGCGCTCAGGCGTCCCGTTCGAGCACGCCCGCGTCATGGAGGAGTTCGCCGCCGACCATCGTCGCCCCCACCTGCAGTTCGCGCAGCCGTTGGGCGGGCACGCACAGGGGATCGTCGGACAGGACCACCAGGTCGGCCAGGTACCCGGCGGCCAGCGTGCCCTTGCGGTGCTCCTGCCGGTCGGCGTAGGCCGAGCCGACCGTGTAGGCGCGCAGGGCCTGCTCCACCGTCAACCGTTCGCCGGGATTGATCACCACCCCCGCAGCCGTCGTGCGGTTCACCATGTCGTGGATGCTGTGCAGTGGCTCCCCGGGCACCACGGGGGCGTCCGAACTACCCGGCAGGACGACGCCCGCGTCGACGAACGAACGCATCCGGTAGGCGAGTTCGGCGCGCTCGGGGCCCAGCGCGCTGATGAACCCGTCCCCCAGACGGGAGATGAACCGACCCTGCGGCACGGGAACGACGCCGCCTCGGATGATCCTGTCCACCTGCTCGTCGGAGGCCACGGCGACGTGCTCGATCCGGTGCCGTGCGTCGGGCCGCGGTGTGCGCCGCTGCGCCGCCTCGTAGGCGTCCAGAGTCACGTCGAGCGCGTAGTCGCCGATGGCGTGCGTGGCCACCTGCCAGCCGTTGCGGTGGCTCAGGTCGATCAGCTCGAACAGCTCCTTCTCACTCCACTGCAGCAGCCCGCTGTTGCCGGGACTGTCGTGGTAGTCGCAGCACATCGCCGCGGTGCGCCCGATGAGCGAGCCGTCCGAGGCGATCTTGACCGCTCCCACCCGGACGAAGTCGTCGCCCAGACCGCTGCGCATCCCCAGGTCGAGACCGAACCCCTCCTCCGAGGAGCTGATGGCCCCCAGAGGGTGCAGGGCGTCCACGAAGGGGAAGAGCGTCGCGCGCACGCGCAGGAGCCCCAGGTCCCGGGCGGTCTGGAAGGCCCGCAGGTCCGAGGGCCCGTGACCGATACCCGACTGACCGGCGATACCCGGTTCGGTCACGCTGGTCAGACCGTGGCGCAACGCCCACTCCGAGGCGGCGGCCAGCCCCTCGACCAGCGGCTCCTGGGCGACCGGACGCAACGCGTGGTTGACCAGGGCCAGGGCCTTCTCCTGCAGCAGGCCGGTCGCCTCGCCGCCCTCGCGCACCACGACACCGCCCGCGACGTCGTGGACCGCGTCCGGGTCCGGATGGCCCGCGGCCGCGAAGGCGGCGGTGTTGGCCACCGCCATGTGCTTGGAGTTGTGCACCAGGTAGACGGGTCGGCCACCGGCGATCCGGTCCAGGACGCGGCGGTGCGGATGGCCCCCGAGCTTGTTCTGGTCGTAGCCGTGGCCCACGACCCAGCGCCCGGGTTCGAGTGTGGCGGCGAAGCGTTCCACCTCCGCGTACAGGGCGTCCAGGCCGCCGACCCTCTCCGGGGCCAGGTCCAGCTGGGTGAAGTCCTGGCCCAGCACGCTGAAGTGCATGTGCGCGTCGTGGAAGCCGGGCAGCACCACCTGCCCGCCCAGGTCCAGCACCCTGTCGGGCCGGGCGTCGCGGGCGTCCTCGTCGACGGCCACGACGAACCCGTTCGTGATCGCCAGGGTGTGGGCTACGGGGTGTGCCGGATCCATGGTGCGGATCCGTGCGTTGGTCAGGAGAGTGTCGATGCGCATGGTCAGTGGTGGTCCTTCGGTGCGTGGGTCAGGACTTGGCGGACAGGCGTGCGGTCAGGGAGCCCAGTGCGAGGACACCCGCGATGGTCGCGGCGATGAGCGCGACGTAGAACACCGCGACGCCGCCCCAGGAGCCGCCGCCCGCGTTGAGCAGGAACTGCGCCACCAGCGGGGTGGTGCCGCCGATGAGGGTGGAGCAGAGCTGGTAGGAGGTGGAGACGCCGGTGTAGCGGATGTGCACGGGGAAGGCGTTGGCCAGGAATCCGGCGAGCACCGCGTAGTAACCGGCGCCCGCTACGGTGCTCAGGGCCAGGGCCAGCCAGATGAGCACCGGGTTGCCCGTCTCGACCATGAGGAACATGGGCAGGGCCAGCAGCGCCGCGGCGCCCAGGGTGGCGACCATGAAGCGGCTCACGCCGACCCGTTCGGCGATACGGGAGGCGAAGGGCTGCCAGACGAACTGGATGACGGCGTTCAACAACAGGATGTTGAGCATGACCTGGCGATCGATACCCAGTTCGCCAGTGGTGTAGGACAGCATGAAGGTGCTGATGAAGTAGGCCATCGCGATGCCCAGCCCGCTGGCCAGGACGGCGGCGGCCACCCGCTGCCAGTGGTGGCGCATGAGCTCCACGATCGGCACCCGCACGACCTGGTTGTCCGACTTGGCCTGGGTGAACTCCTCCGACTCCTCGATCTTGAGCCTGATCACCAGGCCGACCACGACGAGCAGCGCCGAGAGCAGGAAGGGGACGCGCCATCCCCAGGCGAGGAACTGCTCGTCGGGCAGCGTCGCGACGAGGGTGAACATCAGGGTGGCCAGGATGTTGCCGGCGGGGGAGCCCTGCTGCACGAACATGCCGCCGCGCACCTTGGCCTGGGAGGTGTCGGACTCCGAGGCCAGGAGTACGGCGCCTCCCCACTCCCCTCCCACCGCGAAGCCCTGCAGAGCGCGGAACACGGTGAGCAGGATCGGGGCGGCCACACCGATCTGCGCGTGGCCGGGCAGGAGGCCGATCGCGAAGGTGGCCACACCCATGATCAGCAGTGTGGTGACCAGGGTGTTCTTGCGGCCGAACTTGTCGCCGAGGTGCCCGAAGACCACACCGCCGACAGGGCGGGCCAGGAAACCGGCCCAGAACGTGGCGAACGAGGCGATCAGCGCGATGCCCGGTTCGGCGTTGGGGAAGAAGACCGGCCCGAAGGCGATGGCCGCCGCCAGGCCGTAGATGTAGAAGTCGTACCACTCGACCGTGGTGCCCAGGAAGGCGGCCATGCGCTCGCGCCTGCCGTTCCTGGGGGGACCGCTTGTCGTCGGGGGCGTGACAGCGCTGGGCATGTGGGGTCTCCCGGGGGTGGCTAACGCGAGGATGAGATGGGGGACAAGCTTGCGCTTCCTTTGTTTATGCTGTCAAATGCAGAAAAATAGCATTACCGATGCCTAGGAGGCATGGTGGACGTTCGGGTCCTGCGCTACTTCGTCGCCATCACCCAGGAGGGGAGCCTCACCAGAGGAGCCCAGGCCGTCGGCGTCTCCCAGCCCTCGGTGACCCGGCAGATCCGCGCTCTGGAGACCGACCTGGGCGTGCGCCTGTTCGAGCGCGGCCACGGGCCGCTCCACCTCACCCAGGCCGGCCGGCGGTTCCTCATCATGGCCAAGGACCTGGTACGCAGGGAGGACGCGGCGCGCAGGGTACTGCGGGCCGCCGACACCCCGGAGGAGTACCGCCTCCTGGTCGTGGCCCCGCAGGCCACGATCAGCTCGGGCCTGGCGCCCCTGATGGCGTCCAGCGCCTCGGGGATCCCCATCATCGACGCCATCGAGGCCGAGCCCGCCCACGTCTTCGAACGCCTCACCGGGCTGGGCGCGGACGTGGGCATCTCCACCGTCGCCCCGCCCGCGGGGTGGGAGTGCGAGAGGGTCGCCACCTTGACGGTCAGGGCGCACATGTCAACCGACCACCCCCTGGCCCGGCTCGACCAGGTCGACCTGACCGAGCTGGTCCGCCACCAGCTGATCGTGATGGACCGCAGCAACTCCGCCCGACTGGCCTTCGACCGTGGCCTGTCCGAGGCCGGACTGGCCCTGGCGGGCCCCGTCGAGATGCGCTCCTCCACCATGGCCCAGGGGCTGGCCGCCGGACGCGGGGGCATCGCGGTCCTGTCCAGCCTGCCCGAGTTCGGCCTCACAGCCGTCCCCATCGTGTCGCGGGGACAGACCATCGAGATGACGAGCTTCGCGGGATGGGAGGTCGGCCACTACGCCGAGCCCCTCATCCGCGGCTTCCTCGACCGGTTGCGGGCCCGGCTCAACGACGACGACTTCGCCTGGATCGGAGCCCGGGCGTGACCCTGCGTGGGGGCTGTCGCACACCGGTCACAGTGTGAGGGCGCCCGCACGGGGCGAGCACCACGCGTAGCGTCCGGCCGGGACGGCAGCCCGCCCCCGGTGCGAAGCGCCCAGCTGGTCACGGGCGGGGAGGACGAAACGGGGTACGGGCCCCGAAGGACACGCTCCTGGGGTGGAACGCCCCACTAGTCCATGGCGGCCCGGCCGTGGCGCCAGTAGCCGACGAAGGTGATGTCGTCCTTGGGGATGCCGTGCTCGCGTACCAGGGTGCGGCGCGGGCCACTCAGGCGCCGACGTAGGCCGCGAGGTGCTCGCCGGTGAGGGTGGAGCGGGCGGCGACGAGGTCGGCGGGCGTGCCCTCGAACACGACCCGGCCGCCGTCGTGGCCCGCCCCGGGGCCGAGGTCGATGATCCAGTCGGCGTGCGCCATGACCGCCTGGTGGTGCTCGACGACCACCACCGACTTCCCGGAGTCGACGAGCCGGTCGAGCAGGCCGAGCAGCTGCTCGACGTCGGCCAGGTGCAGGCCGCTGGTCGGCTCGTCCAGGACGTAGACGCCGCCCTCCCCGGCCATGTGGACGGCCAGCTTGAGCCGCTGCCGCTCGCCGCCGGACAGGGTGGTCAGCGGCTGGCCGACCCTGAGGTAGCCCAGGCCGACGTCCTCCAGCCGCCGCAGGATCCGCTCGGCCGCGGGCACCTTCGCCCCCTCGCCGCCGAAGAACGCGCGCGCCTCGGCCACCGACATCGCGAGCACCTCGCTGATGTCGCGGCCGTCGTCCGGGCCGCCCAGACGGTACTCCAGCACCTGCGGCTGGAACCTCCTGCCCTCGCACTCCTCGCACGGCGAGGCGACCGTGTCCATCATGGCCAGGTCGGTGTAGAGCACCCCGGCGCCGTTGCAGGCCGGGCAGGCGCCCTCGGAGTTGGGGCTGAACAGCGCCGGCTTGACACCGTTGGCCTTGGCGAAGGCCTTGCGGACCGGGTCGAGCAGCCCGGTGTAGGTGGCCGGGTTGCTGCGCCGCGAGCCGCGGATCGCACCCTGGTCCACCGACACCACGCCCGCGCCCGCGGGCATCGACCCGTGGACCAGCGAACTCTTTCCGCTGCCCGCCACGCCGGTCACCACGCACAGCACGCCCAGCGGCACGTCCACGTCCACGCCGCGCAGGTTGTTGGCGTCGGCCCCGCGGATCTCCAGGGCGCCCCGGGGCGTGCGCACCTTCGGCTTGAGCCGGGCCCGGTCGTCGAGGTGGCGGCCGGTGGGGGTGCCGCTGGCGCGCAGCCCCTCGACGCCGCCCTCGAAGACGATCCGCCCGCCGTCGTCACCGGCGCCGGGGCCCAGGTCGACCACGTGGTCGGCGATCGCGATGGTCTCCGGCTTGTGCTCCACGACCAGTACGGTGTTGCCCTTGTCGCGCAGCCGCAGCAGCAGGCGGTTCATCCGCTCGATGTCGTGCGGGTGCAGTCCCACGGTGGGCTCGTCGAAGACGTAGGTGACGTCGGTGAGCGAGGAGCCCAGATGGCGGATCATCTTGGTGCGCTGCGCCTCGCCGCCCGAGAGTGTGCCCGAGGAGCGGTCGAGCGAGAGGTAGCCCAGTCCGATCTCCACGAACGAGTCGAGCGTGTGCCCCAGTTTGTCCAGCAGGGGCCCCACGGACGGCTCGTCGAGGCCGCGGACCCACCCGGCCAGGTCGCTGATCTGCATCGCGCACGCGTCGGCGATGCTGATCCCGCTGATCTTGGAGGACCGGGCCGCCTCGCTCAGGCGGGTGCCGTCGCACGCGGGGCAGGCGGTGAAGGTGACCGCCCGGTCCACGAACTCCCGGATGTGCGGCTGCATCGCCTCGCGGTCCTTGGACAGGAACGACTTCCTGATCTTGGGGATCAGCCCCTCGTAGGTGAGGTTGACGCCCTCGATCTTCACCTTGACCGGCTCCTTGTGGAGGAAGTCGGCGAGTTCCCCCTCGGTGTAGTCGCGGATCGGCTTGTGGGGGTCCACGAAGCCCGACTCGGCGTAGACCCGCACCGTCCAGAAGTTGTCCGACTTCCAGCCGGGGATGGTGAACGCGCCCTCGGCGATCGACTTGGAGTCGTCGTAGAGCTGGGTGAGGTCGATGTCGGAGACCGTGCCCCGCCCCTCGCAGTGCGTGCACATGCCGCCGGTGCGGCTGAAGGTCTGCTTCACGGCCTTGCCGGTGCCCACCTTGATGGCGCCGCTGGCCTGGACGGAGGCGACGTTGAACGCGAACGCGTTGGGTGAGCCGATGCGCGGTTCCCCGAGGCGGCTGAAGAGGACGCGCAGCAGCGAGTTGGCGTCGGTGGCGGTGCCCACCGTGGAGCGGACGTTGGCGCCCATCCGCTCCTGGTCGATGATGATCGCCGTGGTCAGCCCGTCGAGGACGTCGACGTCGGGCCTGGCCATCGTCGGCATGAGGCCCTGCACGAAGGCGCTGTAGGTCTCGTTGATCATCCGCTGCGACTCCGCGGCGATGGTGTTGAACACCAGGGAGCTCTTGCCCGACCCGGAGACGCCGGTGAACACGGTCAGGCGGCGTTTGGGTATCTCGACGCTGACGTCCCCGAGGTTGTTCTCGCGCGCACCGTACACGCGGATCAGGTCGTGGCTGTCGGCGGCGTGCGGTTCGGGCGCCCCCGCGTCCGTCCTGGTGACCGTGCTCATGGATACTCCCTCGGTCGGGCGAGGCCTCTGCGCCTATGTCGTCCGGATCGGTCCCACCGGCGCCGGGCGGCGGCCGTCGCGCGCCGGTCAGTGTGGCCGGTGGGGTCCGTGGTGACAACGCTAGACGGGGGAGCGGGGGCGGCGCTTCTCGATTCCTGACCGGACCGCCGCAGGTGTCGCCTGTGTGACGCGAGGGGGCGGCTCGGGTCAGTCCATGGCGGAGCGGCCGTGGCGCCAGTAGCCGATGAAGGCGATGTCGTCCTTGGGGATGCCGTGTTGGCGGACGAGGGTGCGGCGTAGTTCGGTGGGCAGGGCGTTCTCTCCTGCGACGAAGCAGTAGGGGCGTCCCTCGGGCAGTTCGGCGGTGCGTACGGTCTCCAGGGCGAGTCGTCCGGGGACGGTGTGGGGGTCGGTGCGGGGGAGCCAGTGCACGTCGACTCCGGGCGGGGCCTGGACGGGGCGGACGTCGTCTGTGCTGGGGACTTCGAGGTAGGCCTGTCCGCGCAGGTGGTCGGGGGCCTGTTCGAGGATGGAGAGCAGGGCGGGTACGGCGCTCTCGTCGCCGACGAGCAGGTGCCAGTCGGCCTCCTCCGGAGGCAGGTAGTACACGCCGTCCGCGAGCATGCCCGCCTCGTCGCCGGGAAGGGCGGCGGAGGCCCAGGCCGAGGCGGGACCGGCGTCGCCGTGGTCCACGAACTCGATGTCCATCTCCAGGGCCTCGGCGTCGAAGCGGCGCACCGAGTAGCTGCGCACGTGCGGCTGGCGGTTCGGCGGCATGGCGCGGAGCTGCTCGAACCACCGCTTGTCGGCGTCGGCGGGCATGTGCAGCCGGTCCTGGTTCGCGCGGGGCAGGAACAGGCGCACGAACTGGTCCCGGCCGAGGAAGGCGAAGTCGGCCAGCTCGGGGCCGCCCAGGGTCACCGTGACGAAGTGCTTGCTCAGGCGCTCGGTCCGCACCACGCGGGTGCGGATCATGGCGCGGTGGCCGGGCTGTTCGACGCGCACGGGGCTGCTTCCTCCTTGTACGGGGGCACGGGGGCGGACCGCCTCCAGGTGAGGTTAGCCGAACCTTGCTTCGCCCGCGCCGCCCCAACCCCGGGACCCTCTAGTGCCGTGGGCGCCCGCAGAGCCCGAACACCCGGCCGGTCAGTCCCGGGACTCGGGGCGGGCCCGGCGCCATGCCTCCTCGAAGTCGTCGCCGCTGGTCTCCAAAGACGCGTACCACGGGTCGTACAGGTCGCAGGGCGGGTTGAACGGCCAGTCCTCCGGGCCCGTCTTGACGGCGGTGCCGTCCGGAGCGATCTCGACCTGCCGCAACCGACGACCGTCCGGACCGATCTCCATCAGGAAGACCTCCGGGACGTCCTCCCCCTGCCAGCGCAGGTACACAAGGTCCCGACCCGCCAGGGCACCGAAACCGGGCTGGTCGCGCTGGGCGTCACGCTGGGCGCGCAGACTGGACAGCGGGTTCGGGTCCGGCGCGTCGAGGTTGACCTCCTCCAAGGCACGTGTCCGCATACGTTCGAGGACGTAGGGGTCGGTGACCACCTCGACCTCGGCGCAGGCGCGCACGATCTCCTCCGCGGAGCCGGCCCACACCCACCACCACAGGCCGCCCATCCCGTAGTCGTGGAGGACCAGGTGGCGCGTCTTTCGTTCGCCGCTTCGTCGGTGCACGACACGTGAGCCTACGCCGTCCTCGGGCGGTCCGCCGTGTGGGCCGGTGCGTAACTTTCACGGCTCTTGTCCGAGATGTAAATCTACGTAGTAAAGATGCTGCTTGTCCGTTTTGTCTTCATTGGAGAGCTTCTCCGTCCGAAGGCCGTGTCCACAAGCGGACACGACTGTCGGCACCGTGCCGGAGAATCGGCGTATGACACAGCCAGCACACCGACACCACGCCATCGACTACCTGGAGCTCACGGTCACCGACCTGGACCGGGCGCGGCGCTTCTACTCCGAGGCGTTCGGGTGGCGCTTCAACGACTACGGCCCCGGCTACGCGGGAATCCAGAACCCCGAGGGCCCGGACGCCCCCGAGGTGGGCGGCCTCGCGCTGGGCGAGGAGACGCGCCCGGGCGGCCCCTTCGTCCTGCTGTACTCGGCCGACCTGGAGCGCTCAGTCGAGGCCGTGGAAGGCGCGGGCGGCAGCGTGGTCCGGGGTCCCTACGCCTTCCCCGGCGGGCGCCGCTTCCACTTCACCGACCCCAGCGGCAACGAACTGGGCGTCTGGGCCGAGGCCTGATGGGCGGGCAGGCCCCCGAGGGGGGAGACCCCGCCGTCGAGCACCTGGCCGCGACCCTGCGCCGCCGCCGGGAGGAGCTGGCGGGCGCGGGCGGGGTGCGGATCGGCAGCGCCCTGGTCGTGCACGCGCTCGCCACGCACATGTGGGCGGGGGTGCCGGTCCCGGCCGTGGCCTGCCACGCCTCCGTCGATCCGCTGCGGCTGCGCGCCTCCGCCGGGCCGGTGACCTGCCGCCGGTGCCTGGCCCAGAGCGGTCAGGAGCGGCAGCGGCAGGTGCCCGGGCAGACCGAGCTGGAGGTGTGACCGGCCGCCGCCCGGGGCCCGTCGGCACGCGGGTCGCCGTGATCCTCCGTCCCCGCGCGCTCCCCGTCGCCCGGCTCAGGCGGGGCGGCCGGTGTGGCGGGCGACGGCCTCGTTGAGGACCGCGCAGGCGCGGCGCAGGTCGGCGGGGTGCGCCGACCCGTAGCCCAGGACCAGTCCGTGCACGGTCGGGGCTCCCTGGCTGGCCCGCGAGGTGTCGTCCACCAGCACGCCCCGTTCGGCGACCTCGGCGACCACGGGCGCGACGGCGCGGGCGGGCAGCGGGAGCAGGACGTGCAGGCCCGCGGTGTCCCCGACGGGGCGCGTGGTGAGGAGGTCGATCAGCAGCCCGCGGCGGCGGGCGTACTCCAGGCGCATGCGGCGCAGGTGCCGGTCGAGGTCACCGCGTTCCAGCAGCAGGGCTGTGGCGGCCTGGACGGGGACGCTGGTGCGGTCCGACAGGTCGTGGCGGACGGCGGCCAGGCGTTCCAGCAGCGCGGGTTCGGCGACGATCCAGCCGATGCCCAGGTCGGGGGAGAGGGTCTTGGACAGGGTACCGAGCAGGATGACGCGGTCGGGGCCCAGGCCGTAGAGGGCGGGCAGGGGCGCCACGTCGTAGCGGAACTCGGCGTCGTAGTCGTCCTCCACGATCATCGCCGCGTTCCGGCGGGCCCAGGCCAGGAGGCGTTCGCGGCGCGGGACGGGCAGCCGTCCGCCGAGCGGGTACTGGTGGGCGGGCGTGGTGTGGAGGAGGGACAGGTCGTCGGGCAGGTGTTCGGTGAGGATGCCGTCGCGGTCGACCGGGCAGGGGAGCACGAGGGCTCCGCGGGCGGCCAGGATGGTGCGGGCCTTCTGGTAGCCGGGCTCCTCCACGCCCGCGCGGGTGCCCGCGCCGAGCAGGGCGGCCCCGACCAGGTCCAGGCCGTTGCCGGTGCCGCGGGTGACCATGACGTTCTCGGGGCCGATGCGTACTGCGCGGGTGCGGCGCAGGTGGTCGGCCAGGAACGCGCGCAGCCGGGGCAGGCCGCGGGGGTCGGGGTCCTCGTCCAGGGGTTGTTCGGCCGCGTGCCGCCAGGCCCTGCGCCAGGCGGCGCGGTCGTGGTCGCGGACCCAGGGGGCGCCGGGGCGCAGGTCGATCATGCCCTGGCGGCGGGCCTGTTCCCGGGAGGGGCGCGGGGCGGTTGTGTGCACGGCGGGGGTCGCGGTGGCGGAGGGGGCGCCGTGTCCGCCGACGTCGTCGTTTCCTCCGGCGTCGTGCCGGGCGGGGGAGGGCGGTGCGCTGTCCTGGGCGACGAAGGTGCCCGAGCCGTGGCGTCCCTCCAGCCAGCCCTCGGCGTAGAGCTGCTGGTAGGCCTCGGTGACCACGGTCCTGCTCACGCCCAGTTGCGCGGCCAGGGCGCGGCTGGAGGGCAGACGTTCCCCGGGTGTGAGCGTCCCGCCGGACATGGCCTTGCGCAGTGCGCCGGACAGCTGTGTCGTGAGGGGGCGGGCGGCGGAACGGTCGAGGTGGAAGGCCGGTTCGGCCAGACGGCGGGGCACAGTGGTCCTTCGTTTTCGGACAGAAGTGGTCATGGTCGAAAGGTCCACTTGCTTTCTAGGCTAACGCCATGCTCTCCACGACAGAACGCACCCGGCTGCGCCGCGGCAAGCACAAGGCCCGTACCGACCGGGCCGACCTGTACGACCTCCTGGACGAGGGGGTGGTGTGCCACTTGGGGGTGGTGGTCGACGGTGCGCCCATGGTGGTGCCCACCGCCTACGGGCGGATCGGGGACACCCTGTACCTGCACGGTTCGACCGGGGCGCGGTCGCTGCGCGCGGGCGGTGAGGTGTGTGTGACCGTGACCCTGTTGGACGGCCTGGTGCTGGCCAGGTCGCTGTTCCACCACTCGGTCAACCACCGCTCCGCGATGGTCTACGGCGTGCCGCGGGTGGTCGAGGACGAGGGGGAGCGGCTGGAGGGGCTGCGCGCGCTGGTCGGGCAGTTGGCTCCGGGGCGGTGGGAGGAGGCCCGGGAGCCGACCGCGAGGGAGTTGGCGGCCACGCGTGTGCTGGCGCTGTCGTTGGAGGAGGCGTCGGTGAAGGTGCGGACGGGGCCGCCGACGGACGACGAGGAGGATCTGGCCCTGCCGGTGTGGGCGGGTGTGGTGCCGGTGCGGCAGGTGTTCGGGGAGCCTGAGCCGGATCCGGGTCCGGCGCCCGGTTTGGGGGTTCCGGCCAGTGTGTCGGGGCGGTCGCCGGTCCCGTCGCCGCCGTCCTGAGGTCGGCCGTTCCGGGAAAACGGTGCGCGGGAAAACCGCGGCGGTCGCCCTCGGGCATTCTTTGGCCTATTGGATAGGCCAATAGTCCTTTATTGCGGCGTGTTCGCCGGGTGGACGCCGTCCTGGTCACCGCCGCCGGGGAAGACGGCCGTCCGATGTGGCCAAACTCGCGTGGAACGGGGGTCGGGCGGTGCCGCCGGGCGTTTTTTGTGGGGTTCCCACAACGCATCGCCTTCGCTATGCGTGGTTCGGCCCATTGGTGTACCCGGCGGTAATCGACCAGGGTAGAAAGGGTAGGTGCAGGCGACGCTCCGAGACCCGGACGTCGCCTTCTGCGCGTGGTACTTGGGAGGCTCAACCGGTGTTCAGTCGTGTCGCCATCGTCAACCGTGGAGAGGCCGCTATGCGGCTCATCCACGCTGTCCGGGACCTCTCAGCGGAAACCGGCGCGCGGATCGAGACGGTGGCCCTCCACACCGACGCCGACCGCGACGCCACCTTCGTCCGCGAGGCCGACGTCGCCTACCCGCTCGGTCCCGCCTCGGCCCGCCCCTACCTCGACCACGCCGTACTGGAGCGCGCCCTGATCCGGACCGGCGCCGACGCGGCGTGGGTGGGCTGGGGCTTCGTCGCCGAGGACCCGGCCTTCGCCGAGCTGTGCGAGAGGATCGGCGTCACCTTCGTCGGTCCCAGCGCCGAGGCCATGCGCAAGCTCGGCGACAAGATCGGCGCCAAGCTGATCGCCGAGGAGGTCGGCGTCCCGGTCGCGCCGTGGAGCCGCGGCGAGGTCGCCACCCTGGAGGAGGCGCTGCGCGCCGGTGAGGAGATCGGCTACCCGCTGATGCTCAAGGCGACCGCGGGCGGCGGCGGTCGCGGTATCCGCATGGTCGCCTCGGGCGAGGACCTGGCCGAGGCCTACGAGCGCACCAGCCAGGAGGCGCTGCGCGCCTTCGGCTCCGGTGTGGTCTTCCTGGAGCGCCTGGTCACCGGCGCCCGCCACGTCGAGGTCCAGATCATCGCCGACGGGCAGGGCACGGCGTGGGCGCTGGGCGTGCGCGACTGCTCGGTGCAGCGGCGCAACCAGAAGATCATCGAGGAGTCGGCCTCCCCGGTCCTGGACGCGGAGCAGACCGCGCACCTGAAGGCGTCGGCCGAGCGGCTGGCGCTGGCCGTGGACTACCGCGGCGCGGGCACCGTCGAGTTCCTGTACCACCCGGGCGAGAAGCTGTTCGCGTTCCTGGAGGTCAACACCCGCCTCCAGGTCGAGCACCCGATCACCGAGATCACCACCGGCACCGACCTGGTCCGGCTGCAGCTGCACGTGGCCGCCGGCGGGAGGCTGGAGGGCCCCCAGCCGGTCGAGTCCGGCCACGCCGTCGAGGCCCGGCTCAACGCCGAGGACCCCGACCGCGACTTCGCGCCCGCCCCGGGCCGCATCGCGCGCCTGTCCCTGCCCACCGGTCCGGGCGTGCGCGTGGACACCGGTGTGCGCGAGGGCAACACCATCCCGGCCGACTTCGACTCGATGATCGCCAAGGTCATCGCCTACGGCCGCGACCGCGAGCAGGCGCTGGGCAGGCTGCGCCGCGCGATGGCCGAGACCACGGTGATCATCGAGGGCGGCGCGACCAACAAGAGCTTCGTGCTCGACCTGCTCGACCAGCCCGAGGTGATCGACGCCAGCGCCGACACCGGCTGGATCGACCGCGTGCGCGCCCAGGGGCGCCTGGTCAGCCACCGCCACTCCGCGGTGGCGCTGGCCGCGGCCGCGATCGAGGCCTACCAGGACGAGGAGGAGGTCAGCCGTCAGCGGCTGCTGTCCACCGCGCACGGCGGCCGCCCGCAGGTGCAGCACGAGAGCGGCCGTCCGCTGGATCTGAAGCTGCGCGGCGTGGGCTACCGGGTGAGCGTGGCCCGCGTCGGGCACCGGCGGTTCCGCGTCGGCGTCTCCGGGGGCGGCGACGTGCACCCGGCGGACGTGGAGGTCGAGCGCTTCGACGCGCACAGCGGCCAGATCGTGGTCAACGGCCACCGGTTCCGGTTGGTGTCGGCCACGCACGGGCCGGTGCACCTGGTCGAGGTGGACGGTGTCACGCACCGGATCAGCCGCGACGAGGGCGGTGTGCTGCGCTCCCCGGCGCCCGCCCTGGTGGTGGCGACGCCGTTGTCGGTGGGCGACGAGGTCGAGTCCGGCGCGCCCGTCCTGGTGCTGGAGAGCATGAAGATGGAGACGGTGCTGCGCGCGCCGTTCCGCGCCCGGGTGCGCGAGTGCCCGGTGTCGGTGGGCAGCCAGGTCGAGACCGGTGCGCCGCTGATGCGGTTGGAGCCGCTGTCCGACGGGGACGCCGAGGAGACGGAGTCGGGCACGGAGGCCGTGGCGATCGAGCTGCCCGAGGAGGCCGGTGAGGCGTCCGCGGCCGAGCGCGTGGAGCGCGGTCTTCAGGACCTGCGCGGTCTGCTGCTGGGCTTCGACGCCGACCCGCACGACCGCGGGCGGGTGCTGGCCGACTACCTGGCCGCCCGCGCCGAGCTGGGCGGGCGTCCGGTCGAGGGCGAGCTGGACCTGTTCACCGTGTTCGCCGACCTGTGCGAGCTGAGCCGCAACAAGCCGGGCGGGGAGCCCGACACCGAGCCGCACAGTTCGGTGCACAGCCCGCGCGAGTTCTTCCACAGCTACCTGCAGAGCCTGGACGTGGAGCGCGCCGGGGTGAGCGAGGGCTTCCAGGCCAAGCTCACCCGGGTCCTGGCCCACTACGGGGTCGCCGACCTGGACCGCACGCCGGAGCTGGAGGCCGCGGTCTTCCGGATCTTCCTGGCCCAGCAGAACACGGGCGCCGCGCTGGCGATCGTGTCGGAGCTGCTGCGCCGCTGGCTGGCGGGCGGGCCGCCCGCGGAGGCGCTCAGCGAGCGCGCCGGGCTGGCCCTGGAGCACCTGGTGGAGGCCACGCAGGTGCGCTTCCCCACGGTGTCGGACCTGGCCCGCGGTGTGGTCTTCCGCTGGTTCGCCCAGCCGCTGCTGCGCCGCAACCGGGCCCGGGTCTACGCCGCGGTGCGCGACGACCTGCGCCACCTGGACCGCAACCCGGACGCGCCGGACCGGGCGGAGCGGATCCAGTCCATGGTGGCCAGCGCCGAGCCGCTGGTGCGGCTGGTCGGCCAGCGCATGGGGCGGGCCGGACGCGACCACGCCCCGCTGCTGGAGGTGCTGACCCGCCGCTACTACGGCAACCGCGGGCTGTCCGGGGTCGCCGCGCGCGAGGTCGGGGGCTGCCGGTTCGTCACCGCCGACCACAACGGCGCGGGCGGCCTGACGCGCGTGGTCACGACCGCCGTGGACATCGCCGCGCTGCCCGGCGCCGTCGGCGCGGTCGGTGAGCTGGCCGCCGACGTGGCCGAGCACGGCCTGGTGGCCGACCTCTACCTCACCTGGGAGGACCAGCCCGACGCCGACGCGATGGCGGTGCGGCTCGGCGGGCTCCTGGCCGAGCACCCGCTGCCCGCGGGCGTGCGCCGGGTCACCGCCACCGTCGCCGGTACCAGCGGCGCGGTGATGCACCACCACTTCACCTTCCGGCCCGAGGGCGACGGCTTCGCCGAGGACCGGCTGATCCGGGGCCTGCACCCGCAGATCGCGCGGCGCCTGCAGTTGCAGCGCCTGCGCGAGTTCGACCTGACCCGGCTGCCGTCGGCCGACGAGGAGATCTACCTGTTCCGGGCGGTGGCCAAGAGCAACCCGGCCGACGAGCGCCTCTTCGCGATGGGCCAGGTCCGCGACCTGACGCCGCTGCGCGAGGCGGACGGGCGCCTGGTCGCGCTGCCCGCGTTGGAGGACACGGTCACCGGGTGCCTGGACGCGATCCGCAACATCCAGGCGCAGCGCCCGCAGAACCGGCGCTTCGACACCAACCGCATCATGATGTACGTGTGGCCGGCGACCGAGCTGACCCCCGAGGAGCTGGAGACGCTGGTCCAGCGGCTGCTGCCGACCACGGCCGGGGCGGGGCTGGAGGAGGTCCAGTTCCTGGCCCGCCAGCGCACCTCCTCCGGTGAGCTGACCGAGGTCGCGGTGCGCATCAGCCTGGACCAGGGCCAGGACGCGCAGGTCCACGTCGAGGAGCCCTCGACGGAGCCGGTGCTGCCGCTGGACGACTACCGCCAGAAGGTGCTGCGCGCGGCCCGGCGCGGGACCGTCTACCCCTACGAGCTGACCGGTCTGCTGTCGGGCCCGGGCGGCGGTTTCACCGAGTACGACCTGGACGACAACGGCGTGCTGGTCCCGGTGGACCGGCCGCGCGGGCACAACTCCGCGGCGATCGTGGCCGGTGTGGTCACCACGCCGACCGTGCGCCACCCCGAGGGGGTCACGCGCGTGGTGCTGCTGGGCGACCCGACCAAGGCGCTGGGCGCGCTCTCGGAGCCCGAGTGCTCGCGGGTGATCGCGGCGCTGGACCTGGCCGAGTCGATGCGGGTGCCGCTGGAGTGGTTCGCGCTGTCGGCGGGCGCGCGGATCTCGATGTCCTCGGGCACCGAGAATATGGACTGGGTCGCGGCCGCGCTCAAGCGGATCGTGGAGTTCACCCAGGACGGCGGCGAGATCAACGTCGTGGTCGCGGGCATCAACGTCGGCGCCCAGCCGTACTGGAACGCCGAGGCGACGATGCTCATGCACACCAAGGGCGTCCTGGTGATGACGCCGGACTCGGCGATGGTGCTCACCGGCAAGCAGTCGCTGGACTTCTCCGGCGGTGTGTCGGCCGAGGACAACTTCGGCATCGGCGGCTACGACCGGGTGATGGGCCCCAACGGGCAGGCGCAGTACTGGGCGCCGAACCTGGCCTCGGCCCGCGAGATCCTCATGGCGCACTACGACCACACCTACGTCGTGCCGGGGGAGGAGGCGCCGCGCCGGGCCAGGACCCTGGACCCGGTCGACCGCGACGTCTCGCCGTTCCCGCACGCGGTGGCGGGCAGCGACTTCGCCACCGTCGGCGAGATCTTCTCCGCCGAGCACAACCCGGACCGCAAGAAGCCCTTCGACATCCGCACGGTGATGCGTGCGCTCTCGGACCAGGACCACGCGGTGCTGGAGCGCTGGGCGGGCATGGCCGACGCCGACACGGCGGCGGTGCAGGACGCGCACATCGGCGGCTGGCCGGTGTGCCTGGTGGGGATCGAGTCGCGGTCGGTGCCGCGGCACGGCTTCCCGCCCACCGACGGCCCCGACACCTACACCGCGGGCACGCTGTTCCCGCGTTCGTCCAAGAAGGTGGCGCGGGCGATCAACGCGGCGTCGGGCAACCGGCCGCTGGTGGTGCTGGCGAACCTGTCGGGGTTCGACGGCTCGCCGGAGTCGCTGCGCAAGCTCCAGCTGGAGTACGGGGCCGAGATCGGGCGGGCGATCGTCAACTTCGACGGCCCGATCGTGTTCTGCGTGATCTCGCGGTACCACGGCGGCGCGTTCGTGGTGTTCTCCAAGGCGCTCAACCCGAACATGACGGTGCTCGCGCTGGAGGGGTCGTTCGCCTCGGTGCTGGGCGGGGCCCCGGCGGCGGCCGTGGTGTTCGCCGGTGAGGTCAACACGCGTACCGCGAGCGACCCGCGGGTGACCGGGCTCCAAGAGCAGGTGTCGGCGGCCAGCGGCGCCGAGCGGGCCGCGCTCAACGCCCGGTTGGCCGAGACGCAGTCCTCGGTGCGGGCGGAGAAGCTCGGCGAGGTCGCCGCGGAGTTCGACCGGGTGCACAGCATCCAGCGCGCGGTCGAGGTGGGTTCGGTGGACGCGATCATCAGCGCCGCCGAGATGCGGCCGCGCATCATCGAGGCGATCGAGCACGGCATGAAGCGCTAAGCGCTGAGGCCAGCGGGGCGGGGGTACGGCGGCAGGCCGCGGCCCCGCCCCGTTCGCGTGCGCCGGGGGGTGGGCGGCGGGTCCGCCTCCGGCGTGTGGGAGGACGGGGCCGACCACCACGGGCACCGGTCGGCGGAGCCGCCGGTGTGCGGGCGGCCCGGGCTGACGGGCGCAAGCGCCGGTCGGCCCGGGCCGCCCCGTCCGTGCGGTCAGCGGATCTTCTCGCCGTACACGTGGTCCACGGGCATGGTCATGAGCACCCTGCGGTCGGAGACCATGACCGACCGGTACTCCTCCCAGTCGGGGTGCTCGCCGGCGGCGAGGCGGTAGTAGTCCACCAGCGCCTCGACATCGGGGCCGTGCGGGTCGGTGCCCGGCCCGGTGAGGGTGGCCACGCCCTCGGCGGTGGCCCATGCCCAGCCGTCGGCACTGGTGACCTGGAGCGTGGCGCGCGGGTCGCGGCGCAGGTTGGCGGTCTTGGCCCGGCCCTCGGTCATGGAGACGTGGAGGAGGTCGGTCTCGGCGTCGTAGAAGGGCTGTACGGGGGAGAGCTGGGGGCGGCCGTCCGCCTTGATGGTGGCCAGGACGCCGAGCCTGCTCCGGGCGAGCAGTGCGCGCGGGTCGAACGTCGTCTCGGTCATCTCCGGAAAACCCCTCTCAGCCGGGTGCTGGTGGTGCGGGGCCGTGTGCGGCCGGTCACGAGCCTATCCCCGGGAGCGCGCGACGGCGCGGTCCTCACCGCGTGGCCCCTGTGCGCCTTCCGGCGGCGAAGGGCCGAGGGGGCCTTGATAGTCTGCCGGGGCCAGTCGTACCACGTACGTGGTCAGGGAATCCGGTGCGAATCCGGAACTGACGCGCAGCGGTGAGGGGGACGGGCGGGGTACTCACGCCACTGGGGCGGAGGCCGCGGAGACCACGGCGTCGAGGCGGCACCGACCTGGGAAGGCATCCCGTCCGGACGAACCCGAGTCCGAAGACCTGCTGGCCCCTCCGCGTCGAGTGCGCGGAGGCGTCCCGTGCCAGGCTCCGCGTTCGAGCCCCGACATCCAAGGCATGCCCATGCTGCGTCGCGCCCCGCGCCCCCTTCCCCTCCTGCTCGCCTCCGCCCTGCTGCTCACCGCCTGCGCCCCCTCCCCGGAAGGGGGGAGCGGTGAGGGGGAGGCCGCCGCCGGCGCCCGTACGGTCGACAACTGCGGGCACCGGGTGGGCGTCGACGCCCCGCCCGAGCGCGTCGTCTCCCTCAACCAGGGCAGTACCGAGATCCTGCTCTCCCTGGGGCTGGCGGACCGCCTCGTCGGCACCGCCACCTGGACCGATCCGATCATGGAGGGGCTGGAGGAGGCCAACGGGGGCATCCCCCGCCTGGCTGACAACGCCCCCTCCTTCGAGGTGGTCCTGGACGCCGAACCGGACTTCGTGACCGCCTCCTTCGTCTCCACGCTCGGCACGGGCGGTGTCGCCACCCGCGAGCAGTTCGAGGATCTGGGCGTGCCCACCTACGTCTCCCCGACCGACTGCGCCACCGGCAAGGACAACGACAGCGGGGGGGACGGCTCGCGCAGCGAACCCCTCACCCTCGACGCCGTGTACGGCGAGATCCGCGACCTGGCCCTGCTGTTCGGGGTCGAGGAACGCGGGGAGGAGCTGGTCGCCGAACTGGAGGGGCGGGTGGCGGCGGCCACCTCGGACCTGGACGCCTCCGGCGTCTCCCTCATGTACTGGTTCGCCAACTCCCAGTCGCCCTACCTCGCGGGCTGCTGCGGCGCCCCCGGCGCCATCACCCGCGCGGTCGGCGCGCGCAACGCCTTCGACGACACCCACGACGAGTGGCCCCAGATCAACTGGGAGACCGTCGCCGACCGCGACCCCGACGTCATCGTCCTCGGCGACCTGACCCGCGACTCCCAGACCGCGGAGTCCGCCGACGCCAAGATCGCGTTCCTGGAGTCCAACCCCGCCACGAGCAACCTCACCGCCGTGCGCGAGGAACGCTACGTCCTGCTCAGCGGCCAGGCCATGAACCCCTCGATCCGCACGGTCGAGGGGATCGAGCAGGTCGCCGGGGGTCTGCGCGGCCTCGGGCTCGGCCGGTGAGCGGTGCGCGTCTGGCGCTGCTCTCCTGCGGTGGACTGGTGCTCCTGGCCGTGTCGGTCTCGGTGGCGGTGACCATCGGCCCCGCCGACATCACCACGGCCGAGGTCTGGAGGTCGGTCGCCGCGCGGCTGGGGTTCGGGGAGAGCGGCCTGTCGCCGCTGCGCGAGGGCATCGTGTGGGACCTGCGCATGCCCCGCACCCTGCTCGCCGCGGTGTGCGGGGCGGGGCTGGCGCTGTGCGGGGCGGTCATGCAGTCCCTGCTGCGCAACCCGCTGGCGGACCCCTTCGTGCTCGGGGTGTCCTCGGGGGCCTCCACCGGTGCGGTCGCCGTGCTGGTGCTGGGCTGGGGCGGCGCGGTGGTGTCGCTGTCGGCGGGCGCCTTCGTCGGCGCCCTGCTCTCCTTCGGGCTGGTGGTGCTGCTCGCGCACACCCTGGGCGCGAGCATGGACCGCGTGGTGCTGTCGGGGGTGGCGGCCATGCAGCTGTTCTCGGCGCTGACCTCGTTCATCGTGCTGACCTCGGCCGACGCCGAGACCACGCGCGGGGTGCTGTTCTGGCTGCTGGGCTCCCTCAGCGGCGCCGGGTGGGACGACGTGGTGCTGTGCGCGGCGGTGCTGGCCGGTGTGCTCGCCGTGTGCCTGGCGCACACCACCACCCTGGACGCGTTCGCCTTCGGTGAGGAGGCCGCGGCGAACCTGGGCGTGCGGGTGGCCCGCGCCCGCATGGTGCTGCTGTGCGCCACCGCGCTGCTCACCGCGGCCCTGGTCAGCGCGGCCGGGGCGATCGGCTTCGTGGGGCTGGTCCTGCCGCACGCGGCCCGCGCGCTCACCGGTGCGGCCCACGCCAGGCTCCTGCCGGTCACCGCGCTGGCGGGCGCCGTCTTCCTGGTGTGGGTGGACACGGTCGCCCGCACCGCGCTGGACCCCCAGGAGATCCCGGTGGGGGTGGTGACCTCCCTCATCGGGGTGCCCGCCTTCGTCGCCGTGCTCTACCGTGCGAGGAGGCACACGTGACCCAATCCGACCAGGCGGTGGCGCGCGGCCGCGACGGCGCGTCCTCCGCGACGGCACGGGGGACGGACGCCGCGCCCGAGGTGCTCGGCGCGGGTGCTCCGCCCGCCCGCCCGGCGCTCACGACCGACGGCCCGCGGCCCGGGGAAGGGGGGCGGACGCGGCGCGGCGGGCCCGGCGCCACCGGGCTGCGCGCCGAACGGGTGAGCCGCCTGATCGGCGGAGGGCTCGTCCTGGACGGCGTCACCCTGGCTCCGCGCCCCGGTGAGACCGTCGGCCTGCTCGGCCCCAACGGTTCGGGCAAGTCCACGCTGCTGCGGCTGCTCTCCGGTGTCCTGGCGCCCTCCGCGGGCGTGGTCGCCCTCGACGGCGAGCCGATCGGCCGGACCGCGCGCCGGGCGGTGGCGCGGCGCGTGGCCGCCGTCGAACAGAACGCGCACACCCAGACCGAGCTGTCCGTCCGCGACGTGGTGGCCCTGGGGCGCGTCCCCCACCGCCGTGCCTGGACGCCCATGTCCACGGCCGACGCGGACGCCGTCACGGCGGCACTGGAGCGCACCGGCCTGACCGCCACCGCCGACCGGTCCTGGCACACGCTCTCCGGCGGTGAGCGCCAGCGCGCCCAGATCGCCCGCGCCCTGGCCCAGGAGCCGAGCGAACTGCTGCTCGACGAGCCGACCAACCACCTCGACATCCAGTACCAGCTCGACCTCATGGAACTGGTCGCGGGCCTGCCGGTCACCACCGTCATCGCCATGCACGACCTCAACCTGGCCGCGATGTACTGCGATCGGCTGCTGGTGCTGCGCGGCGGGCGCGTCGTCGCCGAGGGCGCGCCCCCGCGGGTCCTGACCCCCGCCCTCATCGAGGAGGTCTACGGGGTCCGGGCCGAGGTCGAGACCGGACCCGGGCACCCGGTGATCCGCTTCCTGAGACGCGGTGCCGCGCCGCCGCGCCACCGTGACGCCCCCGCCGCCGAGACGCGGGCAACCCCCGGACCCGAGCGGTCCGACCGACGACGGAACACCAACCCCGAGGGAGGCATCCGGCCATGACGGTACGGATCGCACTGCTGTCCACCTCCGACACCGACCTGCTCTCCGCGCGGGCCAGCGACCGCGCGTACGCGTGGGCCAACCCCTCCCGCGCCTCCGACACCGAACTCACCGGCGTCGTCGAGGGCGCCGACCTGGTGGTGGTGCGGCTGCTCGGCTCCCCGCACGACCTGTGGCCGGGCCTGGCCGCCGTCCGGGAGCGGGGCACGCCGCTGGTCGTCCTGGGCGGCGAGCAGCAGCCCAGCGCCGAACTCATGGAGCACTCCACCGTCCCGATCGGCCTGGCGGCCGACGCCCACCGCTACCTGGCCGAGGGGGGTCCGGCCAACCTCGCGCGCCTGCACGCCTTCCTGTCCGACACCGTGCTGCTGACCGGCGAGGGGTTCGAGGCGCCCGCGCCCGTCCCGCTGTGGGGCTTCGCAGAACGCGACCGGCCTCAGGACCCCGGCCTTCCGAAGGTGGGCGTCCTCTACTACCGGGCGCACGAGGCGGGCGGCAACACCGCCTTCGCGCACGCCCTGGCCGACGCCGTCGACGCCACCGGGCAGGCCGTGGGCGTGCCCGTGTTCGCCGGGTCGCTGCGCTCGGCGCCCGACGAGCTCTACGAGGCGCTCGGCGGCTTCGACGCCCTGGTGGTCACCGTCCTGGCGGCGGGCGGCAGCGTTCCCGCGTCCGCGAGCGCGGGCGGGGACGACGAGGCGTGGGACGTGGAGCGGATGGCGGCCCTGGACGTCCCCGTCCTCCAGGGGCTGTGCCTGACGAGCCCGCGCGCCGACTGGGAGGCCTCCGACGACGGCGTCACCCCGCTGGACTCGGCGAGCCAGATCGCCATCCCCGAGTTCGACGGCCGCATCATCACCGTCCCCTTCTCCTTCAAGGAGATCGACCGCGACGGCCTGCCCCGCTACGTCGCCGACCCCGAGCGCTGCGCCCGCCTGGCCGGGATCGCGGTCGCCCACGCCCGGCTGCGGCACGTGCCCACCGCCGACAAGCGTGTCGCCGTCGTCCTGTCCGCCTACCCCACCAAGCACTCGCGCATCGGCAACGCCGTCGGGCTCGACACGCCCCGCTCGCTGGTGCGCCTGCTGCGCCGGATGCGCGCCGAGGGCTACGACCTGGGCGGGCCCGACGCCCTGCCCGGCCTGGACCTGCCCGACGAGACCGAGGCCGGGGACGCGCTGATCCACGCCCTGATCGCGGCGGGCGGCCAGGACGAGGACTGGCTGACCTCCGTGCAGCTGACCGACGCCCAGGTGCGCATCACCCCCGAGGAGTACGCCGCCTGGACCGGGGGCCTGCCCGCCCCGCTGAGGGAGGCGATGACCGAGGCGTGGGGCGCCGCGCCCGGCAACCTCTACGTCAACGACGCGGGCGAGCTGGTCCTGGCCGCGATGCGCGCGGGCAACGTCGTCGTCCTGGTCCAGCCACCGCGCGGCTTCGGCGAGAACCCGATCGCCATCTACCACGACCCCGACCTGCCCCCCAGCCACCACTACCTGGCCGCCTACCGGTGGCTGGAGCACGGCTTCGGCGCCCACGCCGTCGTCCACCTGGGCAAGCACGGCTCGCTGGAGTGGCTGCCCGGCAAGAACGCCGCGCTCTCGGCCGCCTGCGCCACCGACGCGGTGCTCGGCGACCTGCCGCTCGTCTACCCGTTCCTGGTCAACGACCCGGGCGAGGGCGCCCAGGCCAAGCGCCGCGCCCACGCCACGGTCGTGGACCACCTCATCCCGCCGATGGCCCGCGCCGAGTCCTACGGCGACATCGCCCGCCTGGAGCAGCTGCTCGACGAGCACGCCAACATCGCGGCCATGGACCCGGCCAAGCTGCCCGCGGTGCGCGGCGAGATCTGGTCGCTGATGCGCGCGGCCGAGATGCACCGCGACCTCGGCCTGGAGGAGCGGCCCGACGACGAGGAGTTCGACGACTTCCTGCTCCACGTGGACGGCTGGCTGTGCGAGATCAAGGACGCGCAGATCCGCGACGGCCTGCACGTGCTCGGCGAGGCGCCCGGGGGTGAGGCCCGGGTGAACCTGGTCCTGGCCGTCCTGCGCGCCGCCCAGGTGTGGGGAGGTGTGGGGGCCGCGGTGCCCGGCCTGCGTTCGGCGCTGGGCCTGAAGGAGGACGCGCCCGCCGCCGAGGTCGACCAGGTGGAGGCCCTCGCCCGCGGACTCGTCGAGCGGATGGAGGCCGCCGACTGGGACCCGGCCGCCGCGTCCGGCCTGCACGACGACCCCGGGGTGCGCTCCGTCCTGGAGTTCGCCGCCGCGCAGGTGGCGCCCCGCCTGGCCCGCACCACCGACGAACTCGACCACGTCGTCCACGCCCTGGCGGGCGGCTTCGTCCCGGCGGGCCCCTCCGGCTCCCCGCTGCGCGGCCTGGTCAACGTGCTGCCGACCGGCCGCAACTTCTACACCGTCGACCCCCGCGCCGTCCCCTCCCGGCTGGCCTGGCAGACCGGGCAGGCGATGGCCGAGTCCCTGCTGCGCCGCCACCTGGAGGAGACCGGGACCTACCCCGAGTCGGTGGGCCTGTCGGTGTGGGGCACGTCGGCGATGCGCACCTCCGGCGACGACGTGGCCGAGGTGCTGGCGCTGCTGGGCGTGCGCCCGGAGTGGGACGAGGCCTCGCGCCGGGTCTCGCGGCTGGACGTGGTGCCGCTGGAGGAGCTGGGCCGCCCGCGCGTGGACGTCACGGTGCGCATCTCCGGCTTCTTCCGCGACGCCTTCCCGCACGTGGTCGCCATGCTCGACGACGCCGTGAACCTGGTGGCCGACCTGGACGAGCCCGAGGAGAGCAACTTCGTGCGCGCCCACACCCGCGCCGACCTGGCCGAGCACGGCGACCGGCGCCGCGCCACCACCCGGATCTTCGGTTCCGCGCCCGGCTCCTACGGCGCGGGCATCCTCCAGGTGGTGGAGTCGGGCACCTGGCGCGACGACCGCGACCTGGCCGAGGTCTACACGGCCTGGGGCGGCTTCGCCTACGGGCGGGGCCTGGACGGCGTGGCGGCGGCCGACGACATGCGCGCCAACTACCGGCGGATCAAGGTCGCGGCCAAGAACGTGGACAGCGCCGAGCACGACATCGCCGACTCCGACGACTACTTCCAGTACCACGGCGGCATGATCGCCACCGTCCGCGCCCTCACCGGCGCCGACCCCAAGGCCTACGTCGGCGACTCCACCTCGCCCGACGCGGTGCGCACCCGCACCCTGGCCGAGGAGACCGCCCGCGTGTTCCGTGCCCGGGTGGTCAACCCGCGCTGGATCTCGGCCATGCGCCGCCACGGCTACAAGGGCGCCTTCGAGCTGGCCGCCACGGTCGACTACCTCTTCGGCTTCGACGCCACGGCCGGTGTCGTCCACGACTGGATGTACGACAAGCTCGCCGCCGAGTACGTGCTGGACGCCGAAACCCAGGAGTTCCTGCGCCGCTCCAACCCGTGGGCGCTGCACGGTATCGTCGAGCGGCTGCACGAGGCCGCCCGGCGCGGTCTGTGGGCCGAGCCGGACCCGGCGACGATGGAGGCCCTCCAGGAGGTCTACCTGGAGGTCGAGGGAGACCTGGAGGACCGCTCCGAATGAGGGTGCGCATCCTGGGCATCGGCATGGGGCCGCGGCACGTGACCCCCGAGGTCGCCGACGCGCTGCGCGGCTGCGACTACGCGGTGGCCGCCCGAAAACGCGGGGACGACGGGCTGCTGGCCCTGCGCCGGGCCGTGTGCGAGGCGCACGGCGTGCCGCTGGTCGCGGTGCCCGACCCCGAGCGCGACCGCGACGACCCGGCGGACTACGCGGCCGCGGTGGCCGCCTGGCACGAGGCGCGGGTCGCCGCCTACGAGCGGGTGCTGGGCGAACGCGGCGGTACCGCGGCGTTCCTGGTCTGGGGCGACCCGGGTCTGTACGACTCCACGCTGCGGATCGTGGAACGGATCGCCGAGCGGGGGGCCGTCGCGGTGGAGTACGACGTGCTCCCCGGCGTCAGCGCCCCCCAGCTCCTCGCGGCGCGGCACCGGATCGTGCTGCACGAGGTGGGCCGTCCGGTGCATGTGACCCCCGCGCGCCTGCTGGGAGAGGCGGTGGCGGCGGGGCAGGACAACATCGTGGTCATGCTCGGCGGCCAGACCGTGCTCGGGGGCGAGCTCGCGTTCGGGGAGCTGAGGGATTGGACGGTCTGGTGGGGCGCCAACCTGGGCACCGACACCGAGGAGCTGGTCGCCGGGCGGGTCGGCGCGGCCCAGCTCGAGATCGCCGCGCGCCGCAGGAGGGCCAGGGCGCGGGCGGGCTGGGTGATGGACGTGGCGCTGCTGAGGAGGCCGAAGTGAACGGAACCGGGCCGGGGGCTCCGTTCGGGGGCGGTGGCCCGTCTCCGCGCGGAGCGGCCCCGTCGGACGAGGGCACGCGACGAGGAGGGGAGGGCCGCGTGCGGAGCGCGTCCGTTGAGGGCGCCGCCGGGCCGCAGACCCCGGTGGGCCGCGGAGGAGGGCTGCTGGTCGCCGGGACCACCTCCGACGCGGGCAAGAGCGTGGTCACCACCGCCCTGTGCCGGGTCTTCGCGCGCCGCGGCGCGCGGGTCGCCCCCTACAAGGCGCAGAACATGTCCAACAACTCCATGGTCTGCCACGGCCCCGACGGCCGTCCGGCGGAGATCGGCCGCGCCCAGTGGGTGCAGGCCCTGGCCGCCCGTGCCGTGCCCGAGCCCGCCATGAACCCGGTGCTCCTCAAACCGGGCACCGACCGGCGCAGCCACGCCGTCCTGCTCGGCCATCCCGCCGGGGACGTCTCCTCGGCCGACTGGGAGGCGGGCCGCCGCCACCTGGCCCGGGCCGCGCACGCCGCCTACGACGACCTCGCCTCCCGCCACGACGTCGTCGTCGCCGAGGGCGCGGGCAGCCCCGCCGAGATCAACCTGCGGGCGGGCGACTACGTCAACATGGGCCTGGCCCGGCACGCGGGTCTACCCGTGGTGGTGGTCGGCGACATCGACCGGGGCGGCGTCTTCGCCGCGATGTACGGCACGGTGGGCCTGCTGGAGCCCGCCGACCAGGAGCTGGTCGCGGGCTTCGTGGTCAACAAGTTCCGCGGGGACCCCGGGCTGCTGCGGCCCGGCCTGGAGGACCTCGAACGGCTCACCGGCCGCCGGGTCTACGGCACCCTGCCGTGGGACCCGGGGCTGTGGCTGGACTCCGAGGACGCCCTGGACCTGGAGGGCCGCCGCACGCGCGGGGGAGAGGGACTGAGGGTGGCCGTGGTGCGCCTGCCCCGGATCAGCAACTTCACCGACGTGGACGCCCTCGGGCTGGAACCGGGCCTGGACGTCGTCTTCGCCTCCGGCCCGCGCGACGTGGCCGACGCCGACCTGGTCGTCCTGCCCGGTACCCGCTCCACCCTGGCCGACCTGGCCTGGCTGCGCTCGCGCGGGCTCGACCGGGCGATCGTCGAGCACGCCCGGCGCGGTCGGCCGCTGCTGGGGATCTGCGGCGGGTTCCAGATGCTCGGCCGCACCGTCACCGACGCCGACGGGGTCGAGGCCGGACCCGGGGCGCGCGCGGACGGCCTCGGGCTGCTGGACGCCCGGACCGACTTCACCGCGGACAAGACCCTGCGCCTGCCCTCGGGGGAGGCGCTCGGGGCGCCCGCGCACGGCTACGAGATCCACCACGGCCGGGTCACGGTCGGCGGCGGCGCGGAGGGTTTCCCGGGCGGTGCCCGCGCGGGCAACGTCTTCGGCACCATGTGGCACGGCAGCCTGGAGGGCGACGCCTTCCGCGCCGCCTTCCTGGCCGAGGCGCTGGGCTGCGCGCCCTCGGGGGTGCGCTTCGCCGCCGCCCGGGAGCGGCGCCTGGATCTGCTCGCCGACCTGGCGGAGGAGCACCTGGACGTGGACGCCCTGCTCGCCCTGGCCCGCGAGGGCGCCCCGGCGGGTCTGCCCGCGCTGGCCCCGGGGGCCCCGTCCGCCGCCCGTTCGCGGCGCGGGTCCGGGGCGGAGGTGTCCTGGTGAGGCTGCTGCTCTTGGGGGGAACGTCCGAGGCCCGTGAGCTGGCCGCCCTCCTGGTCGGGGCGGGCGTGGACGTGACCACGTCGCTGGCCGGTCGGGTGGCCCGGCCCCGCCTGCCGGTGGGCCGGGTCCGGATCGGCGGCTTCGGGGGAGTGCCGGGGCTGCGCGCGGCGCTGGCCTCCTACGACGCGGTGGTGGACGCCACCCACCCCTTCGCCCTGGGCATGACCGCCAACGCGGCGGCGGCCTGCACGGACCTTCCCCTGCTGCGGCTGGAGCGGCCGGGCTGGGACCCCGATCCGGCCTGGTGGTACGCCGCCACGCACGAGGAGGCGGCGGAGCGGGCCGCGGCGCTCGGGGAGCGCCCCTTCCTCACGGTGGGCCGCCAGGAACTCGCCCGCTTCGTGCCGAGGCTGGGGCGGCGGGCGGTCCTGGCCCGGGTGGTGGACGTCCCCGAGGCCGCGCTGCCCCGGACGTGGTCGCTGCTGACCAGCCGGGGGCCGTACACCCTCGACGGCGAACTGGACCTGATGGGCGGGCACCGCGCGGACGTGCTGGTCACCAAGGACTCCGGCGGCGCCTACACCTGGCCCAAGATGGAGGCCGCGCGGATGCTGGGCGTTCCGGTCGTGGTGGTGCGGCGCCCGCCGGGCCCGGCCGGTGTGCCCACCGTCCACGACGTGGCCGCGGCGTTCGCCTGGGCGACCGCCCTGGGGTGACGGTGGAGGTCCACCGGCCCGCCCTCTCCCCGCTGATCTCGTGCTCGTGGCGCGCCTCGGTGCTCCGGCCTCGCTACGAGTACGAGATCACCGCAGATCAGAACCCTCATGCCGCACCAGCACCGTTTTCGGCCAGTCCAACAGGACAGGCGGTTCGTCACGTGGCCCACAGCCGGGGACGCCCGCCGGGGACGTCCACGCCCTGACCCCGGAGATCGGTACCCGGAGCGCGCTGCGCCGAGCCTCGGACGAACGCGGAGCCCGCCGCGCGCGTCCGCTCCAGCGGGCTGGACGATGGCGAAGGTATCGCAGCTTCTCGCCCATGGATTCGTCCGGGCGGGTGCCGTTGAATCGCTTCCATGAGCAACGACACCACCCTCGTCCTCGGCGCCACCGGCAAGACCGGCCGACGGGTCGCCGCCCGACTGCGGCTGCGCGGCACGCGGGTGCGCACCGCCTCCCGGACCAGCCGGACCCGCTTCGACTGGTCGGACCCCGACGGCTGGGACGCGGCCCTGCGCGGCGCCACCGCCGTCTACGTCGTGCCCCCGACCGTGCCCGGACCCGTGCACGAGTTCGTAGCCAAGGCGGAGGAGGCCGGCGTGCGGCGGCTGGTCCTGCTCTCCGGGCGCGGCTCCGACACCTGGGGAGACTCCGCGTTCGGCCTGGACATGCGGTCGGCCGAGGAGGCCGTGCGGGGCTCGTCCCTGGAGTGGACCGTTCTGCGGCCGTCGAACTTCGACCAGAACTTCGACGAGGACCTCTTCCACGCCCCGCTGGTCGCGGGGGAGTTGGCGCTCCCGGCCGGCGCGGTTCCCGAGCCGTTCATCGACCTGGAGGACGTCGCCGACGTCGCGGCCGTGGTGCTGACCGAAACCGGTCGGCACGGGGGCCGGATCTACGAATTGACCGGACCGCGTGCGCTCACCTTCGGCGAGGCCGCCGAACTGGTCTCCCGGGCCTCCGGTCTGCCCATCGCCTACAAGCAGGTCTCCTCCGACGAGTACGTCGCGTCGCTGGTCGAGGAGGGCTGGGGCGAGGGCGACGCCCGCCACGTCGCCGAGATGTTCGTGTTGATGGAGCGCGGGGTCCTCGCCGGGACGACGGACGGTGTGGCCACCGTGCTGGGGCGCGCTCCACGCACCTTCGAGGACTACGTGGTCCGGGCCGCGGCGGCGGGAGCCTGGCGGCGGTGACCGTCCGGCGGCTCCGGGCCGGGACCGCCCGCGGAGGCGCCCGCCCCGGGTCCCCGGCCGGTTCGGGGGCGGTCGGCCCGGCCGGTCAGGACGTGTGCTCCGGTTGCGCTGGAGGGGGCTCGGCCCGGGGCCCGCGCAGCGCGGGCATCAGGACGCCGTCGACCAGCGACACGAGGAAGTCCCGGTCGAAGGGCCTGCGCTGGACGAGCGCGCGGTAGGCGGCCATCGACGCGACGACCTGGGAGAGGGTGTCGACGTCGGCCGTGGCCGCGGCCTCCCCGCGTTCGACGGCGCGCCGCATGAGGAAGCGGTGGGCCTCGGCCCAGGGCTGGACGATCGCGGCGCCGACGGCGTCGGCGGACGCCTCATCCTGGACGAGCAGCGAGGCCAGCCCCGCCATGATCCGGAGCCTGCGCTCGCCCTCCCGCGCCGACTGGGGCCGGAACAGGCCGAGCAGGTCCTCCCGGAGGTCGCCGGTGTCGGGCAGGCTCCCGGTGTCGACCTGCTCGCGCTTCATGCGCGCCACCGCGTCGATCACCAGTTCCGTTTTGGAGGGCCAGCGGCGGTAGAGCGTGGCCTTCCCGGCTCCGGCGCGGGCCGCGACGGCGTCCATCGTCAGTCCGGCGAACCCGGAGTCGGCCAGGACCTCCAGCGTCGCGTCGAGGATGGCGCCGTCACGGGAGCGGTCCCGCCTGCGTCCGGGGCGCGCGGGGCCGTCGCCGGTCGCGGCGGGGGTGCGGGTGTCGCTGTCTCGTGTCATGGCGGTCCCCTCCTCGTCTCACCGCTGGTCGGAACGATACACACCAGTTCCGGAACAGAGTAGTTCAGGAACGGAACAGTTCCGGAACTGGTTTGTATCGAAATGTCCGGACGGTGTGGCACGATGAGCCGATGCACCACGTGAGTGACGACGAACGGCGCGCCCGCATCGGGGTCCGGCACGCCCTGGCCGCGGGTTTCCACGCGGACTCCCCGGAGGCGGCCACGCGGGCGGTGACCGCGCTGCACGCCACCGAACCGGCCACCGTCTACCTGTCGTGCCGGGCGCGCGTGCCCTCGCTGACCGTGGCCGACCTCGACAGGGCGCTCTACCGGGAGCGGCGGCTGGTGAAGCAGCTGGCGATGCGGCGCACGCTCTTCGTCTTCCCGCGCGAACTGCTGCCCGCCGTGTGGCCGAGCGCCTCCGCGCGCGTCGCCGCCGCGGAGCGCGCCCGCATGCGCAAGGACCTGGCCAGGGAGGGGATCGCCGACGACGGCGACGCCTGGCTCGACCGGGCCCGGGCCGAGGTCCTGGCCCTGCTCGCCGACGAACCCGGGGGTCTGGTGGCCGCCGACGTGCGCCGGGCGGTGCCGAGGATCAACGTGAGGGTGGCGGGGTCGGCGGGAGAGGTCTGGTCGGCGCCGCGGGTGCTCACCCTCCTCGGCGCAGCCGCCGACATCGTGCGCGGTGCCAACACCGGCCGCTTCGCGGTCTCGCAGCCGCGGTGGACCCTGACCGGGCACTGGCTCGACACCGTTCCCGCCCCGTGGAGCGCCGCCGAGGGTTACCGGGAGCTCGTCCGCCTCTGGCTGCACAGTTTCGGTCCGGGTACCGAGGACGACATCGTCTGGTGGCTGGGGTCCACCAAGACGGCGGTGCGCACGGCTCTGGCCGAACTCGGCGCGGTCATGGTCTCCCTCGACGGCGGTGCCACCGGCTGGCTCCTGCCCGACGACCTGGGCGAGGCGGCCGACCCGGGCCCGTGGGTCGCCCTGCTGCCGGTGCTCGACCCGACCGTCATGGGCTGGCGCGGCCGGGACTTCTACCTGGGCCCGCACCGCGCGCAGCTCTTCGACAACCGCGGCAACGCGGGCACGACGGCCTGGGCGGACGGCCGCGTGGTCGGGACGTGGGTGCAGGACGGCTCCGGCGCGGTCCGGGTGCACCTGCTCGAACCGGTGTCGACGGCCACGCGCCGGGCCCTGGGGGAGGAGGCGGCGCGCCTGACCGAGTGGCTGGGCGGTGTGCGGATCGGCACCGGCTACGTGTCGCCCGCGATGAGGGCCGCCCGGGCCGCGTGGGAGTGAGGGCGGCCTGACCCAGCGGTGACGGGGCGGCCCTCCGGCTGCCGGGGGAGCGGTCGTCGCGTCCGTACCCCCGGCGCCGATTCCCGACCACGCACGCCGGAACCGGGCGGCGGGCTCCCGGTCCGCGGTCGCACCCGGCCTGACCGGAAAAGGCGGCGGTTTCGGCCGGTCCGGCGCGGGCCGTCAGGAGGAACGGTCCGTCGGGGACCGGAACGGGTGCTACGCGCGCACGGCTTCCGCGAAGCGGGCGGCGAGCCGGGGGTGACCGGCCCAGTGGACGTGCAGGTAGGAGGCGTGCAGCGTCGGCGAGGCGAAGCCCTCCGGCGCGCCCCCGATCTCCCACGCCGGACGGTCGCCGCAGGCGCCGGGGGTCGTCGCGGTGCGGTGGAACTCGTGCCCGGTGACCCGCTCCCCGGCCCGGGTCAGCAGGGTGTCCCCCGGTGAGACCGCCTCGGGGTAGCGCAGGGTGAGCCGCCCCGTCATCCGGGCGCGCGCGGGGACGGCCCCGGCCATGGGCTCGCCGTCCAGAGACTCGGCCAGGTAGAGCAGGCCCGCGCACTCGGCGACGGTCGGCACCCCCTCCCGCACCGCCTCGCGCAACTGGGTCAGCAGGCCGCGGTTGGCGGCGAGCTCACCGGCGTAGACCTCCGGGAAGCCGCCGCCGAGGTAGACGCCCCGGGTGCCCGGGGGCAGCGCGGTGTCGCCCAGCGGATCGAAGGCGACGACCTCGCACCCGGCGGCGGCGAGCAGTTCCTCGGTCTCGGCGTAGCGGAAGGTGAAGGCCCGGCCGCCCGCCACCGCGACCACCGGCCGCCGAGGCACGGGGGGCTCGTGGGGGCCGTGGTCCGTGTGGGCTGTGTGACGACCACAGGGGCCGCCGGGGACACGAGCCGTGTGGGGCTCATGGTCTGTGTGTGCGGCGTGGGAAGCGCGGGACGCCTCCCGCGCCCATGTCGGACCTCCCAGGGGAGTACCGGGACCCGAGTTCTCCCGTGCCCGCGCCGGGTCTTCGAGCTGGGCACCGGGACCCGAGTTCTCCCGCGCCCATGCCGGGTCTCCGAGCGGAGTACCGGGAACTGACGTCTCCCGCGCCGGGCCCCCGGGCGAGGCCCCCGTAGCGGGTGCCCCCAGCGCCCGTGCAGGATCCCACGGGCGGGCCTCCAACGCGGGCGCGGAGCGGGCCACGGCGAGCAGCGCGTCCAGGTCCACCTGGCGCGCGACGTGCTCCCCGAGCCGTTCGACCACGCGCGCCGACTCCGCCCGCTCCGACGCCGGGACCAGCCCCAGGTGCCGGGACGGGCTGGCGAGCCGCTCGTCGCGGTGGACCACGCCCAGGACCGGCAGGTGCGTGGCCCGGATGATCTCGGCGACGTTGCGCGCCGAACCCGCCTGGTTGAGGATCACCCCGACCACCTCGACCGCCGGGTCGTAGGCGGCCATCCCCGCCACCAGAGCGCCCACCGAACGCGACATCCGCGACACGTCCACCACCAGTACCACCGGTGTCCGCGTCAGGGCCGCGACGTGCGCGGACGAGGCGAACCCGTCGGTGCCCAGCCGCCCGTCGTGCAGGCCCATGACCCCCTCGACGACGGCGACGTCCGCGCCGCGCGCCCCGTGCAGCAGCAGCGGCACCACGCGTTCCTCGCCGACCAGGTGCGGGTCCAGGTTGCGGCCCGGACGCCCGGTGGCCAGGGCGTGGTATCCGGGGTCGATGTAGTCGGGCCCCACCTTGTGCCCGCTCACCGCGTGCCCGGCGTCGCGCAGCGCCGCCATCAGCCCGGTCGCGACCGTGGTCTTGCCCTGCCCCGTCATGGGAGCGGCGATCATCAGCCGGGGCAGCGCCGTCGGCCCGGCCGACCCCGGTCTCCCGGTGTCCCGGTCTCCCGCCGAACCCCCGCAAGCTCCGGGGGAGGTCACCACTCGATCCCCCGTTGCCCCTTGCGCCCGGCGTCCATGGGGTGCTTGACCTTGGTCATCTCGGTGACCAGGTCGGCGGCCTCCAGCAGCCGCGGGTCGGCGCGGCGGCCGGTGATCACCACGTGCTGGCGGCCGGGGCGGTCCCGCAGGGCGGCCAGGACGTCCTCGACATCGACCCAGCCCCAGTTGAGCGGGTAGGTGAACTCGTCGAGGATGAGCAGGTCGTGCGTCTGGTCGGCGAGCCTTCGCCGAATCTCCGCCCAGCCCTCGGCGGCGTCCGCCGCGTGGTCCTCGGCGTCGCCCTTGCGGCGGCTCCACGACCAGCCCGAACCCATCTTGTGCCACTCGACCGGGCCGCCCTCGCCGGTCTGCTCGTGCAGTTCGCCCAGGCGTTCCAGCACGGTCTGCTCGCCGATGCGCCACTTCGCCGACTTGACGAACTGGAACACCCCGATCCGCCAGCCCTGGTTCCAGCCGCGCAGCGCGAGGCCGAACGCGGCGGTCGACTTGCCCTTGCCGTCACCGGTGTGCACGGCGAACAGGGGCTGGTTGCGGCGCTGGCGCGTGGTGAGCCCGTCGTCGGGGACGACGAGCGGCTGTCCCTTGGGCATCAGGCGGCCCTCTCTCGTACGGCGGTGCCCAGCGCGTCGGCGCTGACCTCGCTGACGGGCATGTGGTCGGCGCCCAGACGGGCGGCCAGGGCGGCGGCCAGGCCCAGGCGCAGCGGCCCGGACTCGCCGTCCACCACGACGGTGGTCACGCCCAGTCCGGCGACGTGGTCGGCGGCGGCCATCGCGCGGCCCACCGCACCCTTGCCGCCGGTGGCCCGGCCGTCGGTGACCACGACCAGGAGCGGGCGCAGCCTCGGGTCCCGCAGCCGCTCGCGGCGCAGGACGCGGGCCGCCTCCTCCAGGCCCTCGGCCAGCGGGGTGCGCCCCCCGGCGGGCAGGTCGTCGAGGCGGGCGGCGGCCACGTCCACCGACCGGGTCGGCGGCAGGGCGAGTTCGGCCTCGCGCCCCCGGAAGGTGACCAGGCCGACCTTGTCGCGGCGCCGGTAGGCGTCCAGGAGCAGGGACAGGATCGCGGTCTTGACCTCGGTCATGCGCCTGCGCGCCGCCATGGAGCCGGAGGCGTCCACGCAGAACAGCACCAGGTTGGTCTCCTGCCCCTCGCGGACCGCGACGCGCAGGTCGCGGGGGCGCAGCCGCAGGCGGCCGCCGTGCTGGGGCCGCAGCGCGGCGGCCCGCACGGTCTCCACCAGGTGGACCGCGCTGCCCGAACCCCGTCCGGGCGCGGCGGCGCCGATCCGGCGGCCCCGCGTGCCCACGGCCCGGCTGCGCCTGCCGTCGGCGCCCTCGCCGGAGCCCCGCACGGTGAGCAGCCGGGTCCGGTAGGGGGCGGCGGCCCTGGCGGTGGCCGGTGGGGCGCCGGAGGGGCGGTGCTCGGGGGAGTCGTCCTCGGCGTCGTCGGGGGCGTGCTCGGCGGAGGCGGGGGAGTGCTCCCGGTCGGGCTCTTCGGCGCCGGGTGTCTCGGCGTCCCCGGCGCCCCCGGAGTGATCCGGGGGACCGGCGTCGTCGGAGGGGTCCTGTGGGTCCTGTGCGTCCGACGGGGCTTCGGAACCGTCGCCGTCGTCGCTTCCCCGCGGGCCCGGCGGCTCCGGGGGGTCGGGCGGCGGTTCCTCGTCGCCCAGGATCCGGTCCAGGAGCTCCTCGTCCAGTCCCGGCGCGTCGAAGGGGTTGCGTCGGCGCCGGTGCGGCAGGGCGAGCGTGGCGGCGCGGCGGATGTCGGCCCGGGTGACCCGGGTCCGGCCCGCCCAGGCCGCGTGCGCCATCGCCGTGCGCGCGGTCACGATGTCGGCGCGCAGGCCGTCCACGTCGTAGGCCGCGCACACCTCGGCGATCTTCAGCAGCGCCGCCTCGGACAGGCGCACCCGGCCCAGCGCCTCCCGGGCCGCCGCGATGCGTTCGGCCAGGGCCTTCTCCGCCTCGTGGTAGCGACCGGCGAAGGCGGCGGGGTCGGCGTCGTGGGACATGCGCCTGCGCACCACCTCGGCGCGGGTCGCGGGCTCGGACGGCGCGGCGACCTCGACGGTGAGCCCGAACCGGTCCAGGAGTTGCGGGCGCAGCTCGCCCTCCTCGGGGTTCATGGTGCCGATGAGCAGGAACCGGGCCGCGTGCTCCACGGAGAACCCGTCGCGCTCCACGGTGACCCGGCCGGTGGCGGCGGCGTCCAGGAGCAGGTCCACCAGGTGGTCGTGCAGGAGGTTGACCTCGTCGACGTAGAGGATGCCGCGGTGGGCCCGGGCCAGCAGACCGGGTTCGTAGGCGACCCTGCCGTGGGTGAGGGCCTGCTCCAGGTGCAGGGAGCCCAGGACGCGGTCCTCGGTGGCGCCGACGGGCAGTTCGACCAGGCGCACCGGGCGGCTCTCCACGGCCGTGCCGGACCCGAAGGGCCCGTCGGGGGAGTGCTGCGCCGGGTCGGCGGGGTCCACGGAGAACCGGTCGCCCTGGTAGACGTCGACGGGCGGCAGGAGGGAGGCCAGGGCGCGGACCGCGGTGGACTTGGCGGTGCCCTTCTCGCCGCGCACCAGGACGCCGCCGATCTCCGGCGAGACGCTGGTGAGGACGAGGGACAGGCCCAGGTCGTCGAGTTCCTCGGCGTCGCAGCCGACGATCGCGGAAAAGGGGTAGTGCGGTGACCGCAATGGCATGTAGAGGCTCCCGCTCATGTCGCCATCGGTAAGGGACGGGCGCGAGGCCGGTCTTCGGACTTGCCGGGTCCTTCCTGGACGGAAGGCTCGGTTCACCGCAGCGGGCCTGTGCCGGAGTCTCACCGGGCTTCCCAGATTCTCCCCGTCGGCCGTCCCCACCGTTTCCGATGGCTGGGCCGTTGGGGCACCTCACGCCTGCCGCCACGATAGCGTCCGAGGAATGAAGGATGACGCGCCCCCTCCCCCCGAACCCAGGATCACCGTCGTCGGCATCGGTGCGGACGGCTGGTCCGGTCTGCCCGAGCGGCTGCGCGCACTCGTCCTGGCCGCCGACACCGTGCTGGGCGGGCGCAGGCATCTGTCGATGCTCCCCGACCGGCCCCGGCAGCGCCGCCGGGCCTGGCCCTCACCCCTGCGCGAGGGCCTGCCGCCACTGCTGGCCTCACTCGACGCCGTCTCAGCCGGCAGTGCGTCCACCGGCGGCGCGTCCGCTGGCCCCGCTTCCGCCGACACCGCTTCCACCCGCAGCGCCTCCCCTGACACCCCCTCCACAGTGGCGCTGGCCTCCGGCGACCCCCTGGTGTCCGGTATCGCCACCACCCTGATCGACCTGCTGGGCGCGGACGCCGTGCGGGTGGAGCCCGCCGTCTCCTCGGTCGCCCTGGCCCGCGCCCGCATGGGCTGGCCCGCCGAACGCTGCGCCGTGGTGGGCCTGGTCGGCCGCGACCCCCGCCTGCTGCTGCGCCAGCTCGCCCCCGGCCACCGCGTCCTGGTGCTCTCCTCCGACGGCGCCACCCCCGCCGCGGTCGCCGCCCTGCTGGTCGGCGCGGGCTACGGCGCCAGCCGGATGACCGTACTGGGCGACCTGGGCGCGGACTCCGAATCGCGCCTGGAGACTACCGCCGACCACTGGCTCGCCTCATCTCCCGGCACGGTGCCCCCGCTGCACGTGCTGGCCCTGGAACTCCTCGGCCCGCCCGGATACGGCCTGGTCGCGGGGCTGCCCGACGACGCCTTCGAACACGACGGGCAGCTCACCAAGCGCGACCTGCGCGCCTCGGCGCTGGCCCGCCTGGCGCCCTCACCCGGCCAGCACCTGTGGGACGTGGGCGCGGGCGCGGGATCGGTCGGCGTCGAGTGGATGCGCGCCCACCCCTCCTGCACCGCCACGGCGGTGGAGGCCCACCCCGGACGGGCCGCGCGGATCGGCCGCAACGCGGGCCGCCTCGGCGTTCCTGGTCTGGAGGTGGTCACCGGCCGCGCGCCGGACGCGCTGGCCGGGCTGCCCGCGCCCGACGCGGTGTTCGTCGGCGGCGGCGCGACCCGGCCGGGCGTGCTCGACGCCTGCCTTGGGGCGCTGCGGCCGGGAGGTCGGATCGTGGTGCACGGGGTGACGCTGGAGACCGAGCACCTGCTCGCCGACGCCCATCGGCGCCACGGGGGCGAGCTGACCCGGATCGCCGTCGAGACCACCGCGCCCATCGGCGCGTTCACCGGCTGGACGCCCGCCCGTACGGTCACCCAGTGGTGCCTGGTCACGCCCTCCCGGCAACGACCGGAGTGACCGCGCCCCCGGGCTGGTCGGCCGCTCCCGGCCGGGGCGGATGTGGCACACCGTGGCGGCGGTGCGGTCCGCTTTCCGGCGCCCGGTAGGGCTTGGGCTTCTCGGATTTCCGCTTCGGACGTACCTTCGGCCCTTCCCCGGCGTTACTCTGGCCAGAAGCCGTGTCCGCGTCGTCGCTCACCACCACGGACATCACCCAGGGGGCTTCATGACCGTCGTAGAGCACCACCCGCCGCCCGGAACACCAGCGCTTCCGATGAGCCCGGAGCTGTTCGAGCACCTCGCCGGACAGGCGTTCGAGGCCGACCGTGTTCGTATGGAGATGTTCAACGGGAAGGTCTGGGTCCACAAGGTGACCGACGGAGCGCACGCGGGGATCCTCGCGTGGCTGATGCGTGAGTTCATCGCTCACCGTCCTGACCTGGACCTCATCACCAGCGGACTGGGGATCAAGGTCGACACCTACCGCAACGGGCGTGCCCGCCCCGACGGCATCCTCGCCCCGGTCGGCCACTTCGACCGGGCGGGCGAATGGGCCGACCCGGAGGGTGTCCTGGCCGTGGTCGAGGTCACCTCCTGGGACGCCGACACCCATGCCCGCGACCGTGTCGAGAAGCCCGCCGCCTATGCGGCTACCGGTATCGGCGTCTACCTGCTGGTGGACCGGGACGCCGATGCCGTCGTGGTCCACAGCCGACCCGTCCGCGGCCAGTACCTGGACCGGAGCACCCATCCCTACGGTGAGGCCGTCCAGATCCCCGGAGCCGACGTCACGTTGGACACCGAAGCACTCAAGCGGTTCGTCCGCTGACACCGACGATCCGGGCAGGGGGCGGGCCGGTCCGACCGCCCCTCACCGGCGCCACGGGGACGAGCTGACCCGGATCGCCGTCGAGACCACCGCGCCCATCGGCGTGTTCACCGGCTGGACGCCCGCCCGCACGGTCACCCAGTAGTGCCTGGCGGTGCTGCCCTGACCCTCCGCTGCGCCGCTTCGCGCCCAGGCGCCGGAGGCACGGGAGCCCTCGGCCCCCGCGCACGCCCCCCTACGCGACCCCGCCCGCGGGACCTCCGGAACCCCTTCGGAGCCCTCCCTATCCGCTGACCCGCGGCCGGGCCGGGTCGTAGAGGTAGGACTCACCACCCCTCTCCGGATCGAGCGCCCGCCCCACCAGGATCACCGCCGCCTGACGGAACCCGGCCTCCTCCACCGCGTCTGCCACGGTGGAGACCGTGCCGCGCAGCACCGCCTCGCCCGGCTGGCTGGCCCGGTACACCACGACCACCGGGCAGTCGCCGCCGTACTCGGGTTCGATCTCGGCCATCAGCTCGCGCACCCGCCGGATCGCCAGGTGCAGCACCAGCGTGGCCCGGGTCGCGGCGAACGCGGCCAGTGACTCGGTCCCGGGCATGGCGGTCGAGCGGGCCCGCGTCCGGGTCAGCACCACCGACTGGGCCACCAGCGGCACGGTCAGCTCCCGCCCCGCCAGCGCCGAGGCGGCCGCGTACGCGGGCACCCCGGGCGTGACGTCCCACGCAACGCCGTGCGCGTCGAGCCTGCGGGTCTGCTCGGCCAGCGCCGAGTACAGCGACGGGTCGCCGGAGGTGAGCCGTACGACGTCGCGGCCCGCGGCGTGCGCGCGGACCAGGTGGTCGGTGATGCGGTCCAGGTCCAGGCCCTGGGTGTCCACCAGTTCCGCGCCGGGCGCGCAGTGCGTCAGGACCTGCGGGTCCAGGTAGGTGCCGGGGTAGAGGACCACGTCGGCCCCGGCGAGCATGCGCGTGGCGCGCACGGTCAGCAGGTCGGCGGCGCCGGGCCCCGCGCCCACGAAGTGCACGGTCACGGCTTCACCCACCTGGGGGTCCACACGCGGCCCGACCCGGTGACCCGGGTTCCGGACGCGCCGACGATGAGCAGGCAGCGCATGTCCACGGCGGCCGGGTCGAGTTCGCCCAGAGTGGTCACCGTCAGGGACTCGCCTTCGCGGCCCACGTCGCGGCCGACCACGACCACGGTGTCGGGTTTGCGGTGCTCCAGCAGGATGCGGCGCGCGGTGACGATCTGCTCGGTCCGGGACCGGGAGGCGGGGTTGTAGACGGCCAGAGCCAGGTCGGCCTCGGCGACGGCGCGCAGCCGCCGCTCGACCACCTCCCACGGTTTGAGGCGGTCCGACAGGCTCATCACCGCGAAGTCGCCGCCCACGGGGGCGCCCGCGCGGGCCGCGACCGCCTGGACGGCGCTCACCCCCGGCACCACCCGGACGGGCACGCCCCGGTAGGCGGGGTCCTCGGCCGCCTCGAACACGGCGGTGGCCATGCCGAAGACCCCGGCGTCCCCGCCGGAGACCACGGCCACGCGTTCGCCGCGCCCGGCCAGGTCGAGGGCGAACCGGGCGCGCTGGAGCTCGACGGTGTTGCCGGAGGCGTGCCGGGTCAGCCCGGGGCGCTGCGGGACCCGGTTGACGTAGGGGCCGTAGCCCACCACGTGGTCCACCCCGGCCAGCGCCGCGCTCGCCTCGGGGGTGAGCCAGTCCCCGGGGCCGGGGCCCAGGCCCACGACCAGCAGTTCGGCCGCCGGTCCGGCGGCCTCGGACGCCGTGCCCGCCGCCGGTCCTGCGGAACCGGGCGTCGCCCCGGCCGCCGGTTCCGTCAGCGCCCGCGCGTCCGCGCCGACCCGCCGGGAGCGCGGGCCGTTGCGGCTGTCCCCGGTCACCAGCACCAGGGAGAAGTAGGGCACCGTCGCCGGGTCGACCTCGGCCACCGGCAGCCGCCGCTCCCCGCCCATCGAGGCCCGCTCCACGTACACCGCGTGCTCCAGCCGACCCGCCGCTGCCAGGGCGCGGCGCACGGCCGGGAAGGTCCGGCCCAGCTTCATGACCACGGCCGCGTCGGTGTCGGCCAGGCGGCGGGCCAGTTCCGGTTCGGGCAGGGTGCCGGGCAGCACGGTGAGCACGTCGGTCTGCCGGGCCAGCGGGGCGGCCGCGGCGGCCGTGGCGGCGGCGAACGCCGGGACGCCCGGCACGATCTCGGTGGGGTAGCGCTCGGACAGCCGGTCGTGCATGTACATGTACGACCCGTAGAACAGCGGGTCGCCCTCCGAGAGCAGGACGACGTCGCGCCCGGCGTCCAGGTGGGTGGCCAGCCGCGCGGCGGACTCCTCGTAGAAGTCGGCCAGCGCCCCCGCGTAGCCGCCCGGATGGTCGGTCGCCCCGGTGGTCACCGGATACGTCAACCGCTCCTCGACCACCCCCTCCGGGATCAGCGCGTCGGCGATGCGGCGGGCGTTGGACTCCTTGCCCACACCCGCGTGGTAGGCGACGACGTCGGCCGCGGCGATGAGCCTGGCCGCCTTGAGGGTGATCAGCTCGGGGTCGCCCGGGCCGACGCCGACGCCGTGGAAACGACCGGTCATTCCTCCTCCTTGGCGAGTGCGTTGAGGGCCGAGGAGGTCATCGCCGAACCCCCGCGGCGGCCGCGTGCGGTCACGTAGGGGACGTCGACGCCGTGGCGGTCGCACAGCTCGGTCAGCGCCTGCTTGGACTCGGCGGCGCCGATGAAGCCGACCGGGCAGCCCACGATCGCCGCGGGGCGCGGAGCGCCGTCGATCAGCATCTCCAGCAGGTGGAACAGGGCGGTGGGCGCGTTGCCGACGGCGACCACGGCGCCGTCGAGCAGCGGCTCCCACAGCGACACCGCGGCGGCCGTGCGGGTGGTGCCCCACTCCCGGGCCAGGCCGGGCACCCGTTCGTCGCCCAGGAGGCAGAGCACCTCGTTGTCGCTGGGCAGGCGGCTCGCGGTCACGCCGGAGGCCACCATGCGCGCGTCGCACAGGATCGGCGCACCGGCCCGGAGGGCGGCGCGCGCCGCGGGAACCAGGTCGGGGTGGACGACGAGGTCGTCGGCGAGGTCGACCTGGCCGGTGCCGTGGATCATCCGCACGGCGAGCCGCTCGGCGTTGGCGGGCAGGTGGTCGAGCCGGGCCTCGCGCCGGATGGTGGCGAAGGAGTCGGCGTAGATGGCGGGACCGTCGTCGACGTACCCGTAGTGCCGGTTCGGTCTTCTGGGGGAGGTCACCGCGCCTCCCCGGGGACGTGGTCGGGCTGTCCGGGAACGATTCCGTGCCCTCCGGGAACGAGCACGGCGCGCCACGGCGTGACGACGAGTTCACCGGAACCGGCCCCGACGGCTTCGGCGGCGAGCGCTTCGGCGGCGGCCCGGTCCAGGCCGTCCTCGGACACGGGGACGTGCCGTCCGATCCCGGGCAGTAGGCCGTACGGCAGCGGCGGCGCGCGGTCGGGCAGCCGCGGGTCCGGCGGTGCCGGGTCGGTCAGGGGCGAGGGGAGTTCGGCGACGTGCCAGGGGGCGTCGGGGCCGTCGACGCGCCGCTCCAGGAACCGGTCGGCGAGGTGCACGAGCGCGGCCGCGGCCTCGTCCAGCGGCGTCAGCGGGCCCCAGTGCTCGCCGACCCTGAGCTGGGCGGTGTGCGCGTCGAGGGCGACGATCCCCAGGTCGCAGGGGCGCTCCAGCAGGTCGCCGCTTCCGTCGTCCAGGGCGAAGAGGAAGCGGCCGGGCAGGGCGGCGCGGTGCGGTTCGGCGCACAACAGAGTGTCCAGCTCGGCGGCCACGGGGCGCAGGTCTGCCTTCCCGCCCGCCAGTCCCGTGCACGGGGAGACCATGACGTTGCGGACCAGTTCGTGGGAGGGCGAGGGCAGCAGGCCTGTCCCCTCCAGGGCCCGGAGCACCTCGGGGGACAGCCGCCCCCCGTCTCCGGGCAGGGCGCGCAGCTGCACGTTGGCCCGGCCGGTGACGTGGATCCGGCCGTCGCCGTACTCCTGGGCCACGGCGGCCAGGGCGCGCAGCGAACGGACGGGAAGCCTGCCGCCGACGAGCCGGAGCCGCACCAGCAGCCCGTCGTCTGCGGGCCAGGGCCGCAGGGCGCCCGGGCAGCGGTCGCGCCGGGCGCGGACGGTGGGGGATGGGGATGGGGAACCCATCGGGGGCATGCGCGTCCTTCTGGTCAGGGACCCGTTCGCGGGGTCCGCGGTCGACCTGGCGGCCCGTCACCGCCAGCGCCAGCAGGTCTTCGGACTCGGGATCGACCGGTGCGGAGCGCCTTCCCGGAGCGTTGCGCTCCAGTGGCTGTCCCGGGGAACCGCGTCCCCGGGGCGTGCCCGCCCGTCACCCTCACCGCTGCGCGTCAGTCCCGGATTCGCACCGGGTTCCCTGCCCCACGAGGTGGAGTTCGACTGGCTCGACGAGGGTACCGTTCCCCTCCCGGGCCAGGTCCGGGGGCCTTCCCTCCAAGGGCCGCGGACCGGCGCCGCCCCGGGCGCCGTGGCGGAGTCCGGAGGCCCGCGAACGCGGCCCGCTCCCGGAGGCGGCGCCCTGGCACACGGCGCCGAAAGGCGCCCCGCGGGGCTGTCCGCGACCGAAAGCGGCGGTGCCCCGGCCCGCGGCGGCGCGTGTTTTCGGGCCTGATTCCGGTACGTGTTCGAGCGCGACAGCGGTGGTGACGGCGGGTGTGGAGCCTTACGGGGGCTTTGCGGGGATTTTAGGGTTTCCTGTTTCGGGCAGTGGGACGGGCCAAGGGCGGTTCACACCAGTACGCCGCTCTCACGGGGACCACCGAAGGAGGAAGAGCATGAGCGCCAGTGAGAAGGGTCGCAGCCAGGCCGAGATGGTCAAGGGCAAGGCCAAGGAGACCACCGGCAAGGCCACCGGCAACGACCGCATGAAGAACGAGGGACGCGCCGAGATGGCCAAGGGGCGCTTGCGCCAGGGCAAGGAGGACATGAAGAAGGGCCGGTAGGTGCCGCCTTCGCGGACGGTCGCGAACGGCCCCCTGCCAGCGGGCGCCTCCCGCCCGGCCGGCCGGACGGGGAGGGCCGCGAGCCCCCGCCCCGCCGGGGCCGCCGACCCGGCCGCCTCACGCCCGAGGGGAGCGGAGCACGTGCCTCGCACGTGCTCCGCTCCCCTTTCGCGTGGCCGCCCCGGGCGGGGCTCACGTCGTGGAGCGCTCCTGCTCCGGTTCGATGCGGCGGATGCCGAAGCCCCGGGTCAGCGGTGCCAGGAAGGCGATCAGGGCGGAGAACAGGAAACCGCCCCAGTTGAACACCGCCCACGGCAGGAACTCGAAGTTGGCCACGCCCAGGGTCGTGGCGAAGAAGACGCCCGACACCGTCCACGGCATCAGCACCTCGGTGATCGTGACCGAGTCCTCCATGCTGCGCGACAGGTTGACCGGGTGCAGGTTCCTGGCCCGGTAGGCGTCGCCGTAGACGTCCTTGACCAGGAAGAAGGTCACCAGGGCGTTGGAGGTGCCGTTGATGATGGTGAAGCCGGAGAGCAGGGTGGTGAGGATGAGGCTGCCAGTGGACCGCAGCTTGGCGATGAGCCCCTCCAGCAGGACCCGCAGCACGCCCGACTTCTCCAGCGCCGAGGCGAAGAAGAAGGCGCAGAAGACGAAGAACGCCGAGTTGTACATCGAGTAGAGACCGCCCCGGTTCACCAGCTCGGCCAGGACGTCGGAGACCCCGTCCCCCTGCGGCAGCATGTCGGTGGTGAAGCCGGAGACGACCGCGGCGAACAGGTCGCCCGCGCTCGCACCCTGGACCAGCAGCGCGATCAGCAGCGCCGTCATGGACGACGCGAACAGCACGACCAGCGGCGGTTTCCTCATGATGGATCCGGCGAGCACGACAACCGCCGGGATCAGCAGCAGCGGGTTGAGGGTGAACAACCCGTTCAGCTCGGTGACGACCTCGTCGACGCCGCCCAGGCCGGCGGGCGAGGCGGTGATGGTGGTGCCCGCGAGCAGGAAGACGACGGCGGCCAGCACCGACGAGGGCACGGCCGTGTAGAGCATGTGCCGGATGTGCTCGTACAGGTTGGCGCCCGCCGCGAGCGAGCTCATGTTGGTGGTGTCCGACAGCGGCGAGAGCTTGTCCCCGAAGTAGGCGCCGGACACGACCGCGCCCGCCGTGATCGCCAGCGACGCGTCCATCGTCTGGGCCACCCCGATCAGGGCGACCCCGATCGTGCCGCCCGAACCCCAGGATGTGCCGGTGAAGGTGGAGACCAGCGCGGTGGCCAGGAAGGCCAGCACGTACAGGTAGGACGGGTTGATGAGCTCAAGGCCGTAGTAGACCATGAGGGGGATCGTTCCGGCGATCATCCACGAGCCGATGAGCATGCCGATGCTGAGCAGGATCAGGACCGCGGGCAGGGCGCTCTTGAGCTTGTCGCCCATGTTCGTCAGCACGTCGTCCCAGCGCACGCCGTGCCAGAGCGCGAAGACGGCGAACACCACCCCCGCGAAGATGAGCATGAGCTCGGCGGGGTACTTCAGGACGCCGATGCCGCCGACCAGAATCGCGACGGTGATGACCACGGGGACGCACGCCGCCGCCACGCCGGGTCGGCGGACGTTCTCGTCCGGGGGGTTAGCCATCTACTTTCCTCTCGGTGATGACCGCTTTCGGTCTTCTACAGTGCGGTGAAGGCCCTTTCGAGATCCTCGATCTGGCTGTCGGCCCCTTCCAGGCCCACGGAGAGGCGGACCATTCCGGGTGAGAATCCCTTCTCCCGCATCGCCTCCTCGTTTCCGGGCCGAACGGGTGCGGTGACCAGGCTTTCGTAGCCGCCCCAGCTCGCGCCGATCCGGAACAGCGACAAACGGTTGACGAAGGCCGCGACCTTCTCGAAGGAGGGGTCCTTCAGGTCGAAACTGAGCAGCCCGGAGAAACCGCTGAACTGGTTCCTGATCAGGGGGTCGTCGGGCCGGTGGTCGTGGTGGGGGTGGTGGATCGCCGCCACCTCGGGCCGGGTCGCCAGGTAGTCGATGACCCGCACGGCGCTGCGCTCGTGCTCGGCCATCCTGATCGGCAGCGTCCGCAGCCCGCGCAGCACCATCGACGCCTCGACGGCCGACATGACCGAGCCCAGGAGCTGGAACCCGGTGTAGAAGAGGTCGCGCACGAAGGAGGCGGGGCCGATCACCGCCCCGCCGAGGACGTCGCTGTGACCGCCGATGTACTTGGTGCACGAGTGGATGACGATGTCCACCCCGGCCAGGATCGGCTTCTGGAAGAGCGGCGTGGACCAGGTGTTGTCCATCACGGTCCAGATCCCCCGGGCCCGGGCGGTGCGGGTGATCGCGGCCACGTCCAGGACCTTCATCAGCATGGTCCCGGGGCTCTCGACGTAGACCAGCGCCGTGTTCTCCCGCAGGTGCTCCTCGATGTCGGAGGTGCCGTCGGGGAGCACGGTGTGGTCGATGCCGAAACCGCGCAGGTGCTCGGCCATCTCCAGGGCCGGGCCGTAGGTGCTGTTGACGAAGAGGATGTGGTCCCCACCGCGCAGCAGGCTCATCAGAACGGCGCTGATGGCGCCCATTCCGGAACCGAAGCACTTACAGGCCTCGCCGCGCTCCAGAAGGGCCAGCCTCTCCTCCAGAAAGGCGACCGTGGGATTGGCGCCGCGGCTGTAGACGTACCTCTCGTGTTCCTGTTCCTGCTCTTCGATGAACGCCTCGAACGAGGGTTTGGTGAAAATGCTGGTCTGGAACACCGGAGGGGCGACCGCGCCGTGGACGTTCTCCGCCCCCTCCCACGCGCTCATGCAGATTTCCCTGTCGGACCTGTCCACCGTTGCCCTCCGGTCGGCTCGTGGGCGCGGTCGTGCGGGCGCGGCGGGGGGAGGGTTTCCGACCCGCCGCCGCGCCCGCCGTCGCCGCCCGTGCGCGGGCGGTGCCCGCGCTCGTGTCGGTGCGGTCGGCGGCCGTCCGGGGTCGGACACACCGCTCGCACGCGTGCTCTCGGCAGGGCCGCGCGGTCGAGACGACGCGGGCCCGTGCCGGTGCGGTCATCTTGTAGTACAAGCTGCTAGGTAGTCAATGGGGTGGCGCCGGTCCGCCCGCGGGCCCCGGCGTCTGTACGCTGAGGATTCGGCACATCCCTCCAGTGAAGGACGAGGCGTACACGATGGGATCAGCGTCGCCGGGAACCCAGGGCGAAGGGCTCGCGGGCCGGTCCCAGCCGCGGCACGCCCGACCGAACTCGCTGACCTCTCAGGTCGTCGCCTTCGTGGAGGAGCTGTGCGTGGGCCCCGACGCGCAGCCGGGCAGCCAGCTGCCCTCGGAGAAGGAACTGGCCGAACGCTTCGGGGTGAGCCGGGTCGTGCTGCGCGAGGCGCTGAGGACCCTGGAGGCCAAGGGCCTGATCCACCGCCGCCAGGGCAAGCCCGCGGTCATCGCCTCGCCCAACGCCCTGCCGGTGGAGAACTTCGTTGCCCTGTCGGTGCTGCGCGACCGCCGGGCGCTGATGGAGTTCACCGAGATCCGCAAGGCGCTGGAGGTGCACGGCGCCCGGCTGGCCGCGCAGCGCATCGCCGGGCCGGAGGAGGAGCAGACCCGCGAGGACATCGCCCGGGCACGCCGGGCCATCGCCGACATGCGCGCCGCGCCCCTGGACGTGCCCAACCGCGTGCGCACCGACTTCGCCTTCCACCAGGCCCTGATCGCGGCCTCGGGCAACCGGAGCCTCACCCAGATCCTGGACGCGCTCGAACGGTCCCTGGCCGACAGCCGCGAGCAGAGCCACCGCCGGTTCCTGGCCACGGCGCAGGACCCGACGGTGTCGGCGACCGAACACGAGGAGGTGCTGGAGGCGGTGCTGAGCGGCGACCCCGCCCGCGCGGTGGCGGCGATGGAGGAGCACCTCCAGGTCACCCTGCGCGAGATCGAGACCCGCCCCAAGGCGGAGGGGGCGCGCGAGGACCGGGACTGACGGGACTCTGGTCGCCGCTCCGGTGGAGCGCCCTAACCCGCCGCCCCCGCCACGGGCAGGGTCAGGCGCAGCGTCAGCCCGCCGCCCGGGGTGGTCTCGGGCAGCAGCGAGCCCCCCATGGCCTCCATGAGCCCGCGCGAGAGCGCCAGGCCCAGCCCGAGCCCCGTGGATCCGTCGGTGTCCCCGAGCCGCTGGAAGGGCACGAACATGCGCTCGCGCTCGTGCTCGGGCACCCCCGGCCCGTGGTCGTTCACCAGCAGTTCCACCTGGTCGCCCGTCCAGGAGGCGGTGACCGAGGGCGGCCGGTCGGGCGGGCTGAAGCGCAGGGCGTTGCCCACCACGTTGGCCAGCACCCGCTCCAGCAGGCCGGGGTCTGCCGCGACCTCCGGCAGTTCCTCGGGCACCCGCACCCGCACGGCGCACCCCTGTCCGCCCAGGTCGTCCAGGACCGCGAACACCGACTCGCGCAGCGACAGGCCCGTGACCGTCACGCCCAGCACGCCCGCCTGGAGGCGGCTCATGTCCAGCAGGTCGGTCACCAGCCGGGTCAGGCGGTCCAGGGACTCGTCCGCCGTGGCCAGCAGTTCGGCCTGGACCTCCTCGCTGAAGCGCACCTCCCGGCTGCGCAGACTGGTCACCGACGCCTTGGCCGAGGCCAGGGGGGCACGCAGGTCGTGGCTGACCGCGGCCAGCAGCGCGGTGCGCATCCGGTCCGCCTCCGCCAGCGTCCCGGCCGCGGCCGCCTCCTGGGCCAGCCGCTCCTGGCGCAGCGCGACGGCGGCCTGCGCGGCGAAGGCCTCGATGATGCGCCGCTCGCCCGCGCGCGGCCGGTGCCCGTGCAGCACCAGGGTCAGCCCCTCGTCCACCGGCACGTCCGCGTCGGCCCCGCCCGGGGCCCCGCGGGGGCGCTCCCCGACATAGGCGACCGCCTCCCACGCGGCCGGGTCGTTGCGGTGGTCGGGCCGGGAGGAGGCCTGCGGCCTGCGCTCCAGCAGGGCGACCGACTCCAGGGAGAAGGTCTCGCGCAGCCTCTCCAGCAGCGCCTCCAGGGGCCGCGAACCCCGCAGCACGCTTCCGGCCACCGTGGCCAGGGTCTGGGCCTCGGCACTGGCCCGCGCCGCCTCGCGGGTGCGCCGCGCGGCCTGGTCGACCACCACGCTCACGGCCACGGCCACGAACACGAACACGACGAGGGTGAGCAGGTTGCCCGGCTGGTTGACCACGAGGGTCTCGTACGGCTCGGTGAAGAAGAGGTTGAGCACCACGAACCCGCTGAACGCCGCGGCCAGCGCGGGCCACAGCCCGCCGACCAGCGCCGTCGCCGTCACCGTGGCGAACACCAGCAGGATTCCGCCGCTGAGGTACTCCTCGCTGTGGGGGACTCCGGTGCTGAACACCAGCAGCGCCAGCGCGGTGAGCGCCAGCGCGTACCCCGCCAGCCTGCGGCGGCGCGAGACCGCGCCCGAGCGCGTCCGCCCGGAACCGCGCTCGGCCTCCTCCAGGGTGACCAGGTGGACGTCGATGGACTCCGACAGCGCCGCGGTGGCCGCGCCCACCCCCGGCCGCAGCAGACGGGCGAGCCTGCCCCGGCCGCTCGCGCCCAGCACCAGCTGGGTGGCGTCCGCCCCCTGGGCGAACGCGGTCAGCGCGGCGGGCACGTCCTCGCCCAGGACCTGGTGGTAGGTGCCGCCCAGGTCCTCCACCAGCACCCGCTGCCGGGCGAGCATGGCGGGGTCGGCGCCCACCGGGCCGTCGCCGAGCGCCACGTGCACGGCCAGCAGTTCGACCCCCTCGCCGCGCCCCGCGATCCGGGCGGCCCGGCGGATCAGCGCCTCCCCGCCGGGGCCTCCGCTCAGGCCCACGACCACGCGTTCGCGGGTCTGCCACGCCGGGGCCGCGCGGTGCCCGCCCCGGTGGCGCCTCAGCTCGTCGTCCACGCGTCCGGCCAGCCACAGCAGCGCCAGCTCGCGCAGGGCGGTCAGGGTGTCGACCCGGAACCGGTGGCCCAGCGCGGCGTCGATCCGGTCGGGGCCGTAGACGTTGCCGTGCGCGAGCCGCCGCCGCAGGGCCTCGGGCGTCATGTCCACGAGTTCGATCTGGTCGGCCCCGCGCACCCACGCGTCGGGTACGGTCTCGCTCTGGCGGGTGCCGGTGACGCGCTCGACGACGTCGTTGAGCGACTCCAGATGCTGCACGTCGAGCGTGGACAGCACCGTGATCCCCGCCTCCAGCAGGGCCTCGATGTCCTGCCAGCGCCGGGCGTTGCGCGCCCCGGGGGCGTTGGCGTGCGCGAGGTCGTCCACGAGGACGACCTGCGGGCGGCGGGCCAGCACGGCGTCCAGGTCCATCTCCTCCAGGCGGGCGCCCCGGTGGGTCAGGACCGCGCGCGGGACCGTCTCCAAGTCGTCCACCATCGCCTCGGTCATCGCCCGGCCGTGGCTCTCCACGAACCCGATGACCACGTCGGCGCCGCGGTCGCGGCGCCGGTGCGCCTCGTCCAGCATCCGGTAGGTCTTGCCGACACCGGGCGCCGCGCCCAGGTAGACGCGCAAGTGGCCGCGTGTCATCGTGTGCCCCCTTCCGGCCTCCCCATCCTGACTGGTCACGGAGGTGCTTTCGGACATTTCACTGCTAACGGGGCGCTAAATCCGGCGCCGGGGCCGGGAGGGAGCGTTAGCGTGCCTCTCGTACCGGCCGCGCCGCGCGGAGTCGTCGCGGCGCCGGTGCCGTCGCGACCTGCGGACACGGCGCCCGCACCGCCGCCGTCCGCCGACGCGGCGCGCCTAGCATCGTGAACGCGGGGCCCCGCCCGGGGCGTCCGAACGGGGGAGACACGGACCAGCATGGACACGGACACCGGCACCGGCGCGGACGGAGCGCCCTCGGTCCTGGTCGTCGACGACGACCCCCTCATCCGCAGGACGCTGGAGGTGAACCTGCGGGCCCGCGGCTACACGGCCTACCTGGCCGACACCGGTGAGCACGCGCTGCGGCTGGTGGCCCGCCACCGCCCCGACCTGCTCCTGCTCGACCTGGGCCTGTCCGGGATGGACGGCCTGGAGGTTCTGCGGGGGCTGCGCGGGTGGACGGACGTGCCGGTGGTCGTGCTCTCGGGGCGCGACACCGAGCCGATGAAGGTCCGGGCGCTGGACCTGGGCGCCGACGACTACGTCATCAAGCCCTTCGGGATGGACGAGCTGTTCGCCCGGGTGCGCGCGGCCATGCGCCGTTCCGCGGTGCCCGAGTACGCGGCGCCGGTGGTCACCGCCGACTTCACGGTGGACCTGGCCGCCAAGCAGGTCCTGCGCGGCGGTGAGCCGGTGCGGCTGACGCCGCGCCAGTGGCACATCGTGGAGGTGCTGGCGCGCAACCCCGACCGCCTGGTCACCCACAAGCACCTGCTCAACGAGGTGTGGGGGCCCGCGTACGGGCGCGAGACCAACTACCTGCGGGTGTTCATGACCAAGATCCGCCAGCGCCTGGAGCCGGACCCGCCCCGGCCGCGCTACTTCCTCACCGAACCCGGACTGGGCTACCGGTTCCGGCCCGGCGGTGGCGGCGCCTGGGGAGGGGCCGCCGGGGGAGCGTCCGGGTCGGAATGCTGTGAGAGCGGGCCGGAGGACCGGGAGGCCGGGGCGGGCGGCCTGGAATCCGGGGCGGGTAGCCGGGAGAACGGCCGGTGAGAACGGGAACCGGTCAGCACCCGACGGGCCCGCGGCACCGGCGGGCCCCGCGGAACCCGGTCCGCGCCGGTGCCCGCGCGGACCGGAGACTGCGCGACCTGTCCGCATGGATCAAGCCGCCGCAGCTCACGGCGGCGGCCTTCGCCGCCCTGATCCTGGTCGGCGCGGGCCTGCTGTCGCTGCCCGCCGCCACCGGCACCGGGGAGCGCGCGCCCTTCGACACGGCCCTGTTCACCGCCACCTCGGCGGCCAGCGTGACCGGCCTGGCGGTGGTGGACACCGCCTCCTACTGGTCGGGGCTGGGCGAGGCGGTGATCCTGGCCCTGATCCAGGTCGGCGGGTTCGGCATCATGGCGCTGGCCACCGTCCTGACCCTGGTGGTCGGGCGGCAGCTCGGGCTGCGGATGGCGGTGCGCACCGGCTCGGAGGCCAAGGTGGTCACGCTGGGCGAGGTGCGCCAGCTGGTCACCGGGGTCCTGGTGGTGACGGTGGTGTTCGAGACGGCCCTGGCGGTGGCGCTGACGCTGCGCTGGTGGCTGGGGTACGGGCTGCCCCTGCCCGAGGCCGTCTACACGGGCGTCTTCCACGCCGTCTCGGCCTTCAACAACGCCGGGTTCGCGCTCTACGCCGACAGCCTCACGGGGTTCGCCGAGGACCCGTGGATCACGGTCCCGGTGGCCCTGGGGGTCCTGGCCGGAGGGCTCGGGTTCCCGGTGTGGGTGGAACTGTGGCGCTTCACCCGGCGCCGGGCCGAGCACCGCCACTGGACACTGCACGTGAAGATCACCCTGGTGATGACGGGGCTGCTGCTCGTGGTGGGGTTCGCGGCCTTCCTGGCCCTGGAGTGGACCAACCCGGCGACCATGGGCGGGCTCGACCTGCGCGGGAAGCTGCTCACCGCCTTCTTCCAGTCGGTGATGCCGCGCACGGCGGGCTTCAACAGCCTCGACTTCGGACAGATGAACACCCAGACGCTGCTGGTCACCGACATCCTGATGTTCGTCGGCGGCGGCAGCGCGGGCACGGCCGGGGGCATCAAGGTGACGACCTTCGCCGTGCTGGCCTTCGTGATCTACGCCAACGTGCGCGGTGAGCCCACGGTCCACGTGTCGGGCCGCCGCCTGGCCGAGGGCACCACCTCGCAGGCGACCACGGTGGTGCTGCTGGCGCTGGGTTTGGTGCTGGCGGGGACGCTGACGCTGATGACGATCACCCCGTTCACCCTGGACCAGATCCTGTTCGAGACGACGTCGGCCTTCGCCACGGTCGGGCTGTCCACCGGCATCACGGCCGATCTGCCGTTGCTGGGGCATGCGGTGCTGATGTTCTTGATGTTCGTGGGCAGGATCGGGCCGATCACGCTGGCCTCGGCCCTGGCGCTGCGCCGCCGCCCGCGCCTGTACGAGCTGCCCGAGGAGCGGCCGATCGTCGGTTGAGCGGTCAGCGGTGATCGTTCAGCCGTAGGCGCTGGCCAGCGCGCGGTCAGAGGTGAACGGTCAGCGGTGCACGGGACGCTGGAGCCGCGTCCCCGCTCCTGTCCGCTGTCACGCCGGTGGCGGGCGCGGCTGCCGAAGGGAAGTTTCACCCCTGCCGGGCGAGGGCGGCGGTGATCTCGGCGACGGTGGCCTTGGCCGTGCGCCCGGCACCGATGAGGGTGGCCGACGCGGCACCGGTCCAGTCCCCGTAGCCCAGCAGGAACAGCCGGGGTTCGGCCACGGAGCGGGTTCCCTCCAGCGCGATCCGGCCCCGGTCGTCCACCAGCCCCAGCGGGGCCAGGTGGTCCAGCACCGGCCGGAACCCCGTGCACCACAGGACGGCGTCGCAGTCCAGGGCCGTGCCGTCGTTCCAGGCCACACCGGTGCGGGTGAGGCGGTCGAACATCGGCTCGGCCTTGAGCGCGCCGCGCTCGCGCGCCTCGCGGACCCTCGGCACCGCCACGATGTCCCCGAGGCCGCCGACGCCCTCCGGGGCCCGCTCGCCCCGCTGCGCCGCCCGCTGCGCGCGGGTGGCGATGTCGAACAGGGCGCGCCCGTCCAGGTCGTCGGGCATGAACCGGGGCGGGCGCGCGGTGGCCCAGGTGGTCTCGGCCACCTCGGACAGTTCGGCGAGGATCTGGGCCGCGGAGTTGCCGCCGCCCACGACCACGACCCGCTGCCCGGCGAACTCCTCCGGCCCCCGGTAGTCGACCGTGTGCAGCTGCCTGCCCGCGAACAGCTCCCGGCCCGGAGCGCCGGGGACGTGCGGCGCCCGCCAGGTGCCGGTGGCGCTGATGACGTGGCGGGCGCGCCAGACCAGCAGCGGGGGAGTCCCGGCGGGGGAGCCGGGGGAACCAGTGGAACCGGGGGAACCGGGAGCGGCCGGTGGGGGTCCGCCGCGCGTTCCCCCCTCCTGCCGCCCGCCGCCGTCCACGGGCCGCTCCGCCGCGGAGCGGGGCGTCCCCGACGGGAGCCCGCGCCCGGTCCCCTCCCGGGCGAGCACGCGCAGGGCCCCGTCCTCCCGTTCGACCGCCTCCACGCGGACCGGGCGGCGCACGGGAAGCTCGTAGCGGCGCTCGTACTCGGCCAGGTAGCGGGCCACGTGCCCCGCGCCGGGGTACTCCCGGCCCTCCTCGGCCGGCATCCACCAGCCCGGCAGCATGCTGTGCTCGGCGGGGGAGAACAGCCGCAGTGAGTCCCAGTACTCGGTCCAGGACCCGCCCGGCGCCTCACCCGCGTCCAGGACGGCGAAGTCGAGCCCGGCCCGCCGCAGGAAGTACCCCGCGGCGAGCCCGGCCTGCCCGCCGCCGACCACCACCACGTCGTGCACGTGTTCCGCGTCGTCCATTGTCCGTCCCCCCGTCAGCGGTGCCGCGGCGACCGCCGCGCCCGGGTTCAGCAGACGCTGTCGCCCGGCTTGGGCACTCCCAGACCGAACAGGCTGCGGGCCCGCAGCCCCGCCCAGGTCCCGGCCAGGGCGAAGACCGCCCACAGCCACCCGTGCAGGCTGCCCGAACCGATTCCGGCCAGGTAGGCGCCGATGTTGCAGCCGCCCGCCAGACGCGCGCCGATGCCCATGAGGATGCCGCCCAGGAGTCCGGCGGCGACCAGCTTCCAGCTCAGGCCGGTGTGCAGCTTCCACGCCCCGGCGGCGGCCGCGGCCACGGCGGCGCCGAGGATGATGCCGATGTTGGTCAGGCTGGTCTTGTCCTGGAGCACCGGACCGGCGAGCTGCGCGGCCTGCTGGGGCTGGTTCCAGAACGCCCAGGTCTCGGGGTGCGCGCCCACCAGCTGGAGCGCCTTGGCGCCCCACAGGTTGAAGGCGGAGGTGACGCCCCAGGCGCCGCCGGAGACCAGCAGCACCGCCGCGCCGAGCACCGACAGCACCAGGGCGCCGACGATCATGGGCCAGCTGCCCCGGACCACGCGCAGCAGGCCCCGCGCCGAGGGCGGCGTGCCCACGGGCGGCGGGACGCGGCGGTTCTGCACGAGGCGGGTGCCCACGACCACGGCCGCCAGCACGGCGATGGTGATCGCCCAGGAGCCGCCCCACCCGACGTGGTCGGAGAGCAGGAACGGCGGCAGCGCGGGCAGGTCGTTGACCAGCGGCCACGCGGCGCTGTAGATCACCGATCCCGCGATGAAGCCGACGAGGGTGATGACGATGGCCGACTGGCCGGAGCCGACCGCGAAGAGCGTGCCCGAGGCGCAGGCGCCGCCCAGCTGCATGCCGATGCCGAACAGGAACGCGCCCAGGAACAGGGCGATGCCGATCGGTCCGGCCGAGGCCTGCGGGTCGTTGCCGAACAACCCGGTTCCGGTGCCGATGACCAGGGCGAACAGGGTCGCGGTGGTGCCCAGCAGCACGGCGTGCGCGCGCAGGCCGGTGCCGTTGCCCACGGCGAGGAACTGCCGCCAGGCGGAGGTGAAGCCGAACCGGGAGTGGAACAGGGTGAAGCCCAGACCCGTGCCCAGGAGCAGCAGGACGGCGGGCAGCGCGCCGTGGGTGTTCCACACGTAGGCGGCCAGGCCCACGGCCACGGCCAGGGCGATGCCGAGCGGCCACCAGCGGACCGGTTCGGCCTCGGCCGCGCGGGGCTGGGGCACGGACAGGGCCGGGCGCCAGCCCAGGGACAGGGCGGACGGGACGGGCGCGGCGGCGGCGTCCGGTGCGGCGTCCGCGGGTGCGGGTTCGGAGGCGCCGGGAGGCGCGGAGGGGTGAGTGGTCACGGAGAAGCTGTCCAAACGGTGACGGAGCGGGTGTCGGCCGTGGCCGAACGGGGACGGGGACACCGGTACCGCGGGGACGCCGGGCGCGGAGGAGACCGCGCGCAGGGGGAGGGTGACGGGGCCCGGTCAGCGCACGCCGTCGCGGCACCGGCGGCGACAGAGTCCGTCGTCGGTGCTCGTCAGCGACATGGAGATGAGCACCATGCGCAGGAAGCGGGCTTTATCGGACACGGGGCTCAGTGTAGGACAAAGTTCGGCGGGGGTGAGGAGACCGTGACGAAGCGCACGGACGCGCGCCGGTCCGGGACGCGGTGTGTGTCGTCCCGGAACCGGTGACGCGTACCGGCTCGCGGAGGGGATTCGCGCGGAATTCGCGCGGAATCCGTGCCGGATGTGCGGAATCCGCCGGGCGGCGTCGTTCCTGGTGGGCGGGTGTCGGGGGCTTGTGGTGCCCGGTGTCCGCGGCGGGCGGCCGGGCGGGTCCGTGTTTACCCGGAGCAGGTCGGGTAGACAGGGGGTTGTGCACCTGCGCACCCCGCGGACCACGGGGGCGGCCTTCGCGGCCGTGAGGTCCCGGGGGCACGGCGCGGGTGCGGGGTCGGGTGCCCACGGGGGTGAGCGCGCGGCCCGCGCCGGACCTCCGCTATCGGGGGATTCGAGAGGGTCCGGCGAGACGCGGGAGCCCCCGCGCGATCCGGTCGCGTGGGGGCTTTTCCCTTTCCGGAAGGCGGCTTGGCCACCACGTGTATTTACTGAGAGTTGCTGTATAACTACTCTTGGTGAACACTGGATGTGTTCCGCCGCCGCGGCCCGCCCGCGCGCCTCCGTCCGAGAAGGAAGAACCCTCCCCGTGCCCGTGAACCTGACGCGTGCCGCCCTCGCCGCGACCGCCGCCCTGACCCTGGCCGGACTGGCCGGTGCCCCCGCCCTGGCCGACGAGGCCGCCGCCGAGCCCACCACGGAGCCCTCCTGCGGCAGCCCCCTGGTACTGCTCTCGCCCGGTGCGCAGGTCGAGGGCAGCAGCTGCTCGGTGGTGAGCACGGTCGATCAGGAGCTCCAGAGCCTCGGCCCGGGCGGCCTGCTGCCCAGCGTGCCCGACATGTACAGCATGCCCGGCACCGGCTGGGGCTGATCGCGGGCTCAGTCCTCCTCCGCGTGCCGGGGCACCACGACCACGGGCACCGGCGAACTGTGCATCACGCCCTGGCTGACCGACCCCAGCAGCACGCCGCGCACACCGCCCCGGCCGCGCGAGCCCACGACCACCAGGTCGGCCTCGGCGGCCGCCTCCACCAGTGCGTCCACCGGGTTGCGCTGGGTGCGCACGGCGGAGATGTCCACGTCGGCGGTGGAGTCGTCCATCACCTCGGCCAGCACACCCGAGACGAGTTCCTCGGACTGGCGTTCCAGCAGGTCGTCGGGCGGGGTCCACCCCGACTCGGTGAGGGAGGCGGTGGCGAAGGGCAGCGGGACCTCCCAGCTGTGCACCACCACGACCGAGGAGCCCTCCTGGAGCGCGGCCCGGTGCAGGGCGAAGTCCAGCGCGCGCCGGGAGTCCACCGAGCCGTCCACGCCGACCGCGATCCGCAGCGGTTTCGGCGGTCGCGGCGCGCGTCCCTCGGTGTCGGGGACGACGACCACCGGGCAGAGCGCCTTGGCGGCCAGCCGCATTCCGGCCGCACCCGCGAGCACCGAGCGCACCGGACCCATACCACGCGAGCCCACGACCACCAGGTCCCCGTGGCCGGTGCGGTGCAGCAGCGCCAGCGGCGGTTCCTCCAGCCCCAGCGCGGTCTCCACCCGCAGCCCCGGCCGCAGCGAGCGCACGTGCTCGACGGCCTCCTCCAGGAGGCGGCGGCCCTGGGCGGTCATCTCCTCGGTGGGAGGGAAGCGGGTGGGACCGGCGTAGACCGACATCACCAGCGGCATGGACAGGGCGTGCACGACGTACAGGGGGAGCTGCCTGAGCTCGGCCTCCGCCGCGGCCCACTCCAGGGCTCCGCGCGCCGACGCCGATCCGTCGACGCCCACCGCGACCTTGGGAGAGGGGATCGGGTCATCGGGCATGGTTTCCTGCCTTCTCGTCGCGGGACGTGTTCTGCGGGAGGTGGACTCCTCCCACCGCAGAGCGTGCCCTACGGCGGGGGTCCGCACCCGCCGCGGCGGCGGTGTGGCGCGAAAAACGTCCGCCTTCCCACGTGGTTCCCCTACCCGGGCCGCCCGCCCGGACGCACCGGTGTGAGCGGTGGGGGATGAGCGCTGCCGTGTGCTGCGTGAGGATGTACGCCGAGGCCAAGGGCGTTTTCCCCAGTTCCGCAGTTCCGCGCACGCGGAGGTGGACTGGTCTTCTGGGGGAGCGTGACAGGGGCGCCCGACCCTCGCGGGCGCCCATGTCCGCATTCGGCCACGGCCCCCGCGCCACTGCCGGGTACATCCCCGTGTGGAGGTGGTCATGTCAGGCAACTGCCCAGCGGGCCAGCACGACTGGCAATCCGGCCCCAACGGCACGGCCAAGTGCAGCAGATGCGGAGCGATCAGCTCGAAGAACTACTGACTCCCGACCTCGCAGGCCGGGGGGTGGCAGTCCACACAGTCCTCCCGGCACTCGCCGTAGTTCGTCATCGACATCGACTTGCACCGTGTGCACAGCAACCGCTTCCCGCCCGGCGGGTCGTGCCGCCACTGGTGGTGGCCCCGGCGGCAGATCCCGGACGGTTGGATACGGGTGCGGTCTGTGGAGGTCTCCATGGATGCTCACCGTAGCCGTGACGAGACAGGCGGGGAAGGCCAATCGGCCACAACCCCCTCTCGCCCCCTCACTCAGGCTCCGCGCACGCGGAGATGGACCAGAGCCTCAGCAGTATCCCCCGACACTGACAGGAGCCACCCGTGGCCCAGTGCTCCATGTGTAAAGGTGAAGGCACCGTAGTAATCGAGTCCGACGGAGACGGCAGCGGCGGCGGTTGGACACACCGCCAGGTGGTCACGTGCAGCGGTTGCAAGGGAACGGGGGAGACGTGACGGATGACCTCGACGGGCTTCACGCCGCCCTGGTGGAGCGCCTGGACACCACCGCCACGATCCGCGACGCGTTCGCGGCCCACCCCCGGCACCTGTTCATCCCCGACCTGGTCTGGCCCGACGCGACCGGCCTGCCCCTGCACCGGACATCTGCGCCTGACCGGTGGACGCGTCTGGTGTACGGCTCCGACGCGGTCACCACCCAGGCCAACGACGGCGGTCCGGGGCCGCGCAACGAACCCAGTTCCTCGTCGTCAGCGCCCCAGGTGATGGCGGACATGATCGCCGCGGCCGGAATCAGCGAGGGCATGCGGGTGCTGGAGGTCGGCACCGGCACCGGGTGGAACGCCGCGATCCTGGCCTCCCTCGTGGGGGAGAAGGGGTCTGTCACCAGCATCGAGATCGACCCCGGTGTGGCCGCCCTGGCGCGGGAACGGCTGACCGGAACCGGGGTCACCGTTCGCACCGCCGCCGAGCCGCCTCCCGGGGAGGTGTACGACGCGGTCATCGCCACCTGCGCGGCGACCCGGATACCGGGCGCGTGGCTCGCCGCTGCTGAGGGCGCGGTGCTCGTGCTTCCCTGGAGTCCGCACCCGGCGGCCCACAGTACGCCGATCGTCGCCCTTGCCGTGCGCGAGGGGCGCGGGTCGGGGCCGTTCGTGCGCGAGGCCGCGTTCATGCGCGACCGCACACAGCGCGCGGGTGACCTTCCCTTCCCCGGTCTCGGGCGGAAACCGACTCCGGTCGCCGACTTTCCCGTCGGATCGGTGGAACTCATCGGCTCGGGGATGATGACCCAGCTGATGTTGATGATGCCCGGGGTCCGTCTGGGAACAGGGCTGCGGCCCTTCCGGGGCGAGCCCGGCCGGATCGTGTGGATGGGCGTCGGGCAGGCGTGGGCGTACGTGTGGCCGGACGGCACCGTCACCGGCGGCGGTGACCGTGCCTTGGGTGAGGAATCGGGGCACGCGTACCGGCTGCTGCGGGGTGCCGGGTCCCCAGGGCTGGAGAGCTTTGACCTGGAAGCCGTTACCGGTCAGGACTCCTACCGGGTGGTGTGTGCGGCCCTGGGGCAGCACTGGGATCACCCCGTGTCGTCCTGAGCTTCTCGCCGTGCTCGTCCTGCTCTTCAGGGCTGTTTCTCCGGCTCGGTGAGCCTGTGAAGGTCAGGTTTGGAACGCCTGTGTGCCCGGCGCAGTAGTTCGAGGACGCCGGAAGGGCCACGGGAGGCAGTGAAGATGAGTGCAGCCGTGCGCTGTGTGAGGATGTACGTCGATGCTGAGAGCGCCCAGCATGTCCCAGGCCAAGGTTGCGGCGAGATAACGGCCCGCGTTTTCGCAGGTCGTTAAGCGTGAGCCCCGCGCACGCGGGGATGGGCCGGGTGTCTATCGCCTGGTAGATGCGCTCCCGGGGTGAGCCCCGCGCACGCGGGGATGGGCCGGTGACCGTGAGTGGCCACTGTGCGTTCGTGGCAAAGCGCGGTGCCATCGGGGCGGCGGACGCAGAGAGCCCCACCTCCCGAGAAAGAGGTGGGGTTTTTCGCTGTGCCCGAGGTCAGGCGGCTGGGTTCTCCGTCATGCCGAGCTGCCTGAGGTCGAGGCGCTCGGCGCGGCGCGCGAGCAGGTACAGGTGCCCCGATGTCCGATCCATCTCGCGGATGAGCGTGAACCCCTGCCCCTGGTAGTACTTCGCCAGTTCGGGGAAGAAGCATCCTTGCCGTACCCACTGGCGTTCCTCTCTCGCTGCCCGGTCCACCGCCCACAGGTCGATCAGGGTGCCCGGCTTGTGCTCCCGGTAGTCGGGGTGGGTGCAGGTGGAGAACAGGTAAAGGCTCGGCTCGTCGGCCTCGTCGGGGGTCCAGTCCTTCGGCGGCGCGTGCTCGGTCACCGTCGTGCACCCGATGATGCGACCTTCGCCTTCGAGCACCCACATGAACCCGGCCGCGGCCTGCCCGGCAAGATCGGCGACGGCCTCGCGCCACGACTCCAGTCCGCGCTCCTCCATCCAGTCGCAGCGCGCGGTGATGACCGATGCGACTGCGGGGGTGTCGGCCTCGGTGGCGGGACGCATGGTGAACATGGTCGGGGTCCTCTCTCAGCGCAGGAACGCGGTCGCGGACAGGTGCAGGCTCAGGACTTCCAGGAGCTTCGACTCCCGCTCCTCCTGGTAGTGCTCGGCGGTCAGCCGTTCGGCCGCGGCCCGCAGCCCATCGGGGTCGACCAGCCCGTCATCGAACAGGGGTGACCCGTCGGCCAGCATACGGGCGAACAGGGGCGGCGCATGGGAGATCAGGGCGTGCTGGATGACCTCCGCGAAGGACTCCCGCTCCACCTGGTGCACGACGTCGTCGCTCATCCCGAGCGCCTGCAGGCGGCGCCGTTGAAGCTGCTTCAGCTCTCGCCAGGCGAAGGGAAGCTGCTCGCCGAGTTCGACCATGTCGGGGTCGGCGAACGGGTGCACCGGCCACAGCCCTTCTCGCAGCAGGGCGGGCGCGGCGCTCTCCAGCGACAGCAGCGTCATGGAGTTGACCCGCGCCGGGGGCGCGATGCCGTCGTCGGCGAACTCCAACACGGCGCGGGCGCGCGGCCCGACCCAGGGCAGGACCAGGGCGTCGGTGATCTCGCCGAGCCCTTGGTGGGGCTCTTCCTCCTGGGTGAGGGCGACCATCTCATCCCCGCCCAGGCCGGTCACCACGGTGCGGGCGCAGGTCTGGGCGATGGCGTGCGCCATCAGGGTGAACGGGTGGTGTAGCGGGTCCTCGTAAGGGTTGACCACGTCGCCGCTCACCCACCGGCAGCCGGGCGCCAGCGGTGGGTGCTCCATGGCGTCGAGGGTGATGTCGGGGTTGGCGAAGTGCACGCGGGAGCGCATCTCGGCGCGGCGCCGGATCTGCTGTGCGCGCCCCGGGCCGCCGATCAGCAGGGTGGCGGTGGGGAACCGGTCGGGGTGGCGCTCGGCCGCGCGGGTGGCCACGGTACCCGAGTCGAACCCGCCGGTCAGGTGGAACAGGGTGGTGTCATGCGCCCAGGGGCGGCGGTCCATCGCAGTGTCCATAGTCGCGACGAACGCGCCCAGGACATCGGCGTCCGGGGCCAGCTCACGGGGGGCCCGGTGCAGGGCGGGCTCGGGGTAGGTGATCCACAGGGACCCGCCGAAGTGCGCGGTCGCGCGTTCGGTGAGCCGGTGCACGCCCCGGTACAGGGTCTCGGCGGAGTACCGGGGCCGGTAGATCAGCAGCCGGGCGGCTTCCTTGGGGTTGATGCCGGTGGCGTGGCCGCGAAGGTCGGCCATGGCCCAGGACCCGACCAGGGTCGTGTCGGTGGAGGCCAGGTACAGGGGCGTGGTCCGGGCCGCCCCTGCGGTGACGCGCACCGGCAGGCCGGGCTCGGTCTCGATGAGGACGACGTCGGTCGGCCAGCCCGCGACGGCGTCGCGCGCCTGGTCGTACTCGGCGGGCGTAAGGGTCCGGACACCGGGGTCGCAGGCCGGGCGGTCGGCGACGCGCTCGCGGACCACGAGCAGGGTCCGGCGGCCGTCAGTCGCGGCCAGGTGCTCGACCATCGGGTGGTCGAAGGGGGTGACCGTGCTGCGCTGGTCGAGGGTGCTGTAGCACGCCCCGGACCAGGCCCAGGTCGGATTCTCCGTGTAGGGGGTCAACTGCAATCGCAACATGGGGTGCTCCAGGGCGTGCGTTCAGCGGAACAGGTGAAGGTTGCTACCGGCGGTTGGTGTCGTAGGTGTGCGCGGCGTCGCTGCTGCCCGAGCACTTCTTGTACTCGTGGCTCTGCGCGGGGGTCTGCACGACGGCGCGCGGGGACGCGAGGAACAGGCCGTCCGCCTGCTCACTCTTGCTCGGGGGTGGGGGAGTGAAGTCGTTCACGCTTCTCCTTGTGGTGCGTGGGGAGTGGTGATCCCCGTGCGGGGGCCACCACTTGTTATTGCCCGAAGGACAGGGGCTGTGCGTGGTGCGCTATTCGCACTTTTCGCACTGCTTTCCGTTGCCGGGTCCGCCGCATCCGCTGCATACCGCCATCGGGAGTACCTCCTTTCTTGGTCGGAGAGGTGGCCTGCACGGCCGGGCAGCATGTGCGCTCGGCCGTGCGGTGCTCAGAGGGGCCGCCCACTCCAGCTGCGTAGCGGCCCCGTGGCCACCCTGTGGGGGTGGTTTTGTGTGGGCCCTGGCGCCCAGAGGCCGGGTCACGGGGGATGGTTTGGAGCCCGCGCGGTCGGATGGACCGCGCACATCACCCGCCTGGTCCGGCTCGTACCGGTGAGCCCCGCGCACGAGGGGGTTCCACACCGGACCCTCCCGGTGAGCTCCGCGCACGCGGGGATGGGCCCGTCTTGGGAAACTCCCGCCTGGCGCGGCCGGGTCTCGGTACGCTCGCAGGGACGGCGGTGCCGAGACGCGAGGGGGCCTGTGGTGCGGGAGATCGAGACGAAGTACCGGGTGGCCGACCTCGAAGCGCTGCTGGCCGCGCTCAAGGAAGCCGGGGTGCGCGTGAGCGACCCCGCCTACCAGGACGACCAGGCCTACGCCCCTGCTGGCTGGCAGCCGGAGCTGGGCCAGGTCGGCCACACCTTCGCCCGTCTGCGCACCCAGGACAGCGTGCACCTGCTCACCACGAAGACCCCGCTGGCCAACGCCATGGAGTGCGTGGAGTACGAGACCATCGTCGCCGACCGCGAGCAGATGCACGGCGCCCTGCTGGCGCTGGGCTACGAACCCACGGTGCGCATCGTCAAGCACCGTCGCACCGGCACCACAGGGCCCATCGGGGTGTGCGTGGACCTGGTCGAGGGCCTGGGCGCTTTCATCGAACTGGAACTGGTGGTCGATGACGACCGCGACGGCCTGACCGCCCAGGCCGAACTCGACGCGTGGGCGCGAGGGCTCGACGCGGCCCTGGAACGCACCACCGACACCTACGACACCCTCGTGCGCGCCGCGACGGACTGAGGGCTTCAGGGGGTGGGGGTGGGTTCGTCGGGCTGGTTGAGGAGGGTGGCGATGTGTTCTTTGGGGTAGCGGCGTGCTCCGCCGGGGGTGCGGAAGGGTTTGAGGACGTTGTCCCATTGGCCTCGGTGGAGGCTGCGGGGGCGGATGTTGAACAGGGCGGCGACTTCGCTGGGCGTGAGGACGTCGGGGCGGCCGTCGAGGAGGTAGCTGTAGTCGGGCATGAGGGGCTTTCCGTGTCCGGTGTTGTGTGAGTGGTGGATCGGGTGGCCCCGCCTCCTCGGGGAAGGAGGAGGCGGGGCTTCGGGCTGGTGCGCAGGGCACCGGCCCTGGTCCGCGCCGTCACGGGGGAGGGCGCGGAGGCCGAGGGGCGGCCAGGGGTGCGTGGGTTACCAGGGGAAGACGGCGCGGACGGTGATCGCGCCGCAGGAGTGCTGTTTCCAGTCCCAGTAGGAGCACAGGGCTTCGACCAGGCGCAGGCCGTTGCCGCTGGGGCGCAGGGGTTCGGCCGCAGGCACGGCCGGGAAGCTGGGTTTCTCGCCGGGGCGGGGGCCGTTGTCGGTGACGCGGAGTTCCAGGTGGCGCGGGGTGCGTTCGATCTCCACGCGGATGCTGCCGCCGGGGAGCCCGGACGCTGAGTGGCGCAGGGCGTTGGTGGTCATCTCGGACACGGCGATGCTGACGGGTTCGGCCAGGCTGGGGCGGGATCGGGTTGCTTGGGCGGCCCAGCGGCGGGCGATCTTGACGTGGCCGAGTTCGGGGCCGAGCAGGATGCCTGATTTGGTGTCGGTTCCGCACAGTCGGCGTGGAAGCGTCGGGGCCTGGAGGATAGGCTTGTTCATGTCTCACCTCGGGTGTCTCGGGGTGGGGCACTCCGCCTCGGAGATCGCTCTCACCTTCGGTCTCCGGGGCTTTTTCATGCCCTTGTGGATATTTCGCCCGATATGGGCTGCGAAGCTTTCTGTATTTGCTTCGCTACAGACCTTGCCAACCTCGCCGCCCCCTGGTCTAGGCTTATCGTCACCCTCGGTATTTTTTGCATAGGCGGCCATAGGCCGCGTTGAGAGATCGGAGTGCGGCGGCATGTCCGACGAAGACCTCAAGGTTTCGAAGGAACGTTTCGGGAAGCTCCTCAAGAAACTCCGGTCCAGAGCTGGGCTGACGCAACAGGAGCTGAGTGCCCTGTCCATGGTTGGCCAGAGCACCATCAGCGATATTGAGCGTGGGAAAAAACGGACGCAGAGGGACTACGTCGTCCATTTGGACTCAGCCCTCACCGCGCGTGGAGTTCTACTGGGCGCGTGGGACGCGTCCTTCTCCGATGGTGGAACCAGCGCCTACTTCCGCGAAGTGGCCGAAGCCGAGCAAACCGCGGAGGAGATTCGGGAGTACGCCTTGGGTCTTGTACCCGGCCTGCTCCAGGTTGAGGGGTACGTTCGGGCGATCAGTAGTCTCGCCCGACCGAAAGCTGCCCCTGAGAGCATCGACAAGATCGTGGTCGCCCGCCAGTACCGGCAGGAACTTCTGACTCGTGCGCACCCGCCTGCGGTAACGGTCCTGCTGGACGAGGCGGTGCTCCTACGTCGGTTCCAGGACCCCAGGGTCATGGATGCGCAGATCCAGCACCTCATCGAACAGTCCCGGCGCCCCCGGTTGCGGATTCAGATCGTGCCGTTGAAGACGGAGGGGCATGCCGGTCTGGGTGGCGCTTTCACCCTGATGGAAGTCCCCGACACGGGGACGTTCGCTTACGTGGAGAGCCAGGAGACGGGGTTCGTCCTGAGGCAGTCAGAGGTTGTGGCAGGCTACGAGCACACGTTCGCGGAGCTGAGGAGCGCCGCGCTGCCGGTCCCTGAGAGCCGCGTCAGGATGGAAGAGATTCGAGGCATGATCGCATGATGACCGAGGACTGGAGCAAGTCCAGCTACAGCAACGGCACCGGTGGCAACTGCCTGGAAGCCCGTCGTGACCAGGCCGCCGTCCTGGTCCGCGACACCCAGAACCGGCCGCTCGGCCACCTCGCGACCCCCACCGTCGAGTGGACGGCCCTGGTCAGCGCCGTTCGCGCCCAGTAGTCCACAGACACGACCGGCCCCGCCCAGACGCACCGGGCGGGGCCGTTCACTGTCCCGCCGCGTAGTCCCGGGGCGATGACCCCAGCACGCGCAGGAACATCGTGGAGAACGCCGACGGGCTCTCGTACCCCAACCCCATCGCCACCCTGGTCACCGGCTCACCTCTGGCCAACAGCGGCAGCGCGTGCAGCACGCATGCCCGCTGCCGCCACCGCGCGAAGCTCATTCCCGTCTCCGCCCGGAAGAGCCGGTGCACAGTCCGCTCGCTGACGTGCAACCGCCCCGCCCACCGCGCGGGCGGATCGTGCACGTCCGGCGCCCCCAGGAACTCCTCGCACATCGCCCTCAACCCCTCGTGCCCGGGCAGCGGCAGGTCCAGCGGCAGCGGCACGAGCCGACGCAGTTCGTGCAGCACCAGCGCGAACACCGCCGCGTCCCGACCGTGCGGGGAGTAGCGCGGCTCCAGGTCCACCGCCGTCAACAGCAGTTCCCGGAGCAGCGGCGATACCTCCACCACCTGGCAGCGCCCCGGGAACCACGCGACCGCGCTCGGTTCCAGGTACAGGCTGCGCGTGCTCACCCCCGTCATGACCACCCGGTGGTCGGTCCCGGCCGGGATCAGCACGGCCCGGTGCGGCGGCACGGTCCACTCCCCGTCCGCGGTCTGGACCCGCATCACCCCCGTCGCCCCGTAGAGGAACTGCGCCCGCCGGTGCCGGTGGGCGGGCAGCACGTGCTCGGGCGGGTAGTCGGTGCCGATCGCCAGGACGGGCCGGTCGATGGAGTCCACCTCGGCGACGGGGATGTTGCGCATGGGGTGGACGCTACCGGTGTTGTCCGCTGCACGAAGGATGGTGGCCTTCTTTCGAAAGCGCGCCAGCCACCGCCTGCCTAACGTGGTCGGGGTGCTCACCTTCGTCCTTCCCCTGCTCGCCCTGGGCCTGCTGACCGGCGTCACCACCGTCCTGTTCGGCTTCGGCGGCGGCTTCGTGGTCGTCCCCGTCGTCTACTACGTCACCCGCGCCCAGGCCGACCCCGGCGTGGACCCGATGGCCGTGGCCGTGGCCACCTCCACCGCCGTGATGGTCGTCAACGCGCTCAGCGCCACCCTCTCCCAGCACCGGGCCGGGCGGCTGCGCCGCGACTACGTGTGGCCGCTGGCCGCCTACATCGGCGTCGGCGCGGTGCTGGGCTCTCTGGCAGCCACGGTCGTCGGGGGAGGGGCCCAGCGCGTGCTGTTCATCGCCTACATCGCCGTCACCCTGCTCGACACCCTCCTGCGCAAGGGCTTCCTGACCCGCGACCCCGACGCCGGACCCCGCCTGCTGGGGCGGCGCACCACCACGGCGGGCGGTGTCGGTATCGGCGCGGTGACCAGTTTTCTCGGCGTGGGCGGCAGCGTCATGACCGTCCCCCTGCTGCGCCGCAGGGGCCTGCCGATGGGGGAGGCGACCGCGATGGCCAACCCGCTCAGCCTTCCCGTCGCGGTGGCGGGTACGGCGGTGTACGCGCTGTTCGGCGACGGAGGAGGCGCCGGGCCCGGCCACCTGGGATCGGTGGACCTCGTGGCCGGGGCCCTCCTGCTCGCCGGGTCGCTGCCCGCCATCGCCGTCACCCGCCGCCTGGTGGGCCGGGTGCCCGACCGGGTGCACGCGGTCTCCTACGTCGTGCTGCTGGCGGTGGTCCTGGCGGCCTTCCTGTTCGTGTGAACGTTCGGCCGCGGGGCGGTCCCGCCGCTGGCCCTACCGCCGCGTACCGCTGGCCGCCGGGGCGCTCAGTGGAGGGGCCGCACGGGCGCCCGGGGGTGCGTGTCGGTGACCGGTCCTCCCGCCACCTGCGGAAATACTGGCCGTATGGATCTTGAGGGAGCCCGCGTCCTGGTGGCCGGGGCCACGGGCGTACTCGGCGGACACATCAGCAGGGCACTGAACCGGGAGGGCACACGGGTCGTCCTCGCCGGACGCGACGAGGAGGCGCTCGACGCGCTCTCGCGGGAACTCGACGGGTCCTCCACGGCCACGTTCGAGGCGGCCGACACCGAAGGCTGCGCGGCGCTCGTGCGCCGCACCGCAGAGGAGCAGGGCGGTCTGGACGGGCTGGTCATCGCCTTCGGCGTCGTGGCCTTCGACACCGGCCCCGACTCCGAGGGCGGCATCGAGGAAGCCGCGGTCGAGAAGATGTTCCAGGTCAACACGCTCGCGCCGATGGCGATGCTGCGCGCGGCAATCGACGCGGTCAAGCCCGGCGGGGCGGTGGCGGCGGTCACCGCCGTGACCGCCGAGTACCCGACCCACGGCATGGCGGCCTACTCGGCCAGCAAGGCCGCCCTGTCGGCCTGGCTGACCGCCGCCCGCGCGGACTACCGCGCCAGGCACGTCGCGGCTCTGGACGTGCGCGCGCCGCACATGGACACCGGCCTCGCCGACCGACCCCTGGCCGGGACCGCGCCCGGGAACCTGCCCGAGCCCCACCCCGTGGACGAGGTGGTGGACGCGATCGTGCGGGCACTGCGATCCGACGCCAGGTCCGTGGCCTTCGACCCCCGAGAGCGCAAGCTCAACGTCCGGTAACCGCTGGTGCCCGGCCCGTCGGCGGCCGGGCGGCGGTGCGCCGCGCCCGCCTCTGCGCGCTGCTCTTCGGGGACCGCGACAGCGCGCCTTCGTGCTCCGGGCGGGCCCGCCGTCGTCGGTCGGGGCGGCGCGTCAGGTCTGGGGGTCCAGCATCGCCGCCGCGGCGGCCAGGTCGGCGTCGGCGCCGGTGGTCAGCGCGTACAGGGCGTACCCGACGGGGGAGGCGTCCCACAGGTGCCTGGCCTGCGCCGCCAGGCCGGGGTGGACGTGTCCGCCCGCCCGCTCGTAGGCGGTCAGGGTGGCCCGCAGCATCTCTTCGCCCGCGGCGCCGTACTGGGCGGACAGGTCGCGGGCGGGGTCGTCCAGTCTAGGATCCCGGTCACCGCGCCCTCCTCGTCGAGCAGCACGTGCGCGGGTTGTTAGCTGTTGGATCGGGAAGCCACTCAAACGCACACGAGGGCACAGGAGTGAGCCTCTACTGCTGTCGGAAAGCGGTGTATGACTGTGCGCCCTCACCCCTGCGCATGGTGCGACGAAGAAAACCCATCCGAGAAGTTCGCTGATTCTCCGGACAAGCGCCCCCGAACCTGGCTACGGTCGTATCGAACACAGCGACGGAACCGGCAGGGGCAGGAGGCGAGACGAGATGGCAGGTACCGGCATACGGCGGTTGCGGGCCCTCGCTGACTCGTTCCTGGTCCCCGCGCCGACCGGGGTGAGCGTGCGTGACCGGCTCAAGGGCGTGACCCCTGAGGACGAGGCGGTACTGCGGGCCGTGGGCGCCCATCTGGGCTCGCTCGCCTCCACGGACCTGGCCATCCGGTGTGCGGATGGCACCAGCCATGGCAAGGACTCCTGGGCGGCCCGCAAACGGGAGCTGACCCCTGTCTCGTCGTCGCGGTGGGCCGGAGCCCTGACCAAGGCCTCGAACGAGCAGTGGGCGCTGGCCCGCCGCAGCCAACTCGCCCACCTCCACCGCCTCCAGGCGGGCATCGACACCCTGCGCCACCGGTTGGCCCAACCCCTCAGAACCCCGGGCACCAAGGGCGTCCCGGGCGGGTACTCCTGTCGGCGGGAGTGGCACGCCAAGTCCCGACGCCTGGCCGCCCTGGAGGACCGCCATGCGGTGGCGGTGGCCGACTGGGAGGCGGGGCGGGTCCGTGTGGTGCGTGGCGGTAAGCGGTTGCTGCACAGCCGTCACCACCTGGAGCGGGCACAGCTGACCGAGGAAGAGTGGCGGGCTCGGTGGGAGGCCGAGCGCTTCTTCTTGTCCGCTGAGGGTGAGTCCGGCAAACGCTACGGCAACGAGACCATCCGCATCACCCCTGAGGGGCAGGTCTCGATCAGGTTGCCCGCTCCGCTGGCGGACCTGGCCAACGCTGCCCGTGGTCGGTATGTGCTCTCGGGCCGGGTGGCCTTCGCCCACCGGGGCGCCGAGTGGGCTGATCGGGTCGAGGCCGACGGGGCGGTGGCCTACCGCCTCCACCTGGACGCGGGCCGGGGCCGGTGGTATGTGAGCGCGTCCTGGACCCCGCAGGCGGTGCCTGCCCTGCCTATGCAAGCGGCGCTGGCCCATGGGGTGGTGGGGGTGGACGCCAACGCCGACCACCTGGCCGCCTGGCAGTTGGACACCCACGGCAACCCGGTCGGGGAACCGCGCCGGTTCGTCTTCGAGTTGTCCGGTAGCGCCTCCCACCGGGACGCGCAGGTGCGCCATGCTCTGTCCCGGCTGCTGCGCTGGGCCACGGCAAGCGGCGTGCACGCTATCGCTATCGAGGACTTGGACTTCGCTCGCGAGAAGACCCGGGAGAAGCACGGACGCCGTAAGAGGTTTCGGCAGTTGATCAGTGGTTTTCCCACCGCTCGGTTGCGGTCCCGGTTGGTGTCGATGGCCCACACCCTGGGGGTGGCGGTCATCGCCGTGGACCCGGCATACACCTCCCGGTGGGGTGCCCAGCACTGGCAACAACCCCTGTCCACTAAACGTAGGAAGGTCTCCCGGCACGATGCTGCGAGCATCGCGGTCGGGCGGCGCGCTCAGGGCCACCCGGTCCGGCGTCGGACGGCACCGCCCCCACACCACCAGGGTGATGGTGTGGGGCATCGGACCGTCCAGGCCGCATCGGGGAGTTGTGGGCGTGAGGGGAACCGCCCACCCGTCACGGCGCGTGCACGCGATGCGCGTGGCCGGACGGGGCAGGAACGCGGTGACCCAGCCCATTCAGCACCGTTCGGGATGGGTGCGGTGCCAGCGTGACCCCCTGGGGTCACTTCTGATCACTGTTCAGGAACGGTAGATCTCGCCGTGGGTCATGACGGTCCGCTCGGGCCAGCAGGTGTCGTCGTCGAGCCAGGTCCGCCAGGCCCCGGCCAGGGCGGGGGAGACGGTGAAGGCCTCGCTCACGCGGGCGATGTCGTCCCGCCACGCCTGACGTACCCGGGCCGGGGTGCGGATCTCGACGCCCGCGGCCTCGGCCCGTTCCGGGGTGATCGAGTGCAGACGGGCCAGCAGGCGCCCCAGGCGCTCGGCGTAGTCGGGGCTGGCGGGGTCCATGTGCCAGACGGGTTCTCCGGCGTCGGTCAGGGTCAGGCCCGGGGCGCCGGGCAGGGCCGGGTAGGCGATCAGCTCGGGGGAGCGGACCCGCCAGTCGGGGACCGCGACGCCGTCCTCGGCCAGGACCGGGGCGACCAGGTCGAGGATGCGCTTCTCGGCGGTCATGCCCTCGGCGACGTCGGCGCGGCGCGGGACGCGCAGCACCCACTTGCGGCCGGTCTCGTCGTGGGCCATGACGACGCGGTAGTCCAGGCCCGCCTCGTTCACCGTGGCGTCCCGCGCGGACAGGTGCAGGCCGTGGGCGGCCGCCAGGGTGATGGTGTGATCGATGGTGCTCATGGGATCAAGCTCCCACCCGCGTCCGCGTAAAGCGAGGCGACAGGTCGTGCGGGCGACGCCGGACGCGGACGGGAGCGGTCGCGCTTCGGACCGCCCCCGGCCCGCTCCGGGGGCGATCACGGCGATCGACTGAGCCCGACCCGGGTCAACCGGCCCGGAGAGGGCCGGACTCCGGCGCCGGGGCGGCGAAGTACTCGTGCGCCGTGCGGGCGAGCAGCGTGGCGCCGTCGGAGATGACCCCGTTGGCGGCCTCCCCCACGCAGACGGCGGCGAACTCGGGCTGGTGGTTGCTGACCGGGAAGCAGCCCAGGCCGATGTAGGGGTGGATGGCCGGAACGTGCTGGGAGACGTTGCCCATGTCGGTCGAGGCGCGGTTCATCGTCTGGTGTTCGGGGGGCGCGTCGAAGCGCCGCCCGAGCGCCAGGGCGTGCCGGGTGTAGATCTCCAGGGCGCGCTCGTCCGTGCGGAACTCCGAGTAGGGCTGGGACTCCGGGGTGAACTCCAGGGCGGTGTCCGTCGCCAGCGCTCCGGACCGGAAGCACTGCTCCACCCGGCGGCGCAACGGCTCCAACTGGGCCAGGCTCTCTGCCCGGGTGTACCAGCGGCCCTCGGTCACCGCGGGGATGGCGTTGGGCGCCTGCCCGCCCACCGTCTGGATGCCGTGGACGCGGGTGCCCGGCGGGAGCTGCTGGCGCAGCAGGCCGAGGGCCACCTGGGCGACCACGAAGGCGTCGTTGGCGTTGCGGCCCTCGTGCGGGTAGGCGGCGGCGTGGGCCGACCGGCCGGTGAAGCGGACGTGGTCGTGGGCGACGGCGTAGGGCTCGGCCCGAGGGGCGTCCACCGGACCGGGGTGGGCCATCAGCGCCAGGTCCAGGTCCCGGAAGGCCCCCGCGTCCAGCAGTTCGATCTTGCCGCCGCCGCCCTCCTCGGCCGGAGTGGCGATCACGTCGATACGCAGGTCGAGCCGGTCCGCCCAGGGGCGCAGCGCGATCGCCGCGCCCACCGAAATCGCGGCGATCAGGTTGTGCCCGCAGGCGTGGCCCAGGCCGGGCAGCGCGTCGTACTCCACGACGAAGCCGACCCTGCGCCGACCGGACCCGTAGGTGGCGTGCAGCGCGGTGGGAAAGCCCAGGTAGGCGGTCTCGACGGCGAAACCGAACCGCTCCAGCAGCTCGGCCGTCCACCGCGCCGCGCGGTGCTCCTCCCAGGCGGTTTCGGGGTGGGCGTGCAGCGTCTCGGAGTAGGAGACCAGGTCCGGCAGGTGCTCCGCGGCGCTCGGCAGCGCGCCGTGTCCAATCGCGCCGTGTCCAAGCGCTCCGGGTTCAGCGGTCATCGCCCGGCACCCCGTATCCCGGTGAGGCGGCCGGTTCCAGGCCGCGCCGGACGTAGTCGTCGCGCTGGGGGAGCCAGACCTTGAGCAGTTCCCCCAGCTCCCCGATCGGATCCTCCCGCCAGTCCACGCGCAGGTCCGTGTCGCGCCAGCCGTGCGCGGACACGGTGGACAGCCCCGCCGAGTAGACCGGTCCGGCCTCGCCTCCGGCGGCCAGGCCCGCAGCCAGGGCGGTGAGCAGGCGTTCCTCCAGCTCCCCCCGGGCCGAGGCGAAGGCCTCGCACATGGCCGCGGGGACGCCGGGGTCCGCGAGCATGTTCCCGGCGGCGGCGCAGTGGGGGCCGGTGGCCTCACCGTGGACGCCGAGGGTGAGGCCGCCGCTGAACGTGGCCGCGTCGCCCGAGGCGTCCACCACGGTGAGCTGCCGGTAGGCGGTGTCCGGTGCGGTGGCGATCACGGCGTCGAGCGCGGCCCGGGGGCCCGCGCCCGCGGCGAGCCGGTCCAGCAGCGCCGTTCCCAGACGCGGGTCGGTGATGTTCTGCGAGGCGACCGCGCCGACGCGGTCGCGCAGGTGGACGACCCGCGCGGCGACGGCGGGGGAGGACGAGGAGGCGGCGATGCCGAACCTGCCGTCCTGGTGGGCCGCGATGGAGAAGGTCACTTGCCGCCTCCCGAGATCACGGCCGTCGCGTCGATCTCCACGAGCCATTCGGGCCGGGCCAGGGCCTGGACGACGATGCCCGTGGAGACCGGGTGGACCCCCTTCAGCCAGCGACCCATCTCGCGGTAGACCTCCTCGCGGTAGCGCGGGTCGGTGAGGTAGACGGTCACCTTCACGATGTCCTCCAGACCACTGCCCGCCTCCCTGAGCAGGAGGTCGATGTTGGCCATGGCCTTCTCGGTCTGGGCGCGGACGTCGCCGACGCCCACGGACTCGCGGGTGTCCAGGTCCTGGCCGATCTGGCCGCGCAGGTAGACGACCCCTCCGGCCACCACCGCCTGGCACAGGTCGTTGTCGAGGTTCTGCTCGGGGTAGGTGTCCCTGGTGTTGAACTTGCGGATGCGCGTGTGCGTGGTCATGGTGTGATCACCCCTGGGTGCGGAACGGGCGCGGGCGCGCGTCGTGGTGCTGCGTGTAGCCGCGCTGGATGCAGATCTGGTCGGCCACGTACTTGGCGTCGTGCCAGGCCCCCCAGATGAAGCTCGAACCGCGGCGGGACTGCCACGGCAGCCCCATGAAGTAGACGCCGGGCTCGGAGGAGACCCCGCGCTGGTGCCGGGGCCTGCCGTTCTCGTCGAACGCGTCCACTCGCAGCCAGCCGTAGTCGGCGGTGAAGCCGGTCGCCCACAGGACGGTCCGGACCCCGGCGGCGGCGAGGTCGAGTTCGCGGAGGGGATCGGTCACCGACTCCGGGTAGGCGCCCAGGGCGCGGGCCCCGGGCTCCTCGGGCAGGTCGAGGCCGTTGCGCTCGACGTAGGCGTCGGCCTCGTCCAGCAGTGACAGGTAGTTGGCGTCGCCGCGGGCGATGTTGTCGCGCAGGTCGGGCGCGAAGCGGACGGTTCCGGCGTCGAAGGACTCCGTGCGGCCGACCAGCGTGACGCCGCGCCCGGCCAGGTCCCGGAAATCCACGGTGTGGCCGCCGTGCGCGCCGCTGACCGCGATCGTGACGTGCTCGGCACCCTGCGCGGGGGCCGAGGCCTCCCACTTGCCGAGGACGCCCAGCCACCAGACGAAGTCGTGTTCCCGGTACCTGCGCGGCGGGCGGTCGTGCGGGCCGACGGACAGGTACACTTGGCGGCCGCTGGCGCGCAGTTCGTCGGCGATCTGGACCCCAGAGGAGCCCGACCCGACCACGAGCACGCCGCCCTCGGGCAGCTGCGCGGGGTTGCGGTAGGCGCTGGAGTGGAGCTGGACCAAGTCCGCGTCCCCGGGGATGACCGGGGGGACGACCGGTCGCTGGAACGGGCCGGTGGCGGCCACGACGTAGCGGGCGTCGAAGTCCCCGTCCGAGGTCCGGACCCGGAACCCCCGGCGTCCGGTGTTGCGCCGCACCGAGGTCACCTCGACCCCGCACCGGATCGGCGCGCCGATCTTCTCCGCGTAGGTCGCCAGGTAGTCCGCGACGCCGTCCTTGGAGGCGAAGTCCTCGGGGTCCAGGCCGGTGAACTCCAGGCCGGGGAACCGGTCGTGCCAGACGGGCCCGTTCGTGACCAGCGAGTCCCACCGCTCCGAGCGCCAGCGCTCGGCCACCCGGCTCCTCTCCAGGACGACGTGCGGCACCCGGCGGTCGCTGAGGTGTTCGCTCATCGCGATCCCGGCCTGCCCCCCTCCGACGACCACGACCTCGATCTCTTCCAATGACATGCACAGCCTCCAGGCTCTGGTCAACGCGTGTGTTCGGGACGGGCGCGCCCCGCGTGCCTCCCCCGGCCGCGCGGGCGCCGTCCCCCGGGCCCGGCCGCGGCCGGACCCGGACGGGTGGTGGGGGGAGGGTTCAGCGGGAGGCCCGGTCGCTCTCGTGCAGCAGGTCGGAGCCGCTGGTTTCGGGCATGGTGCGCAGCGTGACCGCGCCGATGACGCCGATCACGACCATGGTGAAGGCGGGGACCATGCTGCTGCCGGTGAGGGAGATCAGCCAGGTCATCAGGTACGGCAGGGTTCCGGCGAAGAACGCCCCGGCGACGCTGTAGGCCATCGACAGCCCGCTCTGCCGGGTCCGGGTCGGGAAGAGCTCCGCCACCGCGGACGCGTGGGTGCCCAGGATGACCGCCAGGATCGCGGCCAGGCCGAAGGTCGCGGCGAACGCCGCCCACGAGGTCTGCACCTGCATCAGCAGGAACAGCGGCACGGAGGCCGCGATCAGCAGCGCGGCGGCGGTGTAGAGCACCGGCTTGCGGCCCACGCGGTCCGACATCCTGCCCGAGAGCGGGATGATCCCCATGGCGACGACCGAGGCCACCGCGGAGAGCAGGGCCGCCCGGTCGGCGGGCACTCCCACGATCTCCTCCTGGTAGGTGATCAGGTACACCAGGACGATGTAGAAGGTCGAGTTCATGAAGGTCTCGATGCCGACCGTCTGGAGGAACTGCCTGCCGTTGGAGCGGAACACCTCCACGACCGGCTGGCTCGGGACGTTGTTCATGTCCTCCAGCGCGCGGTACTCGGGCGTGTCCTCGATGCGCAGGCGGATGTAGAGGCCCACCGCGGCCATGGGCACCGTGAGCAGGAACGGGATGCGCCACGCCCAGTCGAGGACGACCTCGGCCGGGAAGGACGCGTGCAGGGCCCACACGGCGAACGACGCGCACAGGAACCCGGCGACCGAGCCGAACTCGATCCAGGAGCAGCCGAACCCGCGGCGCTTGGGCGGCGAGAACTCCGCGAGGAAGGCCGCGGCCGAGCCGAACTCACCGCCCGCGGCCAGGCCCTGGATGATGCGGGCGACCACCAGCAGGATCGGCGCGAGGAGGCCGACGGACTCGTAGCTGGGCAGCAGCCCGAGCATGAGCGTGCCCGCCGCCATCGAGATGATGACGATCGACAGCGTGGTCTTGCGCCCGAAGCGGTCGCCGAGGTGGCCGAAGAGCACCGAGCCGAGCGGGCGCACGAAGAACGCCACGGCGAAGACCGCGAAGACCGACAGCAGGGCGGTAGTGCCGTCCTGCTCGGGGAAGAACACCTGCGCCATGGTGGTGGCCAGGTAGGCGTAGACGGCCCAGTCGAACCAGTGGACGAACACGCCCACCGCCCCGGCGAACACACCCCGCCGCAGGTCCTTCTCGTCGACCTGCTCCGCGACCTCGCTCGTCATCTCTTCTCCTGGGGTCTCGTCCTGGCGCGCACCGGGGCCGGTGAGGCCGAGGCGGCCTCCCCGGTCGGGGCGTCCCTGTGCATGGTCAGGAGGCCGCTCGTTCGCGGGAGTGTGGTCTCGAACGCCCGGCGGGAGCGGGGTGGGGCCCACGGCGCCGTCGGTATCGGACCTGCCTGTGCCATGGGTCACCACTATCCAGGCGGGTCCTAGGATCTGTAAAACACATAGTTCCGAAGATCTCCTTCGGAAAAAGCGATAGCTCGGGTAGGAGGGCCCAACCGATGGGCGACGTGAGCCTGCGGCAGCTGGAGTACCTGAGGGCCATAGCCAGGCTCGGGTCGGTGACGGCGGCGGCACGGGAGCTGTTCGTCTCGCAGTCGACGGTCTCGACGGCGTTGACCGACCTGGAGACGGCGCTGGGGGTCACCCTCTTCGTCCGCTCCCCGAAGGGGATGCGCCCCACCGCGTCGGGGCAGCGCGCCCTGGCCGTGGCCGACGACGTGCGGGCCAGCCTCGAACAGCTCCGGGAGACCGCCAGCCGGGAGAGGGAGGAGGTCGAGGGGGAGCTCACCATCGGCTGCTACGCCACGATCGCGCCGATCCTGCTGCCCAGGGTCATCGCGGAGTTCTCGCGTCGGCACCCGCAGGTGCGGCTCTCGTTCGTCGAGGCCTCCCACGGGGCCCTCGTGGACGACCTGCTCAACTCCCGCATCGACCTGGCGATCACCTACCACTACGAGCTGGCGGGCGTGCGCCCGGCGGTCGGCGTGACCTCGCAGTGGCTGCGGTCCGACCCCCCTTACGCGCTCACCCCGGTGGACGGGCCCCTGAGCGCGAAGGGGGAGCTGACCCTGGCTGACCTGGCGGTCGAGCCGCTGATCCTCTTCGACCTGCCGCCCGGCGGCGACTACTTCCTCGGCCTGTTCGCCAGGGCGGGGCTGACGCCCAACGTGCGCTTTCGCACCACGAGCTTCGAGATGGTGCGGGCCCTGGTGGCCCGCGGCCTGGGCAACGCCCTGCTCACCCAGCGCACCGTGCTGGAGCGCAGCTACGAGGACCTGCCCTACGCGACCAGGGAGCTGGACATCCGGTCCGAGGGGCTCGGGATCGAGGTCATGCGGCTCGCCGGGCGCAAGCCGGTGCGGCGGATGGAGGCCTTCGTCGAGGTCTGCAAGGAGGTCGTGGTCTGACCCGCCCGGGCACCGGGGTCAGGGCGGCCCGGGGCGCAGCGCTCACCCCCGCGCGGTGTTCTCCGGGCTCGGCGCGGGGGCCAGGTGCGGGAACTCCGCGGCGGTCGTGAACCGGCCCTCATCGTGGTGGACCGTCAGTTCGCCGCCGCTGTCGGCCACCCGTTCGCGCAGGGTGGCCAGCCCCCGCAGGCGCGCGGGCGGCTCCTCGGCGGCGCCGTCGTTGACGATGGTGATGCCGGTCTCGGTCAGGGTGATGCGCACCTGAGCGGCCTGGGCGTGGCGCAGGATGTTGGTGGTGGTCTCGCGCAGCACCTGGCCCAGCAGCTCGCCCGCGCCCGGGGCCACCTCGGCCTCGCGGTCCACGCGCACGTCGATCTCGGCGGCCTCGAAGAGGTTCTTGGCGTTCTCCAGCTCCGCGGACAGGTTCAGGCGCCGCTGGGCGTGGGCCAGCTCCCGGGTCTGGGTGATGGTGTCGCCCACCAGGGACTGGATCTCGCCCAGTTCCTCCTCGGCGCGGTCGGGGTCGGCGCGCACCAGTCTGCGGGCCAGCGCGGTCTTGAGCTTGACCACGTGCAGGGTGTGGCCCTGGATGTCGTGCAGGTCGCTGGCGAAGCGCATGCGCTCCTGGGCCACGGCCAGTTCCGCCTCGCGCTCACGCGCCGCCGCCAACTCCGCGATGAGGGCGTGCATCGCGTGGACGAGGATCGTGAGGACGACCCCGCCCAGGGCGACGCCCGCCGAGGCGACCACGTGCTGGAGCAGGAAGTCGACCACGCCCCCGCGCGACACCACCAGTTTCGCCGTGAGCCCGGCGACGGCGAAGACGGCGATCCCCGCTGCCGCCGCCCGCTGGTGGCGCGGCAGGTCGAGGATGATGATGGTGGCCACGATGGCGAACCCGTAGGCGGGCATAGACACGTCCACCAGGAGCATGCCGAGCAGCCACAGGAGCGCGGTGGCGACCAGGCCGGCGAGCGTGGTCCGGGAGAGGCGGCCAACGTGCCACCGGCTGACGACCAGCAGGGTCACGGCCAGGCTCAGGGCCATGAGGAGCGCGTCCTGCCACGAGCTGGCGTTCACCGCCACCAGCAGCGCTCCGACGGCGGAGACCGCGCCGGTGATGAGGTCCACGTGGAGCTTGCGCAGCCGTCCCTGCGTCTCCTCGGTCTTCTCGGACGCCATGCGTGTCCCTTCCAGGTTCGTGTCCACCGCGCACGGTCCTTCGCCCCGGCACCTCCGCCGCCGGAGCGGCGGCGCCAGGGCCGCGGGGTCCGGGCGGAGCGCGGGTGCGCCGCCCTCCTCGGAGGCGGCCGAGGACCGCGTCCGCGTGAGGGCGCTCCGCGCGAGCGGGCGGGCGCCGGTTGCGCCCCCAGTATTCTCCCGGCTCCGCCGAGTGCACCAGTGACGCCGCGTCATGACCCGGACCCGACAAACGTCACGGCCGGGTGATGACGTGGTCCCACTGCCGCCGGAGCGCGGCGACGGCTGCAATGGAGAGAGTCCCCTCATGCAGACCGATCGCCGCGAAGACCCTCTGGAGCCCGTCACCATGACGACCGACCGCGCCGAAGGCCCGCCCTCCGTCCCCGGAGGCGAAGACCCGCCCGCCGCCGCCGACACCCGGGCCCAGGCGGGTTCGACGCCGGTGGCCGAACGAGCCCTGGCCCCCGACCTGGCCCGCGGCATGATGCTGCTGCTGATCGCGCTGGCCCACGTGCCGTGGTTCCTGTACCAGGCGCCCACCGGCCTGGCCATGCTGCACCCCGTCGACGGCGACCTGGCGGACAAGGTCGCGCAGTTCATGACGATCGTCGTCGTGGACGCCCGCACGCACACCATGTTCGGCTTCCTCTTCGCCTACGGCATCGGGCAGATGTACCGCCGGCAGAGGGCGCGCGGCACCAGTGAGAAGGAGGCCCGTAGGCTCCTGCGCAGGCGCCACCTGTGGATGCTCGTCTTCGGCGCGGTGCACGCCGCCCTGCTGTGGCAGGGCGACATCCTGGGCACCTACGGCCTGATCGGGCTCATCATGGTGCCGCTGTTCCTCAACCGCAGCGACCGCACCCTCAAGATCTGGCTGTCCGTCCTGCTGGCCCTGGGCGCCCTGGTCACCCTCGTCTCGGCGGCCGCGGTCCTGCTGGCGCCGGACGCGGCGTCCACGGCCGCGGCGACCGACATGCAAAGGGCCAGCATCGCCGAGACGGGCTACCTGCTCTCCGCCGTGTTCCGCCTCCCGGCCTGGTTCTTCGCGCTCTTCTCCGGCCTGTTCACCCTGGCTCTGCCGACGGTGTTCCTGATCGGCCTGCTCGCGGCGCGGCACCGGTTCCTGGAGGACCCGGCGCGACACCTGGGGCTGCTGCGCCGGGTCGCGTTCCTGGGCATCTCCGCGGGGTGGGCCGCCGGAGCGGTGCTGGGCCTGCAGCACGTGGGCGTCCTGGACGCCACCTACATCTCGGCGGTCTCCTCGGTGCACTTCTACACCGGAATCCTCACCGGGGTGGGCTACGCGGCGCTCTTCGGCCTCCTGGCGCACCGGCTCTCCGCCCGGGGGACGCAGCGGTCCCTGCCGGTCCGGGCGCTGGTGTCCCTGGGGCGGCGCTCCCTGAGCGGCTACCTCGCCCAGTCGGTGGCCTTCGCCCCGTTCCTGGCCGCCTGGGGACTGGGCCTGGGCGTGTACCTGTCCAGCTGGTCGGCGGTGCTGGTGGCCGTGGGCACCTGGCTGCTGACCGTCGCGGCGGCGTTCTGGCTCGACCGCGCGGGCAGGCGCGGACCGGCGGAGGTCCTGCTGCGGAGGCTGACCTACCGCAGGTCGTGACGCGGGGCCGTGGCGCGCCCCGCGACGGGGCGGCGCCACCGCCCCGGCATGACGTTTCTCCGTTCTGACTCATGACGCGGTGTCACTGGTGGCACCCCGGAGTCGGGAGAACACTGAAAGACGGATGCCAACCGACGCCGCGGAGCCGCGGACGGACGCGAGGGCACGGCCCCTCCGGTCCGCGGCCCCCGTCACCGAACACCGACGAAAGGAACGACATGGCACTGCCCGCGAGGATCTCGGTCGAGGACTTCTTCGGTGCGCCCGAGCGCGCCGGTGCGACGATCTCGCCGGACGGAACCCGCATCGCCTACCTGGCGCCGTGGAAGGACCGGCTCAACGTCTGGGTCCAGGACCTGGACCCGGCCGGGAACTTCGACGGCGAGCCGCGCTGCGTGACCGCCGACGAGGCCCGCAGCGTGCAGAGCTACCAGTGGACCGACGACCCGCGCTGGCTGCTCTACCTCCAGGACAGCGGCGGCGACGAGAACTGGCACCTTTTCCGGGTCGACCTGGACGCCGCCGAACCCACCGCGGTGGACCTGACCCCCTTCCCCGGCGCCCGGGTGGTGGAGTTCGAGCCCTCCCGGGGAAGGCCGGGGAGGATGACCGTCTCGCTCAACGCCCGCGACGCCGCCGAGTTCGACCTGCACGAGCTGGACGTGGCCACCGGCGAACTCACCATGCTGGCCCAGAGCCCCGGCGCCACGGAGACCTGGTTCCAGGGCCGCGAGGGCGAGCTGTTCACCACCTCCCTCAACGCCGACGGCGACCCGCAGATCTCCCGTCGGGACCCCGAGACGGGCGACCTGCACCCCGTTCTGGTCCACGACGGCGCCGACTACCCGGTGGGCGTCTTCCCGACGCAGGTGACGCCGGACGGGACCGGGATGTGGATCGGCTCCAGCCGGGGCACCGACCGCACCCGCCTGGTGCGCGTGGACCTGTCCACGGGTGAGGAGACCGAGGTGGACAGCCACCCGGACTTCGACATCGACACCCGCGCGCAGGTCTTCCCCACCTTCCCCCCGCCGCTGATCCGGGACCGGCGGGGCGAGCTGCTGGGGGTGCGCTACACGGGCGGGCGCCAGGTCGTCCACGCCTTGGACCCGCACTTCGCCGAGGTGCTGGCCGAACTGGAGAAGCTGTCCGAGGGCGACCTGTCCGCCATCTCCTGTGACGACAGCGGACAGCGGTGGGTCGTGAGCTTCACCCACGACCGCGACCCGGGCGCGACCTGGTTCTACGACCACTCCACCGGGGAGTCCCGGCTGCTGTTCCGTCCCAACCCGCACCTGGACCCCGAGGCGATGGCGCCGATGACGCCGGTCACCATCACCGCTCGGGACGGGCTGGAACTGCCCTCGTACCTGACCCTGCCGGTGGGCGTGGAGCCCGAGAACCTGCCCATGGTGCTGACGGTGCACGGCGGCCCCTGGGCCCGCGACAACTGGGGGTTCAACAGTTCCGCGCAGCTGTGGGCCAACCGGGGCTACGCGGTCCTCCAGGTCAACTTCCGCGGCTCCAGCGGGTTCGGCAAGGCCCACATGAAGGCCGCGATCGGCGAGTTCGCCGGGAAGATGCACGACGACCTCATCGACGCCGTGGACTGGGCCGTCACACAGGGCTACGCCGACCCGGAGCGGGTCGCGATCCTGGGCGGCTCCTACGGCGGCTACGCGGCTCTCGTGGGTGCGGCCTTCACCCCCGACCGCTTCGCCGCCGCCGTCGACGTCGTCGGCATCTCCGACCTGGCCAACTTCATGCGGACCCAGCCCGCGTTCGTGCGGCCTTCGCTGGTCAACAACTGGTACCGCTACGTGGGCGACCCGGCCGTCCCCGAGCAGGAGGCCGACATGCTGGCACGTTCGCCGATCAGCCGGGTGGACCGGATCACCGCGCCGCTGATGGTCGTCCAGGGCGCCAACGACGCCCGCGTGGTCAAGGCCGAGTCCGACAACATCGTCGCGTCGGTGCGCGAGCGCGGCGTGGACGTGGAGTACCTGGTCTTCGACGACGAGGGACACGCCATCGTCAACACGGAGAACCTGATCACCATGTTCGGCGCCATCGACCGCTTCCTCTCGCGCCACCTCGGCGGACGGTGAACCCCTGACCGACCGGACCGGTCGCCGCCGTGCCGCGGCGCACCTTCCCCCTGAAGGGGTTGAGTGTGCCGTGACGGCATGGTGTCGACTGGTTCCGGTCGTGCCCCGGCACGGAACCCGGTCGTGACACGGCGCGAGACCCCACCGCGGGGAAGAAGGAGGGACTGTGGACTGCCTCGGACAACCGTCGGAGCCGGAGGAGGGCGACGCGGAGGAGGCGCGGCACGAGCACGACGCCGCAACGGCGGACGGCAGGCCGCTGCGGCCGTTCCGGCGCCGCGAGGTGCTCCACCGGGTGCTCTATACCGTCGAGCACCCCGGCCCGGGCGGTGGACGCGTCGTCTACACGGCCGAGGTGGACCTCGGCCGGGAGGACGGGTGCGCCGAGCTGTACGCCGACGGGAGGAGCCAGGCCAGAGCCGAACTCCCGGCGGCCTTCCCGGTCCCCGGTGGGGTGATCGAGGTCGACATCTCCCTGTACGGCGTCCGCCGCGTGCACCTGGTCCTGGACGACGGCCGGGAACAGCGGCTCACCCCCGCGCCGGGCACCATCGAGGACCTGCGCGGCCGACTCCACCGCCGACACCCCCGGGTGAGCCGCGCGATCGCGGGGCTGGCGGTCGCGATCCTGGCCCTCAACCTCGTCCTGGCCGTTCCCCAGGCGCTCGAACTCGTCACCGGTATCCCCAGGGTCGCCGAACTCTTCGGTTCCTTCACCTCGCCGGTCGCACTGCCGCGGTGGCTCAACGCCGCGCTGATCCTGGCCGGGGTCCTGGCCGCCGTGGAGCGGGTCCTCACGCTGCGGCGCAACCGGGTGCTCGACGCCGAGACGCTCTGGATGAACTTCTGACACCGCCCGGCCGGCGGCCCCGGCCGGGCGGCCCCGGCGGACTTCCCGTCCGTTCCACGGCGCGCGCGGTGCTCGTGTCGGGGGAACCGGGGTCCAGCGCCGTGGTGCTCACCTTCGCCCACCAGATCGCCGACGGCGTCGGCGGCCTGCGGGCCCTGTTGGACCTGGCGGCGGCCCTGGGCGGTGAGGACCTGGACCGCGGTGGCGCCCCGGGAACGCAGGAGGAACTGCTCGCCCGCACCTGTCGGGCGGCCGGAGGCGGTGAGGCGGCGGCCGGAGGCGAGGCGGCGGACGGTGTTGGGGTGCCGGAGGGTGGTGGGGCCGCGACCGGTACGCCCCCGGAGGAGGACGCGCGCATGGACGCCGTCGGCGAACTCGTGCCGTTCTCCGGGCGCTTGCCGCACGTCGACGCCCTCGCACTGCGCGAGGGGCTGACCGAGCGGCTCGTCCGCCGCTGCCGCCTGGAGCGCACGTCCGTCCACGCCGCGCTCTGCGCCGCCGCCGCGACGGTGCTCCACCGTGAGGGGCGCGAGTTCGTGCGCGTCCTCAGCCCGATGGACCTGCGCCACGCGGTCGGCCTGCCCGACGAGGTGGCCGTCCGCTTCGCGGGCGCCCGGACGGCGAGCACCGCGGACGAGGCGAAGGACTTCTGGGCGCTCGCCCGGCGGACCGGCGGATCGCTGGCCCGTCTGCGCGCGCCGGGCGCGCTCAGGGCCGGTGCCGCGGCCGTCGTGGAACACCCTCCCGAGGGCTCCGGCGACGCCGAGGCGATGATGGCCGCCGCCACCGCGGCCGACATCCAGATCACCAACGTCGGGGTCGCGGGGGTGGCGGGGGGGCGCGGGCGTCGCGCACCCGGGCGGGCAGAGCCTGGCGGCCCTCTCCGCCCTGTGGGGTCCCGCGCAGACCACACAGCTGCGGGGCGAGCACGTGCTGGGCGTCGTCACCGTGGGCGGGCGGCTGCGGATGACGGAGCTGACCCGCGACCACGTCGCCGGGCTCCTTCCGCGGATGGGCGTTGTGCTGGCCGAGGCGTGCGCCGAGCCGACTCGCGGCTGAGCGGGCGGTTCCGGCACCAGGGCCGGGGACCGGGGGAGCGGCTCCGGCCCGGGCCCGGATGCGGGCCGGGCCTGCGGCCGGTCGGGAGCACGCGGGGGCTCCGCCTCCCGTTTCCCGGGAGGCAGGGGTCCGGTCAGTAGGGGACGCGGTTGCGTCCGACGAGGAACCACAGGATGGCCCCGATCAGGGGCGCGATGCAGACGAAGATGAGCCAGACGACCTTCATCGCCCCGTCCACCCGCGACATGAGGATGCTGAACACGGCCGCGATGATCAGCACGACCGTCACCAGGGACACCAACGCGACCCCGACCAGCAGCAGGATCGGGAGCACGGTGTGGACGAGGTTCGGATCGTTCGCCGCCAGGAGTGACATGTCGTTCCCTTTCGAGGTCCGGGGTCGGGCGTGGTGTCCCCGCCCGACCGCGGCGGGACCGCGGGCGGAAGGGCTCCCGGCGGTCCGTCGGTGCGGGCCGACCGGGCTCCCCTGCGGGGACGAACACCACGCTAGGCGCGGGACCCGTGGGGAGGCATCCCTCTGGAGAACCCACCGTGCCGTCTCCTAAGGCGGCACGCCCCGGGGGAGGGGAGCCGCTTTGGTCGGTGCGCCGACCGACTTTCGTCGGTGCCCCGAGGAGTGTCGCCGTCCCACGAATTCCCGTCCGGGCGAAGTAGCCTCGGCGGGGAGAGGGAGGACCACCATGACAGGACAGGGCAGGACACCCGGACCCGACCACCCCATCACCGTCGAACCCGCCGGCGCGCGCGTCGTCGCGCGGGTGGGGGACCGGGTCGTCGCCGACACCGAGGACGCGCTGACCCTGCGGGAGGCCGCCTACCCGCCGGTCCACTACGTTCCACTCGCCGATGTGGACCCCGCGGTTCTGCGGCCGAGCGCGACCACCACCCACTGCCCCTACAAGGGAACCGCGACCTACCGCACGCTCGCGGTCGGGGAGGGCGAGGAGCTGGTCGACGCGGTGTGGGCGTACGAGGAGCCCTACCCGGCGGTCGCGGAGATCGCCGGGTACGTCGCTTTCAGCCCTGACAAGGTCCGGGTCACCGCCGATTTCTGAGCGGTCGCGCGGCGGGCTCCCCCCGGCGGGAGCGCCCGCCGCGCTCGCAGGCGTCGGTCCGGTGCCGAACTCTCCCCGCGCGGCCACGCACGGCCTCCGGCGCCTCCCACGGGGCGCGATCGTTCGACGGGAAGGCGTCACGTCCAGGACGCGTCCGGGTGCCAGCCAACCGCGCCGTGCTCGTAGTCACCGCCCGGGACAAGCCGCCGGAAGGCTCCGGTGACCCCGGTGGGGGACCAGGCCCCGCGTTCCTCCAGAAGCCGCTGGTGCTCGGCCCCCGCCCGCGGTCCACGCTCCATGAACAGCAGGTGGTCCACCAGCATGCGCAGGGTGGTCTCGCCTCCGTACATCCCGGGCCGCCGCAGGGCCGAGTTCAACTGGCCGACGAGGTGGGAGTGCATGTCCTCGGACGCCACGAGTGTTCTGGATGTGCCCATGCGCGCATTCTTCCCGTCGGGCCGCTCCGGTGCCTCCACGGGCTCCGGGCCCTTGCGGAAGGGATTGACGAAGTTGTGTTAGCGAGTAACACTTCTTGTGTCGGAACCGACCGGGGGAGGAGCGGACATGGACCAGCGCACGCGCCGCAGGCAGCGCAACAGGGCCGCCATCCAGGAGGCCGCCCTGCGCCTGTTCGAGCGGCAGGGCTACGAGGCGACCACGGTCGCCCAGATCGCCCGTGAGGCGGGCGTCTCGCACATGACGTTCTTCCGCTGCTTCCCCTCCAAGGAGGACGTGGTCCTGCGCGACGAGTACGACCCCATGTTGGAGGAGCTGGTCCGCGAGCAGCCCGACACGCTCCCGGCCGTCGAGCGGGTCCACCGGGCCACCCTGGTCGGACTCGGCCGGGTCTACGAGGACAACCGGGAGGCGCTGCTGGCCCGGGCCCGCCTCCTGCTGTCCATCCCGGCCCTGCGCTCGCGTATCGGCGAGAACCTGGCCTCGGCGAGCACCGCCTTCGAACGCGGTCTGGCCCCGGTCCGGGTCGAGGCCCTCGACCCGACTCCGCCTGCAAGCGCAGCCCTCGGTCCGATTCCGTCTGGAAGCGGAGCCTCCGGTCTGGATTCTCCTGTAAGCGAGGCCTCCGCTCCGGATCCGTCTGGAAGCGGAGCCCCCGATCCTGCGCCAGCCGGGACCGAGCCCCCCGGCCTGGAGACCAGGGCCGTCGCCGCCGCCTGTTCGGCGGTGCTGTCCGAGGCCGTGGTCGCCTGGGTGGACTCGGACGGCCGGGACGAACTGCCCGCGCTCGTCGACCGGGCCTTCCTCGCCCTGCGCGCCCCCTCACCCGCCCGCCACCGACCCTGAGGACCCCCCATGGCCGACCAGGTCATCACCGTCCAGGACCTCCGGGTCCGCTACCCGAACGCCGACCGGCCCGCGGTCGCGGGGATGAGCTTCTCCGTGGCCCGCGGCGAGGTCTTCGGCTTCCTCGGCCCCAGCGGCGCCGGAAAGTCCACGACCCAGAAGGTGCTCACCCGGCTGCTGCGCCGCTACGAGGGCGAGGCGCGCGTCCTCGGCCACCCCCTGCGCGACCGGGGCGCGGACTACTTCGAGCGCGTGGGCGTGGGTTTCGAGCTCCCGGCCGGGTTCGGCAAGCTCACCGCCCGCGAGAACCTCGCCGCCTTCGCCTCCCTCTACCGCGGTCCCGTCGAGGACCCCGGCGAACTCCTGGCCCGGGTGGACCTGGCGGACGCGGCCGACCGCAGGGTCGACGACCTGTCCAAGGGCATGCGCATGCGGCTCAACCTGGCCCGGGCGCTGGTCAACAGACCCGAACTCCTCTTCCTGGACGAGCCCACCTCGGGCCAGGACCCGGTGCGCTCCGCCCTGCTGCGGGAGGTCGTCCGGGAGGCGGCGGACCGGGGGTGCACGGTCTTCCTCACCACGCACGACATGGTCACCGCCGACCTGCTGTGCGACCGGGTCGCCTTCGTGGCCGGTGGGCGCATCGCCGCCGTGGACACACCGCGCGGCTTCAAGCTCCGCTACGGCCGCCCCGGCCTCGTGGCCCGGGTGCGCGGACGGGCCGCCCGGGAGATGCCGTTGGAGGCACTGGCCGAGGACGCCGAGCTCCTGGAGCTGCTGAGGCGGGGCGAGGTGGAGACGCTGCACACCCGCGAGGCCTCGCTGGACGAGGTCTTCGCGACGGTCACCCGGGAGAAGCTGTGAACCGCCTGCTCGCGACCGCCGCGCTGGAGTCGCGGGTCGGCCTGCGCTACGGCGTCGTACCCGTGGCCGCCGCCCTCGGCGCCGTGTGGACCCTGGCCCTGCTCGCGGTCCCCGCCGAGGCGGCCGGGACGGTGGCGGCCTACCTGCTCTTCCTCGACACGGCGGGCTTCGGTGCGCTCTTCGCCGCGGCCCTGCTGCTCTTCGAACGCACCGAGGGAACGCGTTCGGCTCTGACCGTGACCCCGCTGCGCGCGGGGGAGGGGGTGGCGGCCCGGCTCGCGGTGCTCACCGCGCTGACGCTGCTCATCGCCGTGCCGATGCTGGCGGCGGCGCTGCGGGGCCGCTTCGCCGACCTCGCGCAGGCCCTGCCGCCGGTCCTGGGCGGGGTGGCGCTCACCTGTCTGCTGCTGCTCACCGTGTGCCTGGCGGTGGGCGCCCGCTCCCGGGACCTGTCGGGCTTCCTCCTCGCGGCCCCGCTCACCGTCGCGCCGCTGGTCCTGGTCCCCCTCGTGCACGTCAGCGGAATCCTGGAGCACCCGCTCCTGTACGCGGTGCCGACCACCGCGGGCGCCGACCTCATCCGTCTGGGGGCCGCGCCCGGCTCCCTCGACGCGTCCCCCGCGGCCCTGGCCGCGGGCGCGGTCTACGCCGTGGCGTGGGCGGCGGCCGGGGTGGTCGCCGCCTCCCGCACGGTCGAGCGCGGAGAGGCTCCCGCTCCCCGGCAGCACACGAACGGCAGGGGTGCGGGCGGCCAGGGCGCGGCCGGGGCCCTCCGGCCGGACACCGGTCCGGTCCGGCTGGTCACCAGGCCCGACCGGCCGGTCACCGGACGCGGCGGCCTCCCGGCGATCGTGCGCTTCGCCCGCGTCGACCTCTTCGGCACCGGGCGCGACCCCCTGCTGCTGCTCATGCTCGGCGCCCCGGTCCTGCTGGCGCTGGTCATCCGCTTCGCCTTCCCTGCGGCCTCGGAGTTCGTCCTCGGCTCCTACGGGTTCGACCTCGCGCCGCACACCCCCGTGGTCCTGGCGGCACTGGTCCTGCTGCACGTGCCCATGATGTTCGGGGTGGTCGGCGGCCTGCGCGCCGTCGAGGACTCCGACGAGAACGTCCTGCTGGTGCTGCGCGCCTCGCCGGTGTCCGTGCCCGCCTACCTCGGCTACCGGACGGCCCTGGTCACCGCCCTGTCCCTGGCCGGGCTCGCCGCGGCCCTGCCCCTGAGCGGGCTCATGGCCCCAGGGTGGTCCGCGCCGGTCGTGGTCGCCCTGGTGCTCGCTGCCCTCCAGGCGCCGCTGCTGACGGCGTCGATGACCGCGCTGTCGGCCAACAAGGTGGAGGCCCTGGTCGTGGTCAAGGGGATCGGCGCGCTCCTGGTCCTGACCCCGGTGGCGGCCTGGGTCCTGCCCGCGCCCTGGAACCTCCTGCTGCTGCCGCTCCCGCCGTCCTGGCCCGCCCTGGCACTGCCCGGCTACGACGCCGGACCGCTGGGGCCCTGGCTGTGCCTGGCGGGAGGGGTCCTGGTCGCCGCCGCCGCGCTGGCGCTCCTGCTGCGGCGCACCGTGCGGCGGATCGAGGGCGCGTAGGCCGACGCGCGACCGGGGGCGTCCGGCCGGGTCAGCGGCTGCGCTCCGGCTGCCGGACGGACCGGGTCCGCCCTCCCCCCACGGGACACCGGACGGGCCCGATCCCGGCATCCTCCCCCCCCGACGGTCGGACGAGCCGGTTGCCCGAACTCCTCCGTCCGACAGCCGGGCGGACCGGGCCCGCCCCCGCGCCGCGGACCCTAGACCGGCTGGTCGAAGCGGTTCGTGCGCGCGAACAGGTCGGTCACCTCGCCCGACACCTCGAAGGGGGCCGTGCCGCGCCGGAAGACGATCGCCGGGCCCGGGGCGTCCGGCTGCACGGCGGTGCCGCCCACGGTCGCGCGGACCACGTCCGTCCCCGCGCCCCGCACGCGCAGGTGCGTCCCCTCGCGCAGGCCGAGGACGTCCACGTCGTTGGCCTCCAGGAACTCCGTCAGCCGGGTCTCCCGGGTCTCGCCCTGGTGCGTGGACCTGGGGTCGGCGTCCAGGTAGTGCGGGTTGATCTGGAACGGGACGAAGCCCAGCGCGGTGAAGGAGGGCGGCTCCACGATGGGCATGTCGTTGGTGGTGCGCAGCGTGGGAGCGGTGATGTTGGTGCCCGCGCTCGCCCCCATGTAGGGCAGCCCGGCCAGGACGCGGTCGCGCAGGTCGTCCATGAGCCCGGTGCGCTGGAGGTCGGCCACCAGGCGGAACGTGTTGCCCCCGCCCACGAAGACGGCCTGCGCCTCGTCCAGGACCCGCGCGGCCCCGGCGTCCGCCGGAACCCCCGTCACACGGACCCCGCGCGGCGCGAAGGCCTCAGCCACACGCGCGGTGTAGGCGGCGTGGTCGCCCCCCGCGAACGGCACGAACGCGACCGTGTCCCGGCCGTCGAGGAAGGCCTCCACCTCCTTCCACGCGTGGTCGAGGTAGTCCCGGCCGTGGTTGGTCGAGTTGGAGAAGAGCAGCAGCTCGGGCATGGTCCCCCTTCAGGGAGCGGTCGGGCGCGGGGAGGGGCGGGAGCCGTGCCCCCGCCTCCAGTTGCGCGTAGGAGGAGCCGGGCGGCGGTTGGAGAGCAGCCCGGTGAGATCGTCGGCCGCGGCGCGCAGCGGCGCCAGGTGGTCGAGCAGGTCGTCGTCGTGGTCGGAGTGCTTGTTCTCCACCAGCGTCACGGAGCCGACCGGGCGCTTGCCGCCGAACACGGGGACGGCCAGCGCGCGGGACGCGGCGTCGTACTCGCCCTGGGAGAGCGCGTAGCCCTGCTCGACGGCCTCGTCGAAGAGCTCCTCGACCTGCTGTTCGTCGAAGGGCGTGAGGTCGGAGAAGCGGGCGGAGGGGCGCCCCGCCAGCAGGGCCCTGCGCTCTGCCGGGTCCAGGAAGGCGAAGTAGGCCCGGGAGGTGGCCCCGGCGTGGGCTGGGTAGAGCTCGTCGAGGAAGGGGTGGGAGCGGCGCGGGCCCTCCGAGCCGCCGACCGCGGCGATGCAGCGCACGTGCGCGCCGTCGGGGACGCAGAACAGGCAGGTGCGGCCGCTGGAGCGGGCCAGGTCGGCGAGCAGGGGTTCGGCCAGGACGGAGAGGCCGCCCGAGCGCTCCCACAGCCCGGCCATGCGCCACATGGCGGGGCCCATGCTGTAGCGGCGCGTGTCGGGGTCGGCGCGTAGGAACCCCTTGCCCGCGAGGGAGGCCAGGAGGCGCTGGGCGGTCGACTTCGACAGGCCGAACTCGTCGGCGAGTTCGAGGACGCCCCAGCTCGTGCGGTACTCGTCGAAGCTGAGGAGGACGTCGAGCGCCCGGTCGACCGTCTGGAGCGGGCCGGTGCGTTCCGTGGAACCGGTGGACATGGAAGCCCACCCTACGTCCGCCGCGGGGCCCGTGGCCCTCGGCTCCGGGGATCGAAATGTGATCTTAACTCCCACATAGTGGGAAACCTTTGCCCCGGCGGGTGAACGGGAGGCAGCCTGGGCGTGACGGGCCAGGACGCGGCAGCCGCGCACCGCAGGCCTTTGACCAGCGACACTCCGTCCTCGACGGACGTGAGCCACCCCTGAAGGACACACATGGAACCGTCGGCACCTGGTTCGTCCACCGAACCGCAGACCCCGGGAAGCGCCCGCCACCCGCGCGCGTTCGAACCCGTCGTCGTCATCGTCACCGTCCTGGTGAGCCTCCTCGGGGCCGTCATCGGGATCCACATGATCACGACGCTCGGGGTCTCGCCCAACACCAGCGTCATCGGCGCGGTCGTGGCCATGCTCATCGGCCGGATCGGGTTCCTGGGGCTGCGCTCGATGCGCAACACCAACCGGCAGAACCTCATCCAGTCCTCGATCTCCGGCGCGACCTTCGCCTCGGCGAACTCCCTGCTCACCCCGATCGCGATCCCGTTCCTCTTCGGCCGCCCCGACCTGGTGTGGCCGATGCTGCTGGGCGCGTCCCTGGGCCTGCTCATCGACGTGTTCGTGCTCTACAAGGCGTTCGGCTCCCGGTTCCTGCCCGCCGACGCGGCCTGGCCGCCCGGTGTGGCGGCGGCCGAGACCATCAAGGCCGGTGACCGGGGCGGACGCCAGGCGGCCATCCTGGTGGGCGGCGGCGCGGTCGGGCTCGGCGCGTCCTTCCTGGGCATGCCGATGTCGGCGGCGGGCATCGCGATGATCGGCAACGTGTGGGCCCTGCTCATGTTCGCCGTGGGCCTGCTCGTCGCCCAGTACTCCCCGGCGGTCATCGGGATCGACCTCAACTCGATCTACGTGCCGCACGGCGTCATGATCGGCGCGGGCGTGGTCGCGCTGGTCCAGATCGTCGTCATCCTCGCCGGCCGCCAGAGCAGCCGGGAGAGGGAGCGCGAGGCCGCCCGCGACCGCGCCGCCCAGGACGACCCGTCCCTGGCCTACACGGTCGACCGCGTCACCCTGGGCCGGGCCCTGGGCTCGGGCTACGTTCTGTTCGCCCTGGGCGCCCTCGTGCTCGCGGTCACCGGCGGGATCTGGGCGGACATGAGCTGGCTGGGCATCCTCGGGTTCGTCCTGTTCGCCGCAGTGGCCGCGCTGGTCCACGAACTCATCGTCGGCCTGGCCGCCATGCACGCGGGCTGGTTCCCCGCCTTCGCGGTCACCCTCATCTTCCTCATCCTCGGCCTGGCGCTGGGCATCCCCGGCGTGCCGCTGGCCCTGCTCGTGGGCTACTGCGCGGCCACCGGCCCCGCCTTCGCGGACATGGGCTACGACTTCAAGGCCGGGTGGGTGCTGCGCCGCGACCGCCGCCCCTACACCGCCTTCGAGCTCGACGGCCGCCGCCAGCAGCTCATCTCCTCCATGATCGGGTTCGCCGTCGCCATCGGCATGGTCGCGCTGCTCTGGCAGGGCCTGTTCGAGGACGGCGCCGTGCCGCCCACCTCGATCGTCTACGCCGACACGATCAAGGCCGGGCTGAGCGACCCCTCGGTCCTGCTCCAGCTCGCCCTGTGGGCCGTGCCCGGAGCGCTCGTGCAGCTCCTGGGCGGCCCCCGGCGCCAGATGGGCGTCCTGCTCGCCACCGGCCTGCTCGTGGCCACGCCCAACGCCGGATGGCTCGTCCTGGCCGGGCTGGCGATCCGCCTGGTGTGGGAGCGCCGCCGCGGCGAGAAGGGCGAACAGGAGATCGCCCTGGTCGGCGCCGGACTCATCGCCGGGGACTCCGTCCACTCCGTCGGCACCGTCTTCAGCCGCTGAACCCGGGAGGAACCATGACACGACTCGGAGTCGTCACCATCGGCCAGGCGCCGCGCACGGACCTGACCCCGGAGATCACCGCCCTGGTACCCGAGGCCACCGTGGTCGAGCGGGGCGTCCTGGACGGCCTCACCCGCGCCCGGATCGAGGCGCGGCCGATCGCCCCCGACGACCACGCCCTCACCACCCGCCTCGCCGACGGCACCTCCGTCGTCCTGGGCGAGTCCCTGGTCATGGAGCGCCTGCCGGGCCTGCTCGCCGACCTGGAACGCGAGGTCGACGCGGTGCTGCTCGCCTGCACCGGCGCCTTCCCGGAGCTGGAGCACACCAAGCCGCTCTTCGTGCCCGACCGGATGATCGCCTTCGGGGCCGCGGCCCTGCTCGGCGACACCGGAAGCGTCGGCGTCGTGTGCCCCCTGCCCGAGCAGAGGCGCGACATCGAGGCCAAGTTCGGCCGCCGCCTGCCCGCCGGAACCCGGGTGCTCACCGACGTCTGCTCCCCCTACACCGGAACCCTTGACGACCTCGCCGCCGCCGCGCGGCGCCTGGCCGACGCCGGAGCCGACCTCCTGGCCCTGGACTGCATCGGCTACACCGAGGAGATGCGCGCCCGCGCGGCCGCGGCCTCGGGCCTGCCGGTGGTCCTGGCCCGGTCGGTGTGCGTGCGCCTGGCCTCGGAGGTCCTGGACTCGCTCGGCGCGCGGACGGAGGCGGCGGCATGAGGATCGGCGTCATCCGCGTGGTCACCACCGACGACCGGGAGCAGCTCGACGCGCACGGCCGCGTCATCCGCGAGGAGCTCGGCGTGGACACCGTCTCGCGGTGCCTGCCCGACCAGCCCGACGGCGTGCACGACGACGCCACCTTCGCGCTCGCCTCGGCCAAGGTCGCGGACCTGGCCGCGCGCATGGAACGCGAGGACGGCGTGGATGCGCTGCTCGTCAGCTGCGCCGCCGACCCGGGGCTGGCCCCGGCCCGCGCCGCGGTCGGGATTCCCGTCGTCGGCGCGGGGGAGGCCGCGGCCCGTCGGGCCCTGGAACTGGGCTCGCGGGTCGGCGTCCTGGACCTGACCACCCGCACCCCGGACTCGGTCATCTCCGTGCTCGGTCCCGCCCGCGTCGCCGCGCTCGTGCCCGAGGGCGTGCGCCGGACCCACGACCTGCGCACCGACGCCGGGCTGGCCGCCTCGGTCCGGGCCGCCGAACGCCTGGTCGCCATGGGCGCGGACACCCTGATGTTCGCCTGCACCGGCATGACCACCATCGGCCTGGCCGCCCGGCTCACCGACCGGGTCGGCGTCCCCGTCGTGGACGCCGTCCGCGCCGGGGCGCGCGCCGCCGTGCGAGCGGCGGAGGGTGCGGCCGAAGGCACGTCCGCAGGCGCGGCCGGGGACTGAGCCCGCAACCGCGACAACCCGCAACCGCGACAACACGACAACCGGCTGACGCGCCAACGCGGCAAGCCGTGTCGCCCGCGCGCACAGGCCGCGCGGCGACCACCCGAACGACCGCCCCGGCCGGGGCGCCGACCGCGGTGTCCGGCCGGACCGGGCGGTCCACCACCTGAGAGAGGGAACCCATGTCCTGGAGCCACGTCATCGAGACCCACGACCTGCTCGACACCCCGGCCGCGAACGGGGCGTCCGTGGCCGAGTACCTGCGCCGCCACGGCGCGGCCGACGGCGAGGTCCTCGTGGAGACCGTCGCGGGCGAGGGCGGGTCCACCGACTTCGTCCGGGTGACGATCGCCGGTACCGACGGCGCCGCCTCCGGCGGTTCCGCGCCCACCCTGGGCATCCTCGGCCGCCTCGGCGGCCTGGGCGCGCGCCCGGAGCAGATCGGCTTCGTCAGCGACGGGGACGGCGCCCTCACCGCCGTCTCCGCGGCGGCCAAGCTCCTGGACATGCGCCGCCGGGGCGACACCCTGCCCGGCGACGTCGTGCTGGCCACCCACATCGACCCCGACGCCCCGACCCAGCCCCACGACCCGGTTCCGTTCATGGGCTCGGTCGTGGACCAGGACGTCAGCAACCGGCACGAGGTCCTGCCCGCGATGGACGCGATCCTGTCCGTGGACACCACCAAGGGCAACCGGATCTGCAACCACCACGGCATCGCCATCACCCCGGCCGTCGTCGACGGGTGGATCGTCCGGGTCCCGGAGAGCCTGCTCGACATCGTCTCCCGCACCACCGGCCGCGCCCCGGTCGTGATGCCGCTGACCATGCAGGACATCACCCCGTACGGCAACGGCGTCTACCACGTGAACTCGATCCTGCAGCCGTCGACGGCCACCAGCGCCCCGGTCGTGGGCGTGGCCATCGTGACCGAGGAGGCCGTGGCCGGTTCGGCCACCGGCGCCACGGACCTGCGCAGCGTGGAGAGCGCGGTCCGGTTCGTCATCGAGACCGCGAAGGACTACGGCCGCGGCATCGCCAGCTTCGTCGACGCCGACGAGGTGCGGCGGCTCCAGGAGCTGTACGGGAGCATGTCCCACCTGCGCGGCGCGGGCGAGTCCGCCGCCTCCTGAGGCTGTCGGGGGTGCCGTCCCGCCCGGGCCACGGGGCGGTGCCCCTGTTCCCTGTTTCGCGGCGCGGCACAGCACAGGCCCGGACCGGTCACGAGAGCCGAACCTGGTCCGGCTCTGGTGATCTCGCCGAGCCCGCGCTGCTCAATGGCCACGCCGGGCGGGCCGCTTCGGGTGACGCGGGTGTGCCGGGCGGGGCGGGCCCGCCGCATGTGACGGGACGGGCCCCGCCGACTCCCTCGCGCCGGGGAGCGGCGGGGCCCGCCGTGCTCAGACTCGCGGGGCGGTCAGGCGCCGCCCAGGGTCGAGGCGTCGATGACGAACCGGTACCGCACGTCCGAGGCCAGCACCCGCTCCCAGGCCTCGTTGATCTGGTCGGCGCCGACGATCTCGACCTCGGGGGCGATGCCGTGCTCGGCGCAGAAGTCCAGCATCTCCTGGGTCTGGGCGATACCGCCGATCTTGGAACCGGCGAACGAGCGGCGGTTCTCGAACAGCGTGAACAGCGTCACCGCCACCGGCTCCGGCGGCGCGCCCACGCTCACGATGGCGCCGTCCAGCGCCAGCAGGTTGAGGTAGGCGTCCAGGTCGATGGGCGCGCTGACCGTGTTGACGATCAGGTCGAACGTGTTGGCCAGCCGCTCGAAGGTGTCCGGGTCGCTGGTGGCGTGGTAGTGGTCGGCGCCGAACCGCAGCCCGTCCCCGCGCTTCTTCAGGCTCTGCGAGAGCACCGTCACCTCCGCCCCCATGGCGTGGGCGATCTTGACCGCCATGTGCCCGAGACCGCCCAGCCCCACCACGGCGACCTTCTTGCCCGGTCCGGCGTTCCAGTTGCGCAGCGGCGAGTAGGTGGTGATGCCCGCGCACAGCAGCGGCGCGGCCTTCTCGAAGGGGATGGCCTCGGGGACGCGCAGCACGAAGTGCTCGTCCACGACGATGCGCTGGGAGTACCCGCCCTGGGTCACGGTCCCGTCCCGGTCGGTGCCGTTGTAGGTGTCGGTGAACCCGCGCAGGCAGTACTGCTCCACACCGGCCAGGCAGTTCGCGCACTCCCGGCAGGAGTCGACCATGCAGCCCACTCCCACCCGGTCGCCGACCTTGTGGCTGGTGACCTCGGAGCCGACCTCGGCGACCACACCGGCGATCTCGTGCCCCACGGTCAACGGATAGGGAACCTCGCCCCAGTCCCCGCGGACGGTGTGGATGTCGGAGTGGCAGATCCCCGCCCAGGCGATGTCGATCAGGACGTCCTTCGGGCCGACCTCCCTGCGCTCGATCGTGCCCGGCGCCAAGGGCGCGGTCGCCGACGAGGCCGTGTAGGCGTGAACGAGGGACATGAATCTCCTCAGAATTTTTTCGTGTTGGACGTGCGTCGAACCCCGTGGGAGGGCGCGGTCAGCCCTCCGGGCACGGGACGACGGGACGGCCGCGGATGCCGCGTCGACCGCCTCCGGCAGTCAAACACCCCGACGCCACCTCTGGGAGGGTCTGTCAGTGCCCGTCACGGCAGGTCCCGCTTGCGGGGCTTCGCCGTTTCCGCCCGGAGAGCCCCCGTCCGGTGACCGAGGGGGTTCCTCCCGTTCGGGGTAACGCCAAGACCTCCCACGAGCCCGTCCGGCTCCCTAGCCTGGAGGACATGGACCACCGCAACCAGATCCGGGACTTCCTCTCCACCAGACGGGCGAGGATCACCCCCGCGGGCGGAACTTCTACCCCGACTGCCTCCGGTCCGGCTCCCGACGGCACGCGGGCTGCCGAGGTCCGTGTCCGGTCTCGGCGCCCACGCCCTGTGCGCGACCGGTCCCGCCCCGGCGCGGCGTGGGATGATGGCGTCCATGGCCGACAGGGACGCACAGGAACAGCGGTTGCGCGACATCGCCGCCATCCGCCGTGTCCGCGACAGGATCGACCGCGAGTACGCCCAGCCGCTCAACGTCGAGGCGCTGGCCCGCGGGGCGCACATGTCGGCCGGGCACCTGAGCAGGGAGTTCCGACGTGTCTACGGCGAGTCGCCGTACTCGTACCTGATGACCCGGCGGATCGAACGGGCGATGACGCTGCTGCGGCGCGGCGACCTCAGCGTCACCGAGGTCTGCTTCGCGGTGGGCTCGTCCTCGCTGGGCACGTTCAGCACGAGGTTCACCGAGCTGGTCGGCGTGCCGCCGAGTGTCTACCGCCGCGACCACTCGCGGGCGGCGGCGGGCATCCCGCCCTGCCTGGCCAAACAGGTGACCAGACCGGTCAGGAATCAAGAAGCGCGCTCCCTGTAGCCCGGCCTAGCGTTGGGGGCATGGACATCACCATTCACCACGCCTTCCTGCCGCACACCGACGCCGAGGCCGCCCTGGCCTTCTACCGCGACATCCTCGGGTTCGAGGTCCGCAACGACGTCGGCTACGAGGACATGCGCTGGATCACCGTCGGGCCTGCGGGGCGCCCCGCGACCTCCATCGTGCTGCACCCGCCCGCCGTGGACCCCGGCGTCACCGAGGACGAGCGCCGCACCGTCCTGGAGCTGATGGCCAAGGGCACCTACACCGCGATCACCCTGGCCACCGACGACCTCGACGGCCTCTTCCATCGTCTGGAGGCCGCCGGGGCGGACGTGGTCCAGGAGCCCATCGACCAGGACTACGGGGTCCGCGACTGCGCCTTCCGCGACCCGTCCGGCAACCTCGTGCGCATCAACCAGACCGTCTGAACGGGGGGCTGGACGGGCCTGCGTACGACCCTGCGGCCCGGCCTTCGGCCCGCCCACCGGTCGAGGCCGGTCTGATCGGGACCGGTCCGATCAGGGCCGGTCCGGGCCGGAGCCGCTCCGATCGGGGCCGGCCCCGACCGGGGGTCAGCGCGACCGCTTCCGGGCCCGCCTCACCTCGCGGTCCACGGCCCAGGCGTCGGCGACCGGGCCGAGGTGGCCCAGTTTGTCGGGGTTGATCACCCCGTGCACGTGCTGGACCCGCCCGTCGAGCACATCCAGGACCAGCGCCTGGAGGACCCGGCCTTCCCGGTCGCGCAGGAGCGCGCCGGGCTGGCCGTTGACCTCGTGCTGCTCCAACGCCACGCCGATCCGCAGCAGCCGGGGGAAGACCGTGCCCAGCAGCCGCGCCACCCTCGCCGCGCCCGTGACGGCCCCGGCCAACTGCGGGGCCCGGCCGCCGCCGTCCCCGGGGCCGGAACCCGAAGTCCGCAGCCGCCGGGCCCCGTGCCGGAACCTAGTGGAACTGCCCGGGCTCGTAGCTTCCGGCGGGCTGCCGGGTGATGATGTTGAGCCGGTTCACGGCGTTCATGAATGAGACCAGCATGACCAGGGCGGTGAGCTGCTCCTGGTCGTGGTGCTCGGCGGCGCGCTCCCACACCCCGTCGCTGACCCCGTCGGCCGCGTCCGCGACCCGGGTGCCCTCCTCCGCCAGCTCCAGCGCGGCGCGCTCGGCGTCGGTGAAGACAGTGGCCTCACGCCACGCCGCGACCAGGTTCAGCCGCACGGCGGTCTCACCGGCAGCGGCGGCGTCCTTGGTGTGCATGTCCAGGCAGACGGCGCAGCCGTTGATCTGGCTCACGCGCAGCGCCACCAGCTCCTGCGTGGCGTTCGGCAGAGCCGAGTCCCTGAGCGCCCGGCCCACGGACATGAAGGGCTTGACGACCTTGCCCGCGGTCGGGCTGGTCAAGTAGTCGAGTCTTGCGTCCATGGGGGTGCTCCTTCGCGGTCGTCATCGGTTACACCCCCTGAGACGAGATGGCCCGTCGCCCTGTGACACGGTGGGTTGTGACCCGGGTCTCCCGATGTTCCGGAGGTTGGCTGACGTGCCCCCTGGGATGGGACGGCCCGTCGCCCCGTGTCCCGGGCGGTCGTGTCCCGGATCCCCTGCCGCTCCGGGGTTCGGCCGACGTGACCCCCGGGGCGGGACGGCCCGTCGCCCCGCCGCCTGGACGGGCGTGGCCAGGGCCCTCCCCTCCCGCCCGGGAACCGGCCGACGTGCTCCCGGGCGGGCCGCGCGACCGCTCCCGACCCCCTCCGCGCGGGTCGGACGGTCAGCCGCCGTTGGACTGGCGGATCCCCTCGGCGAGCGCGTCGAAGGAGTAGACGAACCCTCCGTCGTCCCCGCTGACGGTCATGTAGGCCTCGGTGGTCCCCGGCGCGATGGCCACGTTGGTGGCCGAGTACAGCCCCTCGGCTGCGTCGGCAGGGACGCCGACCGTCGCCAGGTGCTCACCGAGCGGGCTGTACACGAAGATGCGCGGCTGGCCGTGGACGGCCTGGTAGAGGTTGCCGTCGGCGTCCACCGCGATGGAGTCGATCCGGCTCGTGCCGCCGTCGAAGTACAGGGCGGCGTGGGAGGTCACCACCTCGGTGCCGTCCTCGTTCAGCGCGTAGTGGTCCACGCGGTTGTCGCCGTACTGGCCGACCCACAGCCCCGAGAAGTCCGGTGTGAACGAGATGCCGTTGGGCGCGGGCAGCTCCTCGGCCAGGACGGTCGCCTCCGCGGTCTCGTGGTCGATTCTGACGACCCTGCCCCGGCGTTCCCACGCCGGGTCCATGACACCGGCCGAGTCGCTGACGTACATGTTCCCGGCCTCGTCGAAGGCCAGGTCGTCGGGGTTCATCGGCGCGCCGTCGACCTCCCCGGAGAAGAACGTGGTGTGGTCCCCGCCCTCGGGGGTGATGCTGTCGATCTTCCCGCCGGCGAAGTCGGTCAGGTAGAGCCGGTCGTCGTGCGGGCTGAACTGCGCGGAGGTGTAGGCGCTGGTCTCATCGGTGAACACCGGGGTCACCTCCCGGGATTCGGTGTCCACCCCGAGCACCTTGGGCTCCCCGGCGGGGGCGGTGACGTCCACGACGAGCAGGCGCCCGTCGGCGTCGAAGGTCGGGCCTTCGAGCAGGGTCATCCCCGTCTCCTCGTGGACGGAGGTCACCTGGACCAGGAGTTCGGCGGTGCGCTCGGTTCCGCCGTCCTCTCCGTCCTCGCTCGTGGCGGCGGGGGCGGCGCATCCGGCCGCCGCGCCGGTCAGGGCCAGCGCGGCGAGTGCGCGGGCGGCCACCGTTCGTCGCGGCCTGGGGCAGTGCGGTTCCATACGGTTCTCCCTCGGGGTCTGGGATGCGGGATCGGGTGTCAGGGGGCGTGCCCGGCGCACGCGCGCCCCGCCGCGCGGCGGGGCGCGCGTGCGCCGGGCACGCCCCGGAGGACGGGGCGTTCCGGAGGAGGGCGCCCGCGAGGGTTCCCGGCCGGAACGGCCGCGCGCTGTTAGGGCCGTGCGTCCATGACCTCGTGCATGCGGCTCCCGCGCCAGTCCGCCAGCAGCCGGTGGAAGGCCACGGGACCGGGGCTGTAGGAGAAGCCGCCGTGCACGCCCGCGCCCTCGCGGTTGTAGTAGCCGGGAGTGCACTCGGCCTGGAACGCCGAGTTGTCGTGCGCGGTCTCCCGGACGGTCCGGCCCCACTCGTCGGCGGCCTCCTGGGAGGGCTCGACCACCGGGGCCCCGGTCTTGCGCGCCTCGGCGACGACGGCGGCGATGTGCTCGGCCTGCTCCAGCAGGATGTGCGCGAAGTTCACCGAGTTGGCGTTCTGGAGCGCGCCCAGGTGGAACAGGTTCGGGAACCCGTTGCTGTAGAAGCCGTGCAGCGTGCTGGGTCCGCGGCTCCAGGAGGCCAGCAGGTCGCGCCCGCCGCGCCCGCGCACCGGCAGCGTTCCCGACATCACCCCGGACACGCCCACGTCGAACCCGGTGGCGAAGACGACGCAGTCCACGGGGTACTCGGTGTCCCCGACGACGATCGCGTCCTCGGTCATGCGGGTGATGCCGCCGTGGTCCGCGGTGTCCACCAGGGTGACGTCGGGCCGGTTGAAGGTCTGGAGGTAGTGGTCGCTGAAGCAGGGCCGCTTGCACATGTAGCGGTACCAGGGCTTGAGCAGCTCGGCCGTGGCCGGGTCGTCCACGACCTCGTCCACGCGCGCCCGGATCTGGTTCATCTTGCGGGCGTCGACGAGCTCGTCGATCCGCTCGCGCTCCTCGGCCGGGACGCTGGTGTCCAGCGCGCCGGTGATCATCTTGCGCTGGAGCCGGGCGGTGGAGGTCCAGCCGTCGCGGGTCAGGTCGGTCTCGACCGGCTCGCCGGAGAGGATCGCCAGGAGGTTCTCCATGCGCTCGCGCTGCCAGCCGGGCTTGAGGGAGGCCGCCCACTCCGGGTCGGTGGGGCGGTTGTCGCGCACGTCCACCGAGGAGGGGGTGCGCTGGAACACGTACAGGTGCCGGGCGTCGCGGCCCAGGTGCGGGATGACCTGCACGCCGGTCGCGCCGGTGCCCACGACCGCGACCCGCTTGTCGGCGAGGCCGGTGAGGCCGCCGGTCTGGTCGCCGCCCGTGTAGCCGTAGTCCCAGCGGCTGGTGTGGAAGGTGTGGCCCCGGAAGGTGTCGATCCCCGGGATGCCCGGCAGCTTGGGCTGGGTGAGCGTGCCCGAGGAGGTGATGACGAACCGCGCGCGCATCCGGTCGCCGCGGTCGGTCTCCACCACCCACTCGTCCGCGTCCTCGTCCCAGGTCAGTGCGGTGGCGCGGGTGTGGAACAGCGTGTCGTGGTACAGGCCGAAGGTCTGGGCGATGGCCACGGCGTGGCGGCGGATCTCCTCGCCGGGGGCGTAGCGCCACTTCGGGACGTAGCCGACCTCCTCCAACAGGGGCATGTAGGAGTAGGACTCGATGTCGCAGTGGATGCCCGGGTAGCGGTTCCAGTACCAGGTCCCGCCGAAGTCGCCCGCCTCGTCCATCATCCGGATCGACTCCACGCCCGCCTGGCGCAGCCGCGCGCCGGTGGTCAGGCCGCCGAAGCCGCCGCCGATCACGAGCACCTCCACGGTGTCGGTCAGCGGTTCGCGTTCGGTCCAGGGGGTGTAGGGGTCCTTGGCGTAGTAGCCGAACCCGCCCTTGGCCGAGCGGTACTGGCCGGCGCCGTCGGGGCGGATGCGGCGGTCGCGCTCGCGGGCGTACCTGGCCCGCAGCGCGTCGAGGCCGATCTCCTCGGTGCTGTCTTCATCGCGGTGCGCGTCGGAGGCTGTGCCCATGTGCCGTCCTCACTTCGTTGCCGTCGCATCGCGACGCGGACGCGGCGCCGGGCTCGCGCGGGGGATGGCCGTGGTGCTCACGGGAGCGTGGAACGGGATCCGGGCGGCTGCCATCCCGATGCGGCGGCGGTGTCGTTGAACCGTACGCCAAAAAGCTTAGCATCAGGCTAAGTATTTGGGTCCGGGGGCGCCCGTCGCGGCGCTCTATCATGGCGGCATGCGGCAACAGGTTTCCGAACAGGGCGAACACGAACGCGAACGCATCGTGCGCGAGATCCAGACCCTGAACGGGGTCATGGAGGAGACCGTGATGGCCGCCCTTCTGCAGAACCTGCTGTCGATGGACCTCACCATCCAGCAGCTCAGGGTGCTCATGGTCCTGGTCACCACGAAGGAGGGCGCGACGGGCAGGGGGCTGTCGGAGTCGTTCGGCGTCTCCATGGCGTCGATGTCGGGCGTGCTCGACCGGCTCGTGGCCCACGGCGTCGCCGAGCGCTCGGCCGACCCCGACGACCAGCGCGTCCGCCGCCTCCGCGCCACGCCCCTGGGCGCCTCGGTCGTGCGGCGCCTGATGGTGGCGCGGCCCTTTCGCGACGACATCCTCATGGGCCTGCCGATGGAGGACCTGCGCGCCCTCGAACAGGGGTTCCGCGCGGTGAGCAGGGAGATCTCCCGGCTGGGCGCACCGGACTGACTCCCTCCGCCGGGCGGGCCCGGCCGGGGCGACTACGGGAGGCCGGCCAGGACCGCGCGGAAAGGGGTGCGCCCCGCCCGCACGGGGCGGGGCGAAAGGGTCACCGGCCCGACCGGGCGGAGAGCCGCGGCGAGACCATGCGTCCGACCGCGCGCAGCAGGGCCCGGAACTCGGCCCCGTTCGGGCGCACGCCCAGACCGGCGTACATGAGCGCGTTCCCGTACTCGGCCATGAGGACGATCCGGCCGTCCTCCACGTCGAACCGCGTCACATAGGTGTTGCGGTAGGGCTGGCCCGTGCGAGCGACGACCATGTCGCCGACGCCGTGGAAGAAGAGCTGGCGGCCGTCGGGCGAGACGCGCCACGCGTGGTCGCGCCACCGCAGCGGGGCGAACTTGTCGAACAGCGCGCCCGTGTAGGCCAGGACCTCGCTCCTGCCCTTGACGTCCGCGACGCACAGGCCCCGTGTGCGCCCCTCGATGATGTCCGCGACCCCCTCGGGGGTCGTGGCGCCCCGGGCGTGCATGAACAACTGCCGCGCGTCCTCGGCCAGGGTCCGGGTCACGGCGTCGATGTCCTTGGCCTCGACGGCGCGGATGAACTCCTGGGCGACGGCGAGTCCGGCGTGGGCGGCAGGGGTGGCGGGGGTCAGCTTCTGGTCGTGCATGAGGGTCTCCGATCGTCGTGTTCTGCGGGTTCGTCTTGTAGCGCGGGCGGGGAGCCGGTTCAGGCGTCCCAGGACAGCAGGGGTTCACCGAACGACCCGGGGAGCCCGAAGGATCCGAAGCGGGGCGTCCACCACCGTGTGAACTCCGACTCGTAGGCCAGGAGCCGCTCGGAGAAGGCGGCCAGGTCCACGCCCTCGTCGAATTCGAGGTAGACGATGAACTCGGCGCCGCCGTCGTCGTTGGGCTGGAGCCACATCCGTTCCCGGTGGTAGCCGACCTCCCGGGCCCGGGTGTCCAGACCGGGGAGGTGGTCCCTGTTCAGGGCGGTGAGCAGGTCCCGGAACTCCTGGACGCGCTCCCGGGGGATCGGGAGGGTCCACGCTGTACTCGTCATGCCGTCTCCTCGGCCTCGGGTGTCCGCCGCGCGTTCCGGGCGGTCCCGGCCCGCCCGGTGCGGTGTGCTCTCGATGATCCGGGGAGCCGGGCGGGGGAGGAAGACCGCGTCGAGGGTGGTACTGGCAGGACCAGGCTCGCCCGACGGCACGGGGCGGGGACAATGGGGGTATGTCGAGCAGCGATCGGACCGAGTTCGGGGAGTACCTGCGGCGGCGCAGGGCCGCGATGAGCCCTCCGGAGCCGCGGGGCGGGGTGCGGGTGTCCCGTCGGCGGGTCCCGGGGCTCCGCCGCCAGGAGGTCTCCGACATCGCCGGTATCTCGGTGGAGTACTACACGCGCCTGGAACAGGGCAGGGCGCCGCGCCCCTCGCGTGAGATCCTCTCCTCGCTGGCCCGGGCGTTCGGGCTCTCGGACGCCGAACGCGACCACCTCTTCCGGCTGGGGGGCGAGCCCCCGCCCGAACCGGCCTCGCCCTCGTCGGTCATCCGCCCCGGGCTGCTGCGCCTGCTGCGGGGCCTGGACGAGACGATGCCGGTCACCGTGCACGACGGGCGGCTCGACCTCCTGGCCCGCAACAAGGCAGCGCAGGAGCTGCTGGGGTCCTTGACCGGCGGTGGTCCGTTCGAGCGCAACATCGCCTACCAGGCCTTCACGACCGACGTGCTCGCGCAGCTGCTCGGGGGAGAGGGCGCGGACCTGTTCCTGCGGGTCGCCGCCGCCGAACTCCGGACGGCGCTGAGCCGGTACCCCGGCGACGACTACCTTCGCGCCCTGCTCGCCGAGCTCACCGCGACCAGTCAGAGTTTCCGTGACCACTGGGAGGAGGGGGAGGTCGGCGTTTCGAGGTCCGCGGTCAAACAGATGCGCCACCCGACGCGGGGGTGGGCCCGCTTCGAGATCGAGGTGCTCCACGACCCCGAGCGGGACCACTGGATCATGCTGTACACGCCTCACGGAGACGGGTAGTCCCGCACGCCGGGAGGGGCGGCGTCAGTCCCTGGGCGCGACGGCGTGTTCGAAGCCCAGTTCCCGGAGGGCGGTGCGCAGCCGCTCGGCCGAGCGGTCGAGGACGGCGTGGTCCGTCTCGGTCTCGACGCCGCTGACGTCGAAGTCGGACATGTTCCAGACGGGGGCCACGTGGACGTGCATGTGCGGAACCTCGAAGCCCGCGACGAGCAGTCCGGCGCGGGGCGCGTTCCAGGCGGTGCGAACGCCCCGGCCGACGGCCTGGGCCACTTCCATGCACCTGGTCAGGAGGGCGGGGTCGGCATCGGTCCAGTGGTCGATCTCCGCCCGGGGGACGACCAGGGTGTGGCCCGGCCGGAGCGGGGCGATGGACAGGAAGGCCACGACCTCGGGGTCCTTCCACACGAAGTGTCCGGGGAGGTCGCCGGCGATGATCTGGGAGAAGAGGGTCGGCAAGGGCAGGCCTTTCCAGCAAGGGCGGGGACAGACGGTTCCTCACAGTGTGGGGGCCGGGGGCCGGTGGGTCGTCCGGGGCCGGTGGGCGCTGCGGGGGCGGCCTGTCGCCACCGACCCCGGACAGCTCCACGGTTCCGACCCATTTGAACTGGTGTTTCCTCATCTCGGTGTCGACGGTCAACCGGGCCGAAGATGCCGTGGACGCGTTGGGTCCCGGCGGTTGGATCGCTCTACCGCGTGGTCCGATCATCGGCGTGCCGCGCACTCGCCTCCCGGGAGAGGGCCAGTGCGGCGACACCGGCTGCTGTGAGCATGAGCCCCGCGAGCAGCACGAGCACGGTTGTGTGGGAACGACTGCCCGCAGCACCGACCAGGGATCCGATCCCGGTGACGCCGAGTGCCGCGCCGAGCTGGACGACGAGCAGGACGGCCGTGGTGCCCCTCCCGGCCATCGCTGCCGGGAGTATGCGGTAGATGCTGGCGAAGGTCGGCGCGGATACCGATCCGAAGGAGAGGCCGGTGAGGCACAGAAGGAGCGTGCACACCAACGCGGGGGAGGGCAGGAGTTGCGAGCAGGCCGCCAGGAGAGCCAGGGAACCCGCTGAACAGGACGCTGCGGTGGTGACGATCCTTCGGGATCCGACGCGGTCCGAGAGCGCTCCGGCGACGCTCATCGACACCAGCATTCCCGTTCCGAAGGCCGCCAGTGGCACCGCCTGGGTGAACCCGCTGAGATTCCATGACCGTGCGGCCATCAGGGGCACGAGAGTGAGTATGGAGAACAGCAGCACGCCACCCGTACCCATGATCGCGGCGGCTCCGGAGAAACGACGGTCGGTGAAGAGCCGGGGGTCGATGATCGGCGCGGGTACGCGCAGAGAACGCCAGACGTAGGCGGTCAACAGCAGTGCGCCCAGTACACCCGCGGTGAGCGCCGACCACGGCGTTCCAGCGGAGAGCCGACCGACGGCGAACAGGTTTGCGGTGAAGCCGAGACCGAGCAGGACCAGGCCGACAAGGTCGAACCGGTGGGCCTGAGCTGCCCCTGCGGCTGATGAGTCGGTGCCGGGGGACGTTCTCCACCGACCCAGGGAAAGAGCCAGGAGTACGCCAGCCAGGAGTACGGGCGGTACGGCGAAGAGGAAGACGCTGCGCCAACCCGCGGCGGACAACAGAGCGGTGCCGATGACGGGTCCGACCGCCGGGGCGAGGTTGATCACCATGGACATCAGCCCCATGACCGCGCCGATGCGTCTGCGGTCGGTGATCTGCGAGATCAAGGCCAGGCAGGCGGGCTCCAGGACTCCGCCGCCGAGCCCCTGTACGGCGCGTGCCGCGATGAGCTGTTCGAACGTCACCGCCGATCCGCTTCCCAGCGCACCCGCCGCGAAGACCGCGAGACCCACCAGCAGCACCGGGCGGCCGCCGAATCGGTCCACAGCCCACCCGGCGAAGGGGAGCGCCAGTCCCGCCGTCAACAGGAAGACCGTCGTGACCCACACGATCGAACTCATGGAGGTCCCAAGAGCCTCCGCCAGGGTGGTGAGCGCCATCGACGTGACCGAACTGACCAGTACCGAGACGAAGCCGATGACCGCCAGCGCGGCGACCGCCAGGGGGAGAGAACGCGCGGAGACGCTTGCCGGTGTCATCGGTCCCTTCCGTACCAGACGGCGACCAACGCGGTGACCCCCGGGAGAGCCGGAAGACAGAGCAGGGTCAGGCCCAACCACAGGGGAACGATCCGGTCGTACGCACCGACCCCGGCCCCGGCGCTGAGGATGAGCACCCCCATGCCGACCGCGAACAGGGCCGTGACCACCCCGCGCTCCCGCCACCCGCGCCGAACCGCCGCCAGGGCGAAGAACCATCCCGCGAGCCCTGCCGCGCCGACGATCACCAGGTAGAGGATGATCGCCGTCCGGGCGGCGGCCATCTCGGCGGCGCCCCACTGGGGGTAGGCGGCCCGCACGTGTCGTTCCACCGACCCGAAGAGCCACAGATCCAGGACCGGCAGCAGGATGCACACCACCTGCAGACCGGCGCCGATCTGCAACGCCTGTGTGAGGTTCCCACCGCCCCCGTTGCGGGGGCCCTGCTTCTCGGCTGACATGGCGCACCACCTCTCTTACGGTGTATGAGACGGCTTGATGCTACTCTTACGCCGTAAGAGAGGTCAATCGGGGGGTGGCATGGGCCAAACGCGCGTCCAGGGCAAGCACGCCGGTCTGAGTCGGCGCCGGGTGCTGCGAACCGCCGTGGGACTGGTCGACTCCGAAGGGGTCGCCGCGCTGTCCATGCGGCGGCTGGCTCGCGAGCTCGACGTGGAGGCGATGACCCTCTACCACCACGTGCGCAACAAGGAGGCGCTTGAGGACGCGATCGTCGAACACGTCCTCGCCGAGTCGATCCGCGAACCCGAGGCGTCGGTCTCGTGGCAGGAGGCGATCACCGGTTATGCGCTCGATCTGCACCGAGGACTGCTCGCCCATCCGGGGGTGGCCACCCTCTTCGCCACCCGCCCCGCCCTGACCGGTCGGAACCTTCGCGAACTCGAAGGCCTCCTGCGCATCCTCACCACGGCGGGTTTCACCGCTGGGACCGCCCTGACCATCGTGCACGCGACGGCCTCGTCCGTGCTCGGGCAACACCTGACCAAGCGGGACGAGAACTCCGGCGGCCCCGCGCCTGGAAGTGCCGACCTGCCCTTGGTGAACGAGGCCCTCGAAGCGGGGTTTCCCGGTGTCGACGCCCGGGTGGGGTTCACCCTGACCGCACTCGTCACCGGTTATGAGAGTCTCCTGTGAAAGACGCGGGATTCCCGGCGCGTCGCCGTCGTCGTCCTCCGCGCGCTGATCAGGTTCCGGAACGGGACACGCCTCCGAGCAGGGCGGGACGGGCGGATCCTGTGGTGGGTGTGCACCGGTTCGTGCACGGGCTCCTGGTGCCGGTGTGACCTACGCGACTGGCCGCGCGGATACACCCGGGGGTATAGTGGGGGCATGGGCGGAAGGAGACCAGATGAAGCCTGAAATGGTGGGCGACGCCATCACGCGACTCAAGCGCGCGCAGGGCCAGCTCTCCGGTGTCATCTCGATGATGGAGGCGGGGGAGGACTGCGCCGCCGTCCTCCAGCAGCTGGCCGCGGTCTCCCGGGCCCTGGACCGGGCGGGGTTCAAGATCGTCGCGAGCGGCATGCGGCACTGCAACACCGCACGCGAGCGGGGCGAGGAGCCCGAGCTCACCGAGGAGGAGCTGGAGAAGCTGTTCCTGGCGCTGGCCTGAGGGTTCGCGGGCGCCGACCGGGTGTCGGGCGCCCGCGCGCCGCCTTTCCCGCGGAGTTCCACTCCGGCCTCTGCCCGGGTGCCTCCATGATTTCTGGATACTCCCCCCAGTATGTGGGGGCGGATATCGGGTAGTCCGGGTTACCGCGCGCCCGGAGTCCCGCTCCGTCCACCGGATACCCCCGGGTGTATCCAGATCCACTCCCACGCCACCGAAGGAAGGAAACACATGAGTGACCACGGCATCGACGTGCGCGCCGTGCGCGTACTGCTCGAAACCGACCCCCGCGCCCTGATCGTCGACGTGCGCACCCCCGCCGAATACGAGGGCTCGCACATCCCGGGGGCTGTCAACCTGCCGCTGGATCAGGTGGACGCCCACCTGGAGCGCATCGTCACCGGCGCGCGCGGCCCCCTCGTTCTGGTCTGCCGCTCCGGCAGGCGGGCCGGGCGGTGCCGGAACACGTTGGCGGGGGCGGGCCTGGGCGACACGGTCGTGCTGGAAGGCGGCATGAACGCCTGGGAGGCGCAGGGGGCGCCCCTGGAGCGCGGCCGCGAGAGATGGGCGCTGGAACGCCAGGTCCGGCTGGTGGCGGGCGGCATCGTCCTGGGCTCGGTGCTCACCTCCCTGATGTGGTTCCCGGCGGTGGCGGTCGCCGGGGTCGTCGGTGCGGGGCTGGTCTTCGCCGCCGTCACCGACACCTGCGCCATGGGCATGGCCCTGTCCCGCCTTCCCTACAACCGGCCGAGCGAGGAGGTCGACATCGAGGACTCGCTGGCCCGCATCGGCGTCGGCCGATGAGCGCACGCGAACAGGGCCGCCTTCTGCCCTCTGGATACTCCCCCCGGTATCCGAACAGGGCTGACACACCACACAGCACCAATCGGACAAGGAGCAGAGCATGCTGTTGGAACGCCTCTACGACGAAGACCTCGCCCAGGCCGGCTACTTCGTCGGCTGTCAGGCCAGAGGAGAGGCCGTCGTGGTCGACGCCCGCCGCGACATCGACGACTACCTCGCACTGGCCCGCGCACACGGCATGCGCATCGTCGCCGTGACCGAGACCCACATCCACGCCGACTACCTCTCCGGCACCCGCGAACTCGCCGCGGCCACCGGCGCCACCGCGTACGTCTCCGGCGAGGGCGGTCAGGACTGGCAGTACGGGTTCGACGCCGAACGGCTGCTCGACGGTGACGCCATCACCGTCGGCAACATCACGGTCCGCGCGAGCCACACCCCCGGGCACACGCCCGAGCACCTCTCCTTCCTGGTGACGGACGGGGCGTTCAGCCGCGACCCCGGCTACCTGCTCTCGGGTGACTTCGTCTTCGCCGGCGACCTGGGCCGTCCCGACCTGCTCGACGAGGCCGCCGGGGGGACCGGCACCCGGTTCGAGGGCGCCCGCCAGCTCTTCGAGAGCCTGCGCCGGGTGTTCCTGAACCTGCCGGACCACGTCCAGGTCCTTCCCGGACACGGGGCGGGCAGCGCCTGCGGCAAGGCCCTCGGCGCGCTCCCGGCCACCACGGTCGGATACGAGCGGCTCAACGCCTGGTGGGGGCCCTACCTGCGCGCCGACGACATGGAGGGCTTCGTCGCGGAACTGCTCGACGGGCAGCCCGACGCCCACGCCTACTTCGCGCGGATGAAGCGCCAGAACAGGGAGGGGCCCCGAATCCTGGGCCGCCTCGCCCCGCCGCCCGCGCTCTCCGGCGAGGAGGTCGGCAGGTCCCTGAACGAGGGCGGGAGCGTCCTCGTCGACACCCGGACCCACGCCGAGGTCCACCGGGGCACCGTGGCGGGGGCGCTGAACATCCCGGGTCCGGCCAAGGCCGCGACCTTCGGGGCCTGGGCCCACGACCCCGAGTCCGAAACCCGCCCCCTGGTGCTGCTCGCCGACGACGGGGACACCGCCCGCCGGGTGCGCGACCACCTGTTGCGCGTCGGCATCGACCACGTGTCCGGTTACACAACCAGCACGGAGGGCCTGCCGAGGACCGTGCCGCCGCGCGTCACCCCCGAGGAACTCGAACAGGCCGGTGCCGCGCTCCTGCTGGACGTGCGCACCAGGGGCGAGCACGCCGAGGGGCACATCCCCGGTTCGCGGCAGCTCAGCGCGGGCCGTGTGCTGTGGAACCTCGACGCGCTGCCGACCGACGGCACCATCGTGAGCTACTGCCAGTCGGGCGCCCGCAGTTCCGTGGCGGCCTCGGCTCTGCGCCGCGCGGGATACGACGTCGTCGAACTCGACCGGGGTTACGGAGCCTGGGAGGACTGGAGGCGGGACCGGCACGCGTCGGTACGCGCTGGTGCCGACTGAGGCACACGGCGGGGCCGCGCCCGCCGCCCCGCGGAGCGGGGCGCGTGCGTGCGCGGCCCGCCCCGCGTCGTCCGGGCGGCCCCGCGTCGTCGGACCGCCCCCCGCGCCCCACCATTCCCGAGCCAACGGCCGCCCGCATCCGCGGCGGCGAGCCACGCAAGCGGAGTCAACATGGAGTTTCAGATCGTCCTCGCCCTGGGCCTCGCCGTGGTGGTCGGGCTCGCACTCGGACTGCTCGGCGGAGGCGGTTCCATTCTGATGGTGCCGCTGCTGACCTACGTCGCGGGCATGGACCCCAAGGAGGCCATCGCCGCGTCCCTGTTCGTCGTGGGCGTCACCTCGCTCGTCGGCGCGCTCGCGCACGCACGTGCGGGAAACGTGCGCTGGCGTACCGGGCTGGTGTTCGGAGCCGCCGGGATGGCGGGGGCCTTCGCCGGCGGCGTGGTGGGAGCGCACGTCCCCGGCGCCCTGTTGATGACCGCCTTCGCCCTCATGATGGTCGCGACCGCCCTGGCCATGCTCCGGGGCGGGAGGGCGACCTCCGGCCGGGGGACGGCCGCCGCGGCGCCGCCGCTGGGACGCGTCGTCCTCGACGGAGTGGTGATCGGCGCGGTCACCGGGCTGGTCGGCGCCGGAGGAGGCTTCCTCGTCGTGCCCGCCCTGGTGCTGCTGGGCGGACTGGCCATGCCGGCCGCCGTGGGCACCTCCCTGCTCGTGATCGGCATGAAGTCCTTCGCCGGACTCACCGGTTACCTGACCGCCGTGAGCCCGGACTGGGCCCTGGTCGGCGCGGTCAGCGCGCTCGCGGTGGCCGGTTCGCTCGTCGGGGTGCGCCTGACCTCCCGCGTGCCCGAAGCCGCCCTGCGCAAGGGGTTCGGTGGCTTCGTGCTGATCACGGGGGTGTTCGTGCTGGTCCAGGGGCTCTCCGACCCCCTCGGCTCGGCCCTGGTCGCCGCGGCGGCGGGTCTGGCGGCCCTGGCCCTGGTGTGCCGCCTGGTCGGTGACCGCTGTCCCCTGGTCCCCCTCCTCCGGCCGCGCGCTGGATGACCGGTGCGGATGGCCGGCGGAAAGCAGCCCCTCAACCCCTTTTTTTCCGGCCGGGCGCCGGATGGATCGAGGCGGATACGCCCGATCCGGTCCGGGTGGGGCCCCTTTTCCGGTCGTGCGCGGGATGACCCCGCCCTCCGCCGGAGGTGCGGCGGCCCCGCGTCGAGACGGACGCCCGCGCGGTTGGCGGCGGGCGGGGCCGACCCTGCCAGCGAGGGCCGGTCCCACCCGGGCGCGACGGGGTGTGCGACGCCCCGGGCGCCGGCCCGCCGGTGCGGACCGGCGCCCGAGTCCGTCGGGCTCGGAGCCGGGGCGCCCGGGCGGGCGCGGTCGGCTCAGAAGCGGTCGACCAGGAGCTGACCGTCCGCGACGCGCTGGCCGCTCAGGCCGCTGCCGTAGTTGGCCTCCACCCGCGAGCGCTCGGAGGCGTTGGGGTAGCGGCTGGTGCAGTTCACGCCGCCGGTGGAGCCCGACATCAGCGACGAGCACGGGCCGGGCTTGGCGTCGGGCAGGCCCAGGCTGTGGCCGAGTTCGTGCGCGGCGATGCGCACCGCGTCGTAGCCCTGGGCGGTGCCCTGGCGGCCCATCCAGACGGTGACCTGCCCGCCCGGGCGCACCGGGCCCAGGTGGGCGCGGGGCCAGCCGTCGTCGGCGACGATCCGGATCTCGGCGCGCCGTCCGGCGGAGGCCGGTTCCAGGCGCACGTTGTTGACGCTGGAGTTCCACACGTTCACGGCCGAGGCGACGGCGGAGGTGTACTCGGCGGCCCGGCTGGCGTCGTAGTACAGGACGGTCTGGCGCAGCGGCTGGGTCTGCTCCGCGGGCGCGGCGGTGGCCGGCGCGGTGCCCACCAGCGTCAGCGCCAGGGCGCTCAGGGCGATCAGGAAGGGCATGAGGACACGTCTCAGCATGGGGGTCTCCCGGGGGTGAGGGTGCTGATGCTGCCTGGTGACCCGGTGGGGTCGGGTCGATGCTATGCGTAGCGGTGTGCCGCCACAAGATGTGCGGGACGCCTAATTGGGGCACCGCGTACCGGTTCGCAGGCCCCGGGGGAGAGCGCGCCGTTCTGTCGTAGAGGTCCGATACAACGGAGGAATCCGTACGCCACGACCACCGCGAGGTACCCCCTGATGGACCGTCCCGCCCTGCCCCTGCCGCCCGCCGACGACGCGTCGCACGTGCCCGGGATGCTGCTCCTGCGCACCGACCACGACGACGAGGCCTGGGACGACGTGCTCTCCCGCATGGGAGAACTGCCCGGTCTGGTGGCGCCCGCCCCCGGCCAGGAGGCCTCCGAGGTGTCGGAGGCCCCCGTTCCCCGTCGCCTGGTCGTGGTGGACGACCCCGCCTGGCGGGGCGCCACCCCCGAGGAGGTGGTCGGGGCCCTGGGCCGGGACGGGGAGTGGGTCCCCGACGTGGTCCTGCTCGCCAACGACAGGACCATGGCCAACGCCGGTCCGCGCCCGCTGCTGGCGTTCCGCGGCACCGGCGGGGAGGCGTTCCGCATCACGCCCCGCCAGGCGGCCCTGACCTACCTGGTGATGCACTGCCAGGACCTGGACGCGGTCCTGGACGACTTCGAGGATTGGGCTCCGGCCGAACCCGAGTGGGAGACCGAGGAGGACGAGACGGTGGAGGACTGGGAGGCCGGCCTCCCCGACCCCGTGGGCGCCCACCTGGAGGCCCAGGAGGCCCCGCCCCGCTACGAGCCCCCGGCCCGGCCCCTGCCTCCGCTCACCCACGCCAACGACGGCCTGCTCGTGCGCACCGACTTCACCGACGAGGCCGCCTGGACGGCGCTCCTGGACACCGTGTACCGCCCGGGTCCGGGCTACGGGAATCCGATCGACGACTTCGGCGACCACATCGGGGTCGTGGACGACCCGGTGTTCGAGGGCGCCACCCCCGAGCAGCTGATGTCGCTGGTCCGCGCCGACCCGGAGGACCCCGACGAGGGCGCCGCGGACGCCCTGCTGGTGGCGGACCGGACCGCCATGAGCGATCCGGAGCACCGGCTCCTGGTCGTCCCGCTGGAGGCGCACGCGGGGCGCACCTTCCGGCTCGTCCCGGAGAAGGCCGGGCTCATGCTGGTCAACCTGGCCATCGCCAACCAGGACGTCGAGGACTACATGGACGTGGAGGAGAAGGCACACATGCACGGGTGGTGGTGACCCGTGGGGGCGGGGCTCCGCCCGGCCGGAGGGGCCTGCGCCCCCGCCCTCGGTGCGGGCGGGCCTCCCCGCGGCCGGTTCCGGCGGGGGCGGGCGGCCGTGACCGCCTCGCCGGCCAGCACGGGCCGCCGTTCCCGCCGACGCGCGGTAGGTTGCGGATATGGATGAGAGCGGGAGCCACCGTGCCGACGAGGGCGACGCCGACGTGCTCCGTGCAGTGGGCGCACGGCTGCGGGGCCTGCGCAACCGCGCGCGGCTGACCCTCGCCGAGCTGTCGGAGCGCACGGGGGTCACCCCGAGCACGCTGTCGCGCCTGGAGACCGGGCGCGTGCAGCCGACGCTGGGCCAGCTGCTCCCGCTCTCGCGCGTGTACCGGGTGCCCATCGACGAACTGGTGGACGCGCCCAGGGTGGGCGATCCGCGGGTGCACCTGCACCCGGTGCGCCGCTTCGGCCTGACGTTCGTCCCGCTCACCCGGCGCGCGGGCGGGGTCCAGGCCTACAAGGTCCTCTACCCGCCCGCGCGGACGCTGCCGCCGCCCGAGCTGCGCACACACGAGGGGCACGAGTGGTTCTACGTGCTCTCGGGGACCATCCGGCTGGTCCTGGGCGCCGAGCAGGACCTGCTGCTGGGCGCGGGGGAGGCGGTCGAGTTCGACACCCGGACCCCGCACTGGATCGGCAACCCCGCCGAGGACGAACCGGCGGAGACCATCGCGATCTTCGGAACCCAGGGCGAACGCGTCCACCTGCACGGGACCTGAGGGGGCCGGGCGCGCGGAGCGGACGGACACCCGCACAGCCGCGTGCCCGCCCCCGGCCCGCCGGAGACGGGGCCGCAGGGGGAGGGGCCCGGAACCACCGGGGGAGACCCGGGGCGATCGCGGGAGACGCCCGGAGCTGTCGGGGACGCGCCGTGCGCACGTGCTTTTGCAGTTCTGCAAGAGAACTGGCCCCGCGGCCCCGGCGGGGCGAACACTGGCGTCCATGGAGACAGACGAGAACACCTCGCCCAGCCGCGATTTCTGGGAACCCCGCTACCGGGACGATGACCCCTCGACGCCGCCGCCCGGCCCCAACGCGGCCTTCGCGCGACTCGCCGGGGAACTGGCCCTGGTGCCACCGCCGGAGCCGGGAAGCGGGGCGGGCCCGCCCCGCGCCCTCGAACTCGCCTGCGGCCGGGGCGGGGACGCCCTGTGGCTGGCGGGCCGGGGCTGGAACGTCACGGCCGTCGACGTCGCGGAACACGCCCTGGCCGTGCTGGCCGAGCGGGCCCGCCGCGCCGGGGTCCAGGGCTCCCTCACCACGCGGCGCCACGACCTGGCGCTGTCGACCCCGGACACCGGACCGCGGGACCTGGTCTACGCGAACTACTTCCACACCCCGGTGGACATCGACCGTGACGCCGCGCTGCGCCGGGCCGCACGATCGGTGGGCGGGGGCGGGCTGCTGGTCGTGATCGACCACGCGTCCAGCGCGCCCTGGTCCTGGGAGCAGCGCGACGACTTCCCCGCACCCGAGGACCTGTGGCGGTCGCTGGACCTGGGAACCGACTGGACCGGACTCGTGTGCGAGCGGCGTTCGCGGACGGCCCACGGCCCCGACGGCCGGAGCGCGCGGGTGAGCGACAACGTGGTGGTGGCCCGGCGCCGCTCGGGGGTGGCGCCGGAGGAGTCCGCGAAGACGCCCGCCGCGCCTTCGCGCCGACGCGACCAGCCCCCGCCCGGGACCGGCCCCGGAGAGAAGGAGGTCCTCACCGGGTTCCTGACCTACCTGCGCGAGAGCGTCCTCGCCAAGCTGGACGGCGCACCGGAGCGGCACGTGCGCGCCCCGGGCGTCGCGTCCGGCACGAACCTGCTCGGCCTGGTCAAGCACCTGGCCCACGTCGAGCGCTCCCTCTTCCTCGGGGAGGAGGTCGGCGACTGGCAGGCCACGTTCCACGCCGATGCGGGCGAGACCACGTCGGGCGTTCTGGAGGGGTACCGCGACGCCGTCGCCGCCGCCGACCGGGCCATCGCCGCCTGCGACGATCTCGGCGGGCCCGCGCACGCGGGGCGCCGGAACAGGTCGGCCCCGTCGATGCGGTGGGCGCTCGTGCACATGATCGAGGAGACCGGCCGCCACGCAGGGCACCTGGACATCCTCCGCGAGCTGGTCGACGGCCGCACCGGCCGCTGACCGCCACCGCGCCCTCCCGCGCACCCCTCCCACCGCCTCACGGGCCGGGACCGGTGCGACGGGGACCTCAGCGGCCCCCGGGGGCGGAGGCCGGGTCCGCCGCGACCGCGCCGGGGCGCCACAGGACCGCCGCCGCCAGGGCGCACGCCCCGGTGAGCACCCCGGCGCCGCCCAGCACCAGGACCGGTTCCAGGCCTCCGGCCCATCCGGCCAGTGGGTAGGTGAGCAGGAAGCAGGCGTGGGAGAGGGAGAACTGGGCGGCGAAGACCCCCGCCAGCGAGCCCTCGGGAGCGGCCTCGCGCAGCAGCCGCCCCGTGGGCGCGGACACCAGCGCGCACCCCGCGCCCAGCACCGCCCACCCCGCGCCGAGCACCAGCGGCCCCGGCGCCAGAGCCCAACCCAGAGCCAGTGCCGCCGCTCCCGCCGTGAGGACGCCGGGCCCGGTGAGCATGAGCGCGCGCGTGCCGAACCGGTCCACCAGTGCTCCCAGCGCCAGCGCCACCGCCATCGAACCGCCGCCGAAGCAGGCCAGCACCAGCGCCACGGCGGTGTCGCCGCCGCCCAGGTGGGAGCGGACGAGGACGACGGTGTCGACCAGGACCAGCGCGGTGACCACGGCCACCGCCGTGTTCAACGCCGTCAGCGCCAGCAGGCGCCGGTCGGTGCCGAAGGCCCGCCAGCTCGCCGCGGCCCGGCGCGGGCTCCGCGACTCGGGCGTCGGGGCGGGCAGGGCGGTGGTGGCCACCAGGGCGGCGGAGACGGCGAAGCCGAGCGCGGTCAGCGTGAACAGGCCGTCGAAGGGCACCGCGAGCAGCACGAGTGCGGCCAGCAGCGGCGAGGCCAGCGCCTCCAGGTCGTAGGCCAGCCGGGACAGGGCCAGTGCCGAGGTGTAGCCGCGGTCGTCCACCAGTTCGGGGATGACCGCCTGGAAGGTGGGGGTGAAGGCCGCCGAGGCGCACTGGAGCACGGCGATGAGCGCGTACACCTGCCAGACCTGGTCCACGAACGGCAGGCAGGCCACCGCCAGGGCGCGCACCGCGTCCGAGCCCATCAGCACCGCCTTGCGCGGGGCCCGGGCCAGGGCCGCGGTCAGCAGCGGCCCCGCGCCCACGTAGGCGAGCATCTTGACGGTCAGGGCGGTGGCCACTACCCGTCCCGCCTGGCCCGGGGCCAGATCGTAGGCCAGCAGCGCCAGGGCGACCGTGGCCAGCCCGGTGCCCGCCAGCGCTACGACCTGGGCGTAGAACAACCTGCGGTAGGACGCGAAGTCCGCCAGTACCCGCCACACCCTGACCACCACCCGGAGAAGTAGGAAGAGCTCGACCAGGCGCACCATATAAGTGCGCAAGTACGCACATGATGTCATATAGCGCGGGGTCCTTCCCCCTCCGGGCCCTAGACTGCGCACATGCGCACCAGCGACGAGCAGGCCGTCCCCAGCCGCGTGCACCCGGCTCCGCCCGAACCCGAGCGGCTCGCCGTGGCCGCGAGCGTGTTCGCCCTGCTGGCCGACCCCACCCGGCTGCACCTGCTGTGGACCCTGGCCGGGGGCGAGGCGGACGTGGGCCAGCTGACCGAGGCCTGCGGAGCGTCGCGCACCGCGGTCTCCCAACACCTGGCCAAGCTGCGCCTGGCCGGACTGGTGGAGTTCCGCAAGGAGTCCCGGCACGCCATCTACCAGCTGCGCGACGGCCACCTGCGCCGCCTGGTGCTGGAGGCGCTCAACCACGCCGACCACGTCGTGACGGGCGAACCCTTCCACGACTGACTGTGGGTGTGTGTAGTGAGTGGCTTGTCCGAACAGGTCCGACCCACCGACTGACCGACGCCGACAGGTTGTCCTTGATGTGATGCGTCGGCCTGCTCGGGAGAGCCGCTACACGCGACCGGCCGGGCGATCGTGACCTCATAGGAGCTTGGTCCAGAAACCCCGTCCCGGGGCGTCCGCGCCGCCGCGAGGCCGAGGCGGCCCGCCCGGCTCCGGTGGAACGCCTGACGCACCGGCGTGTCCCAGCGTCCGCCGACAGCGGTGCGGGGTTCCCCTGTCCCGTGGCCGCCGAACACCCCGGCGACACCACCGCTACAGTTCCTGACATGGACCGGCACACCTCCACGCGGCGACAGCGCACCCTCGCGGTGCCGCTGGTCGCGCTGGTGCTCATGTGCTTCATGTGCGCGCTGTGCCACAGCACGGGCCCGGTCACCCAGGCCGTTTCCGCAACCGCAGCCGCCGCGTCCACCGCTGCCACCGCCGCCGCGACGGCCGACTGCCCGGAGCGGCCCCGGGAGGCCGCCGCGGTCACCGACGCGGCCCCGGCCGCCGCCCCGCAGGCCGCGCACGCGTGCGAGGTGACCGAGGGGCACGGACTGCCCACCGCGCCGCCCCTGTTCCTCGTCGCCCTCGGCGTCGCCCTGGTCCTCGCGCTCCTGCTGGCCCCGCGCCCGGGACCGGCCCCGCGCCCCGTCAGCCGCCCGCCCCTGGCCCCCCACGGGTACGGGCTGCTGACCCTGCTCTGCGTCCAACGGGTCTAGGACACGGTCACCCGCCCCTCCCCGCGTCCCGCGCGAGGAGGTCCGCGGCCGCGCCCCGCGCGGCCCCCTCCACGTGACCGTCTCCCCGGGCGCGCTCCGCCGCGCCCCGCACCCCAGGACACACCCACATGAGCAAGAACCTCGGCATCACCCTCGGCCTGATCATGGTCGCCGTCATCGGCCTCGGCCTCCTCATCGCCCTCGACGACCGGGGCGGCCCCGCCGCCCCCGCGGCCACGGACGGCTCCGCCGACCCGCAGGCCGCACCCACCGCACCGGCCGGACTCCTGGTCCGCGAGGACAGCCGCCACCTCGACCGGGTGGAGGAGGCGCCGGTGACGGTCGTGGAGTTCCTCGACTTCGAGTGCGAGGCCTGCCGCGCCCAGTTCCCCGTCATGGAACGTATCCGCGAGGACTACGACGGGCGGATCAACACGGTCATCCGCTACTTCCCCATGCCCGGGCACACCAACGCCGAGCCCGCCGCCGCGGCCGTGGAGGCCGCAGCCCAGCAGGGCGCGCTGGAGCAGATGTACGTCCGGATGTACGAGACCCAGGCCGAGTGGGGCGAGTCCCGGGACTCCAAGGCCGAGGTGTTCGTCGGCTTCGCCGAGGACCTGGGCCTGGACACGGAGGAGTTCACCGCGACCATGGAGGACCCCGCCACGCTGGAGCGCGTGCGGTCCGACTTCCGGGACGGCGTGGCCCTGGGCGTGCGGGGCACCCCGACCATCTTCGTCAACGGCCGCCCCACCCCCAGCATGCCCGGCTACGAGACGCTCTCGACGATGATCGACCGGGAGCTGGAGGAATGAACGCCCCCACCGAGCCCCGACGCGCCGCGGTGTCCCCGCCCGGTGCCGCGACACCCGTCATCAGCCGGGCCCTGCCCTGGCTGCTCACCCTGGGCGGCGGCGCCGGGCTGCTCGCGGCACTGGCCCTGCTGGTGGAGAGGATCCGGGTGCTGGCCGACCCCGGTCACGTGCCCGCGTGCAGCCTCAACCCGGTGCTCTCCTGCGGCACCGTCATGGCCACCCCGCAGGCCGAGGTCTTCGGGGTGCCCAACCCGGTCATCGGAGTGGTCTGCTTCGCCGTGGTCACCACCGTGGGCGCGGCGCTGGCCGCCGGGGCGCGCTTCGACCGCTGGTTCTGGCTCGGGCTCCAGGCGGGTGTGGTGTTCGGCGCGGTCTTCGTGCACTGGCTGATTTTCCAGAGCCTGTACCGCATCGGCGCGCTGTGCCCGTACTGCCTGGTCGTGTGGGCGGTGACGATCCCGCTCTTCTGGTACGTCACACTGCACAACGTGCGCTCCGCGCACCTGCCCGCGCCGGGATGGGCCGCCGGGCCCCTGGACCTGCTGGCCCGCAACCACACCGTCGTGCTCACCGTGTGGGCGCTGGCGGTCGTCGGCGCCGTCGCCCAGGCGTTCTGGACCTACTGGTCCACGCTGCTGTGAGCCAGCCCCCGGCGGGCCGCCGCGCACGTCGGCGAATCGGCGCCGGCGTGCGTGGCGGTGCCCGTGACGGAGCGTGTACGGAACGTAGGTTGGGTCCATGCGCGTACTGGTCACGGGTGGTGCCGGGTTCATCGGATCGAGGGTCGCGGAGGAACTCCGCCTGGCCGGGCACGAGGCGGTCACACTCGACGCCTACCTGCCCCAGGCCCACAGCGGGAGGGACACCGAGCACAGAACCGTCGACGTCGTGGGCGACGTCCGGGACGGCGAGATCGTCGAGCGGGCCCTACGGGGCGTGGACGCGGTCTGCCACCAGGCGGCGATGGTGGGGCTGGGCTCCGCGGACTTCCTGGACGCCCCCGACTACGTCCGCTGCAACGACCTGGGCACGGCGGTCCTGCTGGCCGCCATGGCCCGGACCGGCGTCCGCGACATCGTGATGGCCGGTTCGATGGTCGTCTACGGGGAGGGGCGGTACACGTGCCCCGAGCACGGCGACGTCCGTCCCGGCCCGAGGTCGGAGGCGGACCTGCGGGCGGGGGTGTTCGACCCGCCGTGCCCCCGGTGCGGGGCGTCGCTCGTGCCCGGCCTGGTGGGGGAGGACGCGCCGAGCGACCCGCGCAACGTCTACGCCACCACGAAGCTGGCGCAGGAGCACCTGTGCGCGTCGTGGGCCCGCTCCGTCGGCGGACGCGCGGTGTCGCTGCGCTACCACAACGTGTACGGGCCGGGGATGCCGCGCGACACCCCGTACGCGGGCGTGGCCTCCTTCTTCCGCTCGGCGCTGGCACGGGGCGAGGCGCCGCGCGTGTTCGAGGACGGCCGCCAGCGGCGCGACTTCGTGCACGTGGGCGACGTGGCGCGGGCCAACGTGGCGGCGCTGGAGGCCGTCGAGGGCAGGGCCCCGGGGGAGCTGTCCGCCTTCAACACCGGCAGCGGGACCCCGCACACCATCGGTGAGATGGCCCGGGCGCTGGCGGACGCGCACGGCGGCCCCGAACCCGTGGTCACCGGCGAGTACCGGCTCGGCGACGTCCGGCACATCACCGCCTCCTCCGACCGCCTGAGGCGGGAGCTGTCCTGGCGGCCCGGGGTCGGCTTCGCCGAGGGGATGGCCGAGTTCGCCCGCGCCGAACTGCGCGGTTCGACCGGTTCGACGGCGCCGGAGGCCGAGGCGTCCGCGTGTCGCGACCGCCTTTCCCGGCCTGTGTCCACATGACTTCGTAGCGTAACCAGGGTGAGCAGAGAACCACACGAGTACGGCCAGGACGAACCGGCGCAGGCGTCGCCCGACACGGCGGGCGGCGATCCGCCGCCACCGGTCGACGTGGTGCTGCCCTGTCTGGACGAGGCGTCCGCCCTGCCCTGGGTGTTGGAACGCGTCCCACCGGGGTGGCGGGCGATCGTCGTGGACAACGGGTCAACGGACGGCTCGGCGGGCGTCGCCGCGCAGCTGGGGGCCCTCGTCGTCTCCGAACCGCGCAGGGGGTTCGGCGCCGCGTGCCACGCGGGCCTGTCCGCCGCGACCGCCGAGTTCGTCTGCTTCTGCGACTGCGACGCCTCCCTGGACCCCGCCCTGCTCCCGCAGATGGTGGAACGGGTGCGGGTCGGCGGGGCGGACCTGGTTCTGGGCAGGCGGCGCCCCGTCCGCCGGGGGGTCTGGCCGACGCACGCCAGGGTCGGCAACGCCGTCGTCGCGCGGATGCTGCGCTCGCGGACCGGGGTGCGGGTGCGCGACATCGGGCCGATGCGCGCCGCCCGCAGGACGGACCTGCTCAAGCTGGGGATGACCGACCGGCGTTCGGGCTACCCCCTGGAGACGGTCGTGCGCGCCGCCGACGCCGGGTGGCGGGTCGACGAGGTGGACGTCCCCTACCTGCCCAGGTCGGGGGCCTCCAAGGTGACGGGGACGTGGCGCGGCACGTGGACCGCCGTGCGCGACATGACGGCGGTGCTGCGCGAGCCCCGGGGCCCGGAGGGCGTGCGCGCGAGGGGAGGGCGGCCATGACCGGCGACGGCGGGCGCGACCTCCCGGCGGGGGAGGCCACCCTGATGGTGATCGCCAAGGAACCCGTTCCCGGACGGGTCAAGACACGGCTGACCCCGGAGTACTCGCCGCGGGAGGCCGCCGCGGTCGCCGAGGCCGCCCTGGCGGACACCCTGCACACGGTGCGCTCGCTCCCCGCCCGCAGGAGGCTCCTGGTGCTGGAGGGGCGGCCCGGACCCTGGCTCCCGCCGGGGTTCGAGGTGGTCCCGCAGTCGGGCGGCGGGCTCGACGAACGGCTCGCGCACGCGTTCGCCCGATGCTCGGGCCCCTCCCTGCTGATCGGCATGGACACCCCCCAGGTGAACGGGGAGCTCCTGGGGCCCGCCCTGGCCCCGGACGCCTGGGAGCGCGCCGACGCGTGGTTCGGCCCGAGCGAGGACGGGGGCTTCTGGGCGCTCGGCCTGGCCGAACCCGACCCCCGCCTGCTGCGGGGCGTGCCGATGTCCACGGATCACACCGGGCGCGTCCAGCGCGCGCGGCTGGTCGGTGCCGGGCTGCGCGTGGGCGACCTGGACGTGCTCACGGACGTGGACACGCCCCGCGACGCCGCGCTGGTCGCCTCGCTCGTCCCCCGCAGCCGCTTCGGCAGGGCGGTCCGGCTCGCCGGAGCGGGGTGTCGGCCGTGAGCGCGACGGAGACCGGGATCGACACGAGATCGGCCCCGTGGCTGTGCGACCCCTACTCGCGGGCGCTCGCCGACGGCCGCGGCCCCCTCTTCCTGCGACGGCCCGACGGGTGGATGCTGCGCCTGGACGTCGAACGCTGGTGCGGGGGCACCGACGCCGCGGACGAGAGCGTGCTGGAGCGCTGCGAGGGCGACACGCTGGACGCCGGCTGCGGGCCCGGGCGCATGGTCGTCGCGCTCGCCGCCCGGGGCCGCCGGGCGCTGGGCGTGGACATGAACCCCGTGGCGGTGTCGCGCGCGGTCGAGGCGGGCGGCCGTGCGGTGTGCGCCTCGGTGTTCGACCCCCTGCCGGGCGAGGGGGGCTGGCGCACCGCGCTGCTGGTCGACGGCAACATCGGTATCGGCGGAGTCCCCGGGGACCTGCTCGCCCGCATGCGGCAGGTCGTGCTGCCCGGCGGCCTGCTCATCGTCGAGACCGCCGCCCACGAGGTCCACGAGTGCGTGACGGTGCAGGTCACCGACGGCCGGGGGGAACCGGGCTCCCCGTTCCCGTGGGCGCGGATCGGCCCCCGCGCCCTGCGGTGGTGCGCACGGGAGAGCGGATGGGAGTGGTCGGAGGCCTGGCAGGTGCGGGGACGCCGGTTCGCGGCGCTGCGCGCGCCGCGGGACAACCCGGCGCCGGGGCCCGTCCGCCCCGCGGTGACGGCGTGACGCGGCCCGGACTCCACCAGCGCGACGTCCGGAGCGCGGTCGGCGCCGCCCGGACGGGAGCGCGCGCCGACCTGGCCGTGGCGGCCCTGGCCGCGCTCCTCTTCACGGCTGCCGCCGTCATCGGCACCCGGATCGAGCGCGCCCACGGCGTCCTGCACGTGGACTGGCCGCCGCTGTACGCGTCCTGGTTCCCCCACACGGGGCCCGGCACGGTCCCCGCCCTGGCCCTGGCCGCGGTGGTGGCGGCCTGCGGGCCCGCGGCGGCGCGCGCTCTGCCCTGGCGCGCCCTGGTGTGGGCGGTCTGGGCCGCGTCCGCGCTCTGGACCACCGCGCTCGCGCTGGTCGACGGGTGGCGGCGCGGGATCGTCGGCCGCATGCTGTCGCCCCACGAGTACCTGTCCTCGGTCGACCGCTTCGAGGACGTGGGCGCGGCGCTGAGCACGTTCACCCGGCACATCCTCATCGGGCAGCCGGACAACTGGCCCACGCACGTGGCCGGACACCCCCCGGGCGCCGTCCTGACCTTCGTCGCGCTGGACCGGATCGGCCTGGGCGGCGGGGCGTGGGCCGGGCTGTGGTGCGTCGTGGTCGGCGGCTCGGCCGCCGCCGCGGTCCTGGTCGCGATGCGCGCGCTCGGCGCGGAGCCGACGGCGCGCCGGGCGGCCCCGTTCCTCGTGCTGCTGCCCGCCGCGGTGTGGGTGGGCACGTCGGCGGACGGGTACTTCGCGGCGGTCACCGCGTGGGGCCTGGCCCTGCTCGCTGTGTCTGCGGCCCCCGACGCGCGTGCGCCGCGCGCCACCGCGCTGGCGGCCGGTCTGCTCCTGGGGTGGTCGGTGTACCTGTCCTACGGGCTCGTCCTCATCGGGCTCCCGGCCGTGGCGGTGCTCCTGTGCGCGCGGACCGCGCGCCCCCTGCCCTACGCGCTGCTGGGCGCCCTGGCCGTCGCCGCGGCCTTCACCGCGGCCGGTTTCCACTGGTGGGAGGGCTACCAGCTGCTCGTGGAGCGCTACTACCAGGGGTTCGCGTCGGTGCGGCCCTACGGCTACTGGGTCTGGGCGAACCTGGCCGTGGCGTGCCTGACGACCGGAGCCGCGACGGCGGCGGGCCTGCGGCGGGCCCTGGCGCGCCTGCCCGGGGCGGTGCGCGGCCTGCGGCGGGCGCCGTCCCGGGAGGAGGCCACAGCGGCCATGCTGGTGGCCGCCGCCCTGTGCGCGGTCGCGGCCGCCACCCTGTCGGGGATGAGCAAGGGCGAGACCGAACGCATCTGGCTGCCGTTCGTGCTGTGGCTCGTCCCGGCCGCCGCCCTCCTGCCGGACCGCCACCACAGGGCCTGGCTGGCCGTCCAGGCGGCCACGGCGCTCGCGGTCAACCACCTGCTGCTCACCGGTTGGTGAACCCGGGCGCTCCCCGGGGCCGGTGTCCCAAGCCCTGGTGCCCGAGGCCCCGGCGTCCGCGCGGGCAGCGAAGGAGCCCGCCCGCGGCGCTGCCGGGGGAGTCCGCGACCGTGGCGCGCCGAGTGTTTCCGGGCGCGACCGGGCGTGGGCGGATGAAGCCGGAGGGCACCGGGCGCACGCCGGGCGTCTCCGGGCGCGAGCGGCCGTGGGGACGCTGAGGGGCGGGACGAGCTGTGCCGTCCCGCCCCTCAGCGCTCAGGAGTGGCGATCGTCCCCGACCGTGTGCTCAGGCGGTGTCCTGGAGCTGGTCGAGGGTCTCGGTCCGCGACCGCTGGGCCTCCTCGTCCAACTCCAGGCCGGAGGCCCCGGACGCCTCACAGGAGACGTCCTGTTCGGGGAACTCGCCGTCGACCAGGTAGCTCGTGGCCACGTCCCAGGCGCAGGGGTTGTCGCCGTAGACGTATGCGCCGTGACCGCTGTCGTCGACGCTCACCAGGCGGGAGCGCTGGCCGAACTTCTCGTCCAGCAGCACGCCGCCCAGGTGCGGTGTGGCCGGGTCGCGCAGGTTCTGCATGATGAGGACGTTGTCCGGGCCCTCACCGGTGATCTCCACGGCGGGCTCGGACGGAGCGTCGTTCCAGTAGGCGCAGGGCATGATGTTGGCGCTGGCCGCGCCGTACATCGGGTACTTCTCCCGGTCCTCGGCCACGCCCTGCTGGTAGGTCGCCAGGTCCTCGGACCACTCGACGTCGCTGCAGGTCGTGGCGAGGAACACCGACCACGCGTTGTCGGAGGGCCACAGCTCTCCCGTCGCCGCCCCGGCACCGCCGACCGGCACGCCGCCGAGCCCGTTCTCCTCCATGTGCCGTCGCACCGCCTCCTCGTCCGCGAGGCGCACCGACTGCCACAGCTGTGCAGTCCGCCCGTAGCTGCGCTCGTTGTAGAGCCCTACGAAGACGGCCAGCCGGAAGACGTGGCCGTTGACACCGGCCACCGGACCCTCCTCGTCGAGCCGCTCGGCGGTCTCGAAGTACGTCTCCCGGACCTGTTCCGGCGAACTGCCCAGGCCGTAGCTGCCGTCGCGCTCCGCCACCCAGGCGGCGAAGTCGGGGAAGGTCTCCTCGAAGCCCAGGGCGTACCTGCGCATGCCGTCGTAGTCGAGGTGGGTGTCACCGACGTTGCTGTCGAGGATGATCCGGTCGGTGCTCCCGGGGAACATCGAGGCGTAGGCGGCGCCCAGCGCCGACCCGTAGGACAGCCCGAAGAAGCTGGCCTTCTCCTCGCCGAGGGCGGCCCGGATCCGGTCCAGGTCGCGGGCCATGTTCGCCGTCGAGATGTGGCTCATCAGCCCGTTCTCGTCGCTCTGCGCGCACTGGTCGGCGACCCCCTCGGCGACCGCGGCCTGTTCGGTGACCGCCGCCTCGTCGACGGCGTAGGGCGGGATGTTGCCGAAGTATTCCTGGTCCATGGTGAAGCCGCAGCTCACCGCCGAGGAGTGCCCGACCCCGCGGGTGTCCATGCCGATCAGGTCGTAGCTGTTCAGGACGCTGGCGGGCATGCCCAGGGAGGCCAGATCCGCGGGCATCGACAGCCCGGACCCGCCCGGGCCGCCGGGGTTGAGCAGCAGCACGCCGCGCCTCTGCTCTGGGTCCGTGCTGGCCAGCCGCGACACCATGATCTCGATCCGGTCGCCGTCGGGGTCGTCGTAGTCCACGGGCACCGGCACGGTGGCGCACTCCAGCACCTGCGTCGCGTCCGGGACGTCCTCGGGGCAGGCTCCCCACGCCAGATCCGTCGTCGGCGCCCCGCTCCGCTCGTCGGCCGCGGCTGACACCGGGGCGACCAGTGAGCCCACGAGGCCCATCGCCACCACCACCGGGGGCAGACTTCGGCCCGCGCTCCGCCTTCGTCCCATGTCTCCAGCCTCCTGGATGTCGATTTCACCGGCGCTCCGTCGGGCACGGCGCCCCGCCGTCCGTCGCGGGAGGGCCGTGACCGCCGTCGCCGGAGGCACGCGTCCAGCCTGCTGTCACTCCGCTGAGTCCACCAGTGACACCGTGTCATGCGTTGGCGGTGCGAACCTCACGGAAAAGCCGTGACAGACACACGTCGTTCGTGGGTGGTGTCGTTCCGTGACGGAGGTCCGGGCGCCGCGCGCGGGACCGACCGGAGGTGGTGGTCTCCGGGGGGCAGAGGTGGTCCGCTCGGTCGTCCACCGCATACGCGAACGGGAGCGACACGCGCCCCACCAGGAGCGGAGCGCACTCGGGCCCCGGCCACCCCAGCCAGGGCCCGCCGGGAGAAGGCGTGCTTGGAGTCAGAGCACTATGTCGGCCAGGCGGGTGACCTCGTCGAGGTCGTCGGTTCCCGGGCCCAGGATCAGTTCGTCGGCCCCCAGGGCCTCGAACTGCTTGACGGCGTCGCGCAGCGATTCCGCGTCGGTGTGCACGTTGTCGACGACTATGTCCTGGTATTCGCCGATAGCGGCGTAGTAATCGGCGATGTTGGCCCGACCGCGGTCGGGATCGCCCAGCGCGAAGTAGTTGAGGGCGACCAGCCGAGGCCGTCCCGGCCGCCCGGCCGCCTGCCAGGCGGCACGGGCGGCGTCGAAAGCGCCGGACGCCAGGTCCGCCGGCACTGACCCGGCTATGTAGCCGTCCGACGACTCGGCCATCCGGCGGTAGGCGGCCGGGGTATTGGCGCCGAACAGCAGCGGCACCTGCCGTCCTCCGGCCGGAACCGCCGGATTCGTGCTTCCCGAGAGGGGCTCACCGGCCCAGACCGACCGATAGGTCGCCAGGTCGCGGTCCATCCGGGCGCCCCGGCCCCGGGGTCCGTGCCCGGGCACGACGAAGTCGTCCTCGCGGATGCCCACCCCGATGCCGAGGATCAGCCGACCGCCGGAGACTCCGTCGATCGACGCCGCCTCCTTGGCCAGCAGCGCGCCCGGCCAGGTGGTCGCCAGCAGTACCTGGCTCATCAGCCCGATCGTGGTGGTGGCCCCGGCGGCCGCGGCCAGGGCGACGGTGTCCATCACGCCCGGATAGGCGACTCGGCCGGTGGTGCCCAGGGTGGCGAAGCCCGCTTCCTCCGCTCTGCGGGCCCAGGCGGGAATCACTGGGGCGTGGACGTCGCGGACCTGGTTGGGTAGTCCGATGCCGATGCGCATGAAGACGGTCCTTAGCTGGTACGGGTGTCGACGTTGCACGGGCCGTGGACCGGCCCGCCCCGTGATCCTGGCCAGGCACCCCTACACCCGGGTTGCAACCGTCAGACAGTGCGCACCGGGGCGGACAGGACGGCGACGGCGTCGTCGAATGTCGGCGGCTGTGCGGGAGGGGCGCCTTCGTACCAGCCGTGCGGTATGACCGACTGGAGGTAGGTGCCGGTCGGTCGGATACCGCTGCGCGCCTGGTGGAAATGGACGACGTCGCGGAGCAGCGCGGCGCCGGCCGCGTCGCCGGCCGCCTCCAAGGCCAGGGCCCCGTTGTGCAGCACGGCCAGCTGGTTGCTCAGGTCGCCTTCGTCGAGGAAGCGCCGCAGCGAGGTCCGCAGCAGGGGCAGCGCTTCGCTGTTCCCCGCCTCGACCAGGGTCTGGGCCAGCATCAGCTCGCTGAGCGCGGCCGTCCAGACCAGCCCGGAGGCGTCGGCCAGCCGCACGGCAGCACGCAGCCGGTGCTGGCCGTCGGCGATCCGGCCGGCCATGACGAGGGCGGCGCCCCACGCCATGGAGGTGGCCGCGATCAGCCAGGTGGTCTGCGTCTCGGTGGCGATGGCGTGCGCCTCGGCCGACGCGGTCAGCGCGATCGCCGGGTCGCCTCCCGGCAGCTGGACCAGAGCCTGGTAGTAGCGGACCTCGGCGAGCAGGCCGCGATGCCCCGGTTCCGAGCCCACCTCCAGGAGCGCCTCGGACAGCATGCGCCGTGCCGTGGTGACGTCGCCGGTGAAGTAGAACAGTCCGGCCGACGAGGTCTTGGCCCGCACGGAGTCACCGAGCGGGGCGTCCGGCGCGGCGGCCAGGGCTGCGGTCAGCATCCGGTTGCCCTCGTCGAGCAGGCCGCTGCGGATCCAGAACCACATGAGCCGCGCGGCCGTACGCAACGCCTCGACCGGGGCGTGCGTCAGGTCGTGCGCGAGCCCTGCGCGCAGGTTCGGCAACTCCAGACGCAGCGCCGCCATCGTGCTCGCTGACCGCACGCCCTGCAGATCGCCCGCGGCCCGGGCGGCCAGCTCGCGAACCCAGACGGCATGGGCGGCCCGGGTCGCCGCCGGATCCTCGTCCACGGACCGGCAGTACGCCCGGATCGTCTCCAGCATCCGGTACCGCGCCGTGCCGCCGCCGGTCTCGGCGGTGACCACGGACTGGTCGACTAGCGAGACGAGCGCGTCGAGCCGGGCGGCAGCGGAGGCCGCGGCCTCCACGGGAAAACCACCCTCGTAGGGCCAGAGCCGCACCGCGAGATCACGTTCGTCGCCGGAGAGGAGAGCGAAACTCCAGGCGACGGCCTCCTGCAACGTCGCGTGCGAGGTCATCGTGCCGCGCGGGATCCGGCCCAGCACGGTGAAACGGTCGTTCAGGTGCTCGATCAGCCCCCGTACGCCGAAGGTCCGCACCCGCGCCGCCCCCAGCTCCAGGGCCAGCGGCAGACGGTCCAGCGCGTCGGCGAGGCGGCGCAGGTCACGGCGGTCGGCGTCCTGCTCGACCCAGCCGGGCCGGCCCGCGCGGATGCGGTCGGCCAGCAGCGCCACGGCGTCGTCCGCGGCCAGCGGCCCGAGCGGGAGACTGTGCTCGCCGTCGACGCCGAGCGGTCCGCGGCTGGTGGCCACCACCCGCAACGCGGGAATCCGGTCGAGCAGGTCGATGACGAGCCGGGCCACCTCGCCGACGAGGTGCTCGCAGTTGTCGAGCACCAGGGGTTTCCCGAGCAGACGCAGCCGCTTGACGAGTGCCTCGTACGGGTCCCCGGCGAACCCGGTGACGTCGACCGCCGCGGCGACCGCCGAGACCAGGTGGGCGGGGTCGGCCACATCGGCGAGCCGGACGACGGCGTCCCGCCCCGCCCACTCCACGGCCAGGCGGGTCTTGCCCGACCCGGCGGGCCCGACGACGGTGACGAGCCGGTGCATGCCGACGAGACGGTCCAGCACGGCCAGATCGGCGTCGCGGCCGATGAACGACGACAGCGGCCGGTCACCGGGCGTCGCGGCCCCGACGCCGACGGCCGCCAGGGCCGGGTCCTGTGACAGGATGCGGGCTTCGAGCTGCCGCAACTCCGGTCCGGGGTCGACACCCAGTTCCTCGGCCAGCAGGGTCCGGACCCGGCGCACCGCGTTCAGGGCGTCGGCCTGGCGTCCCGAGCGGTAGAGCGCCAGGGCCAGCAACTGCCATCGGCGTTCGCGGTACGGCTCGGCGTGCACCAGCAGTTCGAGCCTTTCCGCCGCACCGGCGTGGTCGCCGGCGGCCAGCAGCGCCGCAGCGCCCTCCTCCTGGGTGCTGTCGCGCTGTTCCACCAGGGCGGCACGGATCGCGGCCGTCGACTCGTCGTCGGCCAGATCCTCGTAGGGTGTCCCGCGCCACAACCGCAGCGCCGTGTCGAAGGCCTCGTGCGCGTCGGCGTGGCGGTCGCCGGCCGCCAACGCGCGGGCGCGGACGAGGTGGCCGCGGAACCGTTCGACGTCGGTGTCGGCGGCAAGAAGCCGATAGCCACCGGGGGACCGCTGCAACGCCGTGCCCGGCAGCACCCGGCGCAGCCGGGAGACGTACACCTGCAGTGCGCCCGCCGGATCGCGTGGCTGGCGGTCGCCCCACACTCCTTCGGCCAGGCTGTCATCCCGGACCGGACGCCCTTCCGCGGCGATCAGGATCGCCAGCAGCCTGCGGGGCAGCCGGCCCCCGACGTGGACCGGCTGATCTCCCACGCGAACCTCGAACGGACCCAGCACCGAGAATGTCAGCACCGCACCATGTAAGCCCATGCCACCTACGGCGGCAAACGGCGCGGCGGCCGCCGTATCCGTGCTGTAGGCGGCTTGCAAGGTACAGCCCCGAAGCTGCTTCCATGCACAACGAGAAGATGGCCGACAGCCGCGACATGATCGGCGCGCACGACGCCATGCGGCGGGAGTTCGCCGCTCTGCCCGCGCTGGTCGCCGGCGTGTCGGCGCGTGACGCGGACGGCACCACCGTCGTCGCCCGCCACGTCCTGATGATGGTCGACTTCCTGCACGCCCACCACACCAGCGAGGACGACCATGTGTGGCCCCGGCTGCGGGAGCGTTGCCCCGCCGACGTCGAGCCCCTCGTCGAGACGATGGACCGGCAGCACGCCTTCATCGACAGCGAGCTGGAGGCGCTCGCCGCGGGCAGTCGGCGTTGGCAGGCCTCCGCCGACGCCACCGACCGGGATGCTGTCGCCGCCGTCGCGGAGCGTCTGTTGCCGGCGCTGTACGAGCACCTGGCGCTGGAGGAGGAGCGGATCCTGCCGCTCATCGATCGCTACCTGACCGAACGCGAGTGGAAGGCGACCGTCGAGGCGTCCTTCGGCAAGGTGACCTTCGCTCGGCGTCTGCTGATGCTGGGCATGGCCCTGCACGGGGCGAGCGAGGAGCAGGCCCAGCTCCTGCGCGCCGCCGTCCCCGCGGTCGTCTGGCATGCCGGTCGCCCGATCGGGGCCCGTCTCCATCGCAACCACCGTCAGCGCCTGGCCGCCGCGAGCCCGGGTTCAGATCTCTGATCCCCGCTCACGCGCGAGCCGCGGCCGTGATCACCACGCTGTCGCGGTAGTACCCGGTCCACTCGTCGAACCGTCCGCCGCAGGCGATCAGGATGAGCCGTGCCGCGCCACCGCGGGCGAAGGACTCCTCCTCCCGATCCCCGGGCCGGTGGACTGCGAGTCTTCGGGCGAGGGGTGCGGTGGCGCCTTCGACGGTCCATCCGCTGTCGTGGTGGTAGGGCCGTGCGGGCAGCCGGTCGTAGGCGAACCGGCGCTGGGGTTCGGCCAGCGGGATGAGGCTCTCCGCACTGCCCGGGGGTCAGGCGTCGGCTCTGGCGGGGGCGCGGCGGATCAGCGCGCTGAGCCCGAGACCGAACCCGGCGGCCGCCGCCGCGGCCGCCGGGACCAGGCCGGGGCTCACGGCGACCGCCGCGCCGCCGAGGACTCCGCCCAGGGCCGCCCCGACGTACACCGAACTGCTGTGCACCGCCATGGCCTGCGAGGAGGCGCGTGTACCCGCCCGGTCGAGCATGAGCGTCTGCAGGCTCGGCGGCACCGCCCACGCGGCGGCTGACCAGGCCATGAGCAGGGGCACCACCGCCCACACGGACACCGGGGCCACCAGCCACAGCAGGGCCATGGCGGACATCGTCAGGCAGAAGAGCACGACGGCGCACAGGAAGGCGCGCAGAGGTCCGAGGCGGTCCACCAGGCGGCCCGACGCCTGCGTGCCGAGCAGGCCACCGACGCCGGAGCACACCAGCAGCACCGCCAGCAGGGCGGGGGTGACGCCGGAGAGCCCGGAGAGGACGACCGCGATGTAGGTCTGGAAGGCGAGGTTCCCGGCCACGGTCAGGACGGTGATCGCCAGGACGACGGCCACGGTCCGGTCGACCAGCGGGCGGACGAGGTCCGCCAGGGCCTGGGGTTCCTGCTCGGTACCGTCCGCCCCGGCGGGCAGGGCGCGGGCGGCGAGAGCGAGGGAGGCCAGTCCCAGGAGCCCGCCGAACACGAAGGTCGCCTGCCAGCCCAGCAGGGCGCCGATCCACGTCCCGAGGGGGACGCCGATCAGGATGGCGCCGGTCAGGCCCGTCATGGCGGTGGCCAGGTAGCGGCCCCTGTGCTCGGGCGGGGCCTGTGTGCTCGCGATCGCCAGGGAAGCGGGCAGGACCACCGCCGCCGCCAGCGCCGCCACGACCCGCAGGGCCACGAGCGGGAGGTAGCCGTCGACGAGCGGCACGGCGGCGTTGGCGGCGGTGAACACGGCCAGGGCCCAGAACAGGGCCCGTCTGCGGGAGATCCGGGCGAACAGGACCGCCCACAGGGGCGCGGTGAGCGCGTAGACGAGGGAGTAGACGGTGACGAGCTGTCCGGCCGCGGCCTCCGACACGTCCACGTCGGAGGCGATCGCCGGGAGCACGCCGATGATGATGAAGTCGTCCGTCTGGACCGCGAAGGCGGCCAGTGCCAGGGCGAGGAGCCACAGGGGAGGCCGTTGGAAACCACTCATGGGATAAAGGTAACAAGTGTTTCCCTTATCCGTGTGCCAAAGTGGCCTTCCGGAGGTGGGGCACCATGCCACGGATCGCGGACCCGCGCCGTCGCCGGGACGTCGTCGACGCGGTGATCGGCCAGCTCTCCCGCACGGGCATCGGTAACTTCTCGCTGCGTGCCCTGGCCGAGGGGCTCGGGCAGAGCACCCGTGTGCTCACCCACCACTTCGCGGACAAGGACGCCCTCGTCGCCGCCGTGCTGGAACGGCTGGACGAGCAGCAGCACGAGGCCCTGCGCGCCACCCCCGGTTGGGAGGACCCCTCCGTGCCGGTCGGCGCCATCGTCCGCTCCACGTGGAAGCGCAACCTCGGCTCCGGTGAGGTGGCCACGACCCGCCTGATCCGCGAGATCGAGGGCCTGGCCGCCAGCGGCAGGCTCCCGTGCCCGGTGCCGGGCTTCGCCCGCAGGCGCGCGGAGTTCGTCGCGGCGTGCCTGGCCGCGCGCGGCCTGGACCCGAAGGCGGCCCTCGTGCACGCCACCGTGCTCAACGCCGCCTTCGCCGGACTGGAGACCGACTACCTCATGACCGGTGACCGGGAGCGGACCGAGGCCGCCCTGGAGGACCTGTGCGCCTGGGTCGACTCCCGCGTGGCCGCAGCGCGATCCGGCGGGTGAGGCGGGAGGCCCGGCACCCGGCGGATCGCTGGGTGCCCGGCCCGCGCACCCGTCCTCGCGTTCTGAGCCCCGCCCGCGCACCCGCCGGAGGGGGCGGGGGAGGGGGTCCGCCCGACTGCCCGGAGCCGATTGGTGCGCCCGCGCCCTCCCGGGGCTCCCGGAGGGCCGGTCGGTCGAAACCAGAACATACTGAGATCCTGTTCACATCCAGTGCGCGGCGTCCTCGTCTGGCCCGCCTGAAGCAGCAGCTGGTACGGTGGCAGCCGCTGTGATCAGACAAGGCGTGAGGGGAGGTGCTGTGATGTCCCGGACAGCGGCCACGGCGCCCCCGCCGCGTCGTCACACGCCCGTCCTCCTCGAAGGCGCCCACTTGCGCGCCCTGGACGTCCACGCCCGCGTCGGCCGTTCGCGCTTCGCCGAACGACACAAGCTGCCCGTGCGTAACCCCCGCCCCCTGGGCACCAACGGCTACTCCACCTCGTGGGGTACCAACGCCCACGGCGAACTCAGCTCCTGCCCGCCCGGACGCAGCTGACCCTCCCGCCTCGGTCGAGGCGTCTTCTCTTCTCCGCATGACGGTCGCCCCGTGTCCGCGCGCCGTCGGTCACCGGCCTGCCCAAAGCGCCGGTGTCTGACGTCATCGCCCGCGGTCCTCTTCGGCTACCGGTCCGCCCAAGGCACCGGTAACCGACGTCAGTGCCCGCGGTCCTCTTCGGGTTCCGTCCTGCGCGAGGCACCTTTCGCGTGCCCTCTTCCACCTTTTTTCGCTGAACGCCGACCGTGCCGCGCCCCCGTGCGCCACGGCCGTCCCCGGCGTGTGCCCGCATGCCCGGGGACCGGCGCGCAACCGTGAAAGGACAGCGGCGTGCTGCTGCTCCTCCTTGCCGTACTCACCGTCACCACACTGCTCGTCCCGCTGCTGGAACGCCCGCTGGGCCGCGCCGCGGGGTGGCCCATCGCCCTGGTACTGGCCCTGGCGGCCCTGTGGGTCGGCGCCCAGGGGCCCGCCCTGTGGAACCACGACCGGGTCCCGGAGGCGTCCCTGCCCTGGATGCCCGCCCTCGGCGTGGGGCTGCACCTGCGCATGGACGGCCTGGCCTGGCTGTTCTGCGTGCTCGTACTCGGCGTGGGCGCCCTGGTCACGGCCTACTCCACCCGCTACTTCCCGCCCGGGCGCAGGACCGGCTTCTACGTCCTGATGAGCGCCTTCGCCCTGTCGATGACCGGTCTGGTCCTGGCCGACGACGTGGTCCTGCTCTTCGTCTTCTGGGAGCTGACCACGATCTGCTCCTTCTACCTGATCGGCCTGTCCGGCCCGGGTGCCTCACGGCCGGCGGTGCGCACGTTCCTGCTCACCGCCATGGGTGGTCTGGCACTGCTGACCGCGGTGGTGCTGCTGTGGGTGCGCACCGGAACCACCCGCCTCAGCGCGATCCTGGGCGACCCGTCCTGGACCCAGGACACCGCCTTCACCGGCACCGTGGCGGTGCTCGTCATCGTCGCGGTGTTCACCAAGTCGGCCCAGTTCCCCTTCCACTACTGGCTGCCCGACGCCATGGCCGCGAGCACCCCGGTGAGCGCCTACCTGCACGCGGCGGCGATGGTCAAGGCGGGCGTCTACCTGGCGATGCGCTTCTCCCCGGCCTTCACCGACACACCGCTGTGGGGCGCCACCCTGATCGTCACCGGTCTGGCCACCGCCGTGATCGGCGCCGTGCTGGCCCTGCGACGGCACGACCTGAAGGAACTCACCGCCTACTCCACGGTCAGCCAACTCGGCTTCCTCGTCGCCGTCATCGGTGTGGGGACCCCGCAGGCGCTCGTCGCCGCCGCCGTGCACACCGCGGCCCACGCCCTGTTCAAGTCGGCGCTGTTCATGTCGGTGGGCGTGATCGACCACCAGACCGGAACCCGGGACCTGCGCGAACTCGGCGGTCTGCGCCGGACGATGCCCGTCACCGCGGCGGTGAGCGCGCTCGCCGCCCTGTCCATGGCCGGGGTCCCCCCTCTCCTGGGATTCGTCAGCAAGGAGAACCTCTTCGAGGCGCTTCTGCGGGCGCCCGGGCCCGCCTGGGCCGGTCCGGCCGCCGGGGCCGTCGCGGTCGCCGCGGCTTCGTTGACCTTCGCCTACGCCTTCCGGTTCGTGTACCTGTCCTTCGGCGGGAGCGGCAGGGGCCGTCCCGACCGGGAGCCGCCCCGGGAGGCGGGCGCGCTCCTGCTGGCCGCCCCCGTGGTCACCGCGGCGGCGGGCCTGGTCCTGGGACTGGGGGTGGCAGCGCTCAACCCGGCCGTCTCCCGGGCGGCTGGCGACGCGGTCCTCGCCCCCGCGGACTCCCACCTGGCGCTGTGGCACGGACTCAACCCCGCCCTGGGGATGTCGGCCGCCGCCCTGCTCCTGGGCGCCCTCCTGACCCGGGCCTCCCGCTCCGGGGAGAGGCTCGCCGGGCTCCGCCTCCTCCCCGTCCGGGGCACAGGCGTCTTCGAGCGCGTGCACGCGGCGGTCATCACCCTGGGAAAGCGGGTGGGCGACCCGACCCGCACCGACGCGCCCACCCGCCACCTGGCCGTGCCGTTCGTCATGCTCATCGTGCTCGCCGCCGTGGTCTCCTCCCTCGGGCTGGACTACGGGCTCGCGCCCGCTCCCACCTCGCGCGCGCTGGACTGGCTCCTGGTGGCGCTGGTGGCGGTCGCGGTGCTCGCCTCGGTGGTGACCCGTTCGCGGATGGCCGCCCTGGCCCTGGTCGGGGTCGCCGGGTTCGCCACCGCGCTGTGGTTCGTCTTCCTGGGCGCCGTCGACGTGGCGCTGACCCAGTTGCTGGTGGAGACCCTGACGGTGGTCGTGGCGGTCCTGGTGCTGCGCCGACTTCCCCGCGAGTTCCACCGGGTCCGCCGTTCACGCACCGCCCTCACCGCGGTGGTCGCCCTGGCCGCGGGAACCGCGGCGGGGCTGGGCGCCTACCTGCTCACCGGCCGCAGGGAGCCCTCCGGGGTCAGCGACTACCTGCTCTCCAACGCGCCCGGGGACACCGGAGGCACCAACGTGGTCAACACGATCCTGGTCGACTACCGGGCCCTGGACACACTGGGCGAACTCACCGTCCTGGGGGTGGCCGGCCTGATCATCATCGCCGTCCTGCGGTCCTCCGGTCTCATCGCGAACGGCGAGGCCTCCTCCCGCGTGGCCGGGACCAACCCGGTCTGGAACGCCGACGACAACACCGTCATCATGCGCACCGTGGCGCGCTGGCTGATCCCGCTGCTGGTGCTGTGGTCGCTCTACCTCCTGCTGCGTGGCCACAACGCCCCGGGCGGCGGCTTCATCGCCGGACTGGTCGGCGGTTCGGCCTTCGCCCTGGCCTACCTGACCGCGCCCAGCGCCTCGGCGGCCCGCATCCGCCTGGCCTACCCGGCCTTCATCGCCGCGGGCGTCCTCACCGCCGCGGCCACCGGGCTGCTCGGCTACGCCGACGGGTCCTTCCTGCGGCCCCTGCACGCCGAGATCCCCCTGCCCTGGGGCGGTTACTACCACTTCACCAGCGCGCTCGTCTTCGACGTGGGGGTCTACCTGGTCGTGGTCGGCGTGCTGCTGACCGCGCTCAACCAGCTGGGGCTGCCCCGGAGCGGCCGTGAGAGCCCCCCGGAGCCCGACGCGCACCGCACACCCGACCCCGTCCAGCACGGTCCGGCCACCGGAGGTACCCGATGACCCTGGCCATCACGATCGGCGTCCTGACCGCCGGAGCCGTCTACCTGATCCTGCAACGCGGCATGGTCCGCGTCGTCCTGGGCTTCGTCCTGCTCAGCCACGGGGCCAACCTCCTGCTGCTGTCGGCGGGCGGAGCCTCCCGCCGGGGCGAACCCCTGCTGGGACGGGACACCGGCGCCGCCATGGCCGACCCCCTGCCCCAGGCGTTCGTGCTCACGGCGATCGTCATCGCCTTCTCCATCACCATCTACATGCTCGCCCTCGCCGCGACCGGTGGGAGCGACGACACCGAGGACGCCTCATGAACCCCGTTCTCCTGCCCGTGCTGGTCGCGGTCCCCCTCCTGGGCGCCGCGCTGCTCGTCCTGCCCCTCGCGCGTGCGGCGGCCCGCGCCCTGTTCCTGGGGACCAGCGCCTTCGCCCTCGCCGCCGGTGCCGTCCTGCTCTGGGCCACCCGGGAGGGACAGGTGCACGCCCACCAGGTGGGCCTGTGGCCCGCCGGGGTGGCCGTCCCCTTCGCCGCCGACACCTTCAGCGCGCTGATGGTCACCACGACCGCCCTGTTGGTGCTGGTGTGCTCGGCCTTCGCCGTGGCCACCGGCGAGGCCGACCGGCGCTTCTTCCCGTCCCTGGTCCTGGTGCTGTCCGCCGGGGTGTACGGGGCCCTCCTCACGGGGGACCTGTTCAACCTCTTCGTGTTCGTCGAGGTGATGCTGCTGCCCTCCTACGGGCTGATGGCCATCGCCGGGACCCTGCGCGGCCTGCGGGGCGGACGGACCTACGTCGCGGTCAACCTGTTGACCTCGACCGTGTTCCTGGCCGGTGTCGCCCTGGTCTACGGCGCGGCCGGAACCGTGCAGCTCGGCGAACTCGCGGGCGCCGCCCAGGAGTCACCCGTGGTCGCGGTCGCCATGGGCGTGGTGCTGCTGGCCATGTCGGTCAAGGCCGCCGTCGTGCCGGTGCACGGATGGCTGGCACGCACCTACACCGCGCCCTCCCCGGCGGTGACCGCCCTGTTCTCCGGCCTGCACACCAAGGTCGCCGTCTACGCGATCTACCGCCTCTACGCGGTGGTCTTCGGCGGAGAGTCCTCGCTGCTGTGGGTGGGCCTGGTGCTGTTCGGCGCGACCATGCTGGTCGGGGTCCTGGGCGCGGTGGGGGAGAACACCACCCGCTCGATCCTGGTCTTCCACATGGTCAGCCAGATCGGCTACATCCTCCTCGGCGTGGCCCTGTTCACCGAACTGGGACTGATGGCGGGCATCTTCTACCTCGTTCACCACATGGTGGTGAAGGCGTCCCTGTTCCTGTCCACCGGCGCGATCGAGCACGTCCACGGCACCGGCGTACTCGACCGGCTGGGAGGCCTGGCCCGCCGGGAACCGCTGCTGGCCCTGGCCTTCCTGGGTGCGGCCCTGTCCCTGGCCGGGCTGCCCCCCTTCTCCGGGTTCGTCGCCAAACTCACCCTGGTCGCCGCCGCCTTCGCCGACGGCCAGTGGGCGGTCGCCGCCCTCGCCGTCGCCGTCAGCCTCATCACCCTGATGTCGATGCTCAAGATCTGGGGCTCGGTGTTCTGGGGCCCCGTCCCGGACTCCGGCCCCGAGCCCGGGGGCGGACGGCCGGTCGCGGGGGCCGCGACGGCCACCGCGGCCCCGGCCGCCACGAGGATGCGCGCGGGCCTGGTGCTGCCCGCGGTGGCGCTGACCGGCGTCACCCTGTGCGTCGGCCTGGGCGCCCAGTTCCTGCTCGACCTGAGCGCCCTGGCCGCGGCCCACCTGCTGGACACCTCCACCTACGTCGAGGCGGTGACGAACCGATGACCCCTCTCCTGCGCCGGGCCCTGCGGATCGCGTGGTTCCCGTTCTTCTACGGCTCCCGGGTGGTGACCTCCACGCTCCGGGTCGCCTGGGACATCGTCACCCCCGGCAGCGCCTCCGTGCCCGCCCTGATCGAGGTCCCGTTGCGCTGCCGTACCGACCTGGAGATCACGGCCGTCGCCAACATGGTCTCCCTGACCCCCGGAACGGTGACCGTGGCCACCCGCACCGACCCGCCCACCCTGTGGGTGCACGGCATGTACACCGCTGACGAGTCGGCCTTCCTCGACGACATCCACCAGATGGAGGACTACCTGTTGGGCCTGACACGCGCCGGACGGACGAAGGCCGCGCCCCGGGGGGAGGAGACCCGATGAACCCCGTCGACATCGCGCTGCTGCTGCTCGGCGCGTCCATGGCGGTCGCCGCCTACCGGATCCTGAAAGGCCCCGACACGGGGGACAGGGCGGCCGGAGCCGACGTGGTCCTCTTCGGTTTCGTCGGCCTCGTGGTCGTCCTCGGCCTTCGCGTCGACTCCGACCTGGTGGTCGACATCGTGCTCGTGTGCGCCCTCGTGGGGTTCCTCTCCGCCCTGTCCCTGGCCCGACTGATCTCCGGAGGCAAACGATGACCCCGTTCGAGACGCTCGCCGTGGCCTGTGTGATCGCCGGCGCGTCCGTCTTCGCGGTGGGAGCCCTCGGCCTCGTGCGCCTGCGCGACTTCTACGCCCGCCTGCACGGGGTGTCGGTCTCGGCCGGTCTGGGGACGGCCCTGCTCCTGCTCGGCCTGCTGCTGTGGTTCCCCTCGGTGGAGAACGCGCTCAAGATCGGCCTGGCGCTGCTCGTGCAGTTGGCCACCGCGGCGGTGGGCGGCAACGCCCTGGCCCGGGCGGGATACCTGGCGGGAACACCCCTTTCCGCCGCCACCCGGCACGACGCCCTCGCCGACGCGGACACGGACCGTTCGGAGGAGGGCTGAGCCCGCGTCGTGCCGGTGGCCCGCCGCCAAGGCCACCGGCACGAGGAGGTGGCGACCATGGATGACATGTTCGTCGGCGGATCGCGGACCGCGTTCCAGCTCCTGGCCCTGCTGGCCACCGTGCTCAGCGCCCTCCTGCTCTCCCGGGAGCTGCGCACGCGCGCACGGTCCCACAGGATGCGCGGTTCCCGGACGCCTCCGCTGCGGGACCTGCCCCGCTCCGGCACCCCGGTCCTGGTCGACGGGAACGCCGTGCCGGGGCCCTCGGGACCGCTGGTCGCCCCCTACTCCGGGACCAGGTGCGTGTGGTACCGGACCGAGGTGTGGGACCACCGCCCGGCCGAGGACTCCCACCACGAACGCCTGCGCGTGACCCTGGTCCACACGGAGCAGAGCGAGGCGCCCTTCCGGCTCCGGGACAGGACGGGGAGCGCGTGGTGCCACCCCCGCGGGGCTGTCACGGACAAGGTCGACCTCACCCACGACTCCTTCGTGGTGGACCCCCTGGCGGAGGGCGCTTTCGGCAGGACGGAGGCGAGGCGGGAGCTGCGGCCCGAGCACGCGCATTCGAGCGCCGGCCGCTCCTACCGGGAGTGGGCCGTCGCGCCCGGGACCCGCCTCCTGGTCAACGGAACCGCCTACGAGTGGAACGGGGAGACCCTCGTCGCGAGCTCCTGCGACGGGTACCTGCTGCTCTCGACGCGCACCGCCCCGCAGTTGTACGACGCCCACCTGACGAGGCAGGTCCTCGCCGGAGCCGCCTTCCTCGGATCGCTCGCGCTCACCCTGTGGCTCTCGTGACGGTTCACGCCGGGTTCTCGGAGGCGGTCGGCCAGCCCACGGGCGAAGGCGCTGCCGACCGCCGTCCGGACCCGCGCGGCGACGCCCTGCGCCGTCGGGCCGCCGGAACCCGCACTCCGGAACCGGACACTTCTGGAGCAGGCACTTGCGAGGCGGACACTTCCGGGCCCGGCACAGGACCCGACCGGGGCTCCGGCCGCCCCGGGCGTCAACCGCCGTCCTGTTCGAGGTCGAAGCGCTCGCGTGCCCGCTCGATCTCGGGCGTGTGCGCCGAGATCCAGTCGAGCAGCACGTCCACCGGGTGCCGGAGGGTCTTGCCCAGCGGGGTGATCCGGTACTCGACGGCGACCGGCCGCGAGCCGACCACCGCGCGGTGCACGATGCCGTTGCGTTCGAGGCGGCGCAGGGTCGCGGTGAGCGACTTCTGGGTCACCGAGGGGATCGCGCGGCGCAGTTCGTTGAAGCGCGAGGGGCGCTCGCAGAGCACGTTGAGCACCTCCATGGACCACTTGTCCAGGATCTGGTTGAGGAGCTCGCGGTGCGGCGCGGTGATCCCGATGTCGTCGTGGGCTGCCTGCCCGGTATCCGTCATGACACCTGGTTTCGTTGCAGTTTCTTTCTGATACCAGGTATCAACATTAGACCAAGTCGGCACCAGTAGCGAGGACACAGGCAATGGCCGTTCAGCGTTTCACCCCCGAGGGCATGATGCAGCCCACCCCGTACCACCACGTCGCGGTCGGCACCGGTACGCGCCACGTGCACGTCAGCGGACAGGTCGCCCGCCGCGCCGACGCGACCCCGGTGGCCCCGGGCGACCTCGCCGGGCAGGTGGCCCAGGTGCTGCGCAACACCGCGGTCGGCTTGGCCTGGGCGGGAGCGACGTTCGACGACGTCCTGCGGCTGACCTTCTACGTCACGGCGTGGGAGCCCGGCAAGATCGACGCCTTCATGGCGGGGGTCGCCGAGGTCGCCGAGGAGGTCGGCCTCCCGACGCCGCTGCCGCCCTCGTCGCTCATCGGCGTGGACTACCTCTTCGAACCCGACGTGCTCGTCGAGGTCGAGGCGACGGCCGTCCTCGACTGACGGCGGTTCACCGGCCGCGGCGGGCGGAGGACGTGACGCCCTCCCCGTGCGTCGGGTAGGAAGGGGGCGGCCGCCGGTTCGTGGACGCGGGGGCGCGGCCCACGGGCGCGGCGGCCTCGCGCCCGCCTTGTTCGGGCTGGTGGAGGCGCTCTGACGTAGATATTTGTCGTGCGACAACAAAAAATCCGCTCTGCGGCTTTTGAAGCTGTTTCTAAGGGAACGGTAGTGGTCGCACCGGTGCCGCCCGCCGGGCCGCGGCACCCGAACCGCGGTCGCCGGCGGGTCAGCGCACCGGTGTCTGCCGAGGCAGACAGAGCAGGAGCACACAGGACCAGAGCACCGGGGGTTTCCTCTTGTCCACCACGTTGAACAAGAACACCGTGTCGCAGACCGACACCGACCACACGACTCTCATCCCCAGGACGCGCGCGTCCTCCCCGGGGGAGGAGATCCCGGTCGAGGAACTCCTCGCCGAACTCCAGCGCCTGGACGGCGACGACCCGCGCGCGGTCAGACTGCGCGAGCAGGTCGTGGTCCGCTACCAGCCGCTGGTCAACAAGCTCGCCCGCCGCTACAACGGCCGGGGCGAACCGCTGGAGGACCTCAAGCAGACCGCCATGGTCGGCTTGGTCAAGGCCATCCACGGCTACCAGCCCGATCGCGGCAAGCCCTTCATCTCCTACCTCATGCCCACGGTCACCGGTGAGATCAAGCGGCACTTCCGCGACCACACCTGGGCGATCCGCGTCCCCAGGCGCCACCAGGAGAACCGGATCAAGCTGCGCCAGGTGCTCAACACCTTCCAGCAGACCCACGCGCGCGTCCCCACCAACGCCGAGATCGCCAAGGAGATGGGGCTGGACGAGGAGGAGGTCGTCGAGCTCGTCCAGGCCTCGGAGTCCTACCGCTCCCTCTCGCTGGACGCCCCCGACTCCTCCGACTCCGACGGCCAGGAGGGCTCCCGGCTGGAGGACCACCTGGGCAGCGAGGACGAGGGCCTGGAGCGGGTCGTGCAGCGCGAGTCGCTCAAGCCCGCCCTGGCCCGCCTGCCCGAGCGCGAGCGCGAGATCCTCAAGCTGCGCTTCTTCGGCGACCACACCCAGACCGAGATCGCCGACCGCATGGGCTACTCCCAGATGCACGTCTCCCGGCTGCTGAAGAACACCCTGGAGCAGCTGCGCGAGGACGTGGGCGAGCGCGGACCCGCCCGGGGCTGAGGACCCCGAGCGCTTTCCGGAGGGCGCCACGGGGGCCGCCCTCCGGAAAGCGGGCCGTCCCGCTCCGGTCGGCCCTGCGGCGGGTGCGGCGGGACCAGGAAACCCGTGAGGCATTCGAGCGGCCCGCGCGGGCGCGGCTCCGGAGGCAGGTCCGTCGATCGCCGCCGCCCGGGCGACGTGGCCGTCCGGACGGAGCGGGAGTCCGTCCTCAGCGGTCGCGGCTCCGAGGTGCTCAGCCCGTCGGCTGCTCCGCCCCGGCGTCCTGCTCGGCCTCCTCGTCCTCCGCCTCGGTCCGCCCGCCGCCGAACACCTCCCCGACGAGCCGCCGCGTCGTCTCCTGGAACGTCTGCGCCAGGGACAGCCCGGCGTCGTCCACGTAGGTCAGTGAGGCGGTCAGGGTGCTGCCGCCGTCGGCCGTGGCGTACATCAGCGACGCCGAGCCCGCGATGCCGCCGTTGTGGTGGAAGAGGGTCCGGCCGTCGGTCTCCTGGACGAACACCCCCAGGCCGTAGCCGACCTTCTCCTCCGGAGTGCGCATCTGCGCCAGCAGCTCGGGCGGCAGGAGCCTGCCGCCCATCAGCGCGGAGAAGTACGTGTGCAGGTCCCGGGTGGTCGAGACCATGTCACCGCCGCTGGAGATCCAGGAGGGGTTCTGCCGGGTGACGTCGACCGTCCTCTCCCGGCCCTCCTCCTCGTACCGGTAGTAGGCGTGGGCGTGCGGCTCGGGGACCTCCGTCTGGGTGGTCGGCACCACGGTGCCCGTCAGCCCGAGCGGGCCCAGGATCAGCCGCTGCGTCTCCTCGGCGAGCGAGCGGCCGGTGACCCGCTCGACCAGCAGCCGGGCCAGCACGTAGTTGGTGTTGGCGTAGCTCCAGCCCGTCCCCGGCTCGAACCGGGACGGCTCGGACAGGGCCAGCCGCACCAGCTCCTCCGGCGGGTAGGTCCGGAACCGGTCCTCCACCCACTCCCGGCCCGACCAGGTGATCCCCGGCGCGAAGGTTCCGTCCTCGTGGACCTCGCCGGTGTGGTTGAACACCCCGCTGGTGTGCTGGAGCAGCATCCGCACCGTGATCCGCCGGTCCAGCCCGAACTCGGGCAGGTGGTCGGCCACCCGGTCCTCCAGTCCGATCCCGCCCTCGGCCACCAGCATGAGCACCGTGGTCGCGACGAAGTTCTTGGTGGCGCTGCCGATCCGGAAGTGCCCCTCGGTCGGCGGCAGCTCCGGCTCGCCCAACCTGCGCGCCCCGGCGCTGCCGACCCATTCGCCGCGCTCGTCGTGTACGCGCAGTTGCATTCCGACGAAGCCGGAGTCGACGGTCTCCTGCATGATCTTGTGCAGTTCCGGACGGTCCTGCTCGGTGGGGGCGAGGGACATGGTGGTGTGCTCCTTCGAAGCGGTGACGCGGTGGGAGTGGGGGAGGGGCCTCAGCGTGGGGGCGTGGATACCGGGTTCGGTGGTGCCGTTGTCCTTGAGGGCGTTCGGCGCTGGCGCGGCTCGATGTTTCTGACGGTGGAAAAGCTACGTTGCGTTCATTTTTGCGGCAATGGAAATTCCATGCGGAATCCCCGTATGCTCAGGTAAAAGCCGGGAAATTATTGCAATGGTTTGGAATCTAATGCAATGAACTCCATGCGGTGCATTGCAATGGCTGGAAATCGAACGCTACGGTCGCCCGTCCCCGGCGATCACGCGCGAGGCGGTGCGCGACGGGGGGCGATGCGCCGCGCCCGGACCGCCCTTCGGCCTGCGCGGGCGCCGTCCGCGTGCCGACGCGGCCCGGCCGAACCTCCCGGCTCAGCCGCGGCCGTCCCGTGCGGGGCACAGGACGGCCGGGCCCGGCCGGGGGCGCTCAGAACCCGAGGCGCCGGGAGGGCGTGCGCCAGGAGCCGGCGAAGACCGCCGCCGACGTCTCCGGGTTTTCGAAGTTCCCGATGCGCTGCCCCTGGAGGAGTTGGAGCGCGGGGAACCTACCCTTCTCGAACAGGAGGATGTTCAGCGAACCGCCGTACTTGAAACATCCGATCTCCTCCCCCTTGGCCACGTCGACGGGTTCCCCGGGGGTCACCTTGGCGAATTTCGACCTGAACTCGACGGAGGCGATCGAGTTCAGCCCCACGGGGACCATTCCGACCAGACCGTTGTCGTCCTCGCCCGTGGCGATGACGAGATAACCCCGGCGGAAGTACTCGAACATGCTGTAGTCGTACCCGTATCCGACGTTGCCCTTGTTGAGCAGTTCGGGGAAGTTGCGCATTCCGTAGTAGACGCCGCCGACGTCGTCACGCGATTCCAGCACGCGCCCCCTGACGGGGGAGTGGTAGCGGTGGTACGACTTGGGCAGCAGGATGCAGGACACCGCCGTGCCGCCGACGAACCTGCTGGCGTAGTCGGAGCCGTCGAGCAGCTGTCCGACGTTCATGGTGACCGTCTTGACCGGGATCCGCGTCTCCTCGGTCAGTTCGTCGACGATCATGTTGATGACGCAGTCGGCCGGCGCGACCACCACGGATTCGTCGTCGGGGGCGTCGATCGGTCGCTTTCCCTGTTTGACCTCACGGACGAAGAACTCGTTGAAGTTCTTGTAGCCGCCGGCCGGGACGACGTAGTCGTCCATCCTGCGCCCGAGCTCCCTCATCCACTCCTCCGCCAGGCCGAGGGAGGCCTCGGAGTCCATGTAACGCCCCTGCAACTCCGTGAAGAGGGCGGTCATCCGGCATCCGGGGCCGGAGGTGACGAAGACCATGCCGTAGTCGTTCTCGTAGTTGATCCAGCTGAACTTCTCGATGTAGTTCAGCCCGCTGGAGACACCCGGCCGCCACTGGTCCCATTCGCGGAAGAAGTCGCACAGGTCGTTGATCGTCCTTTCGCGCCAGTCGTAGCGGACCTCCTCCGGCGCGTTCTCGGGGATCGGTTTCACGTGCCTGATCGCGGCGTCGTACATGGTGGCGAAGCCCTCGAAATCCTCCCTGTACCAACTCTCGATCAGTTCGACGAATTCTTCGATGTCCTGGATCTGGTCCTGTGTCAATGCTCCCCCTCTGTCGTTTCTGCCGGGCTTGCACGACTTCGGCGCGGTGGTCGGCGGTCAGCAGTCGGACGCGTTTTCCGCCGGATGTGGAGAGCGGTCGAACTGGCGCGGTCCCCGTTCGAAGCGCCGACCTTCGCCCGCGACGCGAAGCGTATGCGCGCCATCGGGGGTTCCCGGGGCGCGCGAGGCCGTAACCACGGAGTGGCTTTCTGCTTTTCCCACGGCAGGATTGGTGATCGCTATTCCTTTTTGGGGCGGCGATGCGAGGGGTTTGTCCGTGTGCTTTCGGCTGGGTTCCGTCCGGATTTACCGCCTGTCCGCGCCGGGGGGTTCCGCGCCGGTCGGCGCGGTACGCGCCGGTACGACCCGCCGCGGGTGGGGCGCCCGCCGCCCCGGTGCCGACCGGCCGCGGGAGCGTCCCCTTGCGTCGGCCAGCCCCACCCCGCCTCTGCCGACCAGTCCCGCCGGAACGGGAATCGCGAAACGGCCCCGGGCCCGCCGGTGTCCGTGGTTGCATGGCGTGCGTACCCGCCTCAACCGTCCCCGGACACGGAAGGGCCCGCGTGAACACACCGCCGACCATCCCGCGGCAGGAGCGGGACCGCGGCACCGCGGACGTGCGCGCCCTCGCGCGCCGAGGCGGCGGCTGCGGCCTGCCCCCGGAGCACACGGCGCCTCCCGGAGCGGGGCGGGGCCGATGACGCGGACGGTGCGGGTGGGCTCGCGCGGCAGCCGCCTGGCCAGGGCCATGGTCGCCGAACTCCTGGACCGGCTGCGCGCCGCCCACCCCGAGGTGGTGTGGACGCAGCACACCGTCATGACCGCGGGCGACCTGGACCGCACCACCGCCCTGGGCGAGCTGTCCGCTTCGGGTGCCGGGGTGTTCGCCTCCCGGGTGGAGGCCGCCCTGCTGGCAGGGGAGGTCGACGTGGCGGTCCACTCCCTCAAGGACCTGCCCACCCAGACCACACCCGGCACGGTGCTCGCGGTGGTACCCCGGCGCCACGACGTGCGCGACGCCCTGTGCGGAGCCACCCTGGACACCCTGCCCGAGGGCGCGCGTGTGGGCACCAGCGCGCCGCGCCGCGTCGGCCAGCTGCTGCGCGCCCGTCCCGACGTGTGCCCGGTACCGGTCCGCGGCAACGTCCCCCCGCGGCTGCGGCACATGCGCCGGAAGGGGTGGGGCGGTCTGCTCCTGGCCGCCGCGGGCCTGCGCAGGTTGGGGATGTCCGACCAGATCACCCAGGTCCTCGACCCCTGGGTCTGGCCGCCCTCGCCCGCCCAGGGCGCGCTGGGGGTGCAGATCCGCACCGCAGCCGGGGACGCCTGGCTCCGGGGGCTGCTGTCGGTCGTGCACGACGCGGCCACCGAGACCGCGGTGCGCGCCGAACGCGCCCTGCTCGCCGCGCTGGACGGCGGCTGCCACGTGCCTGTCGGCGCGACGGCGGTGGTCCAGGGCGCGTCGCTGCGATTGCTGGGCCAGGTCACCTCGGTCGACGGCCGCCGGTCGGTACGGGTCGAGCGGACCGGCTCCCCGGAGGACCCCGAAGCCCTCGGGGCCGGGGTCGCCGGGGAGCTGCGCGAGCGCGGTGCCGCCGACCTGCTCGCCGGGCCGCCGACCCCGGCGTGAGCCGGTTCGGTGTGCGCAGCCTGACCAGCAGCACCCAGGACATGCGCCGACCCCGGCGTGAGCGGGTTCAGCCCCCGCCCGCGGCCTCCCGGCGGGGGCGCGGAGCGCCGGCCCGGTTCTCCCGGGGCGTGACGATGTTGAACTCCGGGTCCGGCTCCTCCAGCAGGCCGAACAGCGTGGTGAGCAGTGACGCGTCGCCCGAGGTGTCCAGGTCCTCAGAGCCCCCGCCCGCGACCAGGCCCAGGAACCCGGGCTTGGTGAGCGTGACGGTCAGGTCGGCGCCACCGCCGCCGGGGGACTCCCAGCAGATGAGCGCCCCGTTGGACAGTTCGGTGCGGTGGCTCGTGTCCAGGTCGGTGAACACCCAGTCCACGGTAAAGCGGTGGTCCCAGGCCCGGGGGCCGTCGATCCGGACGGCCAGGGAGTCGAAGAGTTGTTCCACGGTGAGCGCCGAGGCCATACCCCCGCCGATGGCGAGCGGTTGGGCGCCCGGCGCTCCCCGCAGCTCCCGCGCGCCCTGGAGGTAGAAGTTGCGCCAGGTGCCGCACTCGGCCCCGTGGCCCAGTCGCTCGTACACCCCGGCCAGCGCCTCCCTGGCCCCGGTGTGGTCGGGGCGGGCGTACACCGCGTGGTCGAGCAGGGTGGCGGCGAAGCGCAGGTCCCCCTCGTCGCGGTACCTCCCGGCCTTGGCCACCACCTCCTCCACACCGCCCATACAGTCGACGTAGCGCCTGGCCTCCTCCACCGGCGGGTGCTCCCACAGGTGGGCGGGGTTGCCGTCGAACCAGCCCATGTAGCGCTGGTAGATCGCCTTGACGTTGTGGCTGACCGAACCGTAGTAGCCGTGGGTGTGCCACTCCCGCTCCAGCCCGGGCGGCATCCGGATCTCCTCGGCGATCTCCGACCCCACCATGCCGCGGTTGACCATGCGCAGCGTCTGGTCGTGGAGGTAGGCGTACAGGTCGCGCTGCTGGGACAGGAAGCGGACGACCTCCCCGCCGCCCCAGGTCGGCCAGTGGTGCGAGGCGAACACCACGTCGGAGTCGCGCCCGAACAGCTCGACCGCCTCGTTGAGGTAGCGCGACCAGACCCGGGCGTCGCGCACCAGCGCGCCGCGCAGGGTGAGCAGGTTGTGCAGGTTGCGGGTGGCGTTCTCGGCCATGCACAGGGCCCGGTACCCGGGGAAGTGGAAGTTCATCTCCGAGGGCGCCTCGGTGCCGGGCGTCATCTGGAAGACCATCCGCACCCCGTCCACGACCTCCTCCTGGCCGGTGCGGGTGATGTCCCGGTTGGGTTCCAGGAGCGTCACCGTGCCGCTGGAGGTGCTCTGGCCGAGGCCGTCGCCGATCTGCCCGTCGGGGCCCTTGGGCAGGAGGACACCGGTGTGGAAGACGCCCCGCCGTCCCATCGCGGTACCGGCGTAGACGTTCTCCGACACCGCGTGCTCCATGAACCCGGCCGGTGCCAGGATCGGCACGTTCCCGTCGGTGACCCCGCCGACGCCGCCGAAGTGGTCGATGTGGGAGTGGGTGTAGACCACCCCGGTGACCGGGCGGTCGCCCCGGTGCCTGCGGTACAGCTCCAGCCCGGCCGCGGCGGGCTCCGCCGACACCAGGGGGTCGATGACGATGACGCCGGTGTCGCCCTCCACGAGGGTCATGTTGGAGAGGTCGAACCCGCGGATCTGGTAGACGCCCTCGGTGACCTCGTACAGCCCCTGGCGCGAGCACAGCCGGGACTGCCGCCACAGGCTGGGGTTGGCGGTGTCGGGGCAGGGCCCGTCGAGGAAGGCGTAGGCGTCGGCGTCCCACACCACGCGGCCCTCGGCGTCGGTGATCTGCCCGGGTTCGAGCCGGGCGATCAGCCCCCGGTCGGCGTTGGCGAAGTCGGCGGTGTCGGTGCGCTCGGGTCCGGTCGTGGTCAACTCTTCCTCCTGGCTCCTGGGCACGGAACGGTCGGTCGGGGTCAGGAGCGCGGGGCCTGGACGCACTGGGCCGTGGCCGCGCGCGCTCCCGTCGTCGCCGGGCCGCCCGGTCGGGCTGTGGACGGGCCCGACCGGGGCGAGCCTTCCCGTAGGCGTCTTTGGCTAGAACCAGCGACCGGCAAAGGGGGTATCCGCCCCGCCTCGGCGCCGCCGGAGGCCTCGTCGTGATCGCCCTGGACGAGGAGGAACTCGTGCCGTGCACGCCCACCGCCCCCGAGGTCCGCCGACACCTCCCCCGGCTGGCCGCCGCTGACGGCTGACACCGGAACGGACAGGCCCCGCCCGGGGCGTGGGCGTCCAAGCCCGGCCGTACACTACGGGGCCGGGGCGGACGCCCCGTTCCCCACTCCTGGGAAGGCAGCACCGACCATGGCCGGTTTCTTCGAACGTCTCCTCGGCCCCGAGCCCATGAGAAGGCCGATCGGCCAGGGCACGGTCGACGAGGCGCAGGCCCTCGTGCGGGCGGACCGCAAGATCGAGGCGATCAAGCTCGTGCGCGAGCGCACCGGCGCGGGACTGGCCGAGGCCAAGCACGTCGTCGACGCCGTCGAGCAGGGCCACTGGATCCCGGTCGAGCCCGCGCCCGGTCAGAGCCTCGCCGACCGGGCCCGGGAACTGCTCGCCCAGGACCGTGCGGCCGACGCCGTCACGACGGTCTCCCGCGAGACCGGGATGACCGAGGCCGAGGCCACCCGCTTCGTCGACGCCCTCGACCGCTGAACCCGGCGGCGCCGCCGCGCCGTGCCCGCAGCGCGCGCCGTCCTCCGCGAGGCCGGGGCCATCCCGCTCCGGCGGTGCGTGAGGGGGGTGAGACGATATGCGGGAGATGTCAGAGAGCCAGCCGTGCCGTCCGTTGCGCGCCGGGGTGTTCACCCTGGTGTGCGCGAGCGTGTCCGCGCACGGCCACGCCCTCGGCTCCGGCCACGACGTCCCCCTCGTAGGCCTCCTGCTGGGCTGCGCGGCCGTCCTCGGTGTCTCCTGGGCCGCCGCCCGACGCCGCTACGGCCCGGCGATGCTCGTCGGCTGGATGCTGTGGGGGCAGCTCGCCCTCCACGTGGCCTTCAGCTACACCCAGAACACCGGGCGGGGCCGGACCCCGCACGGCGCCCACTCCGCCGACGCGGTCGCCCACTCCGCCCTGTCGGGGTGGCAGATGATCGCCGTCCACGTGCTGGCCGCGCTGGTCAGCGCGTGGTGGCTGCACCGGGGGGAGAACGCGCTCTTCGCGTTCCTGCGCTTCATGGCGCTCACCCTCCTCCCGCTCCTGCTGGTCCTGGGCTGGGGCTCCGTGCCGCCCGTCCGGGCGGGCGGCCCCGGGCGGTGGAGTGAAGAGCGCCCGCCGTCGCTCCTTCCCTACCTGCGCCACACCCGGGTCCTGCGGGGCCCGCCCGCCCCGCTCGGCGCCGCCTGAGCCTTCGGCGTAATTCCGTCCGTCGCACCGTCCGCGCCGTGCCCGCTCCCGGCGCGCGGAGCCGTCGTGCGCGCCGTGACCCTCCGTCCGCGCCACCGGCCGCGGTCCTCTCCCGTGCTCCGGCCGCTTCGCGCCGCCCGCCGAGGGCGTCTGCCGACCGGCACACCCGGGCCCCGGTGACGCGACCGCGCTGATCCGCTTTCCGCGGTGAGCCCGGGCGGACCCCGCGCCGCCTTCCGCGCGCTCCGGGGTCCCACGCGCCCGCGGCGCGGGGTTCCCGCGTTCCGCGTGCCGTGCGCCGCGACCCGGCGCCTGTGCCCGGCGAGACCGCCCGGTCCGCCACGCCGGGAAGCCGCGGAGGTGCCGGACGGCCGCTCCTCCGACGCCGCCCACGCAGGACCACACCAGCCACACCAGCCACATCCGGCCCCTCCGGGCCGTTCAACGACTTACGGAGACACACGATGACCCGATCACCCCTCTCCCGCACGGCGCGCGGTGCGCTGGCCGCGGCGGCCTCCCTGGCCCTGGTCACCTCCTGCGCCGCGGACCCGGCCGACACCCTGGCCGAGACGGGGTACTTCCTGGACCTGTCCGACGAGCCGATGGCCGCCTCCACCGTCGGGTTGGCCACGGTCGAGGGCGAGCCCTGGACCTTCGCCGACGTCGCGGACGACCGCCTCACCCTGCTCTTCTTCGGCTACACCAGCTGTCCGGACGTGTGCCCGATGACCATGGCCGAGATCAACCTGGCCCTTGACCAGGCGGGGGAGGAGGCCGGGGACTACGACGTCGTCATGGTCAGCACCGACCCCGAGCGCGACACCGACGAACAGCTGCGCTCGTGGCTGGACCGCTTCGACCCCGCATTCCAGGGGGTGCGCGGGGACATCGACGCCACGGTCGACGCCGCCGCGGACTACGGCATCCCGGTCGAGGCGCCCCGGGAGACCGAGGGCGAGTACCTGGTCTCCCACGGGGGCCGGATCGTCGTCCTGCTCCCCGACGGCAGAGCGGCGGGCATGTTCGACGAGGGCACCGAGGCGGACCAGATCGCCGAACTCCTGCCCGAGCTCAGGGATGCGCTGCTGTGACGGGGGACGCGCACCGGCCGCCCCGCTTCTCCCGGCGCGGCCTGCTCACCGCCGTGGGGGCGGCGGGGATCGCCGGAATCGGCGCCGGAGGGCTGACCGGGTACGCCTCCGCCGCCGCGGTCGCGGAGGAACGGGACGCCCTCGCCCTGAACCCCGCCCGCTCCAGGGGCGGTCCGCGGGAGGGACGCCCTCCCGCGCTGCTGACGCCCGCGCCCGCGCACGTGCGGGTGGTGGCCGTGGACGTGGACGCCCGGGAGGCGGCGGACGTGCGCGGGGCCGCCCGCGAGGTCCTCGGGACCTGGAGCCGTGAGGCCCGCTCCCTACACGAGCGGGGACCGGCCGCCCTCGGGGAGGGCGCGCCCTCCCAGGGCCTGCACCCCGCCTCGCTCGGGGTCACCCTCGGGATCGGCCCCTCCCTGCTGGAACGCGCGGGCCTGGCCGACCGTCGCCCGCCGCACATGGAGGACCTGCCCGCCTTCGACTCCGACCGCCTGGTCCCCGCCTGGTGCGGCGGCGATCTCATGCTGCACGTGGGAGCCGAGGACCCCCTGGTCCTCAGCTCCGCGGTCGACCACCTGCTGCGCGCGGCCCGGGGCCGCGCCAAGGTCCGCTGGTCCCTGTCCGCCTTCCAGCGGTCGGCCGCGGCCGCCGCCGACCCCGCCGCCACACCGCGCAACCTCATGGGCCAGATCGACGGAACGGTCAACCCGCGCCCCGACGAGGCCCTGTTCGACGCCCAGGTCCTGGCCTCCCACACCGAACCGTCCCTGGCGTGGATGGACGGGGGGTCCTACCTGGTCGTGCGGCGCATCCGCATGCTGCTGGACGACTGGTTCGCCCTGCAGACCCGACGGCGCGAGGCCGTCATCGGACGCCGCCTGTCCGACGGCGCGCCCCTGGGCGGGGACCGCGAGCACGACCGGCCCGACCTGTCGGCCCGGGACGGCGCGGGGGAGCCGGTCATCGCCCGTGACGCCCACATCAGGCTCGCCAGTCCCGAGAGCACGCTGGGGGCGCGGATGCTGCGGCGGGGCTTCAGCTACGACCTGGGCTGGGACGCCGACGGCCGCAGGCAGGCGGGCCTGCTCTTCACCGCCTGGCAGGCCGATCCGCGCACCGGGTTCACGGCCGTGCAGCGCAACCTCGACGAGGGCGGGGACGCGCTCGGCGCCTACGTCAGGCACGAGGGCAGCGCCCTGTTCGCGGTGCCGCCGCTGCGGGAGGGGGAGCCGCATGCGGCGCACACCCTGCTGTGAGAACGGGGGGTTCGGGAACCGGAGCGGTTCCCGCGACGACATCACGGTCGGGCCCGGCAGCGGAGCCCGACCCGACGCAGGGGAGGAAGAGGCAAGTGAGGACCATGCCGCGTACACGGGCTGACAGGCGACGTCTCGCACGCCGCGCCGCACCGGCGGCCCTGGGGGTGCTGCTGTGCGTCACCGCGTGCGGGGGCGGGCAGGGCGGCTCCGGGGAACCGGCCTCCGCCGCACCCGCGAGCGAACGGGGCCGCACCGAGGCCGGGCACCTGCTGGTGTCGGACGCCTGGATGCCCGAACCGGCCAACCCGGAGGTGGGGGTGGTCTACCTGCGCGTGTCCAACTCAGGGAAGTCCGACGACGCCGTCACGGGGGTGTCCACCGACGCCTCCGAGGACGCCGACCTGTGCAGCACCGAGACCGCCGACTCCGGGTCCGCGCGCATGCGGGTCGTGGAGGAGATCCCGGTTCCGGCCGGGGGAGCTACCACCCTGGTCGAGGGCGGCTACCACGTCATGGTCAACGACCTGCCCGAGGCCCCGGTCGTCGGGGACGAGGTCACCGTCAACCTCTCCTTCGCCAGCGAGGAGGAGGTGGCGGTCACCGTTCCGGTGGAGCCGATGACCGCGCGGAGCGGGGAGAGCGGCTCCGGGCACGAACACCACCACTGAGCCCACCGCTCCGTGCCGGTCCGGGGGGCGGCCGCCCGGCGCGGCGACCGCCCCCCCCGGCCCCGGGCCCCGGCCAACGGGTCAGGCGGACCCGTGGCCGCCCGTCACAGGTTCCGCGCCCCGGACGCGGGCGCGCCTGCGGACCCGGGCCCGGCCTGCCCGCCGGTGCCCGGAGCCCGACCGCCCGGCGCGGAGCCCCCCGAGGCACGTGACCGGGCCCGCCACCCGAGGACGGCGTCCACGGCCAGGAACACCAGCAGCGAGGCCCCCAGCAGCGGCACCGCCCAGCCGACCAGGGCCAGGGCGGCCACCGCCGCGACCTTGGACAGCGGGGGAAGGGCCGCGAAGGAGCCGCGCGGGTAGGGACGCCCCACGCCCAGGGCGCGGGACCGGGTGGGGCGCCGCTGCCACCACATGCGGTAGCCCAGCACGATGACGGCGATCAGCCCCGCGACCAGGGCGGACAGCACCAGCTGGTTCGGAACGCCGAACAGCACACCCATGTGGGCGTCGATCCCCCACCGGCTCAGCTTGGCCATGACCGGGTAGTCGGCGAAGCGGACCACGTCGGTGACCTCGGCGGTGTCCGGGGCGACGGCGGCCGAGTCCACCCGCGTCGGCCAGCTCCGGTCGATCTGGCTCACCACGTAGGGGGAGGTGTGGTCCTCGGGCAGGGCCACCTCGACGGGGCCGTCCAGGCCCGCCTCGCGCGCACTGGCCAGGACGGCGTCCACGCCCGCGTCCACCCCGGGCGAGGCCACCGGCGCCTCCGTGGACACCGCGGGGGTGCTCCAGTCCAGCCGCTCGCGCAGGTCGCTGATGTTGGCTCCGGCGTACTGCGACCACGTCATCCCCGTCGCCGACAGGAACAGCAGGCCCACCAGCAGCCACAGGCCGGTGGCCCCGTGCACGGAGACCGACCTGGACCGCCCCCCGGAGGTGCCCGCGCCGGGCAGCAGCAGGCGCCGCAGGCCCGCGCGCGGGCGCCGGTTGCGCGCCGCCCACAGGACGACACCGCCCAGGGCGACCACCCACATCCAGCTCGCCGCCAGCTCGCTGTACAGGCGTCCGACGTCGCCCAGGTGCAGGCTGCGGTGCAGGGTGTCGACCCACGTGCGGGCCGGGAGGGCGCCGCTGGTGCCGTAGGTCTCCATCACCCCGAGCACCTCGCCGCCGTAGGGGTCCACGAACACCGTCATCCTGTGGCTGGCCTCCAGCCCCGGCACGTCGAACAGCACCCGGGTGGAGTCCTCCGCGCCGGTGGCCGGTCGCACCGCGTCGAGTTCGGCGTCCGGCAGCTCCTCCCGGGCGACGCGCACCTGTGCGTGGAGCGGGATCGGTTCGCCGGAGGGCTCCACCCGCAGCTGTTCGGCGTAGACCGCCTGTTCGATCTGGGGCGTCCACACGTACAGCAGTCCCGACACGGCGGCGACCAGTACGAAGGGGGCGACGAGGACCCCCGCGTAGAAGTGCAGGCGCAGCACCAGGGGCCGCAGCGCCGCCCAGGTGCCGCGCCGTCCGGGCTCCGCGCGCGTCCCGTCCTGCGGGGGCGCGTTGTCTTCCTGTCCCATGGGGCCGCTCTCCTCGTGGCTGGCGCGACCGCTCCGACGGCACCGCGGTGCTCCCCGGCCGGTGCGGGGCGCGCCGATCGTGATGGTTTCCTCCTGTTCGGGTCGTCCCGGAGGGCGGGGGAGTTCCCGGCGGGGGCGATTTCCCCGGCAGCCGCGCACGGGCCGCCGCGCCCCCGGTGGCCGGGGGGCGGACGTGCTGCCGGTCCGCGCGGCGCGGGGCGTACGGCCGCCCCGCGCCGTCAGGGGGTCAGAAGGAGTAAGCCGGTCGCCCCGTCTCCGGCGGCGGTGGCCTCACACTCCGTCGCGCGCGGTCGGCGGGGCCGGGGCGCGGCGGGAGTGCGCGCGGTGCGCCACCGCGAGGGAGGACGCCACCAGCAGGAGCGCGAAGCTGCCGACGAGGGCGGCCCGCAGGCTGAGGAGGGCGAGCAGGCCGCTCACGGCGATGATGCCGAGCGAACTCGCGGTGCGCAGGAGCGCGAACATCTCCGCGCGGCGGTCCGGCGGTGCGAGCCCGTCCAGGGCGAGCGAGTAGAACGTGCCCAGCATCGGCAGGAAGAGCCCGATGACGGCCGCGCCGGTGAGCGTCAGGGAGAGGTGGCCGCCGACCAGGACCAGCCCGGAGCCCGCGGTGGTCGCCGCGAGGAAGGCGACGACCTGCCAGGGGGCGGGCGTGCGGTTGCGCACGCTCACCCAGACCCCGCCCGCGACCGAGCCCGCGCACAGCACGAGGGCGAACAGGAAGGCCCAGCCCGGTTCGAGTCCGAAGGACAGCGCGAAGGAGACCGCTCCGACCTCGACGGCCGCGACCGCCCCCGCGCTCGCGGTCGCGCAGAACAGCCACAGGAACACCGAGCGGGGGATCGGCATCCGTACGCGGGGCGCCTCACCGCCCTGCGGCCCGCGGGCCCCGGGCACGCGCGGCATCAGGAGCAGCGGGCCCACGCCCAGCGCGGTGACCGCCGCCATGGCCCAGACGGGCGAGACGGCGCCGAGCACCGAGGCGAGCGCGGGGGACAGCGCGAAGCCGACCTCGTTCAGCGTCGCGGCCACGCCCAGCGCGCGGGGGAGCCCGGACGGTTCCACGAGGTGGTTGAGCAGGAGCCGCTGGTAGCCGTACGCGGCGCCGTTGACGGCCCCCGCCGCGGTGACCGCTACCAGGAGCAACCCGAAGGGGGCCTGTACCGCCGCCAGCACGGTGACGGCGGCGAGCGCGAGCGTTCGGACGGCGATGAGCGCGCGCAGGTAGTGGACGCCGTTGAACCGGCGGCCCATACGGGACACGGGGACGGCGCCGAGCACCTGCGCGGCCGTCATGGCGAAGACCAGCGCCGCGCCGGACTCGGCCGTGCCGGTGATGGGGAGGGCGAGCAGGGCGAAGGCGATGGGGGCGGCGGCCTGGGGCACGCCGAACATCCCGTACCCGACCTGCCAGCGCACGACGTCGAGCCGGGAGCGCGACGCGCCGGTGTCCCGCCCGGGCGGCCTCGCCTGGGTCCGTGCCATCAGGGCCTCGCATCCTCGCGTTCGCACGCGGTGGGGGTCGGCCCGGGGCCGAACAGGGCAGACGGTGGGCAGTATAGTGCTCACTGGTGTGACCGTCGACGGAACTGCTGAGCGAGGACGCGTGGCCGAGCGGATACGACCCGAGGTGGCCGTCCTCGTGGGCAGGCGCATCCGCTCACTGCGGTCGGAGGCGGGGCTGAGCGTCACGGGGCTCGCCGAGCTCAGCGGGGTCAGCCGACGCATGCTCACCCAGGTCGAACTCGGCCAGGCCAACCCCAGCCTCGCGACCGTCGACCGGCTCGCCGCCGCGCTCGGGACGACGTTTCCGGCGCTCGTCGGACTCCTCCCGGATCCCTCGCCCGACGGGATCGAGGTCTGGTCGACCCCGAACGGGAGCTGGGCCTACCTCCTCAAGGCGACCGAGACGCCCCAGGTGTCGGTCGAGCTGTGGAAGTGGCACATCGCCGGGGACGACGGCTACCGGGCGGCTCCGGCGGCGGGCGCCCCCGACTCCATGGCGCACGTGGTGCGCGGTCGCCTCCGTGTCCGGTCGGCTTCGGGCGACCTGTCGGTGGGCGAGGCCGAGTCGACGCGGATCGGGAGCGGCTCCGGGCACACGTTCGAGGCCGCCTCGGACGCGGTCGACTTCCTCTGGGTGGTGACGGTTCCCCGCACCGGCGGCTGACGGGCGGCGCCTCGGGAGCGGTCCGCTGCCCGACCGGCAGGCCCGACCCCCACCGAGGCGGCGGAGACCGGGCCCGTACGTCGGCTCACAGGCCCTCGCCCAGGGCGGCGACGACCTCGCGGGAGTAACCGGCGGCGGCCAGGGGGGCGACCACGTCCCGGTCCAGGTCGGGCAGGTAGCCGAACAGCACGTCGGCCGGGCCCTCGATCTCCACCCCGCCCACCGCGGCGGGCAGCAGCAGCGTCCGGGCCCGGCCCAACTCACCGCGCCAGTCGCCGCAGCGCACCCGCACGGGCGCCCCGACGTTGGTGAGGACCTGCGCGGTGGCGAACGTGTGGCGCAGGGGCTCGGCGGTGCCCGCGTGCCAGCGTTCGAGCGCGAAGTGCGGCCCGGCGCAGCAGAACACCCGCTCCACGCCGTCGCCGACCCCGATCCTCAGCCCCGGATGGAAGTCGGGCCTGTGCTCCGGCCGCACCTGGGCCATCAGCGCCTCCAGGTTCGCGCGCCACCGCTCGTCCGGGACCGGCGAGCCGTCCTCCATGTCCCAGCGCATCGCGTGCTGCTGGACGTCGGAGGTCTGCTCGATCTCGTAGACCAGGGTCCGGGGGCCGAAACTGTGCACCGTGCCGCCCGGGACGTAGACCGTCTCTCCGGGCCGCACCGGCAGGCGGCGCAGCACGGCGTCGAAGTCCTGGTCGAGCAGCGCCCGGCGGAGCTCCTCCCCGGTCACCCCGCTCCTGACCCCGCACAGCGCGGTGGCGCCGGGAGGCGCGTCGAGGATGTGCCAGGCCTCGGTCTTGCCGTTGGGCTGCCCCTCCAACCGCCGGGCGGTGGCGTCGTCGGCGTGCAGGTGCACCGGCAGCGTCCCGGAGGCGTCGATGAACTTGGTCAGCACCGGGAAGACCTCCCCGGACCAGCCCTCGCCCACCAACCCCTCCGGCCACCGCGCGACGAGCTCGCGCAGGGACAGCCCCGCGAGGGGCCCGTCGAGCACCGTGCTGCCGTTCCCGTCGACGTCGCTGACCTCCCAGGTCTCCGCGATCGCCCAGTCGGGCAGCCCCTCCCGGCCCAGGTGGCGGGCGATGGCGTGGCCGCCGAACACCAGCTGCCGGGCCGGAGCGCTCACACGCAGCGGGTACCAGTCCACGGCCGTCCCCGTCACAGGACCGGCTTGCCGCCGGTGACCGCGATGCGGGCGCCGGAGACGTAGCTGGACTCGTCCGACGCCAGCATCACGTACACCGGAGCCAGTTCGGACGGCTGCCCGGCGCGGCCCAGCGGTACCTGGGAGCCGAAGCCCTCCACCTGCTCGGGCGGCATGGTCGAGGGGATCAGCGGGGTCCAGATCGGTCCCGGCGCCACGGAGTTGGCCCGGATGCCCTCGGGCGCCAGCATCTGGGCCAGCGTGGCGGCCATGTTGGCGATGCCCGCCTTGGTGGCGTTGTAGGGCAGCAGGGTGGGCGGCGGGGCGTCGGAGTTGACCGACGTGCTCGCGATGATCGAGGAGCCCGGCCGCATGTGCGGCACGGCGGCCTTGGCGAGGTGGAAGAACGCGCTGAGGTTGACGGCCAGGGTGTGGTCCCACTCCTCGTCGGGGATCTCCTCCAGCGTCTCGTGGGTCATCTGGAAGGCGGCGTTGCTGACCAGGACGTCCACCCGGCCGAACTCCTCCACCGCCTTCCCGACGAGGGCGCGGCACCGGCCCGGGTCCGCCAGGTCCCCGGGGAACAGGACGGCCCTGCGGCCCGCCTCGCGCACCCAGCGCTCGGTCTCCCGCGCGTCGTCGTGCTCGTCCAGGTAGCCGATGAGCACGTCGGCGCCCTCGCGGGCGAAGGCGATGGCCACCGCCCGCCCGATGCCGCTGTCGGCGCCGGTGATGACGGCGGCCTTCCCGTCGAGCCGCCCCGACCCCCGGTAGGACTCCTCACCGTGGTCGGGTCTGGGGTCCATGGCGTCGGTGCGGCCGGGCGGGGTCTGCTGCTGTGACGGCTGGGGCACGAGGTCCTCCCGTAGACGAAGTGACCACAAGGCTACGTTCCGTGCGCGCCGGTGGCGGGGAGGGGCGCGGCGTTCCCGGTGAAAGCCGGGCCCCGCGCCGGGCGCCTCCCCGGGGACCGGGTCCGGGGCCGCGGCGGCGCCGGTTCCGACGCCACCGCGCGGATCGCCGCGGAACTCCCCGCGGCCCGCTCCGGCGGTGCGCCCACGGACGTGACCGCCGGTCAGCGCATTTCCTGGGACCGGTCTCCGGGACCGGCCTCCGGGACCGGACTGTCGCCGCGGGTCCGGATGTCCTAGGGTGTGTGGTCCGTTCCGTGAACGCCGTACGAGGAGGTGGTCGTGATGGGGATGTTGACCTAGCCGCCCGCCCGGAGGGTCCGGGAGAGGGCGGCGGGTTCCGGAAGGAACGAGATGTCCCGTACGGACAAGACCAAACCGCTGTGGGTGCGCCAGCGCGAACACGGAGCGGTGGCGCTGCACGACCACAGCCACGGACCCTGCGACCTGCCGCCGGAGCCGACGCGCGCGACGCCCGACACGCGGTGCCAGTGGGCGCACCCCGATTCGGTGCCGATGGGCCACGAATGCTGTTCCGGGTGCCAGAAGCGCGGATGCACCGCGGACTGGCAGCAGTACGTCAAAGCCGGCAACCGCAGGCGCCGCCACGCTGACCGCCTCCTGACGCACCGCTGGGTGCGCGAGGCGAACAGCCGCTGAAGGGGCTCTTCCGCGTCCCTCCGCGCGGGTGCGCCCGTTGCGCGGAGGGCGCGGTCCCGTCCCCACCCGGCGGGCCCCGGCGGGCCCCGGCGGCCGGAGGGCCGCCACGCGCCCCGCGGAGGGGAGAACCCTTCGGAGGGGGCTTCTCCGGCGTTATATTCCAGTACTAGAATGCGTGCGTGGAGCTGACACCCGCCGAACTCACCGTCCTGGGCCTGGTCATCGAGCGCCCCCGACACGGCTACGACCTGGGACAGGCCATCGAGCTGCGCGGTGTCCGCCAGTGGACCGACATCGGCTTCTCCTCGATCTACTACCTGCTCGCCAAACTGGAGAAGCGGGGCCTGGTCCACGTCCCGCAGGCCCCCGCCGCCGCGAAGTCGCGCCGGGTGTTCCACGCCACCGACACCGGAAGGCGGGCGGCGCGGGACGGCGCGCTCGACCTCATCCGGCGGCCCCGGCCGGTGGCCCACCCGCTGCTGGCGGGCGTCGCCAACCTGCCCCTGCTCTCCGGACGCGAGTACGCCGACGCGCTGCGCGCCCGGCTGGCCGGGGTGGAGGAGCGCATCGCCGCGGTCCGGGAGGCCGAGCGGGCGCAGGCGCCCTCCGCGCTCGCGGCGCGCGAGGTGTTCTCGTACTCACTGAGCCTCCTGGAGGCGGAAAGGTCGTGGCTCGCCAGCCGAGTCCAGGTTCCCGATGACGGACAAGACCGACTTTAAGAGAACCCTTGACGCCTACCGGGCGCGGCGGGACCGGTTCCGGATCACGCACGTGCCGGACCTGAGCTACCTCATGGTCGACGGTCACGGCGACCCCAACACCTCACCGGCCTTCACCGAGGCGGTCGAGGCGCTCTACCCGGTGGCCTACAAACTCAAGTTCGCCAGCAAGCGCGACCTCGGGCGCGACTACGTGGTCATGCCCCTGGAGGGCCTGTGGTGGGCCGAGGACATGGACGCCTTCACGGCGGCGCGCGACAAGTCGCGGTGGGACTGGACGATGATGATCATGGTCCCGGACTGGACCGACCAGGACATGTTCACCGCCGCCGTGGAGCAGGTCGCCGCGAAGAACAGCCCCGCGCGCCTCGGCGACGTCCGCATGGAGACGCTGTCCGAGGGCCGCTGCGTGCAGACGCTGCACGTGGGCTCCTTCGACGACGAGGCGGACGTGCTCCGGCGGATGCACCACGAGTTCGTCCCCGGCAACGGGCTGCGCATGGTCGGCAGGCACCACGAGATCTACCTGAGCGACTTCCGCCGGGCCGCGCCGGACAGGCTGCGCACCATCCTGCGGCAGCCGGTCGCCGCCGTCTCCGGGAGCGGGGCCGGGCCCGCCGCCTCGGACGGGTGAGCGGCGCAGCCCGCCCCCGGTGCCCGGGGCGGCCCGCCACCGCGTTCCGGGGCCCCTCCTCCCAGTCGGGGCGGGTCCCGTGCACGTCCCGTTGTCCCCGGCCGCCGATAGTGTCCCGCCATGAGTTACGCGCTGACGACCTACGTGGTCGACCTCGACGTCCTGCACGGCTCCGTCGGGTCGGGGGACGACAAGCTGCGCCGCATGATCGGCGGCCGGTTCAAGCAGCACCTGGCCCACTTCGACGCCCAGTTCGCCCACGTCGCCGACGCGGGCGGCCCCGGCATCCGCGACGCGATCCGCGCGGTCATCGAGGGAGGCCCCTTCGACGACCGGCACGGCACCGTGTACGGCTACGCCTACAAGTGGATCTGCGAGTTCCACGGCCGCGCCCTGTTCAACAACGACTTCTCCCCGATGAGGTTCGGGTGGCTGGAGACGGTCGACGCGGGCCTGAACGCACTGGGCGTGACCGCGGTCGGCGTCGAGGAGTTCAGCTTCGGCGGCGCCCCCTCGCCGATCCCGGCGCCCGAAGACCTGCCGGGCTACGGCGAATGGAGCCTCACCGAGTGCCGCAAGGCCCTCGAACAGTGGGAGGCCGCCACCGACGAGGGCAGGGCCGCGCTCGACCCCTCCGTCCTGAACGCCGCCGAGTCCTGCATGGACTGGTGCAGGACCGCCGCCGCGGCGGGCCGGGGCGTGGCCGGTTTCTTCCACTGACCGGCGGCCGGACCCCGCCGGACCTCCGTCTGAGGGGTTCCGGCAGGGCCTGCCGCTTTCCGGCGGGTCCTGCCTAGCCTGGTGTTATGGACAAGAAGACCGTGCGCGAGTTCCTGGTCACCAGACGAGCGCGTGTGACACCTGAGCAGGCGGGGATTCCGGCCTACGGGGACGACCGCCGGGTGCCCGGGCTGCGCCGCGAGGAGGTCGCGATGCTCGCCGGGGTGAGCATCGACTACTACACCCGCCTGGAGCGCGGCAACATCGGCGGCGCCTCCGACAGCGTGCTGGAGGCGGTCTCCCGAGCCCTGATGCTGGACGAGGTCGAGCGCGCCCACCTGTTCGACCTCGCGCGCGCCGCCTCCGGTGCCCGGGCCCGCCCCGCCGAGCCGCCGGTCCCGGCCGTGCGGCCCTCGGTGCAGCGGATGCTGGACGCGATGGACACACCCGCCGTCGTGCACAACGCCCGCCAGGACCTGGTGGCCGCCAACCGCCTGGGCCGGGCCCTGTACGCGCCGCACTTCGACACCGAACGGCGCCCGCCCAACATGGCGCGGTTCATCTTCCTGGACCCCCGCGCCCGCGACTACTACGTCGACTGGCCCCTGGCCAGGCGCACCACCGCCGCGATGATGCGCCTGGAGGCCGGGCGCAACCCGCTGGACGGGGAGCTCACCGCGCTGATCGGGGAGCTGTCGGCGCGCAGCGGCGTCTTCGCCCGGGACTGGGCCCGCCACAACGTCCACAGCCACCGCACCGGCACCAAGGCCTTCCGCCACCCCGACGTCGGCCTGGTCGAGGTCACCTTCGACGTGTTCGAACCGGCCGGTGAGGAGCGGTTGTGGATCGTCACCTACACCGTCGAACCCGGCACTCCCTCGGCGGACGCCTTCGCCCTGCTGGGCACCCTCGCCGCCACCCGCGCGGAGGCCGACGGCGGGCGCGGCGGGACCGAGACCGGCGTGGACCAGCCCGACCGGCCCTGAAAGGGCGCTGAGGCTGCTCCGGCCGGTCGGCCGCCCCGGCGGCGGGGGAGCGGCCGACCGGCGCGCCGTGTTCCTCAACCGGTCGGGGTCCGGCCGGATTCGTCCGCCCGGACCCCGACCGGCGCGCCGGGCCCTCCGGGCGGGGTCACACCGTCAGGAGGGTCTTGACCGCGCGCCGCTCGTCCATCGCCCGGTAGCCCTCGGCGGCCTCCTCCAGGGGCAGGGTCAGGTCGAAGACCCTGCCCGGGTCGATCTCGCGGTCCCAGATCCGCCGGATCAGGTCGGGCAGGAACCGGCGCACCGGGGCGGGGCCGCCGTGCAGGTGCACGGCGCTGAAGAAGAGCTCGTCGCCGGGGAGCTGTACGTCGTGCGAGACGCCGACGTAGCCCACATGGCCCCCGGGGCGGGTCGAGCGGATGGCCTGCATCATCGACTCCTGCGTGCCGACCGCCTCGATCACCGCGTGCGCGCCGAGCCCGCCCGTGAGCTCCCGGACCCTCTCCACGCCCTCGTCGCCGCGCTCGGCGACGATGTCCGTGGCCCCGTAGAAGCGGGCGAGTTCCTGCCGGTCCGCGTGGCGCGACATCGCGATGACGCGCTCCGCGCCGAGCTGGCGGGCGGCCAGCACCCCCATGAGGCCCACCGCCCCGTCCCCGACGACCACCACGGTCCGGCCCGGGCCCGCCTGGGCGGCGTCGGCGGCGAACCAGCCGGTGCCCAGGACGTCGGACGCGGCCAGCAGCGAGGGGATCAGCTCCGGGTCCGGCCGCCCCGGCGTGGCGACCAGGGTGCCGTCCGCGTACGGGATGCGGGCCCGCTCCGCCTGGGTGCCGATCGCCCGGGCCACGAAGGAGGCGTGCACGCACCTGGACTGGTAGCCCGCCCGGCAGATCTCGCAGGTGTTGTCGGAGATGACGAACGAGCCGACGACGAAGTCGCCGACCCCGATCTCGCGCACGTCCGCGCCGGTCTCCTCGACCACGCCGACGTACTCGTGCCCCATGACCTGGTGGTCGGCCGGTTCCACGCCCCGGTAGGGCCACAGGTCCGACCCGCAGACGCAGGTCGCGGAGATCCGGATGACCGCGTCGGTGGGCTCGATGATCCTCGGATCCTCGCGTTCCTCGACCCGCACGTCCCCTGGCTGGTACATCACTACACCGCGCACGGTTCCCCCTCGTGTTCGTGTGCCGTGCGGTGGGCCCCGCCGCTCCCTCGGGCTTCGCTGTTCCCTCCGGCCCCAGCGCTCCCTCGGGCTTCGCTGTCCCCTCTGGCTCCGGCGTCCCCTCGGACCCCGGCGCCCGCTCCGGCCCCGGTGCTCCCCGGGTACCCACCGTCCGACCACGGTAGACGTCCGGACCCGGCTCCTGGGAGGGCCTGTCACATCCCCCCGACGACTGTTTGCCACCCATGGGGGAACCGGTGCCCAACGCGAGTCCCCGCATGCCCGGCTCCGGGGCGGCGGCCGGGGACGCTCCGGGGTCCGGCCGCGCTCGGCCCCGCCGCCCTACGAGGGGGCCTCGCCGGGGACGGGGAGGGGCTCGGGGCGCTCCGGCGGCTCGGCCGCCGCCCCGTGCCCGGCGCCGCCGGGAGGGGCGCTCCGGGTCGGATCGGGACTCCCTGTTGCTCCAACATATCAACGAGCGTTAGTTTGTTGGTATGTCCTCCGACTCCTGTGAACTCCTCTGCCTCGACCTGCCCCAGGCCGAGGCCGTCCGCGCCCGCGTGCCCGCCGACGGGGACGTCCGGTCCGCCGCCGACCGGGCCCGGGCCCTGGCCGACCCCACCCGGCTGCGCGTCGCCCGCGCGCTGGCGGTCGGCGACGAACTGTGCGTGTGCGACCTGGCCTGGGTCTGCTCCGCCTCGCAGAACCTCGTCTCCCACCACGTGCGCCAGCTCCGCACCGCCGGTCTGGCCTCCTCCCGGCGCGAGGGCAAGCTCGTCATGTACCGCCTCACCGACGCGGGGCGCGCTCTGCTGGCACTGCTGCTGCCCGACCCCGAACCCGCCGTGAGGGAGGGCTGACCCGTGTCCGACCTGTGCTGCGGCGACGACGGGGCGCCCGAGCCCCGCCGGGGCCGCCCGACGCCGAACCTCACACCCGCGCCCGTGCCCCGGGCCCCCGCCTCGGTCACCTGCTCCTGCTGCTCGGGCGGTGACGCCCGCGGGCGCCCCCGGGCGGTCACCGCCGACGGTGCTTCCGACGACGGCCACGCCGGTGCCGGGACGGCGGCCGACGACGGCTGCGGCGACCCGACCTGCGGCGCGGACGCCCCGGAACCGGAGGAGAAGCCGGGCGCCTGGTGGGACTCGGCCACCGTCCGGTGGGCGGGCCTGGCGGGTGCCCTGTGGCTGTCCGGGCTGATCGCGCAGTGGCTCACCCCGGTCCCTGCCGTGCCGACCGTGCTGTTCGCGGGGGCCATCGCGGCGGGAGGACGGACCTTCGTCCCCGGCACCCTGCGCGCCCTCGTCCGCGGAAAGTTGGGCGTGGGCACGCTGATGACCGTGGCCATGGCCGGAGCCGTCCTGCTCGGCGAGGTGGGCGAGGCCGCGATGCTCGCCTTCCTGTTCTCCCTGGCCGAGGCGCTGGAGGACCACGCCGTGGCCCGCACCCGCCACGGCCTGCGCGCCCTGCTCGACCTGGTCCCGCCCCGGGCCACCGTGCTGCGCGAGGGCCGCGAGGCCGCCGTGGAGCCCGCCGAACTCGTCGTCGGGGACCTGCTCCTGGTCCGGCCCGGCGACCGCGTCGCCACCGACGGCACCGTACGCGCGGGCCGCTCCACCGTGGACACCTCCACCGTCACCGGTGAGTCCGTCCCCGTCGAGGCCGTCGAGGGGACCGTGGTGTTCGCCGGTACCGTCAACGGCGGCGGCGCCCTGGAGGTCGAGGTCGGCGCCCGGGTGGCCGACAACTCCCTGTCCCGCGTCGTGCACATCGTCGAACGCGAGCAGGCGCGCAAGGGCGCCGCCCAGCGCCTGGCCGCCCGGATCGCCCGCCCCCTGGTGCCGGGCATCCTCGTCGCCGCGGCCCTGATCGCCGTCGCCGGTTCGCTCTTCGGCGACCCGGAAGTGTGGGTCGAGCGCGCCCTGGTGGTGCTGGTGGCCGCCTCCCCGTGCGCCTTCGCCATCGCCGTCCCGGTCACCGTGGTCGCCGCGATCGGCGCGGCGAGCCGGTCGGGCGTGCTGGTCAAGGGCGGGGCCGCCCTGGAGGCGTTCGCGACGGTGCGGGTGGTCGCCCTGGACAAGACCGGCACCCTGACCCGCAACGCGCCCGCCGTGGTGGCCGTGGTGCCCGCGCGCGGGCGCACCCGCGAGGAGGTCCTGGCCCCGGCCGCCGCGCTGGAGGCGCGCAGCGAACACCCGCTGGCCGCCGCGATCCTGGCCGCCCACCCCGACCCCGTGCCCGCCCGGGACGTGGAGGCGGTGACCGGGAGCGGTCTGACCGGCACCTCGGCCGACGGCACGCCCCTGCGGCTCGGCCGTCCCGGCTACGTCGACCCCGGGCCGCTGGCACCGGAGGTGGCCCGACTCCAGGAGCGGGGCGCCACCACCGTCCTGGTCGAGGCGGACGGCCGTCTGGTTGGCGCCGTCGCTATCCGCGACGAACCGCGCGAGGAGGCCGCCGATGCGGTCGCCGCCCTGCACCGCATGGGCGTGCGCACCGTGATGCTCACCGGCGACAACGAGCGCACCGCCCGCGCCCTGGCGGCGCGGATCGGCGTCGACGAGGTCCACGCCGACCTGCGTCCCGAGGGCAAGTCGGCCCTGGTCGGCGCCCTGCGCCGCCACGGGCCGGTGGCGATGGTCGGCGACGGCGTCAACGACGCCCCCGCCCTGGCCACCGCCGACACCGGGGTGGCCATGGGCGCCATGGGCACCGACGTCGCGATCGAGACCGCCGACGTCGCCCTCATGGGCGAGGACCTGCGGGCGCTGCCCCGGGCCCTGGCCCACGCCCGTCGGGCCCGGCGGATCATGCTCCAGAGCCTGCTGCTGTCGGGGGCGATCCTGCTGCTCCTCATCCCGCTGTCGGCGTTCGGGGTGCTGGGCCTGGCGGCGGTCATCCTCATCCACGAGCTGGCTGAGGTCCTGGTCATCGCCAACGGGGTGCGCGCCGGGCGCCGCGACGCCGCCTCCACCGGCTCGCCGGTCCGGGGACCGGCGGGCCGGTCCTAGACGAGCGGGCCGCCGCACCCACCGTCCCCTGCCAGGCGGGGCCTCGGGGCCGCCGCACCCCACGGCGCGGATCAGCGGGGGAGAGGCGCGCTGGCGAGACCGGCGGCGAAAGGCCCCCGTGCGACGGGCGACTTTCGTAGGGGGTCGGCTCCCGCGATCGACGTTTCGTCGGGGGGCGGGTTGGTCCCCGCGGTCGATGCCCCGGCGGGGACGGCCCCCCTAGGTTCGTGTGTGACGGCACACAGAGGCGTGGTCACACGCACGACCGAAGGGATGGAACGGACATGGCCGGCATCAGCGGGAACCGGAACGGACGGAGTCGGGGTCGGACGGTGGCGGTCGCGGGGGCGGTGGGAGCCGCGTCGCTGCTCGGTCCGCTGGCGCTGGCGGCTCCCGCGTCCGCCGTCATCGGCGGGGACGACGCCACCGAGGAGTACCCGTTCGCGACCGCCCTGTTCAACGACCAGGGGCAGCACTTCTGCGGGGGTTCGCTGATCGACGAGCAGTGGGTGCTCACCGCCGCCCACTGCTCCGACTTCGACCTGCTCGGGGGGTCGGAGAGCATCTCCGTGCGGGTGGGCAGCAACAACATCGGGGAGGGCGGCAGCGAACGCGAGGTCGTCGAGGTGGTCCAGCACCCGGACTACGTCGCGGAGGATGTCAGCGACGACCCCGACTACCCCAACTCGTTCCTCCTGGTGCGCAAGGACATCTCACTGCTCAAGCTGGACTCCCCGGTCGAGCAGACCCCCGTCCGCCTCGCCGAGGAGTCGCCGGAACCGGGCGATGCGGTGCGCGCCCTGGGCTGGGGCGTGGTCGACGAACTCGGCCAGGAGCCCAAGCCGGAGATCCTGCAGCAGCTCGACACCGAGATCGTGCCCGACGACCGCTGCGCGGAGCTCGACGGCGAGCTGTGCTCCGAACACCCCACCGAGGAGGCGCAGATCTGCTCGACCGATTCCGGCAGCCCCATGGTCCGCGGTGGGAAGGGCGACTGGGAGCTGGTCGGCCTCACCAGCCGCGACGGCGACTACGACGAGAGCGTGGCCTGCGTGGGCCCGTGGGTCTTCACCGAAACGGCGAACTACGCCGACTGGATCGCCGACACCGTCGGGAAGTAACCCGGCCTTCGGACACCGGCGGCGCCCCGGCGCGCGGGGCCGGCGGCAACGCCCCCTCCCGGGCGGACCGGGGTGCGCGCCGTGGCCGCTTGTGGTCCGTCCGGAAGCGGACAGCCGATCCGCTGGCCGTCCGCGCGGCGGCGTTCCTAGTGTGACCGGTGGATCCCGCCCCGACGCAGAAGGAGACCGATGATCCGCCGACTGCTCGCAGCCGCAGCCGCAGCCCTCGCCGCCGTCGCCGCACTCGCCCTCGGAGCCCCCGCTTACGCCGACTACCACGCCACCGACCACCCCGGCGGCGGTGGCATCGGTGACCCGGTCGGCGGGATCACGGTCCCCGGAGGCGGCATGGGCGACCCCGTGTAGGTATCGCCACGACGCCCCGTTCCCGTTCACCCGGCGGGAGCGGGGCGTTCGCGTGCGCGGGGCGCTCCCGCGAGCGGAGGCGGACCGGCGCGCACGGGACCGACCGGCGCCCCGCTCCCCGCGCCCCGCTCCCCGCGCCCCGCTCCCCGCGCCGCGGGTCCGTGCCGACCGGCGGCCGCGTTCTGCCCCGAAATCACGGTCCCGCCCGGCCTTCCTCGGTACGGTCGAACCCTCAGGCCGAGCGCATCCCGGAGGTCACGTGCAGCCCTTGTCCCTCGCCCAGATCGCCGCCGCCACCGGCGGCCGGGTCACCGACGCCGATCCCGAGACCCAGGTGACCGGGGTCGCCTTCGACTCCCGCGAGGCGATCCCCGGGGACCTGTTCGTCGCACTGCCCGGACAGGGCCGCGACGGACACGACTTCGCCCCGTCCGCCGTCGAGGACGGGGCGGTCGCGGTGCTCGCCGCCCGCCCGCTCGGCCTGCCTGCCGTGGTGGTCGAGGACCCCCTCGCCGCGCTGGGCGCCTGGGCCCGCGCCCACGTCGAGGCGCTGGCGGAACTGGACGTGATCGCGGTGACCGGCTCCTCCGGCAAGACCTCCACCAAGGACCTCATCGCCCAGGTCCTCGACCGCGCCGGAGCCACCGTCTTCACGCAGGGGTCGTTCAACAACGAGATCGGCCTCCCGCTCACCGCCCTGGAGGCCACCGCCGACACCCGCCACCTGGTGGTGGAGATGGGCGCTCGCGGCCAGGGGCACATCGCCTACCTCACCGGCATCACCCCGCCCCGGATCGGGGCCGTGCTCAACGTCGGCACCGCGCACGCCGGGGAGTTCGGCGGCCCGGACATGACCGCGAGGGCCAAGGGCGAACTGGTCGAGGCGCTGCCCTCCGCGGCCGAGGGCGGCGTGGCCGTGCTCAACGCCGACGATGCGCGGGTGGCCGCGATGTCCGCGCGCACCAAGGCCGAGGTGGTCACCTTCGGGGTGGAGCGCGTCGCCGACGTGTACGCCACCGACGTCGCCCTCGACGGGCAGGGCAGGGCCTCGTTCACCCTGCACACCCCGGCCGGGCAGGCCCCGGCCCGCCTTCAGGTGGTGGGGGAGCACCAGGTGCCCAACGCGCTCGCCGCCGCCGCGGTGGCCGGGGCGGCGGGGATGGACGTCGACCAGATCGGCAGGGCGCTCACCGCGGCGGTGCCGGTGTCGGAGGGGCGGATGCGCGTCACCGAACGCTCCGACGGGGTGACGGTGGTCAACGACGCCTACAACGCCAACACCGACTCCACGAGCGCGGCGCTGCGCGCGCTGGCGCACCTGGGCCGGGGGAGCGGCGGACGCACGATCGCCCTGCTCGGGGAGATGCGCGAACTCGGTGACAGTTCGGAGCGGGAGCACCGCAGGGTGGGCGCGCTCGCCGCGTCGCTGGGCATCGACGTGCTGGTCGCGGTGGGCCGGGCGGAGGCGCACGCACTCGCGGGCGAGTACGGGCCCGGCGGTCAGGTGGTCGCGGACAGGGCCGAGGCCGGGGAGTGGCTGGAGCGGTACGACCTCCGGGCGGGGGACGTGGTGCTCGTCAAGGGCGCCAACTCCCTGAAGCTGGGGGAGCTCGCGGACGCGCTCGCGGACCGGTAGCCGACCGGGGCCGGGCGGGGCCGCCGCGGGCGCCCCGCCCGGCGGGGCACCCGCGGCCGCCGTCGCCGACCCGTCGGCGGATGCGCCACAATCACCCGATGACCGACGACCGCTTCATGCTGATCCACGACCCGGAACTCCAGGCCAGGGGTGAACGCGTCCTGGGCGCGGAGTTCCGGGCGATGAGCGAGAGGGTGCTGCGGGCCACGGAGCTGACCTCCCGCCTCAACGTCCTGCCGTTCGACGACGAGGAGGGGAGGGCGGCGCTGTTCGAACAGATCCTGGGCCGCCCCCTCCCGGCGCGGGTGACGATCTATCCACCTTTTTACACCGACCACGGCCTGCGCCTGGAGTTGGCCGAGCGCGTCTTCGTCAACCAGGGCTGCACGTTCCTCGACTACGCGGGCATCCGCCTGGGCGAGGGCGTGATGGTCGGCCCGAAGGCCACGTTCATCACGGTGGGCCACCCGGTGGACCCCGGCGAGCGGCGCCGGTTCCTCAGCGGCGCGCCCATCGACGTGGCGGAGAACGTGTGGATCGGCGCCGGTGCGACGGTCCTGCCCGGCGTCAGCATCGGCCGCGACGCCGTGGTCGCGGCCGGGACGGTCGTGGCCGACGACGTTCCGGCCGCGAGCCTGGTGGCCGGGCCCAAGGGCACGGTGCGCCGACGCTGGTAGCGCCGGACCCCTCAGCCCGGACGCACGTTGCCCAGGAACCGCTCGACGGCGATCTCGATGACCACCCGGCCCGGGTTCTCCCGCGGCGTCTTGTAGCGCTCGCCGTAGCGGCGCACCGCCTCCGCCACCCGCTCGGGGTCGTCGGAGACCGTCGCGGAGCCCTCCACCGTGCACCACGCGCGCCCCTCCACCTGCGACACCGACACCCCGGCGCCGGGGTGGGCCGCGAGGTTGCGCGCCTTGTAACTGCTGCCCGAGGAGATCACCCGCACCAGGCGCGCCTCGGCGTCGTAGGTCGCCCCCACCGGGACCTGGTGGATGGACCCGTCCGGGCGCGGCGACGCCAGCATGCACAGCCGCCGCTGCGCCCAGAACCGCGTGAACTCGTCCCCGTCCATCCTGTCCCCCCTGGTCCGACCGCCCCCAGCATCCCACCGCCCCGCCCGGGCCCTCCACCGGGGCCGGACCACCGGTGGGACCCGCGGCGCCGGAGCCGGTTCCCGCCGGCCCGAACCCGAAGGGAGGGACACCGCGGCCGCCCCCGCCGGACATCCGGGCCGCCGTCCGCGTCCCCCGCGGCGGTGGTCGACGAGCCCACACGCCATGACCCGGGCGCCACCTGGGCGGGGACCGGCAAGCCTGGCGGCGCGGGCGTTTCCACGCCACAATCGGCGCCATGACACGTACGCGGTGGGTCCGGGCGGGTGCCGCGGCGACCCTGCTCCTGTGCGCGGCGGCCGCCCTCCTGTGGCTCGCCGGCGGCCCCGACCCGCTCCGGGCACGGGTCGCCGCCGGTGTCGGCGCCGCCGCCGTGCTGGCACTCGCCGCGACCGCGCTCGCCCGGACGGGGCGGTCCGCGCCGCGCCCCACGGCACCGGAGAGCGACGACGGGGCGGCCAACACCCTCACCGGGGGCGTGAGCGGCGGCACCGTGGTCCAGGGGCGCGTCCTCACCGTGCACCAGCCGAGGCACCACACGGTCATCGACACGCAGATCGTGCACGCGCCGACCGCCGGGCCCGACTGGCCGATCGTCGTCGGGGTCCTGCCCAACGAGGCCGACCACTTCCAGGAACGGGACCTGACCGGTCGGATGGACCACGCGGCCCGGGGCCGCCCCGGGGCCGTGCCGGGCCTGGTCCTGACGGGGATGGGCGGGGCGGGCAAGACCCAGCTCGCCGCCCGCCACGCCCGCGCCCTCCTGGCGAAGGAGCTGATCGACCTGGTGGTGTGGGCCCCCGCGGCCGAGCGGTCCGCCATCACGCAGACCTACGCCGACGCCGCCCGCCGGGTCGCCTCCGGCCACGTGGACGAGGACCCCGAACGGGCGGCCCAGCAGTTCCTCGCCTGGCTCCAGACCACCGACCGGCGCTGGCTGGTCGTGCTGGACAACCTCGACGTCCCCCGGCACGCGAGCGGTCTGTGGCCGCCCAGCACCACCCCCGCCGCCGACGCCCCGGGACCCCAGGGCCGCCTCGTGGTCACCACCCGCCGCACCGACACCGCGCTGGCCGGTCGGGGCCGCACCTTCGTCGGCGTCGGCACCTACGCGCCGCCGGAGTCCCTCGCCTACCTGGCCACCGCGCTCCACGACCTGCCCCGGACCCCCGGCGAAGCGGAGCTGAGGGCCCTGGCCGACGAACTGGGCCATTTGCCGCTCGCCCTGTCCCACGCCGCCGCCTACGTCCGCGACCGCAGGGACGGCATGACCTGCGACTCCTACCGCGCCCTGCTCCGGGACCGGCGCCGCAGCCTGGCCGGGGTGTTCCCGGAGAGGGAGAGCCTGCCCGACGACGGGGCCCGGACGGTGGCCACCACCTGGGCGGTCTCCGTCGAGCACGCCGACACCCTGGCCCCCGAAGGGCTGGCGCGGCCGATGATGCGGCTGGTCAGCGTGCTGGACCCCACCGGCGTCCCCGCCGCGGTCCTGACCTCGGAACCCGTTCTGGACCACCTCCACCGCGCGCGCCCCGACGGCCCGCGGCCCACCGCCCAGGACGCCGACGACGCCCTGTCCGCGCTGGCCAGACTGCACCTGGTCACCCGCACGGGGTTCGGAAACGACGCCGTGGTGGGCGCGCACCGCCTCGTACAGCGCGCCACCCGGGACCACCCCGCGACCGCCGCCGACCGCGACACCGTGCACACGGCCGCCGAGGCGCTCCTGTCGGTCTGGCCCGTGCACGTGCACGCCAGCCCCCTGGGACAGCGGCTGCGCGCCAACGCCGCCGCGCTGGACGAACACGGCGGCGAGTGGCTGTGGGACGACGGAGCGCACCGGGTGCTGTTCGCGCTCGGCAGCAGCTTCGGCCGCTCCGGCGCGCTCTCCCAGGCCACGGCCCGGTCCGAGTCGCTGGTGGATGCCGCCGACCTCCGGCTGGGCCCCCGGCACCCGGACTCGCTGGCGGCCCGCCACGAACTCGTCCTGTGGCGCGGCATGGCGGGCGAGGCCACCGACGCCGCCCGGGGCTTCCGGGACCTGGCCGACGACATGACGCGGGTCCTGGGCGCCGACCACTCCCAGACCCTGGTCACCCGGGTCCAGGCGGCGCGGTGGCGCGGACGGGCGGGCGACCCCCGCGGTGCGTGCGAGGCGCTGGAGGACCTTCTGCCGGGCCTGCTGCGCCGCCTGGGCCCCGACCATCCCGAGGCGCTGGCCGCGCGCGGCCATCTGGCCTCCTCGAAGGGTCGGGCGGGGGACGCCCGGGCCGCCTTCGAGACCTACCGGTCGCTGATCGGGGACCACCGGCGCGTGCTGGGCCCCGACCACCCGAGCACCATGGTCATCCGCAGCCAGACCGCCCGGTGGCGGGCAAGGGCGGGTGACGTCGGCGGCGCCATCGCGGGCTTCGAGGCCCTGCTCCCCGACCAACTGCGCCTCCTGGGGCCCGGCCACCCCGACACCCTCAGCACCCGTGGTCAGATCGCCGCCTGGCGGGGCGTCCGGGGAGACCACGCGGGCGCGCTGGACGGGCTCGGCGCACTCCTGACCGACCAGGTCCGGTATCTGGGCGCCGACCACCCCCACGTCCTCACCACCCGCCACAGCCTGGCCCGTTTCCGCGGTGAGGCGGGCGATCCCGTGCGGGCGGCCGAGGCGTTGGAGGCCCTTCTGCCCGACCAACTGCGCGTCCTGGGGCCCGACCACCCCAGGACCCGGGAGATCGGGGCCGACCTGGAGCTGTGGCGGCGGAGGGCGCGGGTCGGCGGGGCAGGGTGACGCGGTGGCCCCGGCCGCGGGGCCACCTCGCTCCCGGGCGCCGCGCTCAGTCGGCGAGGTTGTCGATCAGCGCCGAGGTGACGTCCTTGGTGGAGGCGCTGCCGCCCACGTCCGCGGTCAGCACGCCCTGGGCGCACGTCGCCCGGACGGCCCGCTGCACCCGCGCGGCCTCCTCGTCCAGGCCGAAGTGCTCCAGCATGAGGGCGGCGCTGCCGATGGCGCCGATCGGGTTGCACACGCCCCTTCCGGCGATGTCGGGGGCCGACCCGTGCACCGGTTCGAACATGCTGGGGTAGCGGCGCTCGGGGTTGAGGTTGGCGCTGGCGGCCAGGCCCAGGCTCCCGGCCAGGGCGCTGCCGAGGTCGGAGAGGATGTCGGCGTTGAGGTTGGAGGCCACCACCACCGACAGCTCCTCCGGGCGCAGGACGAACTTGGCGGACATGGCGTCCACCAGCACGCTCTCGGTCTCCACGTCGGGGTAGTCGGCGGCCACGCGCGAGAACACCTCGTCCCACAGCACCATGCCGTACTGCTGGGCGTTGCTCTTGGTCACCGACGACACCTTGCGCCTGCTGCGGGTGCGGGCCAGGTCGAAGGCGAAGCGGATGATGCGCTCGCAGCCGGTCTCGGTGAAGACCGCCGACTGCACGGCCACCTCGCCGCCCCGGCCGCGCGCGGAGAAGTTGCGGCCGCCGAACCCGCCGTACTCGCCCTCGGAGTTCTCGCGGACCACGACCCAGTCCAGTTCGGTGGTGTCGGCCTTGCGCAGGGGGCTGGTGACGCCGGGCAGGAAGTGGACGGGCCGGACGTTGGCCCACTGGTCGAAGCCCTGGCACAGGCGTAGCCGCAGGCCCCACAGGCTGACGTGGTCGGGGACGGTGGGCCAGCCCACGGCGCCGAAGTAGAGCGCGTCGAACTCCCTGAGCCGCTCGGGGCCGTCGTCGTCGATCATCTTGCCGGTGCGGGCGTAGAAGTCCGAGCCCCACGGGAACTCCTGCCAGGTGAAGCCGAGGGTGCCGTGCGAGGCCGAGGCCAGGGCGTCGAGCACCTGGCGGCCCGCGTCGACCACCTCGCTCCCGACGCCGTCACCGGGGATGGCGGCGATGCGGAAGTGGCGGGTCTGGGTCATGTCTCCTCCGTCGGTCGGGTTCCCCGGAAGTCAAGCGCGCCGCACCCGGCCGCGTCCAAGACGCATCGGCGATGTGACCCATAGGCGGCGCCTATGCCTGCGCGGAACCCTCCGGGCCCGCTTCCGGGCGGGACCCGGCGTAGTGCTCGGCGACGCCGAGGAAGGCCTGCGCGGCGGGCGTCATCCGTGAGGCGCGGCTGACGATGACGACGCGCAGGTGGGAGACCGGTTCGATGAGGCGGACCCGGGCGCCCATGCGCGTGGCGATGGGCTTCCAGGAGGAGGGCATGACGGCGTGGCCGAGCCCGGACAGCACCAGGGGCAGGATCGAGGTGCGGTGGTCGACCTCGGCGGCCAGGTGCGCGTCGGTGCCGCCCGCCAGGATGTCGTCCACGATCTGGCGCATGAGGCTGCCGCGCTGGGAGGCGATCAGCCGCAGACCGTCCAGGTCCGCGCGGTCGATCCGGTCCGGGCCAGGCCCGCCGCCATCGGACGCGGTCCCCTTCCGGTCGGCCTGCTCCCGGTCGGACGCGTTCCGGTCGGCGCCGCTCCGCCCTGACCCGGCCCGCTCCGGCGGGGCGCCCTCCTCCTGGGGCGGGGACAGCAGCACCAGGGGCTGCTCCTCCACCGGCAGCACCCGCAGGTCCGCGGTGCGCGGATGGCCCGCCGAGCCCAGCAGCCCGATCTCGGCCGCCCCCGAGCGCACGTGCTGGACCACCTCCTCGGGGGTGAAGGCCCCCGCCACGTTGACCGTCATCAGCGGGTACTCCCGCGCGAAGGAGGCCATCAGCGTCGTGAGCGGCTCGATCCCCGGCGAGGGCGTCGAGACCAGGTCCACCCGCCCCCGCCGCAGCCCGCGGGCCGAGCGCGCGGTGTCGCGCACCGCCTCCAGGTCCCGGACCACCTGGCGAGCCGGTTCGATCAGGCGGGTGCCGGTGTCGGTCAGCACCACGCCCCGGCCCACCCGGTGGAACAGGTCCACGCCCAGCTCCCGCTCCAGACCCGCGATGGCCTGGGACAACGAGGGCTGGGCGATGTGCAGGTGCTCGGCGGCCCTGCCGAATCCGCCGTGGTCGACGATGGCCAGGAAGTAGGACAGCTGTCGCGCGTCCATGTCAGCTCACCCACCGATTCATAGGCGCAGTCTATGGGTCCGAGAGAAACTACGTCTTGGACGTGATGGCGGTCACACGTTGAGAGTGGTCTGCGCACCGACCGAAGGAGAGCGCATGTCATCGGAGACCACACCCGCACCACCCCCCGCCTCCCCGCCGCCCGGCCCGGCCGGGCGCACCGACGTGGAGGCCGCCCTCCTGGGCGGACGGTCCCAGGAGGACCTGGCACGGCAGAGGCTCTCGCCCGCCGAGGAGCGGTTCGAACGGGGCCGGGCCACGCTGGGATGGGTCCTGGCACCCGCGCTCGCGATCGTCTTCGCCCTGCTCCCGCTGGGGATGGACCGGCAGCAGCAACTGCTCGCCGCGGTCCTGCTCGGGGTGATCGCCCTGTGGATCTGCGAGAGCGTGCCCATCCCCATCGGCGGCCTGATCGGGGTCGCCGCGATCGTCCTGCTGGGCGTGGCGCCCCCCGACGACGTGCTGGCGCCCTTCGGGTCCACGACCGTGTTCACCTTCATCGGCGTGTTCGTCCTCGCGCAGGCCATGCTCAAACACGGGGTGGCGCGGCGCCTGGCCTTCTTCGTGCTCGCCCTGCCCGGCGTGGGCTCCTCGACCACCCGGATCATCCTGGCCTTCGGCGCCATCACCTGCGTGGTCTCCAGCTTCATCTCCAACACCGCCACGGTGGCCATGCTCATGCCCACGGCGCTGGGCATCCTGGCGGTCATCGCCCGCCTGATGCAGGACCGCGGGGTCGTGCGCCCCGGCTTCGACCCCAGACGGCTGCGGGTGGGCGCCGCCCTGATGCTGATGCTCGCCTACGGGGCGAGCGTGGGCGGCCTGCTCACCCCGGTCGGGGCCCCGCCCAACCTCATCGGCCGCGCCCTCATCGAGGAGGCCACCGGCGAGCGCATCCCGTTCACGCAGTGGGTCCTGACGGCCCTGCCCCTGGTCGCGGGCATGTTCGCCGTGCTGGCCGTGGTGCTGCTGCTGATCAACCGCCCCGAGATCCGCCGCATCGAGGGCGTGACCGAGTACATCCGCGAGCAGCGCGCCGCCCAGGGTCCCATGAGCCGGGCCGAGAGGAACACGGTGCTCGCCTTCGGCACCACCGTCGTCCTGTGGCTCACCCCGGCCCTGGTCGGACTGTTCACCGGCACCGACGCCGCCCTGTACGCGCTGGTCGACGACCGCCTCAACGACGGCATCGTCGCGGTCCTGGGCGCCTGCCTGCTCTTCGTGCTGCCCGTCAGCTGGAAGCGGCGCGAGATGACCCTGAGCTGGAGCGACGCCGCGCGGATCGACTGGGGCACCATCCTGCTCTTCGGCACCGGCATCATCTTCGGCGCCCTGCTCTCCTCCACCGGGCTCGCGGCCACGATCGGCCAGGCGGCCTCCTCCGGGCTGGGGATCACCAGCGCCCTGGCCATCACCGCGTTCGGCGTGGTCCTGGCCGTCGTCATCTCCGAGACCACCAGCAACACCTCCTCGGCGGCCGTTGTCGTGCCGATCGTCATCCCCCTGGCGGTGGCGGCGGGGGTCGACCCGTTCGTGCCCGCGCTCGCGGCGACGTTCGCGGCCTCCTTCGGGTTCATGCTGCCCGTCTCCACACCGCAGAACGCCATCGTCTACGGCTCGGGCTGCGTGCCGATCACCCGGATGATCCGCTCCGGGATCTGCTTCGACGTCATCGGCGCCGCCCTGATCATCGCGCTCGTGCCGGTCATGGTCGCGCTCACCGGCATCGGGACCTGACCCGCCCCCGCGCACCGGCGGGCCGCCCGGGCCGGTGGTCCGAGCGGACCGCCGCGCCGCGTGGACGCCGCGCTCGCGGAATCCGCTCCCGCCGGAGCGGGGCCGTGCGGGACGCGGCCGAGTCTCCCGAACGCCTCGCGCGCAAGGCCCGCCGCGCCGCGTCGGCGCGGGCGTCCGCGCGCCTCAGGCCTTGATCTCGCGGAACCCGGGGACGCCGGTGAGGAGCACGACCGCCTCCCACAGGCGCAGCGACTCCTCCCGGCCCGGCGGCTCGGCGACGACGGGGCCGAAGACCGCCCGCGACGCGCCGTCGGCGCCGGTCAGGGCCAGGATCGGCGTTCCGACCTCACCATGCACACGGCGCACGGCGTCGTGGTGGGAGGCGCGCAGGAAGGGGTCGTGCTCCCCGGAGAGGCCGGCCCCGGCCAGGTCCTCGGGCAGCCCCGCCCGGCGCAGGGCGTCGGCGAGGCCGCTGATCCACCCGCCCTCCGCGGCGTCCTCCCCGGTCCACAGCGCCTCGTGGAACCGGCCGAGCGCCTCGTGCCCGTGGCCGCTCTGCACCGCCGCGCACACGCGGGCGGGGATCCACAGGTAGCCCTCCGTGTCGCCCTCGGGGTCCTCGTCCCGGCCCTCGTTGAGCACCGACAGGCTCATCACCCGCCACCGGACCGTGACCGGGCGCTCCCGGGCGACCCCGCGCAGCCAGCGCGCGGTGACCCAGCTCAGCGGGCAGGACGGGTCGAACCAGAAGTCGACCGTCCAGGGCTCAGGGGTCATGGCGGGGCCTCCTCGTAGCGGCGTCACGGCCGCCCGAGCGTACTCTCCCTGGGCACCAGCGCGAACCCCGGGCGCACGCGCCGCGACTCGGCCGGGCCCTGCGCGCCGCCCTCCAGCCGGGCCAGCAGCGCGTCCACCGCGGCCCGCGCGATGGCCTGCTTGTGCGGCGCGATGGTGGTGAGGGTGGCCGTGCAGTAGCGGCCGTCCTCTATGTCGTCGAAGCCCACGACCGCGACGTCCTCGGGCACCCGCAGGCCGCGCTCGGTGAGCGTGCGCATGGCGCCGATCGCGATGAGGTCGTTGTAGCAGAAGACGGCGTCGGGCGCGGTCCCCGAGTCCAGGAGGCGGGCCATCGCCTGGGCGCCGTCCCGGCGGGTGTAGCCGTCGGTGGTGGCCACCAGCGCGTCGTCCGCCGCCGCACCCGCCGCGGTCACGGTCTCGCGCCATCCGCGCAGGCGCAGGTGGGCGGGCTGGCGCGAGCGGCCGTGGCGGGCGCCGATGAAGGCGATGCGGCGGCGGCCCAGGTCGAGCAGGTGCCGGGTCGCGGTGCGGGCGGCGGCCACGTTGTCGATGGCGACGTGGTCGTAGGGAGCTTCGTACTCGCGCTCGCCCAGCAGCACCAGGGGGGCGTCGTGCTCGCGTGCGAGCAGGTCCTCGTTCTCCAGCTCGATCGGGCTCAGGATCAGCCCGTCGATCAGCCGGGCGCGGAAGCCCTGGGCGAACAGCACCTCCTGGTCCCTGCGGCCGTAGGTGTGGTCGAGCAGCACGATGCGGTCGAGCCCGGCGGCGTAGTTGATCACGGCGTCGGCGAGTTCGGCGAAGTAGGGGTTGCCCAGCTCGGGCAGGGCCAGCGCGATGATGCCGGTGCGGCCCTTGCGCAGGTGGCGCGCGGTCAGGTTGGGCCGGTAGCCGAGTTCGTCGATGACCTGCTGCACGCGCTGACGGGTGGCGGGTGTGACGTGGCGGTAGCCGTTGACCACGTTGGACACCGTCTTGACCGAGACGCCCGCGCGCTCCGCGACGTCCTTCAGGCTGATGGCCACAGCGCCTCCTCCGCACATGGTGCACACGTGAACCCGTGCGTTTTCCGGCGATTTTTCTATCGTTATACAGCACGGGACGGCTCCCCGTGCAACGCTCCTGCCCAGGAGATCTCCCGTTCGTGCGCTCCAGAGCCTTTCTGGACAGGGTTTTTCCAGATGGCTTTCCGGGTCTGGACAGGCCGATGTGACTGTGCTCTCATCATGGGGAAACCGGTTTTCTCACGTTGTAAAAGACGCGATAACGCCGCACACGGCCTCTTTCCCCGGGCCGCCACGTCCCGTGGCCGCGTGCGGATCGGATCTCCCCCCTCCGGAGGCCCCCATGAGACGCCGCTCCTCCGAACCCCCCGCCGGACCGACTCCCCCCACCCCCTCCGCCGACCGCCCCGCCGCACACGGCCGCCCCGGTCGCCCCCGCGCCGCCGCGCTCCTCCGGGCGGCCCTGGCCTCGCTCCTGTTCCTGCCCTTCACCGCCGTGGGTCCCGCGGCGGCCGACGACTGGGCGCCCGTCGAGCCGCCGATGACCACTCCCTGGACCGACGAGGTCTCCCCGGACAACGCCCTGCCCGAGTACCCGCGCCCGCAGATGGTGCGCGAGGACTGGCTCAACCTCAACGGACTGTGGGAGTGGGCCCCCGCCCGGGAGGGCGAGGCCCCGCCCTTCGGCCGGACGCTGGACCGCCGGATCCTCGTCCCCTACCCCGTGGAGTCCGCGCTCTCGGGCATCGCCGAGGACCACGACCACATGTGGTACCGCCGCACCTTCACCGTCCCCGACTCCTGGGACGGGCGCCGGGTCGTCCTCAACTTCGACGCCGTCGACTGGCGGGCCCGGGTCTGGGTCAACGGCACCGAGGTCGGGGACCACTCCGGCGGCTACGACCGCTTCTCCCTCGACGTCACCGACGCCCTGCGCGAGGGCGGCAACGAGGTCGTCGTGGGCGTGCACGACCCCACCGACGGCGGCGGCCAGCCCGTCGGCAAGCAGCGCGACGAGCCCGGCGGCATCTTCTACACCTCCTACACCGGCATCTGGCAGACCGTCTGGCTGGAACCGGTCGCGCCCGCGCACACCACCCGGGTCGACCTCACCCCGGACCTGCCCGGCGAGACGCTCGACGCCGTCGTGCACGCCGAACGCGCCCGGGGGGCCACCGCCAGGGTCACCGTCCTGGACGGCGACACCGTGGTCGGCACCGCCACCGGCGCGCCCGGGACCGGGATCGCCGTCCCCGTCCCCGACCCCCGGCCGTGGTCACCCGACGACCCCTTCCTCTACGACGTGGAGGTCACCCTGGAGCGCGGCGGGCGGGTGCACGACCGCGTGGAGAGCTACACGGGCATGCGCTCCATCGGCACCGAGGAGGTCGACGGGGTGCTGCGCCCCGTGCTCAACGGCGAGTACGTCTTCCAGGTGGGCACCCTCGACCAGGGCTACTGGCCCGACGGCGTCTCCACCGCCCCCACCGACGAGGCGCTGAGGTTCGACATCCAGGCGCACCTGGACCTCGGGTACAACACCATCCGCAAGCACGTCAAGGTCGAACCCGACCGCTGGTACCACTGGGCCGACCGCATGGGCCTGATCGTCTGGCAGGACATGCCCTCCATGGCGCACGCCCCGGACCAGGCCGCGCAGGAGCAGTTCGAGACCGAACTGCGCGAGATGGTCGACCAGCACCGCAGCTTCCCCTCCATCACCCAGTGGATCCCCTTCAACGAGGGCTGGGGCCAGTACGACGGGGCCCGCATCGCCGACGAGGTCGCCGCCATAGACCCCTCGCGGCTGGTCACCGGCGCATCGGGCTGGTACGACACCGGCAACGGCGACGTCATCGACTCCCACATCTACGTGGGGCCCGGCGATCCGACCCCGGCCACCGACGAGCGGATCTCGGTGCTCGGCGAGTTCGGCGGTCTGGGCCTGCGGGTCCAGGGCCACGAGTGGAGCCCCGGCGACGGCTTCGGCTACGCGATGGTCTCCGACAGGGAGGCACTGACCCACCGCTACGTCGGCCTGATGGCGGGCGTGCAGCGGTTGGAGCGCACCAACGGGCTCTCGGCCTCCATCTACACCGAGATCACCGACGTCGAGAACGAGCTGAACGGCCTGTGGACCTACGACCGCCAGGAGCTGAAGGTCGACGCGGACCAGGTCAGGGCCGCGCACGAGGACCTGATCGCGGGCCGCCCGATCGGCGGCACGGCCGACCTGCCCGAGGACGAGTACCGGTCGCTGCGGGTCACCACCCCCGGCCACACCGACCGCTACGTCCGCCACCGGGACGCGCTGGGCTTCACCGAGCCCGTCGACGGAGACAGCTCCGACCTGCTCAAACAGGACGCCACCTGGCGGATCGTCGCGGGTCTGGCCGACGACGCCTGCTACTCGCTGGAGTCGCGCAACCATCCCGGCGAGTACCTGCGCCACCGCGAGTCCCGCGTGTACCGCGAGGCCCCCGACGGCTCGGAGCTGTTCCGTCGGGACGCCACCTGGTGCGCCGTTCCCGGGCTGTCCGGCACCGGGGTGTCGCTGCGCTCCTACAACTTCCCCGACCAGTACCTGCGCCACCACGACTCCGAGCTGTGGCTGGCCGGAATGGGCGGACCCGAGCCCTACGAGACCTCCCACCTGTTCTTCGAGGACGCCAGCTGGGCGGTGGAGGACCCCTGGGCGGCGCCGTGAGCGCGCCCCCGCCGCTGACCGGCGGCTGACAGAGCGCCCACACGGCGCCCCGCGGCACGCACACCCGGCTCGCACAGCGCTCACACCGGGCGCGCACAGCGCTTGCCGACCACTGACGGACCACCGACCACGACCGGGAGCCGGTGTCGGCGCCGCCCCGCGCACCGCCGACACCGGGCCACCCGGCGGGGCCGCGCTCCCACGGCCCCGTCGCCCCCCTCCGTGCGCGACCCCGCGTGACCACACGACCGACACCGCTCGACGGCGACCCGCGCGAGCGCTCCTTCCCAGGTGGAGACTGCACATGACGGCACAACCCTTCGACCGGGCCGCGAACCCCCCGCGCCGACCGGTACTGGTCCTCAGCGCGCTCACCTGCGCCGCGCTGACCCTGGCGGCCACCTCCTGCGCGCGCGGCGAGGACGAGGCGGCCGGGTCCGCGCAGTCCTCCGGCGACCCCTCCGCCCAGGCACAGGTGCTCGACGACGCGGCCGGGAGCGAGGAGACCTGCACCGTCGGCCAGTACGGCGGCGAGGAGTTCGACCTCGCCGACACGACGGTGGGCTTCTCCCAGTCCGAGGCCGAGTCCAACCCGTTCCGCATCACCGAGACGGCCTCCATCGAGGCCGAGGCCGAGGAACGCGGCGTCGAACTGCTCACCGCCAACGCCCAGTCCGACTTCGCCCAGCAGATCAGCGACGTGCAGGGCCTGATCTCCCAGGGCGCGGAGCTGCTCGTCATCGCCCCGCTCAACTCCGACGGGTGGGAGCCGGTGCTCGCCGAGGCCCAGCGCGAACAGATCCCCATCATCACCATCGACCGCCAGATCAACGGCGATCCCTGCCGGGACTACGTCACCTTCATCGGCTCGGACTTCGTCGAGCAGGGCCGCCGCGCCGCCGACCAGATGATCGAGGCCCTGGGCGGCGAGGGCAAGGTCGCCATCCTGCTCGGCACCGCCGGGAACAACGTCACGACCGAGCGGACCCAGGGCTTCACCGAGCGCATCGCAGCGGAGGCGCCCGGCATCGAGATCGTCTTCGAGCAGACCGGCGAGTTCACCCGCGAGGGCGGCCAGTCGGTCACCGAGCAGCTCATCCAGTCCGAGCCCGACATCGACGGGATCTACGCCGAGAACGACGAGATGGGCATCGGAGCCGTCACCGCGCTGCGCGGCGCGGGCCGCGAGCCCGGCGAGGTCGCGATCGTGACGGTCGACGGCACCCGGGAGGCGGTGCAGAACATCGTCGACGGCTGGATCCACGCCGTGATCGAGTCCAACCCTCGCTTCGGACCGCTGGCCTTCGACGCCGCCCAGGCCTTCGGCTCGGGCCAGGAGGTCGCGGTCGAGCTGGTCATCGCCGACCGGGAGTACGACGAGTCCAACGCCGAGTCGGAGCTGTCCAATGCCTACTAGCGCCCCGGACGCGGGCGGGGGCGGCGCGGCGCGCGGCCCCTCCGCCCCGGAGGGGCAGCCGGTCCTGCGCACGCGCGGGCTGACCAAGCGCTTCCCCGGAGTCCTGGCCCTGGACGGGGTCGACTTCGACCTGTGGCCCGGCGAGGTGCACGCCCTGGTCGGGGAGAACGGCGCGGGCAAGTCCACGCTGATCAAGGTGCTCACCGGCGTGCACGCCCCCGACGGAGGGGAGGTGCGCCACCGGGGCCGCCCGGTGCGCTTCGAGACCCCGCTGCGCGCGCAGCGGGCCGGGATCTCGACCATTTACCAGGAGGTCAACCTCATCCCGCTGCTGAGCGTGGCGCGCAACCTGTTCCTGGGCCGCGAACCGCGCCGCCTCGGGCTGATCGACTTCACCCGCATGCACGGCGAGGCGGAACGGATCCTGCGCGGCTACGGGGTGGAGGTCGACGTCGGACGCCCTCTGCGGGAGCTGTCCATGGGCGCCCGCCAGATGGTGGCGCTGGCGCGCGCCGTCGTGGCCGACGCGCGGGTGGTGATCATGGACGAGCCCACGTCCTCGCTGGAGCCACGCGAGGTCGAGACGCTGTTCTCGGTCATCGACCGCCTGCGCGAACGCGGCATCACCCTCGTCTACGTCAGCCACCGGCTCGACGAGCTGTACCGCGTCTGCGACCGGGTGACCGTGCTGCGCGACGGCCGCGTGGTGCACACCGGCCCCATGGCCGGTCTGGAACGGCTGCGGCTGGTCTCGTTGATGCTGGGTCGCGAGATGGAGCAGGGCCAGCGCAGGCAGGGCGCCACCACATCCGCGGGCGGGCGCGGGGAACGGGCCCGGGAACCGGTGCTGGTCGCCGAGGGCCTCGGCGACCGGAGGCACCTGCACGACGTGTCGCTCAGCATCCACCCCGGCGAGGTGCTGGGGCTGGGCGGGCTGCTCGGCTCGGGTCGCACCGAGACCGCGCGCGCCATCGCCGGGACGCTGCCGCTGCACACCGGGCGCGTCACCGTGGCCGGGGTGCCGCTGCGACGGCGCTCGGCGGCCGCGGCGGTCCGGGCCGGTGTCAGCATGCTGCCCGAGGACCGCAAGGGCGAGGGCATCATTCCCGAACTGTCGGTGCGCGAGAACATCGCGTTGGCCGTGATGCCGCGCCTGACCCGGTTCGGTCTGGTGTCGGAGCGGCGCGTCGACCGCGTCGTGGACGTCTTCGTCGAGCGGCTGCGCATCAGGTCGGCCGGAACCCGGCAGAAGGTGGCCGAGCTCTCGGGCGGCAACCAGCAGAAGGTGCTGCTGGCGCGCTGGCTCGCGCTCAACCCCAGGGTGCTGCTGCTGGACGAGCCCACGCGCGGCATCGACGTCGGCGCCAAGGCCGAGGTGCAGCGGCTCGTGGACGAACTGGCCGCCGAGGGCCTGGGCGTCATGCTCATCTCCTCGGACCTGGAGGAGCTGATCGAGGGGGCCGACCGCGTGGTGGTGCTCAGGGACGGCGCCGTGGTCGGCGAGCTGACCGGCGACCAGGTCAGCGAGGGCGCCCTCATGGCCGCCATCGCGGAGGCCGGGGAGACGGGAGGGCAACAGGAGGCCCACGGAACCGGACAGCCGGAGCCCGGCGCACGGGACCCGTCGGGTGGGCGGGCCCCGGACCCGGTGGACGGAGGAGCCCCGGGCGCGCCCGGGGACGCCGCCGCGGCGGAACAGGGCGGCCCGGTCGGGAGGGAGGGGCCATGACCACCCTCGACGCGCGTTCCGCGCTCCCCGACCGCACCCGCGTCATCGCGTGGCTCCAGGAGTACGGCGTCTACGCGGGTGTGGCCGCCGTCGTGCTGTTCAACATCGCCTTCACCCCGCACTTCCTGTCGGTGGAGAACTTCCGCACCCAGGCCGTGCAGGTCACGCCGGTGCTGATCATCGCGCTGGGGATGGCGCTGGTCATCGCCACCGGCGGCATCGACCTGTCGGTGGGCTCGGTGATGGCCGTAGCGGCGGCGGTGATCTCGTTGTACCTGGGCTACGGCCCGGTGGCGGCCGTCCTCGCGGCACTGGTGGCGGGCGCGGCCGTCGGCGCGGTCAACGGCGCGCTGGTCGCCTTGGCCGGGGTGCAGGCCATCGTCGCGACACTGGCGCTGATGATCGGCGCTCGGGGGTTGTCGCTGGTGCTGCTGCCGCAGCTGGAAGGTATCCGCAACCCCGGCATCCGCGCGCTGGGCTCCGGCGACCTCCTGGGCGTGCCCTACCTGGTGTGGGTCGCGGCCGTGCTGGTGGCGGCGGTCGCCTTCACGGTGCGGCGCACCGCGTTCGGCCGCCGCATCGTGGCCGTCGGCGGCAACCGGCGGGCGAGCGAGCTGTCGGGTCTGCCGGTGCGCGGCACGCTGCTGGCGGTCTACGTGCTGTGCGGCCTGTTCGCGGCCGTGGCCGGGGTGCTGGCCACGGCGCGGTTGCAGGCGAGCGACCCCAACTCCATCGGCCAGCTCATCGAGCTGTCCGCCATCACGGCGGTGGTCGTGGGCGGCACGCCGCTGTCGGGCGGCCGGGTGCGCGTGGCCGGGACCGTCGCGGGCGCGGTGCTGATGCAGTTGCTCGTCTCGACGCTGATCAAGCACGACCTGCCGCCCTCGTGGACGCAGATCGCGCAGACGGCGGTGATCATCGCGGCCGTGTACGTGGCCCGGGAGAGGGGGAGGAAGTGACGACCGCGAACGGCACGGGTGTGCACGGCACCGACGCGGACCCGAGGTCCGCGGGCGACGGCACGGGTGCGGGCCTGGGCGGGGGAGCGGTGCGCCCGGCCGCGCGGCGTACGCGGCGCCCCGGGCCCACGGGCGGTCGGACCGGGGCCGGTGGCCGGGGCGGTGCCGTCGGTCGGGGCGGGGGAGCGGCGGCGGAGTTCGCCCAGCGCCACGGCGCGCTCGTGGTGCTGCTGGTGGTGCTCGCGGGAGCCGCCCTGGCCCTGGACGGCTTCCTGGCCGTGGGCAACCTCAACCACATCGCGGTCGGCGCGGCCTTCCCGGCGATCATCGCCCTGGGCATGACCTTCGTGATCATCACCGGCGGCATCGACCTGTCGGTGGGCACCGTGTTCGCGCTGGCCGGTGTGCTGGCGGCCTGGGCCGCGCAGTTCGGCACCCCGGCGGCCCTGGCCCTGCCCCTGGCGGTGTGCGGGCTGATCGGCCTGCTCAACGGGGTGCTGGTCGCGCGGGCGCGGCTGGCGCCGTTCATCGTCACACTGGCGACGATGCTGGGAGCGTGGGGGCTGATGCTCGCGGTCTCGGCCGAGGGCACGCGGACCTACCTGGTGCCCGACGGGCTGGTGCTGACCCCGCTCGTGCAGGGGCGGATCGCCGGGATCGGCTACCCGGTGCTGCTGGTGGCCGTGCTGTTCGCGGTCGGCGGACTGGTGCTGCGCCGGACCCGTGCGGGCCAGAACGTCTACGCCGTGGGCGGCAACGAGGACGCGGCCGCGCTGATGGGCGTGCCGGTGGCGCGCACCAAGACCGCGGTGTACACGCTGTCGGGCCTGACCGCCGGGCTCGCGGGCACGCTCAACGCGTTCTGGCTGGGGTCGGGCGTGACCATCTTCGGCATCGGGATCGAACTGGATGCCATCTCCGCCGTGGTCATCGGCGGAACCCTGCTCGCCGGGGGCTACGGGTTCGTCTCCGGCTCGCTCGCGGGCGTGCTGCTGCTCGCCGTCATCCAGAACATCATCAACGCCGTCAGCGGCCTGACCTCCGCCTACCAGCAGGTGGTCAGCGGGGCGTTCCTGGTCGTGGTGGTGCTGGCGCAGAACCACCTCAGCGGGAGGCACCAGCGGGAGTGACCCCGGTCGCGCCCGCGGTCCAGTACCGCGTCCGAGGCCGTCCAGCGCGCCGTCCAGCGGTGTGTCGAGTCCGCCCTCCCATCCTCACGGTGACGGCCGCACCCGTGCGGAACCAGCTGGGAGGGAGCTTCGATGGGGAACTCGGAATGGGCCCGCGCGCCGATCGGGATGGACGCGGGGCGGTGGACCACCTGGGGCGGGTGCCGCCGCGTTCTGGCCGTGGCGTGCACGGTCGCCGACGCGCAGCGGCTGATGGACCCGGTGGCGACCGTGGCCTCCGACCCGCGCGTGCAGGTGGTCTTCACGGCCGCGCCCGACCAGGTGTTCGGGGCCGGGCTCCCCGCCTGGCTGGCGCGGGCCGGGGTCGTGGCGGTGCCCTGGCAGCAGGCGGTCAACACCCGCTTCGACCTGGCCCTGGCGGCCAGCGCCAGCCGCGTCCTGGACCGGGTCCACGCGCCCGTGGTGCTGTTCGCGCACGGCGTCGGCTTCAACAAGCTCACCCCCGCCCATACGGGCGGACAGGGCGCGCTCGCCCGCGCCACCTACGGCCTGGGACGCGAAGCCCTGGTCCGGGACGGCCGCCTGATCGCGGAGCGGATCGCGCTCGCCCACGACGACGAGGCCCTGCGCCTGGCCTCCGCGTGCCCCGAGGCGGTCGGCGGCGCCCGTGTCGTGGGGGACGCCGCCGCGGACCGGATCCTGGCCTCCCTGGAGCGGCGCCCGTGGTGCCGGTCCCAGCTCGGCCTGGGCCCCGACGACGCGTGGGTGGTGGCCGCCTCCACCTGGGGGCGCTCGTCGCTGCTGGGGTCGCGGCGGCCCCTCCTCGAACGCCTGGTCGTGGAGGCGGTCTCCGCGTCCTGCCGGGTCGGTCTGCTCGTGCACCCGAACGTGTGGGCCGCCCACGGCGACTGGCAGGTGCACCAGTGGCTGGGCCCGCTCATCGCCCAGGGGCTGGAGGTGGTGCCGGTCGACGCCGAATGGGCCAGCGCCCTGGCCGCCGCCGACGCGGTGGTGGGGGACCACGGCTCCACCACCGTCTACGCCACCCTGACCGGACGGCCGGTGCTGGTGGCCGACGACGGGCGGGCGGACGTGGACACGGCCTCGCCCATGGGGCAGGTCCTGCGCACCCTTCCGGCCGTGCGCGGTGAGGCACCGCTCGTGGGCCGCGCCCTGAGCTCCGTGGGGGCGGCCGAGCGGGAGGCGCTGCGCGCCGTGGCCGCGCGGATCACCTCCCACCCCGGCCGCTTCGCCCAGCGCACGCGCACGGTGCTCTACGAGGTCCTGGGGCTGGACGAACCCGACATCCTGCCCGCCGCGCGCCCGCTGCGTCCGCTGGGCTGGGACATGCGCGGGTGGGCGGCGTGACCCCGGAGGCCTCCCCGGCAGGGGGCGGGCGGAAGGCCGCCGCCGAGCCCGGGGAGCACGCCTTCACCGCAGACCCGTCCCGGGGGCGCCTTCCCCCGGGTATGGCGGCTCCCGCCCCGTTCCCGGAGCGCCTTCCCGAGGAAACGGGGGCTCCCGACCCGTACCCGGAGCGCCTTCCCCCGGGGACGGGAGCTCCCGACCCGTCCCGGGAGCGCGTCCTCGTGGTGCCGGGCGCCCCCGACCCGTCCTGGGAGAACCTCCCCGCCGGACCGGACACACCCCTCGTCGCGGACCCGTGCCGCCCGGCCGACCGGCCGGACATCGCCGACGTCCTCCTGTGCCGCTGCGGGCACGCGGACCCCTCGCCGGAGGAGGCGGGGCGCGCCCTGCTGCGCGCCCACCCGGGCTGCCTTGTGGCCGCCGTGCACGGCCCCGACGGCCGGGGCGTCCTGACCACCCCGTGGGGGCTCGTCCTGGTCACGCCGCTCGCCCGCGCCGGTCGCGCCGAGCACGGCGCGCACCCGTGGGGGACGGCCGCGGCCGCGGTCCTGGTGTACGCGTGGCTGGTCGGCGGTCGCGACCTGACGGCGCTGCCCGACACCGTGCTCAGACCCGCGCGGAACCCGACCGTCCCCCCACGGCCCGGGACCGGCGCGGACGGCGGCCCCGCTCCGGAACGCGCCCCGGTCCCGGGACGGCCGCACGTCCACGAGGTGTACGTGCGCGGTGACGGGGTCATCCCAACGCCTCCAGGCGTCCCTCCACACGCAGTCTGGCCGGGTCCGTGGGCGGCAGCAGCTCCACCGCCCCCTCGTAGGCCTCGCGGGCCCGGCCGGGCTCCCCTCGGCGTTCGGCGAGTTCCCCGATCGCCTCCAGGGCCTTGACCTGGCCGGAGGCCGAACCGCGCTCGCGCATCACCTCCAGCGCCCGCTCCAGTTCCTCCGAGGCGGAGGCGAACTCCCCCATGGCGGCGAGGACGGTGCCCAGGACGATCCGGGTCCGGGCCTGGTTGTAGGCGTCCCCGTCCAGGAGGGGGAGCGCGCGCTCCAGGGCCAGACGGGCCGGGTCGAGCTCCCCGAGGGCGTGGCGGGCCCGGCCGAGCATGAACAGGCTGATGGCCAGGTTGTGGGCGACCCCGGTCCGCTCGTCCGTCGCCACCGCCCGGGCGAGGTGGTCGGCGGCCTGTCCGGGGAGGTTGTTCTGGAAGGCCACGGTGCCCCGGCGCTGCTGGGTCTGGGCCAGGCGTTCCAGATCCCCGTGGCGCCGCCAGACCCGTTCGGCGGCGTCCAGGTCGGCCATCGCCTCCTCGACACGGGAGAGGTGGCTGTGCACGAGCGCGCGGTTGTTCAGCAGCCGCGCGACCGTCGTCTCCTCCAGTCCGGCCGAGGGCTCCCCGAGCACGGGCGCGGCGGCACGCAGCCACAACCGCGCCCGGCCGTGGTGCAGGAACAGCGACCACAGGCCGTCCAGCAGGCGCGACACGTGCTCGTGCGCTCCCAGCTCCGGCGCCAGTTCGGCCAGGGCGGCGAGGTTGTCGCGCTCCCGGTCGAGCCAGGCCGTGGCCTGCGCGGCGTCGGTGAAGGGGGAGCCCGGCACCGCCCGGTTGCCCGCGTAGGGCCGCAGCACGGCGTCGGCCGACACCGCCAGGTCGGCGTACCCGGACACCAGCCGCGTCAGCGACCGGCGGCGGGCGCCGGACTCCTCCTCGGCCTCGGCCTTCTCCGCGGCGTGCAGGCGCAGCAGATCGTGGAAGGCGAAGCGTTCGGAGCTGTGCTCGGTCAGCAGGTGGTGGCGGGTCAGGGCGGCCAGCCCCGCCTCGCACTCGGCCACCGGGCGGCCGGTGAGGCGGGCGGCCAGCTCACCGGTGACGTCGGGGCCCGGGTGCCAGGCCAGACGCCGGTAGAGCAGGGCGGGAAAGTCCGACAGGGAGGCGTAGGACAGATCGAAGGCGTTGCGCACGGACACGTCCATACCCATTTCCCTGCTCGCGGCGTCCAGGTGGTCGAGCCGACGGGGAGCGGAGCGCAGGCGCCGCTCGGTGTCCCGCCAGGTCCGGCTGCGGGTGCCGTGGTCGACGGCGACCGTGCACACGGCCACCGGCAGCGCCGAACACAGGGAGACGACGCCGTGCATGGCCTCCCGGTCGGCCTCTCCGGCGGGGGAGCGGCCGCTGAGCTCGGAGAGCAGGGCCACGCCCTCGGCCCCCGTCATCGGCGGCAGGTCGACGAACTGCCCGCCGTCCAGGCGCAGTCCGGCCAGCCGCAGGCGCGTGGTGACCACGACCGTGCCGCGGTCTCCCCCGGGCAGCAGGGTGCGGACCTGGGCCGCGGACAGGGCGTTGTCCAACAGCAGCGCTACGGGCGCGTGCGCGGTGGCCGACCTCCACCAGGCCGCGCGTGTGGCGAGGTCCGCCGGTGCCGTCCCGATCTGCACGCCCACGGCGCGGAGCAGCACGTCCAGCACGTCGTGGGGGTCGGCGGGCGGCCCGGGGGAGAAGCCGTGCAGGTCCACGAACAGCTGCCCGCCGCCGCCCAGTTCCGGGTGCGCGCGCAGGAACTCCGCCGCCAGGGCGGACTTGCCCACCCCCGCCGACCCCGTGATCACCACCAGCGCGTGGCGGCCCCGGGCGTGGGCGTGCGACACGGCCGCCTCCAGCGCCTGCATCGGGCGGGGCCGGTCCACGAAGACGGCGGGCGCGGCGGGGAGTTGGCGGGGGACGCGGTCGGCCGCGGGCGCCAGGTGCAGGTTCACGTCCCCGTGGAGCGAGCCGACCTGGACGGCGGTTCCGCTGATGTCGCCGCGCACGGTGTTGGTCCGGGTGCTTGGGTCGGCGGGCGGGGAGGTGTGACCGGGGGAGTCCACGTGGTCTCCTAAAACACCTGTGACAAATGGTGTGTAAGGGGCTCCTGGTGAGCCGGGTTTCAGTCCTCTCCAACCAGTGTTGAATTTATTTCTTTGGAGGGCAACTTGTTGATCGTTCTGGGGGGTTCTGGTCGGAGTTTGTGTCTTGCATGTGCACGTGCTAATGCGTGCGCTTATGCAAGAATGCGAGGTCATGGCCAGTGGGGACACGGTTTGGTGCACTACGAGGGGCCCGTCGCTGTGAGCGGCGGGCCCCTCGTCGAATGCGCCTAGGGGGTTAGGCGGATGTCGCTGCGGGGATAAGGGGAGTGCTCCAAATCACCAGCCAGGCTCCCGCCAGGAAAACCGAAAATGCGAGTACAATAAGAGACTTCATTGCATACTTCCTTTGTGACTCTTGCGTCGTCTAGACAGCGCTGCTAGGGGTCCACTCTGGTGATGCAGTGAAGGGCGGGACGTTCCAGGGGCACTGGACGTCCCGCCACTTACCGTGCTATAAGCACGCAGAACGGTGAACACTCACCGGGCAGGTGCCGAGCATGCCAAATGCTATCGATAACGGCAGGCGTGCGTGTCAGGAAAGGCCGGTCCGTTACCTGGCTGTCAGGGTGTCGAGCAACGATCGAGCGATCTGGGCCTCCGGCGCCTGAAGCACCTCGAATATCTCTGCCGCCTGGCGCAGGTATGTACACGCCTCACTCGCCTTGCTTTGGGCGCCGAGATGCTGGCCCAGAGCGAGTAGAGCCTCTGCGTGCTCCCTGCGCAGACCGTGCTGCTGTGCTGTCGAGGAAGCCTGCCGCAGATAGGTCCCGGCATCGGTGTGACGTCCGGCTTTTTCCTCGATCCGGGCAAGGCCGAGCAGCGCCTCAGTCTTCACCGTGGGCGTGACGAACCCATGTGCTGCCAGGCTGCGGTGGAAGCAAAGGCGAGCTTGGTCTGGTTGGTCGGCTTCGGCGTGTGCTGCGCCCAGATTCGTCAGAATCGTGCTCTTGGCCCGGGGGTCTCCGAAGGGTTCGAGAATCTCCAACGCTTCACGCAGACATGATGCCGCTCGCTTCGGCTGCCCCCGATGTAGTGACACCTCGCCCATGTTCGTCAGGGCGACCGCGGCTCTGCGCTTATCACCGCGTCTACGGGCGATCACCAGGACCTTCTCGCACAGAGTCCAGGACTGGTGGTGGTACCCCAGTTGTTGGAGTGCGCCCGCCAGGTTCAGTTGCGTCTCCATGAGCAACTGCTGGTCCTGTGAGTGTTCCAGCAGGGTCGCCGCGTCACTGAAGTCCGTGATCGCCTCGTGGGACGCGCTCACCGCGAAGTGGCACAGTCCGCGCACACGCAGGCAGAACACTATGCCGGGGCGGTGTCCGCGCGCCTCGAACGTCTCCAGTGCCCGTTCGACGAGGACCCGGCTTTCGGCGTAGTCGTTGGCGACGTAGGAGATCATCGCCCGCTGGGCCACGGCCCACGCCCGTCCCAGCGGGTCCCCGGCCTCGGACCACCGCTCATGGGCCGAACGACTGTGCTCCCCGGCGCGTTCCAGCGCTCCCACGCGCAGAAGGGCGCGCGCCAGGTCGAAGTGGGCCCTGGCCCGCTCGCGGTCCTCCCCCCGCTCGCCCGCCCACTCCACCATGGCGGTGTGCAGGGCGACCGCCTCGGACCAGGGGCCGTGCGCGTCCATGTGGTCGCACAGCACCCGCGCCAGCCGCAGCGCCGTACGGTCCGCGCCGTGCCGGTCCGCCTCCGCCACCACGGTGAGCACGGTCGCCAGTTCGCGCCGGAACCACGCCATGGCCCTGTCCTCCGGCCACGGTTCCCCGGTCGGGGACGGCTCGTGGTCATCGCGTCCGGGCCGGTGCGGGTGCAGGGCGTGGTCGGCCCGGCCCGTCAGCGACAGGTAGGCCGCGTGCATCCTCCGCCTGGCCGCCTGGGCCCGCTCCGGCGACAGGCCGTCGCGCGCGCGGTGGCGGGCGTGGACCTGGAGAAGCGCGTGCATCTCGAAGCGGTCGGGTTCGGGCTCGTTCAGCAGATGGGCGCTCACCAGGTCCACGAGGGCCTGCCGTGAAGCGTGCTCGTCGGGGCCGACCAGCGCCGCCGCCACCCGCCCGTCCATACCGCGGGTGGGGTGCAGACCCAGCAGGAGGAAGGCGTCACGGGCCCTCGGGTCCATGGCGTCCACGGACACGTCGAAGATGCGTGAGAGGTCCCGACCCCCCACCCGGAAGGCGTTCAACCCCGGGTGGGAGGGCGAGGGCAGCCGGTGCAGCAGGTCGTGCGGCGACCACGACGGATGGAACTGGGCCAGGTTCGCCACCAGCCCGACGGCTATCGGCAGCCTGTCGCACCGTTCGATGATCTCGGCGAGGGTGTCGGCCTCCTCCTCGCCCCACGGCCGGTCGAGGGCGGCGGTGAACATCTCGGCGCACTCGTCGTCGGAGGGGAGTCCGAGCGGCAGGTGGTCGGCGCCCTCCACTTCAGGGAGGAAGAAGCGGCTGGTGACCACGACGGCGCACCGGGTTCCGCTGGGGAGCAGGGGAAGGACCTGTTCGGCGCTGGCTGCGTCCTCCAGAAGGAGCAGCAGGCGCATCGAACGCGTGTGCTCGCGCCACAGCGCGACGCGTTCGGCCAGACTCAGCACGGTGGGCGGCACCGGCACGCGCAGCAGGCGCATGAGTTCGGTGAGCGCCTCCTCCGCGCTCAGCGGAGCGGCCCGCTCGTCATGCCCGCGCAGGTCCACCGACAGCCGCGCGTCGGGGTAGAGGTCCTTGACGCGGTGGGCCACGTGCAGGCTCAACTGGCTCTTGCCCACCCCCGCCATCCCGCAGACGACCCACAGGTGCGCGAACCCGTACTCCGTCTCCCGAAGCCGCGAGCAGAGCAGGCGCGTCTGCGCGGTGCGTCCCCGGAAGTGCCGGGGATCGCGCGCCAGGTTGTCCACGATCGTGCGCGTCCTCCCGGTCGCGGGCGGTGGGGCCTGTGGCCCACAGTCCCCGTCCGACCCGCCGTTCCCGTCCGACCCACTACCCCCCGCCGGACCGGCGGTGGCCCGCAGCAGCAGTTCGAACCGACGCCGCAGCGCAGGGGAGGGGTCCACGCCCAGCTCATCCGACAGCCGCTCCCGCAGCCGCTGGTAGGCCGCGAGGGCGTCGGCGGTCCGGCCCAGGGCGTGCAGCCCGTGCAGGAGGTGGCCGTGCAGGGACTCGTTGACGGGGTAGGAGACCAGTGCCGAACCCAGGACCTCCACCGCCTCCGCGTGGTCGCCCTCGGCCATGGCCAGCGATGCCCACACCGCCAGTGCGTCCTGGTGGGAGCGTTCCATGGCCACACGCAACTGCTCGACCCAGCGCCCGCCCACGCCCGCCAGGGGCGGTCCCTTCCACAGCGCCAGCGCCTCCTCCAGGGCCGTGCGCGCCTCGGCTGACCGGCCCGCCTGGTGCAGGGCGCGGGCGCGTGAGCGCAGGCCCCGGAAGCGCTCCCAGTCCAGCGCCTGTGCGGGCAGGCGCAGCAGGTAGCCCTCGGCGGTGTGGGTGAGGACGGTGCGGTCCAGCCCCGCCGACTCCAACTTTCCCCGCAGACGGGTGACGTAGGTGTGCAGTGTGCTGCGGTAGCCCTCCGGGGGAGAGCCGTTCCAGAGCCGGTCGGCCAACTCCCGCAGGGGCAGCCGTGCCGGGCTGGTCAGCGCCAGGGCGGCAAGGAGCGCGCGCTCCTTGCCGGTGGTCGGGGCGACCTGGCGTCCTTCGCTGCTCAGATGGATGGAACCCAGAACGCAGAGTCTCACCGGCGGATCCTTGTTGGGAAGTGCCCCCGTTTATCGCTCTCGCGTATATGTGTGCCCTTCTGGGATTGTTGAAACTTCTTTCGCCCCCTTTGTAATGGTGCTCGATATTATGCACGTGCATTTTCTGGTGAAAGTAATTTTTGGCGATATCGAATGTTGTCTGGGGTGTTTTGTGTGGTTTCTGAGTGCCCGTATGGCGGTGGGTGTTCCTGTCCCTTCCGCCGGAAGGCATGCTGGTGAGCGGCCTGCCGGGGGTCTGCCGTGCGCTGCGGAACCGCTGCGCGAGTCTCCTTTTCCGGAGTTCGCGTGCGCGGCGGTGGTGCGAACCGGGGGCGGTCGGTCGCGTGCCCGCGGCGCACGCTCCGCCGAACCACCGGTCACCCTCCGGGCTTCACCGGTCCCGCCTTTCCCGTGCGGCGCGGCCGTGCCGCACCGGTGTTTCCGGGAGGGCCGATTCCACGGCCTGACACGTCCTCCGCCCTTCCAGCGTCGCCCCGCCCCACGGGTGCCGTCCTCCCTTCCGCGCACGGAGAACAGCGCGGTGGGCGGACCGCTGCCGCGCCCCGCCGGTCCGGCACGCCCGCGCGGGTGCCGGTGTGGCAGTCCCCACTCCGACTGGAGCGGGGGGTGTACCGGGGCGGGTCCGGCGGCGGCTACGGTGCTGTTGGGCACAGGACGAGCGCCGCGCCGCTCCGTGTGGCCCTTTTCTTTGTCGGTAGCTTCTTGCGGCCCCGCTCCGGGGCATCCTCCGGGAGGAACTGGTGAACAGCGGCAACCCCCCTGCACGGGACATGCGCCTGATCGTGACCGGAGGAGGAACAGGCGGACACACCTATCCGGCCCTCACCGCCGTCCGCGCCCTGCGCGACCGGCTGGCGGCGGCCGGGGTCGCCCTGAGCGTGCTGTGGGTGGGCACGGCGGACAGCCTGGAGTCCCGGGTCGCCGCCGCCAACGGGATCGCCTTCGAGTCGGTCGCGACCGGCAAGATCCGGCGCTCGAAGAACCCCCTCAAACTCGCCTCCCGGGCCAACATCAAGGACATGAGCAACGTCCCCCGGGGCGTCGCGCAGGCCCGCGCGCTGGTCTCGGACTTCGCTCCCGACGTGGTGCTGGCCACCGGCGGCTACGTGGCCGTGCCCGTGGGCCTGGCCGCGAAGATGTGCCGCCGTCCCCTGGTGGTGCACGAGCAGACGGTCCGGCTGGGCCTGGCCAACAAGGTCCTCGCCCGCGTCGCGGCCCGTGTGGCGGTGTCCTCCCCGTCCACGACCGAACTGCTGCCCGACTCCGCGCGCGACAACGCGGTCATCACCGGCAACCCGGTGCGCCCCGAGGTGCTCACCGGGCAGGCCGACCGGGCGCCCAAGGAACTCGGGTTCACCGGCTACGACTCCTCGCTGCCCACCGTCTACGTCACGGGCGGGGCGCAGGGCGCCGTGCAGATCAACGGCATGATCCGCGACATCCTGCCCTGGCTGCTCGCGCGCGCCAACGTCGTGCACCAGTGCGGACCGGCGAACCTGGAGGAGGGCCGCCGCAGCTCGGCGCAGCTCCCGCCCGGCCTCGCCGAGCGGTACCACCTGACCGACTTCGTCGGCCCCGAACTCCCCGACGTGCTGGCGCTGGCCGACGTGGTGGTCTCCCGCAGCGGCGCGGGGACGATCGCGGAGCTGACCGCGCTGGGCAAGGCCGCCGTGTTCGTTCCGCTGGCCTCGTCGGCGGGCGACGAGCAGCGCCACAACGCCCGCCACCTCCAGGAGTCGGGCGCGGCGGTGGCCCTGTTGGACCGGGTCGACGCCCAGGGGCTCCAGGCGGCGGTGGAGCCGCTGCTGGCCGATCCGCGGCGGCGCGCGCAGATCGCGGAGCGGGCCCGCGAGCACGGGCGTCCCGACGCCGCCGACCGGCTGGTGGACGTCCTGCTGGCCGCGGCCCGCGGTTAGCGGGCGCGGAGGGCGCCGCCGGGTCGGCGGGCGCCGGGTTCCGCCCCCGCAGGGTCCCGGACACGGCTCGCGGCGGTTCCGGCCCCGGTCCCGGCCTCAGGACCGTTGCCGCGTCCCGGGAGGGCAGCGGTGAACGGCCCCGGCCCTGTTCAGATCCAGCCGTGTTCGGCGGCGATGTGCGCGGCCTCGTGCCGGTTGGCGGCGTCGAGCTTGGCGACGGCGGCCGCGAGGTAGTTGCGCACCGTCCCCCGGGAGAGCGAGACGCGCCGGGCGATCTCCTCCACGGGCGCGCCGTCGCGGGACAGGGCCAGCACGTCGGCCTCGCGCGGGCTGAGCGGGGAGTCGCCCGCGCTGATCGCCTCGGCCGCGAGTTCGGGATCGACGTAGCGTCCTCCGGCCGCGACCTTGCGCACGACCTCGGCGAAGGTGCGCGAGGACACGGTCTTGGGCAGGAAGCCGCTCACACCCGCCGCGAGCGCCGACTTCAGGTAGCCGGGGCGGCCGTGGGAGGTGACGATGACGCACCGGCACCCGGGCAGCTCGGCGGCGAGCCTGCGGGCGATCTCGATGCCGTCGGGGCCGGGCAGCTGCAGGTCGAGCAGGGCCACGTCGGGGCGGAGCTTGAGGGCCATGGCCAGCGCCTCGTCGCCGGAGGCCGCCTGGGCGACGACCTCGAAGTCCTCCTCCAGGTCGAGCAGTCCGGCGATGGCGTCGCGGATGAGGTGTTCGTCGTCGGCGACGAGGATGCGTGTCATCTGGGGGCGTCCTTCGGAAGCGGGAGCGCGGCGTCGAGCAGGAACCAGTCTCCGTCACGGCGCGCCGTGACGCGTCCGCCGAGCGCGTGCAGGCGCTCGGACATCGCGCGCAGCCCGGTGCCCCCGCCGTCCCGCGCGGTTCTCGGGGGGCCGGCCCCGTCGTTGGCGATGGTCAGGTGCACTTCCCCCTCCTCGTTCGCGGTGGCGATGGTGACCTGGGTGGCCGAGGCGTGGCGCAGCAGGTTGGTGACGCCCTCGCGCACGACCCACGCCAGGGGCTCCGCGCACCGCTGGGGGACGGGGTCGCCGGTCACCGTGCAGCGGATGCCCGCGGACCTGAGCAGCGAACGGGCGCCCGACACCTCGTCCTCCCAGGTCGTGCGCAGCTCACCGCGGACGACGCGGCGGACCTCGGTGCCCGCCTCCTCGGCCAGCCCGCGGATCGCGGAGATCTCCGTCGCGGCCCGTTCACCGTGGCCGCGCTGGACGAGTTCGGAGGCCAGCGAGCTCTTGACCGCGATGGCGGCCAGGGTGCGGCCGAACACGTCGTGCAGGTCCCGGGAGATGCGCAGGCGTTCGTTGGCCAGGGCGAGCGCGGCGCGGTCCTCGTGCGCGGACTGGAGTTCGAGCAGCACCCGCAGCATCCACGCGCTGGACCAGCACAGCCACAGGGCGGCGCTGACCATGACCGCCGCGACCAGCAGGAGCGCGATGTCGGCGACTCCCACGAGCGCGGCGGTCAGCACCAGCACCACCGCGTTGAGCAGCAGCACCCTGCGGGAGTGCAGGACGGGGGCGAGGCTCGCGGCGGCCGAACCGATCGCTGCCGCGACCGTCATGCCCATCGCGGGCAGGGGGAGCGTCAGGGTCAGGGCGACGAAGGCCGTCAGGACCAGCGCCCACGCGATGACGCCCGTGAGGGGGAGCCGCCGCGCGCGGCCGACGACGACGTCGATGCTCCACCTGGTGACGAGGATGTTCCCGAGGACCAGGGCCAGGCACAGCCCACCCGCCGTGACCAGGCTGGCCAGGGGCGCTCCGGTGAGCCGGTCGACATCCACCGCGCTCCTGAAGAGGGTGCCGGACGGAAGCGAGACGGCGATGTAGGTGGACCAGCGCACGTAGGTCTCGAACCTGCGTGCGCCGACCAGTGGCGGATTGCTCATGGACGTCATTGTCGCGTCAGGAGTGCGTCGGCTGCGGACCGGAAGGGGTCAGTGCGGGTCCCGTCTTGCGGGTGCGCCACCACACCACCGCCGTGATCACGACGAGGGCGACGCAGGGGATGGCCAGGGTGATCGTCCCCGTACCCGCCGACCGTTCCAGCGCGGCGTTCAGGTCGGCGTGCAGGAGGATGTAGATGAGGAAGGAGAGCGTGTTGTTCAGGGCGTGCCAGACGATCGAGACCTCGATCCCCCCGGTGCGCCAGGTGATGAGGGCCATGCTGGCGCCGATCACGAAGAACAGGACGTTGTGCCACAGGTCACCGGAGAGGTGGACGACGGCGAACACCAGGCTGGAGACCAGGACGGAGACGACCAGCGCCGTGCGCGGTCCCCGGCTCCAGCTCCCGGCGACCCGGAAGACGAGTCCGCGGTAGCCGTACTCCTCACCGGCCCCCTGCAGGGGCGTCAGCACGAGGGTGAGGGCGAACAGGCTGAGCAGGCTGACGGGCGACCAGGGGACCTGCTCCTGGGGCTTGAGGGCGAACATCGCGATCGAGACGGCCAGCCAGAGGGGGCCCATGAACAGGAGTGCCCGTCCGAGCAGGTCGAACCGGAAGCTCGACAGCACCGAGTGCAGCGAGGCGCCCTTCACCCCGTAGAGCCACCGTTGCAGGAACATGCTCCACGGGATGAGCAGGGCGATCGAGAACAGGTTGGCGGCGTGGAAGAGCGGCGTGTAATCGGTGCCGCCGAAGGTCGGGTTGGTCCTGCCCATCAGGCTGTCGACGAAGGCGGCGGCCGCCGCGATGGCGATGCCGAAGGCGAACATCCCCACCACCAGGAGCGTGATCGCGAGGATCCCCCGTCCGATCCGGGGTTTGTCCCCGGCGAGTACCCGGTGGTACTCCACACCCGGCGGGACGGGCCGCGGGCCGCCGCGGCGCGGGTGCGGCGCGGCGGGGCCGGAGGGTGCTTCCGGCGCGGGCGCCTGCGCCGGACCGGCACCCGAGGTGGTGGAGAAGGGGGACCCGGTCTGCGGGAGGGGAGCCCGGGAAGGGCGTTCGTCGTTGCTGTGCATGATTCGACGCTAGTACGGAGAGTGATCGCGCCAGGGTGCCGCGGATCACGGGTTCCCTCTGCGTTCCGCACGGGCCGGGCATGACATCTGTCATGCGCCGACGGGGTTCGCGCGGCCCGGGCGCGCACCGGCCGTATGTCGGCGGGGACGTCTAGCATCGGCCCCATGACCACTCTGTCCCAGCTGCGCAAGGCCGCGCTCGCCCTTCCGGAGGCCGAGGAGGGCAACCGCTCCGGCACGGTCGTGTTCTCGGTGCGAGGCGGGGACTTCGCCTCGGTGACCCGGGACGGCCGGGTGCTGCTCCGCCTCCCGGACGCCGAGGCCGAGGCCGCGCTCTCCGCGCACCCGACGGGGGAGCGGTGGGAGCGTGCGGGCACGCCCGTCGGCTTCGGCCTGCCCCTGGCCGACGTGAACGGCAAGGACCTCAACGCCCTGGTCCGGCGCGCCTGGCTGTCCCGCGCGCCCCGGCGGCTGGCCGAAGCCGCCGAGGCCGCCGCGTCCGCGGTCCCGGGTGAGGTGGGGGACCTGCCCCGGGCCATCGGCGCACCGGCGACCCGGGCGCTGGCGGAGGAGGGGCTGACCTCCCTGGAGCGGGTGGCCGCGCTCACGGAGGCCGAACTGGGCGCGCTGCACGGGGTCGGGCCCAAGGCGGTGCGGATCCTGCGCGAGGCCCTGGCCGAACGCGGACTGTCCCCGCGCTGAGCGGGCCGGGCGCCCCTCGGGCGCGGGCGGGAGGGCGCGGGCCCCGGCACGGCCGGGAGCGGAGGATGCCGGTCGGCGCGCCCTCCGACGCGGTGGGGCGCTTCGGCGGGCCCGAACGCCGTCGGGTCAGGACGTCCCGGCGGACCGGTCCGGCAGTCCGGCGGCGCGCCGCAGGCGCGCGAACTCCCCGATGAGCGGCCCCAGCTGCCAGTGCGCGTTGCGGCCGCTGGGGTTGGGCAGCAGCCACACCCGGGCGCCGCCGATCTCCGCGTCCTGGGGACCCACCGCCGCGCGGCGTTCGGCGAAGGCCTGGCGGTAGGCGGTCACGCCCAGGACGGCCAGCCACCGGGGCCGCCACCGCAGGACCTTCTCCCGCAGCCTGCGCCCGCCCTCCACGTACTCCTCCCGGTCCAGCTCGTCCGCCTGGGCCGTGGTCCGCTCGACGACGTTGGTGATGCCCAGGCCCAGGGACAGGAGTTCGTCCTCCTCGTCCGGCCTGAGCTGGCGCGGGGTGAAGCCGGACCCGTGCAGGGAGGGCCAGAAGCGCGTACCCGGCTTGGCGAAGTGGTGTCCGACCGCGCCCGAGGTCAGGCCGGGGTTGATCCCGCAGAAGAGCACGCTCAGGTCCTCGGCGATCACGTCCGGGACCAGCCTGTTCCGGGCCGCCTCCAACTCCGCCTTGCTCGGGCCGGGCCTGCGCCCGGCCGGTGCGGAGCGTGCGCGCGGGCGCTCCGCACCGCCCTTCGACACGCCCTCTGCTCGTCCGCTCGCGGAGTCCATGTGCCACCCTTCCGTGTGCGCTGTCGGTGACGCGGGCGACCGCGTCGCTGTCGCGGTCACCTGCCCGGAACCACTGTGCCCCAAGCACCGCGGGGCGGGCGCCGCCCCCGGGAGCGGTGCTACACCTCCACCGCGGGCAGCAGGCGCAGCACCACCGGGGCCGAGCGCGGCTCGGGCAGTTCGGCGCCGTCGAGGACGACCAGCCCGGCCCCGGGCGGCACGGGGGCCTCCGCCCCCTCCCCGGGAAGGACCCGGCGGAACCGGAACTCGGGTTCGCCGACCTCCTCGCGCATCGCCGCCTCGTCCTCGGGCCCGGGCTGCCGCGCGGTCGAGCGGCTGGTCCGCCCCACCGCCTCCGAGTGACCCGGGTCGGCGCCGCCTCCCCGCGGCCGGGGCGGCGGCGATCCGGGCACCAGCCACAGCGTCTCGCCGGGCGTGCACAGCCCGGCCAGCAGGCCGGGCAGGGTGTCGCCGGGCCCGGTGAGCCGCAGCGACGCGCTGCGGCCCTCGACCAGCCGGCCCAGGGCGGCGACCTGCCCGTCCGAGAGCGCGACCGCCTCCAGCAGTTCCGCCGCCTCCTCCACCGGAGTCGCCGCCGAGGTGCCGCGCCGCAGCGGCCACCGGGGGAAGACCGGCCGGGGCCAGACGTAGGGCAGGCCGCCGGGCGTGCCGGGGAACAGCGGCGCGTAGTGCGCCGGGTCCTTGTACACCAGGGCCGAGCGGTGCGACAGGTGCAGCGCGTCGTCGCCCAGCCACGGCGGGAGCATGTCGCGCTCCCACAGCTCCTCCTCCTCGGGGACGCGGCCCCCGGTGAAGGCCAGCAGCGAGGGCAGCACCGAGTCGGCGTACCCGCGGCGGCGCCACTCGCGGCACACCGCCACCCCGTAACCCACCAGCGCGGGCACGAAGCCGCGCCACATCGCCACGGCCGGGTGACGCTTCCAGCCGTACTCGGGCCACACCAGGGCCCGCAGCACCTGCATGGTCTCCACCCGCTGCTTGCCCAGCCTGCGGTCGTCCAGCACCCGCGCGCACTCGGCGAACCCGGGGTGGGGCAGGAAGGTCTGCATCGTCCCCCCGTCCGGCCCGCGGCGTTCTCGCCGGTCAGGCCCTCGTGCGGTCCGCTACCCGTCCGCCGCCGGTGTTACCCCTGGCGCCGGTCCGCTCCTGCCCGGGCGGTACCCGACCGGCGTTCTCACCCACCTCTCACCTTCACCCGCGACCACGCGCCCACCAGGGGACGCCGCCCCGGCTCTCAGGAACCTCTCAGGAAGTTCTCCACCTCTTCGCAGGATCGTCGGGTTGTGTCCTTCTGGTCGTCACCACCGTCAGGACAGGAGGCACCGTGGCAGCACCACGCCACCCCGGCCCCGCCGGGCACGCCGCGAACGCAGCGAAGGCCGCACCGGCCGGCACCCCGACCGGCACCGCCGCCGGGGACCGGCTGAGGGCGCCGAGCAGGCTCCACGCCTTCAACCGCTACGAACTCAAGTACCTCGTCCCCGCCGACCAGGCCCGGGACGTGCGCGCCGAACTCACCGCGCGCATGCGGGCCGACCGCAACGCCGGGCCCGACGGCTACGGCGTGTGGAGCCTGTACTACGACACCGACCGGCTGCGCTTCTACCACGAGAAGATCGAGGGCCTGAGGTTCCGCCGCAAGCTGCGCGTCCGCCGCTACGGCGAGGTCGGCCCGGCCGCCGAGGACACCCCCGTCTCCGTCGAGATCAAGCAGCGCGTCAACCGCGTCACCCAGAAGCGCCGGGTCCTGCTGCCCTACCACCTGGCCCGCGACCTGTGCGACCGGCGCGTGCGCGTGGAGCACCCCGGCGCCGACCAGGCCTTCGTGGACGAGGTCCTCGACCTCGTGCACCGCCTGGACCTGCGTCCGACCGCGATGACCGGGTACCGGCGCGAACCCTACATGGGCACCGGCTCCGACCTGGGGCTGCGCGTGACCCTGGACCACCGGGTGCGCGGGCGCGACCGCGACTTCGACCTGCGCGCCGAGGCCGAGAGCCGCTACATCATCAGCCCGCACCTGGCGGTCATGGAGGTCAAGGCCAACGAGCGCGCCCCCTACTGGGTCACCGACATGGCCGCCCGCTTCGGCCTCCAGGTGCAGCGCGTCTCCAAGTACTGCCAGAGCGTGGAGGCCCACGGCATGGCCCCGCGCTCGGTCTTCCACCTGCCCGAGGAGGACGTCGTGGCCGAGGCGCGTCCGCTCGGCCTCCTGGCCGGGGCGCGTCCGCCCGGTCCCGTGGTCGATGCGCCCGCGCCCGGTCCCGCGGCCGGGGGCGCGTCCCCCGGCACCCGTTCCTGAACCCCGTTCCCACCCGCTCCGTACGAAGGCACACCCGCACATGAACCTCGATTTCGGCGTCACCGACCTGTCCGGCACGTTCAGCGTCATGGACGTGGTCCTGTCCCTGACCCTGGCGTTCGTCACCAGCCTCGTGGTGGCCTGGACCTACCGCGCCACCCACCGCAACATCAGCTACTCGCAGAGCTACGTGCACACGCTGATCATCCTGGGCATGCTCATCGCCCTGATCATGCTGGTGGTCGGCTCCAACATCGCCCGCGCCTTCGCCCTGGTCGGCGCGCTGTCGGTGGTGCGGTTCCGCAACGCCATCAAGGAGACCCGCGACGTCGGGTTCATCTTCCTGGTGATGGGCGTGGGCATGGCCTGCGGCACGCGCTTCTACACGCTGGCGGTCATCGCCACCGTGGTCATCTGCGCGGTCGTGCTGCTCATGCACCGCTTCAACTGGTTCGCGCTCAACGTGCAGCGCCAGGTGGTCAAGGTCCAGGTTCCCGCGGACGGCGACGACTACGGACCCGTCATCGACGACGTGCTCATCCGCTTCACCGACGAGTACGAACTGATCAGCACCGAGACCGTGCGCGGCGGCTCCCTGCTGGAGACGGCCTACACCGCACGGCTGAAGAAGGGCGTCAAGCCCGGCGACGTCATCCAGCGCCTGCGGGAGATCAACGCGGGGCAGAAGGCGACCGTCCTGACCGGCTACGACCAGACGGACATTTGACTTTTCCTCCTGCCTTGAGGCAGAAGGCTCCGACCAGGCCTACCGACCTGGTACCGCCATGGTGGTGACCCTCACAGGCCCGGTTTCCTGTTTCTTTGCCGGTTGCGACAGGGAGGACCCTTGCCGTCTGACACCAGCTCCGCAGGCATCGTCCAAGGTCGAACCCCGGACTGCGACTCGACCAGCCGCACTGATGTTCCTCGCCGCATTCACTTCCCGGTCATGGCGGGTGCGGCAGCCCGGGCACGACCACACCCGGGTTCTCAACGACAACTCAGCGAGCACGTAGTGGCACTCACTGCAGGTCTTGGAGGAGGCCAACCACCGGTCGACCACCACCAAAAGGCGACCCGCGCGTTGTGTCTTGTATTCCAACTGGCGGCGTATCTCGCCGAAGGAGGCGTCCAGTACCGCTCTGTTCAACCCCGCCTTGGCCTGCACTTTTCTGCCTGGCTGGCCGTGGGTGCCCTTCGCCGAGGCGGTCATACCCCGCACGTTCAGGTCCTCGATCGCGATGATCGGGTGCTCGCGCACCAGCCGAGTGGTCAGTTTGTGCAGGAAGTCCTGGCGGAGGTGACGCACTTTGCGGTGCGAGGCCGCTACCCTGCGCCTGGCCTTGCGTCGATTCTTCGATCCGCGCTGCGTGCGGGCCATCCGTCTCTGATAGCGGACCAGGCCACGGGCTTTGCGCGCCAAGTGGCGGGGGTTGGGAATCTTTTCTCCTGTGGACAGGGTGGCCAAATCCATCACGCCCAAGTCGATCCCGACCACATCGCCCTCCTCCGCCGCTGTCTGTGTACCCGAGCCTGCTTCCGGGGCCGGGGCCGGGGCCGGGGCGGGTACTGGGGCGTCGGTCTCCACCGAGAAGGTGACGTACCAACGCCCGTCCGCCTCTCGGGAGACGATGACCATGGTGGGGTCCAACTCGGTGAGGGAGTCCTGGCTCCAAGACCACACGAACCGCAGAGGGGAGATGCTCTTGGCCAACCGCAACCGTCCATCACGAAGCCGAAACGCACTGCGGGTATAGTGCGCGGCCTGTCTGCCTCCCCGCGCCTTGAACCGGGGATAACGGGTGCGCCCGGCGAAGAAGCCGACAAAGGCCGCGTGCTGGTGCCGGAGTGTCTGCTGCAACGGCACCGAGGAAACCTGACCCAAAAACGCCAGTTCCGGTGTCTTCTTCCAACGGGTCAACGCGGCGTCAGTGTCCCGATAGGAAGTCCTTTTGCCTTCCTCCCGCCAGACGCGGGTGCGCTCTGCCAAGGTGCGGTTCCACACCAGACGCAGGCATCCGAACGTGCGGCTCAACTGAACTGCTTGTTCGGGGTCCGGGTAGGCCCGGCACTTGTATGCCCTCCGCATGGTCATCATGGTGGCAGAACTCTCGGATGGGTGTACGTCGAATCCGAAAACACTGCTCGGATCTGTCCTCGGACTGAATGCCGAGGACGTCCTACGAGAGGAACGATGACATGCACAGCCTCGATGACGAAGAGGGCGACGGTGGCACCGCCGCCGGGCGAGGCCCGCACCGGCCCGCGCGCCTGCGGCACCGCCTCCCGGTGCGCCTGCGCCAGCACTGGAGGAGCACCGCCGTCGTGTGCGCCGCGCTGCTCGCCCTGGTCCTGGTCTTCGGTGAGGCGCGGGTGCGCCCCTACGTCACCTCCGAGTTGGTCTCGCAGGACGCCGTCACCCAGAACATCGAGGGCGAGGGCGACCTGTTCGACGGCGGGGAGCACACGATCAAGGTGAGCTTCGACCAGACCGAGTACGCCGACATGATGAGCACCTTCCGCGAGGAGGGCGAGAAGGAGTACGTCCGGGCCGACGTCACCATCGACGGCACCACCGTCGAGGACGTCGGACTCCGTCTCAAGGGCAACTCGACCCTGATGAGCCTGCGCGGTGACGCCGGGGCGGGGGCGGCGGCCGACACCGGGGGTGAACAGGGGGCCGGTCCGGGCGCCGGGGGAGCGGCCGGGCCGGGCTCGGTCACCCTGTCCGAGGAGGAGCCGGAGAACCTCCCCTGGCTGATCAGCTTCGAGGAGTTCGTCTCCGGCCGGGCCTACCAGGGGCACACCGAGATCGCCCTGCGCCCGGCGACGGCGACCTCCGACACCGCGCTCAACGAGGCCCTGGCCCTGGAGTTGACGGCGGCGGCCGGGCAGACCACGCAGGACTACACGTTCACCTCGTTCGCGGTCAACGGCGGCGAGGAGGTGCCGCGCCTGCTGCTGGACGCGCCCGACGCCGCCTGGGCCGACGGGTACGGGGACGGCGTGCTCTACAAGGGCCGTGCCGGGGGCTCCTTCGACTACCTGGGCGGTGACGCCACCGACTACGAGGAGGCCTTCAACCAGATCAACGGCGAGGGCGCCCACGACCTCCAGCCGGTGATGGACCTGCTGCGATTCGTGGCCGAGTCCGACGACGAGGAGTTCGCCCGCGAGCTGGACGAGCACCTGGACACCGAGTCCTTCGCCCGCTACCTCGCGCTGCAGAGCCTGATGTCCAACAGCGACGGCATGGACGGCCCGGGCAACAACTACTACCTGTGGTACGACACCGCCGCGGAGCGGTTCACCGTCCTGTCCTGGGATCTGAACCTGTCCTTCGGCGGTATGGGCGGCATGGGCGGCGGTGGGGGAGCGATGCCGGAGGGGGCGCAGCTCCCCGGCGGGGGCACACCCCCCGAGGGCATGGAACCGCCGGAGGGGATGGAGGCGCCCGGGGGAATGCCCGCGCCAGGGGAAGGGGAGGCGACCGGGGGCGGTATGTCCATGGGCGGCAGCGGGGCGCTCAAGGAGCGATTCCTCGCCGACGAGGACTTCCACCGCCTCTACGAGGAGGCCTACGCCGACCTCCACCAGGAGTTGATCGGGAGCGGTACCGCCACCGAACTCCTGGAGTCGGCCGTCTCCCGGGCCGGGGCCGCGGGCGACACGGGGGCCGACGCCGCGGGCGAGCAGCTCACCGAGCGGATCGCCGCCGTCTCCCAGACCCCGCAGGAGGACGGCCGGGAGGCGGGGGAGGGGGCCACCACCGACCAGCGGGGTTCCTGAGGGCTGTCCGGTGCGGGCGGACCGCCGGGGGCAAAACGGGGCCGATCCCCGCGGTCCCCCGGTGTGGTTCTCGCTGGCCGGGGCCGTGACCACGACAGGTACCGACGTTCGGTGCGTGCCGAAGGGATCCGTCCGCTGATCGCCCGCCGCGGCCAGAAGCCGGTTCGGGATCGGGAGCCCAGCGGTGGGTGGTGGAGCGGGGCTTCGCTCTGCTCCGCTGACCGGGCCCGGCACGGCGGTGTCCGGGGTCGCCGCCGACGCCCGAGCCGATCCCGGCCGGGGACGGGGCCTGCACCGGGCCCGAAGGGTTCCCACCGCTGGGACCCGGATCAGTCCTTCCCGGACACCGACCGCGCGCCCCCGGGGAGGAGACCCCCGGGGGCACGGGAGAGGTCAGACCCCGAACGCGGCGGGGTAGCCGATGGTGCCGGTCGGGACGGGGCGGTCGCCGTCCAGGGCCATGGCCATCATGGCCTCGTCGGGAACCTCGAAGGGCGCCCGGATACCGAAGCGGGAGGCCGGGGTGAAGCCGAACCGCGGGTAGTAGTCGGCATGGCCCAGGACGAGGACGAGGTTCTCCCCCATGGCCCGGGCGGCGCCCAGGGCAGCGCGGATCGCGGCCGAACCGGCCCCGGTGCGCTGGGCGGAGGGCTCCACCGCGCACGGGGCCAGGGCGAGGGCGGGTTCGCCGTCGACGTGGCAGCGGCTGAGCAGCGCGTACCCGACCGGAGTGCCCTCAGAGGTCGTGGCGACCATCGACAGGCCCTCGATCCACGCCTCGGGGTCGGCGCGCAGGGCGTCGACGATGTCGGCCTCGGCGTCGGTGGGGAAGGCCGCCAGGAGGATGTCGCGGATGGCGGGGGTGTCGTCGGTGGTCTCGGGGCGGGTGTGCCAGGTGGTCATGGTTCCGTTCTCGGTGTCGTCGTGGGGTTGGAGCAGGCGGGTGGCGTGGTCGTAGCCGTCGCGGTACCGCCGCCGCGTGTCGGTCTCCGTCTGGTGTGCGGTACCGCCGGTCGCCCGCGCCGCGTCGGCGTCGGCGGCGTGGGTGCGCGGCGGGTGGGCCGCCTCGGCGGTGAGGCTGCCCGGGCCCGGGAACGCCTGCGTCACCGGGTCGCCGTCGGCGCCCCGGCGGGTGTTGTCGGTGTCCTTCACCGCTGGCGGTCCCGGAACCGGTAGGTGGCGCGCAGGTGCCGGGTGATGTCCTTCCTGGCGGCCTCGCGGCCCGCGCGCAACCTCGCGTCGGTGCGGGAGGCGGCGTAGGCGTTCTCCCGGAGCAGTTGGTGGTAGCTGTCCAGCCTGCGGTGGGGGACCTCCCCCGCCTCGACCGCGGCGAGCACCGCGCAGCCCGGTTCGCTCGTGTGGGAGCAGTCGGCGAACCGGCACTCCTGTGCGAGGTGCTCGATCTCGCCGAAGGCCTGTTCCAGGCCGCCCTGGGCGTCGTGCAGGCCGATCGCCCGCAGTCCGGGGGTGTCGAGCAGCACGCCCCCGCCGGGCAGCGGGAGCAGTTCCCGCCGGGAAGTGGTGTGCCGTCCCCTGCCGTCCGCCTCACGCACGGCGCCGGTGGCCAGCAGGTCCTGGCCCAGCAGCCGGTTGCCCAGGGTGGACTTGCCCGCCCCGGAGGGGCCGAGCAGCACGACGGTGCCGTTGAGGACGGCGGTCAGGAAGTCCAGGCCCTGCCCCGTCTCGGCACTGGTGACCAGCACGTCCACGCCGGCGGCCACCTGCGACACCTGTTCCCGCGCCGAGGGCAGGTCCGCGCACGCGTCGGCCTTGGTCAGGACCACGACCGGTTGGGCGCCGCTCTCCCATGCCAGGGCGAGCATGCGTTCGGTGCGGCCGTGCTTGAGCGGTGCGGCCAGGGAGACCGTCACCACGACGGTGTCGACGTTGGCGGCCAGGAGTTGGCCGTGCGAGGTCCGTGAGGCCGAGGCGCGCACCAGGGCGGTGCGCCGCTCCAGGACCTCGTGCAGGAGCGGTGCGGCGCCGGTGAGGGGGCGCAGGGCCACCCAGTCGCCGGTGCACGGTGCCGTCAGCGGATCGCTCTGGTCCGCGGTGCCGGGGATGTCCGCGCGGACGGTTCCGGTGTCGGTGACGGCTTCGCACGAGCCGCGGTCGGCCCGGACGACGCGGGCCGGGACCAGTCCGTCGGCGCGATGGGGGGCGAAGGCGCGTTCGCGCGCCTGGTCCCAGCCGTAGTCCGCCAGGGAGTACGGCTGAGCATGACGCGAAAGGGATTGAGACAACGTAGAGACCCTAGAACAGGGGCCCCGATGAGCACGGAGTACCGCCTCCTGCGAGCCGTCAGGGCTCCGACAGGGGGATCAGCGTCAGGTCAGACCGGGGCCCGGGACGTGAGGATGGTCCAACGGGCGCTGCGCAGGGCAGCGGCCTTCACCGCAGACATCAACTCACCTCCCATTTCTGGTCCCGCAGCCGACCGGGTTGTCTCTGCGCCGACGATGTTAGTACGGAGGCTGGAAGCCCCCGGTCCCGTCAGCGGAACCCGCCCCGTCGACGAGGCGGAGGGGTTCGGGCGCTCCGGTCAGACCGGTGGCATGCCGGTCAGCGGCCCGCGGACCCCCTCCCGGCCCGCGGACCCCCTCCCGGCCCGCGGACCCCCTCCCGGCCCGCGGACCCCCTCCCGGCCCGCGGACCCTCTCCCGGCCCGCGGACCCCCTCCCGGCACGCCGATCCCCTCCCGGTCGGCCCGGGTCCGGGGCAGCGGCAGGAGGCGGCGGGGAAGCCCGACGCCCGTGCACACGGCGGGGCCGCCCTCGTTCCACGCGGTCAGCTCGAACGGGCGGGAGGTGTCGATGACGAGACCATCCCGTCGGCCGGGCCCCGGACGAGTCGTTCCCGGAGTTCAGCCCAGCGGCAGCACCACGGTGAAGACGCAGCCCCCGCCCGGCGGCGACTCCGCGGTGACGTAGCCGTCGTGCGCGGCCACGAAGGCCGCGCTGATGGCCAGGCCCAGCCCGGCCCCGGCCCGCTCGCGGGGCCCGTCCGCCCGGTAGAACCGGTCGAACACCCGGGGCAGCTCCCCGGCGGGGATGCCGGTCCCCTCGTCGCGTACCGCTATGACCGCGACCTCCGCCACCCCCGGCGGCAGCGCGCCCGCACGGGCCGGTCCCGGAGGCGGCGGGTCCTGGGTCCGACGCACCGACACCCGTACCGGCGTGCCCTCGGGCGTGTGGGTCAGGGCGTTGCCGACGAGGTTCTCCAGCACCTGGCGGATCCGGTCGCCGTCGCCCACCGCCCGCACGGGCCCCTCGGCCTCCAGCGCCACGGGCGTGCGCGGGGCCCGGGCCCGGGCGCTGAGCACCACCCGCTCGGCGATGGCGACCAGTTCCATGTCGGAGTGCTCCAACCGCGGCGCCTCGTCCACGCGCGAGAGCGTCAGCAGGTCGTCCACCATGCTCCCCATCCGCCCGGCCTCGTCCTCGATCCGCGACATCCACCGGTCCGCCCGGGCGTCCTCGGCGACCAGCCCCTGACCCCTGCCCTGCCGGTACAGCTCGGCGAACCCGCGGATCGAGGACAGCGGCGTGCGCAGCTCGTGGGAGGCGTCCGCGACGAAGCGCCGCGTCGTCTCGACCGCGCGGTCCCGCTCGCCTAGGGCCCGGGTCAGCTCACCGAGCATCGTGTTGAGGGAGGCGCCCAGCCGACCCGTCTCGGTGGCCGGGTCCTGGGGCGGGATCCGCCGGTCCAGGTCGCCCCCGGCGATGGCCCGCGCCGTGGACTCGATCTCCCGCAGCGGCCGGAGCTGGAACTGCACGATCGCCGCGGTGCCGAACCCCACGGCCGCCAGCGCCACCAGCCCCGTCACGGCCTCGATGAGCACGAGCCGGTCGAGCGTGTCCTCGATCCCCGCCAGGGACTGGGCGGTCATGAAGACCCCGCCGTCCTCCCGGGCGGTGGTCAGCACCCGCCAGTCGCCCCCGCCCCCTGTTCCGGGCAGCGTGAACGGCTCCCCGGACCGCGCCCGCAGCTCCTCGGCCGTCACCGCCGACACGTCCGGCAGGCCGTCGTCGGAGCCGGTCTGGCCCACGCTGTCCACCACGTCGCCGTCGGCGTCGACGACCAGCGCGCGCAGGTCGGTGGGCAGCGGGGGCGGCTGGGCACCGACGGGCGGGTCCGCCTGCTCGGTCGCGTGCCGGGGCGCGGGCAGGGTCCGCAGCCGGTGGTCGACCTCCTCGGTCAGCGAGCGCTGGAGCAGCAGGGTGGCGACCGCGCCGAAGGCGACCAGGCACACGGCGGTCAGGCACAGCACCGCCAGGGGGATCCGGCCGCCCAGCCCCCGCGGCCAGCGGAGTCCGCGGCGGCCGCTCACCCGTTCCCCCCGGCCGCCAGGCGCAGGCTGTAGCCCACGCCCCGCACGGTGTGGATCAGCGCGGGGCGGCCCGCGTCGACCTTGCGGCGCAGGTAGCTGACGTAGGTCTCCACGACGCGTATGTCGTCGCTCTCCCCGCCCCACACCCGGTCCAGGATCTGCGCCTTGCTGACGACCTTGCCCGCGTTGAGCAGGAGGTAGCGCAGGAGCGCGAACTCGGTGGGCGAGAGCCGCACCGGCGCGCCCGCGCGGCGCACCTGGTGCCCCTCCTCGTCCAGTTCCAGGTCGGCGTAGCGCAGGGGCTCGGCGCCCTCGGAGCCGCGGCGGCCCGATCTGCGCAGGATCGCGTTCAGCCGCAGCACGACCTCCTCCAGGCTGAAGGGCTTGGTGACGTAGTCGTCGGCGCCGACCCTCAGGCCCGCCACCCGGTCCTGGACCGTGTCGCGCGCGGTCAGGAACAGCACCGGCAGGCCGGGCACGACCCCGCGCAGGTCACCGGCCAGGTCCAGGCCGCTGCGGCCGGGCAGGGTCACGTCCAGGACGGCGATGTCGGGGGTGAACCCGTCCAGCGCGGCCAGGGCGCCCCCCGCGTCGGGCGCGCCGCGCGTGGCGAAGCCGCTCAGCTCCAGGGAGGCGGTGAGCAGTTCGAGGATGTTGGGCTCGTCCTCGACGATGAGGGCCCGGGCCGCCGGAGCGGCGGTGCCGGAGGGCGCGTGGGGCATGCGGGAGTCCTGAAGGTTCGTGGGACGTACGAACACGAAAGGTTACGGGCCGCGGGCAAGAGTTCGGTGAGAACTCTCCGGCACCGGGAGTCACCGCCGTGCCGGTCACGGGGGAACGGTTGACGCACCGCGACGCGCGGTATACCGCTGGTACGCGTTCGAGGCCGGAAGGGTTGGTCGCATGGGTGGTGTCCACGGGTTTGCCGCAGGTCGGGTCCGTGCAACCCGGCCGGGGGACCGGCCTCCGCCCGCGTCCACGGCCGACCCCGGGGAACCCGGACCCGGGGCGGGCGCCGCGTGATCGTCATCGGCCTGTCCTCGGGAACCTCGGCCGACGGCATCGACGTCGCCGCCGCCCGCTTCGCCCTGGACGGGGACCTCGTCCTCCTGACCCCGCTGGGGCACCGCACCGAGCCCTACCCGGGCGACCTGCGGGAGGCGATCCGCGCCGCCCTCCCCCCGGCCCGCACGACCATGGAGACCGTCTGCCGGCTCGACACCCGCATCGGCCGGGCGTTCGCCGACGCGGCGCTGCGCGCGGTCGGCGAACTCGCCGGGGGACGGGCCGACCTGGTGGCCTCACACGGCCAGACCCTGTTCCACTGGGCCGATCAACGGGCCGATCATGGGGCCGGTCAACGGGCCGACGGCGCCACGGTCCACGGCACCCTCCAACTGGGCCAGCCCGCCTGGATCGCCGAGGCCACCGGCCTGCCCGTGGTCTCGGACCTGCGCACGGCCGACGTGGCCGCGGGCGGACAGGGCGCGCCGCTGGCCAGCCTGCTCGACGCCCTCCTACTCGGCGCGCGCCCCGAACCCACCGCCGCCCTCAACCTCGGCGGTATCGCCAACGTCACCGTCCTGCGGGGAGAGCAGCCGCCGCTGGCCTTCGACACCGGCCCCGGCAACGCCCTGCTCGACGCCGCCGCGCGCAGGGTGAGCGGCGGGCGCGCCGACTTCGACGCCGACGGGGCCATCGCCCGCTCCGGCCGCCCCGACCCCGCCCTGCTGGAGCACCTGCTCGCCGAGCCCTACTACCGCCTGCCCCCGCCCAGGACCACCGGGCTGGAGTTGTTCGGCCCCGGCTACCTCGACGCGGCGCTGCACGCCACCGGCACGCCCGACGACGCGGACCTGATGGCCACCCTGGTCGAACTCACCGCCGCCACCGTCGCCGACGCGCTGCGCCCCCACGGCGTGGCCGAGGTGCTCGCCTCGGGCGGCGGCACCCGCAACCCGGTCCTCATGGAACGCCTCGCCGCCCGGCTCAGCCCGGCGCGGCTGGCCGCGTTCGACACCCTGGGGCTGGACAGCGACGCCAAGGAGGCCTACCTGTTCGCGCTGATCGGCTTCCTCACCTGGCACGGGCTCCCCGGCTCCGTGCCCTCCTGCACCGGAGCCCGCCGCGGGCCGGTGGCCGGACGCCTCACACCGGGCGCCTCACCGCTCCGGCTCCCCGAACCCGCGTCCACCGTCCCCGCGCGCCTGCGCGTCGGGGCACGGGACCTGCGAGCCCCCGCCCCCCACCACCCGGAGTAGCGCAGTGCAGACAATCGACCTCGTGGTCATCGCGGCGTACCTGCTGGGATCGGCCTGGCTCGGCCTCAGGCTCTCCGGCCGACAGCGCGACATCAAGGACTACTTCATCGGCAACCGGCAGCTGCCCTGGTGGGCGGTGTGCCTGTCGGTGGTGGCCACCGAGACCAGCGCCCTGACCGTGATCAGCATCCCCGGCGTGGCCTACCTGGGCAACGTCACGTTCCTCCAGGTGGCGGTCGGCTACCTGATCGGGCGGGTGGTCGTGGCCTTCGTGCTGCTGCCCCGCTACTACCGGGGCGAGATGACCACGGCCTACGCCTACCTCGGCACCCGCTTCGGCCGCGGCATGCAGGGCACGGCCTCGGTCGCGTTCCTGTTCACGCGGCTGCTCGCGGACGGGGTGCGGCTGTTCGCCGCGGCCATCCCCGTCAAGATCATCCTGGACTCCTACGGGATCGACCTGTCCTACTTCGCGATCATCGCGCTGCTGGGCGTGGTGACGATCCTGTACACCTTCGTCGGCGGCATCCGGGCCGTGGTCTGGGTGGACGTCCTGCAGATGGCGGTGTACGCGGTCGGCGGCGTCGCCGCCCTGGCGGTCATCGCGGGCGGCCTCGACGTGAACTTCCTGGCGGTGGCCGCCGACGCGGGCAAGACCCAGTTCCTCGACTTCACCTCGAACCCGGTCTCGGCCCCCTACGCGACGGTCACCGCGGTCCTGGGCGGGGCCCTGCTCTCCACCGCCTCCCACGGCGCCGACCAGATCATCGTGCAGCGGCTGCTGGGCTGCCGCAGCCTGCGCGACGCCCAGAAGGCGGTGATCGGCAGCGCCGTCGTGGTGTTCTTCCAGTTCGCGCTGTTCCTGACCGTGGGCCTGGCGCTGTACGCCTACTACGAGGGGGCCTCGGTCGAGGAGATGGGCCTGGCCAACTCCGACGAGCTCTTCCCGACGTTCATCGTGGAGGGGCTGCCGGCCGGCCTGTCGGGCCTGCTGCTGGCGGGAATCCTGGCCGCGGCGATGAGCACCCTGTCGTCCTCGCTGTCGGCGCTGTCCTCCTCGACCATGGCCGACCTGTACCAGCGGTTCAGCAGGCGCACGCTCACCGACGCCCAGGGCCTGCGGCTGGGCAGGCTGTTCACCCTCGGCTGGGGGCTGGTCTTCATCGGGGCGGCGGCGATGTTCACCGGTACCGACAACCCGGTCGTGGAGCTGGGCCTGTCCGTGGCCAGCCTGACCTACGGCGGCCTGCTGGGCGCGTTCTTCCTGGGGCTGTGGGTGCGCCGGGCCCGCCAGCTCGACGCGATGGTCTCCTTCGCGGTCGCGGTGGCCACCATGGTCTGGCTGTTCCTCTTCCAGCCCGACCTGGTCGGCTTCACCTGGTACACCGCGATCGGCACGACCATCGTGCTGGGCCTGGGCTACCTGCTGTCGCTGCGCCACCGCGGCGCCGCGCCCCGCCCCGAGGAGGCACCTGAGGAGGGCTCCGGCGCCGGAACCGGCCGGGCGCCCCGCGCGGAGGGCGGGGCCGCCCCGGCGGACGAGGGGGAGCGGCCCTGATCCTGCCCGGTCCGACCCCGGCCCGCGCCGAGGTCCCGCCGCACCGCCGGTCGTTGCTCCCGCCTCCGCACACATAGCGGGGGCCGGTCCGGAACACGCCCCGGACCGGCCCCGCGCACGCGACGCTCACCCCGCGTCGACGGTCTCCTCGCGCCGCGCCTCGCGCGAACGCGCGCGGGCGCGGATCCGCAGGAACGCGACCAGGGCCACGGCGGCCACGAGGACCGCGTAGATCCCGATCGTGATCGGACCCGCGAAGAGCACTCCCACGTCGCCCTGGCCGATGGCCAGGGCCCGGCGCAGCTCCGTCTCGGCCAGCGGACCGAGGATGACCGCGATGAGCACCGGCGCCACCGGGATCTCGTACCGCCGCATCATGAACCCGAGCAGCCCCAGGACGATCAGCAGCCACAGGTCGGTGATGGAGTAGGACGCGGCGTACACGCCCAGCGCCGCGAAACCGGTGATGCCCGCGTACAGGTAGCGCCGCGGGATCAGCAGCAGCTTGGCCCACAGCGGCGCGAAGGGCAGGTTGAGGATGAGCAGCATGACGCTGCCGACGAACAGGCTGGCCAGCAGTGCCCACACCAGGTCGGCGTTGCGCTCGAACAGCAGCGGGCCGGGCTGCATCCCGTACTGCTGGAAGGCGGCCAGCATGATCGCGGCCGTGGCCGAGGTCGGCAGGCCCAGACCCAGCAGCGCGCCCATCGCGGTGCCAGCGGTGGCGCTGGCAGCCGACTCGGGCGCGGCCACGCCCTCGATCGCGCCGTCGCCGAACTCGTCGGGCCGCTTGCCCCGGCGCGCCCGGAGCTGTGAGAGCTTGCGCTCGGTGCCGTAGGCCAGGAAGGTCGGGATCTCCGAGCCGCCCGCCGGGATCGCGCCGAAGGGCAGGCCGAAGCCCAGCCCGCGGATCCACGCCGGGACGGCGCGGCGCAGGTCGCGCCCGCTCAGCCAGGGGGTGCCGGTGCCGGTGATGAGTTTGGCGCCCGCGCCCCCGCCCCGGTGCACGCGCGAGACCACGTGCAGCACCTCGCCCAGCGCGAGCAGGCCCACGGTCACCGTGACCACGCTGATCCCCTCGAACAGGGAGGGGACGCCCAGGGTGAAGCGGGCCGCGCCGCTCTGGGCGTCGATGCCCACCATCGCGATGGCCAGGCCGATGGAGAGCGCGATGAGCCCGCGCACCATGGACTGGGCCACCACCGCCGAGGTGGCGACGAAGGCCAGGACCGCCAGCGCCAGGTACTCGGCCGGGCCGAAGCGCAGGGCGATGTCGATGATCACCTTGGAGAAGAAGGCCACCACCGTCGTGGCCACCACCGCGCCGGTGAACGCGCCGATGGCCGACGTGGCCAGGGCCTGGGAGGCCCGGCCCTTGAGCGCCATCTTGTGCCCCTCGATCGCGGTGGCGATCGCGGAGCTGTTGCCGGGCGTGTTCATCAGGATCGACGTGGTCGAGTCGCCGAACAGGCCGCCGTAGTACACGGCGGTGAACATGATGAAGGCCCCGGTGGGGTCCAGCTTGAACGTCACGGGCAGCAGCAGGGCCACGGCCATGGCCGAGCCCAGGCCGGGCAGCACGCCCACGGCGGTGCCCAGCAGCACGCCCACGAACGCCCACAGCAGGTTCTCTGGGGAGAGCGCGGCGGCGAACCCGCCGCCGAGCAGACTCAGGGTCTCCACTTACAGCACCCCTCCCAGGATTCCGGCGGGCAGGTTGAGGCCGAGCCCGCCGACGAAGGCGAGCTGGACCACGGACGAGTAGGCCAGCGCGACGGCGGCCTCGAACAGCGGGCGCCTGCCCCCGAAGGCCCAGGTCACGCCGTAGAACAGCAGCGCGCCGGACAGCAGCCAGCCCACCGGCTGCAACAGCAGGGCGAAGAGCACCACCGAGCCGAGCACGGTGCCCACGGCGCGCCAGTCGCTGTGGGCGGCGGGGGCGCCCGCGGCCGGGCCGCGCCCCTCGACCAGGTCGCCGACCACGCCCGCGTCGGCGTCGGAGTGGTCGGCCCCCTCCGGTTCGGGCACCGCGGGGCGCAGGGCCACCTGGACGACCAGGGCCGCGCCGAGGGCGAGCATCAGCACCGCGACGATCGCGGGGAAGAGCTGGGGGCCCGGGGAGGCCGAGTTGTCGGGCACGTGCATGGTGAGCGTCTGCACGCCCACGAACACGCCGATGCCGATGGTGAGCAGGCCGACGAAGATCTCGCTGCGCCCCCTCCACCAGGTGCGCCGCTCCTCCGGCGGCCGCGCGCCGGGCTCGCCCGGGGCGGTGGGTGTTGTGCTGTGCTGGCTCATGAAAGCCCCAGGTCCTCGGTGACGTCGGTGATGCGTTCGATCTCGGCCGCGAGGAACTCCTCGAACTCGGGGCCGCTCTGGAAGGTGTCGTCCCAGCGGTTGCGCTGGAGGGTGTCGCGCCACTCGTCGGTGCGCACCATCTCCTCCACGATCGCGGTGAGCTCCGCCCGCTCGGCCTCGGTGATGCCGGGCGGGGCCATGAACCCGCGCCAGTTGGGCAGCACCGCGTCCACGCCCTGCTCGGGCAGGGTCGGGGCGTCGATGCCCTCGACGCGCTCGTGGGCCGAGACCCCCAGGACGCGGATGTTGCCCGCCTCCACCTGGTCGCTGAACTCGTTGTAGCCCGAGACGCCGACGTCGAGGCTGCCCGAGAGCAGCGAGGTGAGCGCCTGCGCGCCGCCCGCGAAGGGGATGTAGTTGACGGCCTGGGGTTCGACGCCCTGCGACTGGGCGGCCAGCCCCGCCAGGAGGTGGTCGGTGCCGCCCAGGGAGCCGCCGCCGACCGCGACCGCGCCCGGGTCCTCCCGCCAGGCCTCGATGAGGTCGCCCATGTCCTCCATCGGTGAGTCGGCGGGGACCACGAAGACCTCGTAGTCGTCGGCGACGCGGGCGATGGGTGTCACGTCCTCCAGGGTCTGGGCCGAGTCGTTGACGATGATGCCGCCGATCATGACGGTGCCCGTGGTCATCAGCGTCGTGGCGCTGCCCTCGCGGCGCACCGTCTGCGCCAGGCCGATGGTCCCTCCCGCGCCGGGGAGGTTGAGGACCTGGGTGTTGTCGACGATGTCGTTCACGCGCAGGGAGTGCTGCGCCTCGCGCGCCACCAGGTCCCAGCCGCCGCCGGGGTCGGCGGGGACGACGATGTCGATCCTGGCGCGGGCCTCCGACGCGTTCGTGTCGGACAGCGCGGCGTTCGTCGCGGCGGCGCCCACCAGGAGCGCGGTGGCCACGGCCCCCGACGCGCGGAGGATCCGCTGTCTGTTCATCCTTCACTCCCTTTCGGCCCGCTGGTCCACCAGGTGGTCCAACGGGACCGTTTCGTGGTCTGGGAAATCATGCGAGCCCCTGTGATCTCTGTCAATGGCGATTCGAAACCTTTTGTTAACGAGTGTGTTGCGACGCACAGTCCCGTGTCGGTCCTCCCTTTCGCCCAGGCCAGTCCGGGTTTCGCCGGTGGGGGGTGCTCTTCGGGGAGGGGCTGGCCGTGCGCCGAGGGGTTGCGCTACGCTGACGGCGCGATTCCACTTGACGGTCTTGATAGACCACCTGGTGGACCAAACGGAAGGGGGAGGGATGCCTGACGGCGACTCCGGCGGCACCGTGCGCAGCGTCGCGCGAGCCCTGGACCTGCTCGACCTGTTCGACGAGAGGAACCAGCGCTACTCCACACGGGAACTGGTGGAGCGCACCGGCCTGGCCAAGACCACGGTCCTGCGGCTGGTCGCGACCCTGGAGCAGCGCGGACTGCTGTGGACGGCCCCCGACGGCCGGGTCGGTGTCGGCCCCAGCCTCCTGCGCTGGTCGCGCCTGGCACACGCCGTCTGGCAGGTGCCCGAGGCCGTCCGTTCCGTCATGCGCGAACTCGTCGCCGACACCGCCGAGACGGTCAACCTCTACGTCCGCGCCGACGCCACCCGCGTGTGCGTGGCCAAGGAGGAGGGCCCCCAACGGCTGCGCCACGTCGTCAACGTCGGCGACGAGATGGTCCTGTGGGGCGGGGGCGCCAGCAAGGTGCTGCTCATCGGCGCGGGGGAGTCCCTGCTGCTGCGCGTGGCCGCCGCCTCCCCCCACGGCCCCGGGCACGTCAGCCGCCTGCGCGAGGAGGTGGAACTGGCCCGCACACGAGGCTTCGCCGTCAGCCACGGCGAACGCGAGCGGGGCGCCTCCGGCGTGGCCGCGCCCGTCTACGGCCCCGCCGGCGGGGTGCCGGTCGCCGCGCTGGCCGTGGGCGGACCCACCGCCCGTTTCACCGACGCCGCCGTGGAGGGCTTCACCACGGCGGTGGTCGACGCCGCCCGCCGCATCACCGACATCGGGCTCGACCCCTCGGGAGGGACCGCGGGACCCGGAACACAGGAGAGACGTTGACCGACAACCACACCGACACAGGCTCCGGCTCCGAGGCCGGGGAGAGGGCCCTGCCGCTGGCGGGGGTGCGCGTCCTGGACATGACCAACGTCCTGGCCGGACCCTACGCGGGCTACCAGCTGGCGCTCATGGGCGCCGACGTGGTCAAGGTCGAGGTCCCCGGCTCCGGTGACCTGGCCCGCCAGCTCGGCGCCTCGGCGGAGCTGAACGGACGCGGACTGGGCGCGTCGTTCCTGGCCCAGAACGCGGGCAAGCGCTCCCTGACCCTGGACCTGAAGACCCCCGGCGGCCGGGAGGCCATGACCCGTCTGGTGCGCCGCTCCGACGTGCTGCTGGAGAACTTCCGGCCGGGTGTGCTGGAGCGCCTGGGCTTCGGCTGGAAGGACCTGAGCGCGATCAACCCAGGCCTGGTCTACTGCGCGGTGTCCGGGTTCGGCTCCGACGGCCCCCTGAGCGGACGCCCGGCCTACGACCAGATCATCCAGGGCCTGTCGGGGATGATGAGCACCACCGGCACGCCAGGCACCGGCCCCCTGCGCGCGGGCTTCCCCATCGCCGACGTCCTGGGCGGCCTCGCCGCCGCCTTCGCGATCAGCACCGCCCTGGTCAGGAGGGAGCGCACCGGCCGGGGGAGCAGCGTGGACGTGTCCATGCTGGAGACCGCGATCACCGCGATGGGCTGGGGCGTGTCCAACTACCTGTCCGCGGGTGTGGAGCCGGCCCCCATCGGCAACGAGAACGCCACGGCGGCCCCCTCGGGCACCTTCGCCACCGCCGACGGCGCGCTCAACATCGCCGCCAACAAGCAGGAGCAGTTCGAGGCGCTGTGCGCGGTCGTGGGCGCGCCCGAACTGGCGCGCGACCCCCGCTTCGCCCAGCGCGAGGACCGCAAGGCCCACCGCGAGGCCCTCCGCGAGGCCCTGGAGGAGCACCTGGGCACCCGGCCCGCCCTGGAATGGGAGGGGGAGCTGGCCCGGGTCGGGGTTCCCGCCGCCCGCGTGCTGACCGTGGCCCAAGCGCTGGAACTGGACCAGGTGGCCCACCGCGGGCTGGTGCACACGCTGCCCTTCCCCGGCGGTGACGAGGACCGCGAGCTGCGCGTGCTCGGCAGCGGCGTCCGCGTGGACGGCGCGCCCCTGGGTCCGCGCACGGCGCCGCCCCTGTTGGGCGAGCACACCGAGCAGGTGCTGCGCGAGACGGGGTTCAGCGACCAGGAGATCGACGCACTGCGCGAGGAGAAGGCCGTATGAGCACGTCCGACACGCCGTCCATGACCCACGAGGAGATCGGCCGCTGGTGGCGGACCGGGCTGATCCGGATCGCCCCCGGCGAGATCGAACCGGGCGGCTACCCGGTGCAGGAGCTGATCGGCCGCGTCTCCTTCGTCGACACGGTCTGGCTCATGCTGCGCGGCGAGCTGCCCGACCCGCGCCGCTCCCGCCTGCTGGAGGCCGCCCTGGTCTCCGCCGTGGACCACGGCCCCCAGGCGCCCTCCATCGCCGCCGCCCGGATGGCCGCCAGCTGCGGGGTGGGCCTGAACAACGCCGTCGCCACCGGCGTCAACCTGCTCGGGGACGTGCACGGCGGCGCGGGCCAGCAGTGCGTCGCCCTCCTGGAGGAGATGGCCGGGCGCGTCGCCGAGGGGACCCCGGTGGCGCGGGTGGCCGAGGAGGTGGTCGCCGAGTACCGCGGGCGCGGCGCGTACGTGCCCGGCTTCGGCCACCGCTTCCACCCGCGCGACCCGCGCCGCGACCCGCTCCTGGGGCTGGTGCGCGAGGCGGTCGAGGACGGCCTCGTCCCCGCGGGACCTCTGGAGGCAGCCCTGGCGCTGGAGGAGGCGCTGGCCAAGGGGCGCGGACGCCCCGTGCCGATGAACATCGACGCCGCCACCGCGGTCGTCTACGCCTCGCTGGGCTTCCCCTCGGAGCTGGCCCGGGGGCTGTTCGTCCTCTCCCGCTCCGTGGGCATCCTCGCCCACGCCTGGGAGGAGCACCAGGGCGGGGCGCGCATCAAGGGGCCCCTGCCCAGGGCGGTGCTGGCGGGCTACGACGGCCCCGCGACCCGCCACCTCGCCGCCGACGACCCGCGGCTCTCCCCGGAGCCCGGCCGGGACTGACCGCGGAGAGTCCCCCCGAACGGCGGGCGCCGGTGCTTCCGTCCGGCCCGGTGCCCGCCCCTCCTCCGCGTCACCCGGCGGGGCGGCCCGGGCCCGCGGCCCTCACGCTGTTCCCCGCGCGCCCGGACCGGTGGCGGGACGGCGTGCTCGTGCCGGTCGGCCCTGAGGACGCGCGTCCCGCCGCCCCGTCAACCCGTGTGGACCACCATGACGGGGCAGGGGGAGCGGTGCAGTACCCCGTGGGCCGCCGAACCCAGGGCCAGTCGGGTCAGTCCGTACTCGCCGCCCGCCCCGACCACGAGCAGCCGCGCCGCTCGCGCCGCGTCCGTCAGCGCCGCGACGGGGCGGCCGTCCACCACCTCGGTGCTCACCTCCACCTCCGGGTACCGGGCACGGAGGGGCCCGACGGCGCGCTCCAGGGCGGCCTCATCGTCAGGGCCGTTCTCCCGGGCCCGGGGAGCCGACGCGACCACGGGGGGAAGGAACGGCAGCGGCGACTCCCGGACCCGCACGACGCGCAGCGGCCCGCCCCCGGTGGAGGCGGCCTCGAACGCCTCGGCCAGGACCCGCTCCGCGCCGGCCGACCCGTCGTCCCCCACCACCACCTCGGCGCTGTCGTCGGCCGCGGGCCGCGGCCCCACCACGACGACCGGCACCGACGACTGCGCGGCCACGCGGTAGGCCACCGATCCCACCCTCAGCCCGGAAAACCCGCCGCGCCCCCTGTGCCCGACGACCACCAGGGCCGTTCCGTCCTGCCCCGCGCACGCCAGCAGCGCCCGGCCGGGGGAGTCCACCGCCACCTCCCGGTCCACGGCCACACCGGGGGCCGCGGCCGACGCGCGTTCCCCGGCCAGGTCCAGGACGGCGCGGGCGCTCGCGCGGATCTCCTCCTCGGGCCAGACGAAGGCCGCGTCAGGCGACGGCGCGGGGAAGGCCGTGATCGTCCGCAGGCGGCAGTGCCGCAGGGAGGCCTCCGCCGCGGCCCACTCCACCGCCCGCAGGCTCTCATCGGAACCGTCCACCCCGACGAGGACCGACCGCTCCATGACAACCTCCACTGGTCTCGTCACCACCGCGTCACCCACCATCATCACCAGGACGGGCTTCCAGGGCGGGCCGCTCCCGGTTTCCGGGCGAGTCCCGCCCGGTCCGCTCCCTTCGGAACCGGGACGGGCGTGCCGCACGCACGGCCGCGGGGCGGGCCTCCACGGGCCCGCCCCGCTGTGTCGCGCGTGGTGTCACGCTGTGTTGTCCGAAGCCGTCGTCCTGCGTGCCCGGCGCCTGTCGCGCCGAACCGGGTCCGCCGCGCGGGTCAGATGCGGGGCCTGCGCCTCCTGGTCAGGGAGTTGATCCACCGCAGGGCCTGCCCACCGGGGCTGCTCCGTCGTCCCGGAGGCGTCCGGCGCGCCGGACCCCGTAGCGGATCCGGGCCGCCGCGCCCCAGCGGACTTCCGCCGCGTCCCAGCGGGCTGCCGCCCCGGGACCGGGCCGCGGACCGGGCGAACCGCTGGGCCATCGCCAGGGGGTCGCTGCCGCGTCCGCCCGTGCGCCCACCGGCACGCGGGCGCCTGCCCGGTGCCGGGCGGGCCAGCCCGGTGCGCCGCATCAGCTGGTTCTTCGCCGTCCTCAGGGGGTTCCTCATGGCGGTTTCCTCCTCGTCTGTCGGTCCCGTGTCCCGGTCGGCCACCCCACTGCCGGGCGGATGATGACGAACGGAGCACGTTCCTTGTTCCTGACTGTTGCGCTACCCCAAGGTGTGATATTGATGCGTCTTTCCTCGATCGGGCTGGCGGAGTGACCCCGGAGGGGAAGCCCGTCGGCGTGTCTCCCGGGAGGGTCAGCGCAGGCCAAAGGGGTTCTTGAACCTCAGCGGGGCTCACACGCCCTCGGGCGGATCCCGTCGCGCTTCGCGCGGCAGCACAGGTGTCAGGGCGGCCGCCACGAGCCGCACGGCCGCGAGCGGTCCGAGGACCGGGCCTTCACCGCCCCCGCTCTGTCCAACGAGGCCGTCACCCGGCGCATGCACCAGGAGTAGGCGGGCTTCCACGGCCGGGCCGCGGACCCGTTGCGCCGAGGACAGCACGGGAGAGCGGTGCCCCGCGCCCCGGACGGCCGCCGGAGAACCGGACGGCCGCCGGAAAACCCGTCGCGCCCCGGGCGGCTCGCCCCGTAACGTGCTCCTCGCCGACCCTCCGGCCCGCCCTCCAGGGCATGCCCGGCTTCCGAGAGGACCCCCGATGCGCGCCACCAGCGTGCCCTCCATCCCCCCGCAACCTCGACCACCGGGAGCGGGTGTGACCGCGGACACGGACCGCCTCCCGCCCCCGGCCACGCGGTGGGTCCTTCCCGCCCTGGTCCGCTACTCCTTCTCCGTTGCACCGGGCCCGGCCGCCCTGACCACGGTGCTGGCCGTCCTCGCCGGTGCGGCCCCGGTCGGCATCACCATCGGGATCGGCGCACTGGTGGACGGACTCGCCTCGGCCGTCGGCCAGGGGCTGGACAGCCCGGCGGCGCGGGAGTGCTACCGCTGGGTCGCCCTCATCGTCGTGCTGTTCCTCCTCACCCACGTCGCCGATTCGGCTCGGACGGCTCTGGGTCGGGCCCTGGGCCGCCGGGTCACCGGCCGGCTGAGGGAGCGCGTGATGGCATCCGCCTCGCAACCGGCGACCATCGGACACCTGGAGGACCCGGACTACCAGGGCAGACTCAGTCGGGCGCGCGGTGACGGCACCATCGACATGCCGCCCGGGGAGGCGGTCTTCGGCCTGTCGGCCAAGGCCTCGCTGTGGGTGACCGCCGTCGGCTCCGCGGCCCTGCTCACCCAGGTCACCTGGGGGCTGGGGATCATCGTCTTCGCGGTCTTCGCGGTGCTCCACCTCCGGCTGGTCCGCAACTACCGGACCGCCGTCGTCGAGACCGTGAACCAGACGCTGAAGCTGCGCCGCACCTCCTACCTGCGGGACGTGCCGACCACACCGGACGCGGCCCGGGAGGTGCGCCTCTTCGGGCTCACGGCTTTCTTCCGCGACGCCTACCACGCCGAGTGGCGCGTGAACATGGCCGAGGTCTGGCGGCGAAGGCGTGAGCACCGCGTGTTCGTCGTGGTGGTCGTCGTGGTCACCGGCGCCACGGTCGCCTCGGTCTTCTACTACCTCGCCTACCGGGCCGCCACCGGAGGCACGACGGTGGGCGACCTGGCGCTGGGCGGCCTGGCCCTGCGGGCCCTCCTGCAGGTGCTCCGGGCGGACGAGGACGACCTGCGCACCGGCTTCGGCTCCAGGGCGGCCGCCGAGGCGTTCGCCCTTCCGGCCGCGGACCCGCCCGGCGGGTCCGACGCCCCGCCCTGGACCGAACCGGCCGCGACCGTCTCCTGCGAGGGTCTGCGCTTCCGCTACGGCGGCGCCGCGGACGAGGTGCTGCACGGCATCGACCTCGACGTCCCCCAGGGGCAGTCGCTCGCCGTCGTCGGCCTCAACGGGGCCGGAAAGACGACGCTGGCCCGGCTCCTCGCCGGTCTGGACGCTCCCAGCGGGGGCCGCCTGCGCGTCGGCGGGACCCTCATCGAGGACGCCAACCGCCGGAGCTGGCAGCGCAAGGTGGTCGCCGTCTTCCAGGACTTCGGCCGCTACGAGCTGACCGTGCGGGACAACATCGCCTTCGGCTCCCCGGCCCACGCCGACGACGAGGAGGGCCTGCGGGAAGCGGCGCGCCGGGCCGGACTGCTGGAGTTCGTCGAGGGGCTGCCCAATGGCTGGGACACGGTGATGTCCAGCGGCTACGAGGGCGGGGTCGACGCGTCGGGCGGCGAGTGGCAGCGCATCGCCATCGCCCGGGCGCTGTTCGGCCTGCGGCACGGCGCACGGCTCCTGATCATGGACGAACCGGCCGCGAGCCTGGACGCCCGCGCCGAGGCCCGGCTCTACGACACGTTCCACGAACTCACCGCGGGGGCCACGACCGTCGCGATCTCCCACCGGTTCGCGACCGTGCGCAGGGCGCAGCGGGTGGTCGTGCTCGACCAGGGCCGCATCGTCGAGGACGGCACGCACGAGGACCTGATGCGCGCCGACGGCCGCTACGCCGAACTGTTCCGTCTGCAGGCCAAGCGTTTCGAGGAGGCACCGTCGTGATCAGCGCCCTGCGCTTCGTCCTCACCAGCGGACCCCGCGTCGACGGGTTCCGCTCCCTGGTCGCGGTGGCGATCGCGCTTCTCGAACAGGCCACCGGGATCGGCCTCGCCGTGGCGATCGGGCTGTTCAGCGAGGCGGCCACCGGCGGTTCGACCAGCGGCCTGGTGGTGCTCGCGCTGTGCGTGGCGGTCTTCGTCATGCTCACCCAGGGCACCTTCGTCGCCGGTTACTTCACCCGCCTGCGCCTCCAGGAGGAGATCCAGAGCGACGTCGACCGCCGGTTCGTCGACGCGGTCGGCACGACGCCGACGCTGGAGGTCCACGAGCGTTCGAGCCGCTCCGACCGGGCGGCGCTGGTGCGCGGAGCGCGGGGCGAGATCGGGCCGGGCTTCGACCGGCTGATGTGGCTGGCCGGAGCAGCGCTGGCCCTGGTCGCCTCGGCCGCCCTGATGGCCTCGGTCGTTCCCGTCCTGGCCCTGCTGCCGCTCTTCGCCCTCCCCGCCGTGCTGGCCACCCGGGCGGCGGACCGCAGGCGCGGGCAGGCCGTGGAGCGCGCCACACCCCGGACCCGGCTGGCCGGTCACCTGTTCACGCTCGCCACGACCGCCGCGCCCGGTCGTGAGACCCGCCTCTTCGGGCTGGCGGACGAACTGCGGCGCAGGCACCGCCGGGAGTGGGACTCCGCGGGCCGCGACATCGCCCGCACCGACGGGCTGGCCCGGGTCCCGGTCGCGCTGGCCTGGCTGCTCTTCGTGCTGGCGTACGCGACCGCCGTCGCCCTGATGGTGCGGGCCGGACTGGTCGGCGACGCCCCGCTCGGCCTCATCGTCGCGGCCGTCGCCGTCAGCAGCCAGATCACCGGCCAGGTGCAGAGCCTGCTCAACCTGTCCTTCTGGACGATGGAGTCGCTCCGGGCCACCCGGGCCTTCCTCGACGTGGTGCGGGACGGCGCCGCCGAACGTGCCGCCGTCGTGCCGACCGCGCCGGTGGCGGTGCCCGCCCGGCTGGAGAGCGGCATCAGGGTGGAGGGTCTGGGCTTCCGGTACTGGAACCGCGACCGGCCCGCGCTGAGCGGTATCGACCTCGATCTCCCGGCCGGCTCGGTTGTGGCGCTGGTCGGCGAGAACGGCGCGGGCAAGTCGACGCTGGTCAAGGTGCTCAGCGGCCTCTACCAGCCCGTTCAGGGGCGCGTGCTGGTGGACGGGACCGATCTGGCGCGGTTCGCCCCGGACCGGTGGCGCGCCCGGATCACGGCGGCCTTCCAGGACCCGGTGCACATCGAACTGTCCCTGCGGGACGCGGTCGGGTTGGGGCGGCTGGAGGAACGCGACGACCCGGAGCGGATCCTCCGGGCGCTGCAGACGGCGGGCGGGGACAGGCTCCTCGCATCGCTGCCCGAGGGCCTGGACACCCGGCTCGGGCGCGGGTCGTGGGACGGCGAGGGGCTGTCCGGCGGCCAGTGGCAGACGGTCGCCAACGCCCGGGCGGCGATGCGGCGGGCGCCGCTGCTGCGGATCATGGACGAGCCCACCGCCAGCCTCGACGCGCGCGCCGAGGAGTGGCTGTTCCAGCAGTACGCCGACCTGGGCCGTCAGGAAGGCGGTGTGACCGTGCTGGTCACGCACCGCCTCACGACCGCCCGGGCGGCCGACCTCATCGTGGTGATGGACGGCGGCCGGGTCGTCGAAACCGGCACCCACGACACGCTGAGCCGGACCGACGGGCTCTACGCCGAGCTGTTCCGCCTCCAGGCCCGGTACTTCGTCTGACCGGACACGCCGGGCCCGGACCGGTTCCCGCCCCTGCCGTGCGGGCTTCGCCGGGGTCGCGCGACGGGTCCGGCCGCACCGGGGTTCCCCCGGCTGTGGCCGGGCCAGCCGCAAGGACGCTCCTCGCATGTGTCGATTGGCGCAAGCCCCGAAGAGCGCAGACCACGCGGAAGAGCACAGATCACGCGGTCGACGGCTTCTCGCCGGTCAACCCCCGGACGGGCCGACTCCGCGTGCGGAACCGGCCCCTCCGGTCGTGGTGTGACTCACCGGAGCGCCTGGGAGATCGGTGTCTGCCCGTCGTAGAAGTTCACGGTCTGCCGGATGGCGGCGTCAGCGGTGATGACGTGGGTGATCACCTCGGCGACGTTGTCCCGGGAGGTGTGGCCCTCCTCGCCCGGTGGCCGGCCGTCGATCGTGCCGTCGGCGTCCGCGAGCCGGATCCTCCCCGTCGCCGGTTCGAGGGTGAGCATCCCGGGACCGAGGATCGTGTAGTCCAGTCCGGTCTCCCTCAGGTGTGCGTCGGCGTCGTGCTTGGCCTTGGCATAGGCGTAGAAGGAGTTGTCCGGGTCGATCCGGTCGACGTCGACCGCGGCGCCCGCGTAGGACACGGTGACGAAGCGCCTGACGCCCGCCGCCTGGGCGGCCGCCATCGCGCGCACGGCCGCCTCGTAGTCGACCTGGTTGGTGCGCGCCGGACTGCCGCCGCCCGCGCCGGCGGCGAACACCACGGCCTGTGCGCCGTCGAAGGCTCGCGTGAGGGCTTCAACGTCCGCCTGCTCGATGTCGAGCACGACGGGATCGCCTCCCACGGCTTCGACGTCGGTGCTTTGGCCGGGGTCGCGGATGAGCGAGTCGACCCGGTAGCCCGCGTTGGTGAGCTTGGGTGCGGTGAGCAGGGCGACCTTGCCGTGGCCGCCGAGGATGACCACGCGCTTGGTGTCGGACATGAGCGCCTCCTTCTGTACCGGCTTCGAGGTCGAGTGGGTCCTGTCGGCCGGACCGTCTCGACCGGTGGTTCCCGGTGCCACAACGTATCCGCTCTCCGGTTCTCCCCACCTGGAGCACTCTGGAGCAGGGCGAAGTGGTCCTCAAGTTTTACGGGCCGACCGTCCGGCGACGCGGACGTAAGGGGAACTGCCCCGGTTCCAGCCGTGCCGCACGGGTTCCGGAGAAGGGCCGGGACCCGCCGGTCCGTCCGGGCCCGGTGGTCACCGTGACCAGGGAGCGTCTCGTCCGCGGGGCTCCGGGTGACGGAGCCCGGATCAGGCGGGGATGACCCGCTCGCGGCGCAGGGTCTCGAACAGATCGGTGAAGCACGTGAGAGTGTCGGCGTAGTCGGTGAATCCTGCGCGGCGACTGCGGCTCATGTCGGTGAAGCACTCCAGGGGACGGTTGAGGTCGCTGTCGGTGTGCCACCAGGACGCCACCCGTGCGAGGTCGGTCTCCACCAGGCCCTCACGTTCGGCCAACATGCGCCATGCGTCTGCCTTCCCGGCCATCTGTTCCTCCAACGGGCGCGGGCGGTCGGCGTAGCCCTGGGGCTCGACGCCGAGCCGCTCCGCGATCCGGGGCCACATCCAGCGCCAGCGGAAGACGTCTCCGTTGGCGGTGTTGTAGGCCTGGCTGGGCAGACCGTCGGCGGTGGCGGCCCAGATCATCTGACGGGCCAGGAGACCGGCATCGGTCATGTCCGTGACTCCGTTCCACTGCACCTCGTTGCCGGGGAAGACGAAGGGCAGGCCTTCGGCGCGGCACAGGGCGGCCTGGGCGGCCAGCGTCTGCCCGAGGTTCATGGCGTTGCCCAGGGCGTGGCCGATGATGGTGTGCGAGCGGTGGACACTCCAGGCGAACCGGTCCCGCGCGGCCGCCCGCCACAGCTCGTCCTCCTGGGCGTAGTAGAAGTTCGGGGTGTCCAGGCGGGGCTCGTCCTCATGGAAAGGGGTGTCCCGCGTCGCTCCGGTGCCGTAGGCCTCGAAGGGGCCCAGGTAGTGCTTGAGGCCGGTGACCAGCGCCACGTGCCACAGCTGCCCGGAAGGGCCCACCACGTCCATGACGTTGCGGACGATGGCGGAGTTGACGGCGATGTTCTCGGCCTCGGTCGCCTGGCGACTCCACGCCGTGAAGAAGACGTGCGTGGGTCGCGACCCGGCCAGGGCCGCTCGGACGGATTCGGGATCGGTCAGATCGGCGCGCAGGACTTCGACCCCGTCTCGGGGTGCGGTGGCCCGGCGGGAGAGGCTGGCGGTGCGCCACCCCCGCGTGGCCAGTTCCCGGCACAGGGCCCGGCCGGCGATCCCGGTTCCGCCCACGACCAGAGCGCGCCGTTCAGGTCGGCTGGCTGTGTTCATGTGTCCTTACTCTCCTCTGGAAGTCCGTTCCTGACCACCCGCAGGGCCGGGGGACGGCGCAGGGGCTTTGCCGTGTGGGGCACGCCGGTCCGTCACGGCCCGGGCGGCCCCGTCGTGACGCACGCCCGGTCGGGACCGATGGTGGGTGAGTGCGCACCGGGCCGGGTGCGGTTGGTGCGTTGTGCGACGACCGGAGTCAGTTCCGGGCTGCCGCGTGCCGCTGAGCCCAGGCCAGGTGCCACTGCTCCAGCGGCGTCTGGGGGCCGAAGTCCAGCCCGGGGACCGGCTCGGCACGCCCCTCGCGCAGGTCGGTCAGGTGGCGCTCGGCCTCCAGGGAGGGGTAGTCGGTGTAACCGTGCCCGTCGCCGCCGTAGAAGGTCGCCCGCTCGGCCTCGTTCAGCTCGGCGCCGACCTCCAGACGCCGGGGCAGGTCGGGGTTGGCGATGAAGGCACGGCCGAAGGCGACGGCGTCGGCGTTGCCCTCACCCACGGCGGCCATGGCCCGCTCCCGGTCGTAGCCACCGGCCGCGATCAGGCGCCCGGGATAGCGCTTGCGGACCCAGAGGCTGTCGATGCTGTCGGCGGGGCGCCGTGCCGAGTCGTCTCCGACGATGCCCGGCTCGACCAGGTGCAGATAAGCCGGGTCGCGCTCGGCGAGGGCGTCCAGGACGTGGGTGAACAGCGCCACCGGATCGGAGTCGGCCATGTCCTGGAAGGTGCTGCTCGGCGACAGGCGCACCCCGACCCGGTCCGCGCCGACCGCGTCGATCAGCGCGTCCAGGGCCTCCAGCAGGAGCCGGGCCCGGTTCTCGACGCTGCCGCCGTAGCGGTCCGTGCGGTGGTTGGAGCCGTCCTGGAGGAACTGGTCGATGAGGTAGCCGTTGGCGGCGTGCAGCTCCACGCCGTCGAACCCGGCCGCCCGCGCGTTGCGCGCCGCCCGGCCGTACTGGGCGACGATCGCGGGGATCTCCTCGGTCTCCAGCGCGCGGGGTCTCACGTGGGGGGTGCGGCCGTCGCGGGCGAAGGTGGAGCCGTTGATCGCGATGGCGGAGGGGCCGACCTGTTCCTTGCCGCCGGGTTGCAGACTCGGGTGCGAGGCGCGTCCGGTGTGCCACAGCTGCGCGACGATGGTCCCGCCGACCTCGTGGACCGCGTCGGTGACCGGCTTCCATCCCCGGACCTGTTCCTGGTTCCACAGGCCGGGGATGTCGGGGTTGCCGATGGCCTCGGGTGAGATGGCGGTGCCTTCGGAGACGATGAGCCCGGCCGAGGCGCGCTGGGCGTAGTAGAGCCCGGCCGAAGGACCAGGACGGCCGTCCGGCAGGGCCCTGCTACGGGTCAGCGGTGACATCACGACGCGGTTGGACAGTGCCAGCGCGCCGAACCGGGCGGGGTCGAACAATGCGGTGCGGTCGTGGTGCATGGCCTTCTCTCCGGGGCAGTGGTGAACATGCTGGTCAAACGGGGCGAGTCGCCCGATCCCCGAAGATAAACCTTGACGTTGACGTGAATGTCAAGCGTGGTGGGCACGAGTGCTCTCCGCTCCTGCTCCCACGCGTGGAGCAGCGGCCGAACAGGTGGCGCCCGGTACACTCTGACGTGTACGTGAGTGTCAACCTTTGGGCAGGGGGCGGAGGGCCGAGCAGTGAAGATCGGTGAGCTGGCGCGCCGTACCGGCGTGACCACCAGAACCCTGCGCTACTACGAGGAACAGGGTCTGCTGCACCCGCAGCGGGAGAGCAACGGCTACCGCTCCTACCCCGACTCCTCCGTGACGCGTGTGGAGCAGGTGCGCGACCTTCTGGCCGCGGGCCTGTCCACTCGCGTCATCCGGGTCGTCGTCCCCTGTTTCGAGGGTTCCGGGCCGGGGCTGCGGCCGCAGGTGGACAGTGAACTGGCCGCCAACCTGGCCCGCGAGGTCGAGCAGATGGACGCCCGTATCGACGCCCTGACCCGCAACCGCGACGCCGTGCGCCGTTTCCTGCGCGAGGCCACCCCCGTGGAGGTCGACCAGGACTCCGCGTTCGCCTGACCCCGGTGGGCGCTCTCCGGCCCAGGGTCTGCGTGCCGCGCCGCCGTACTGGGCGAACTCCTTGGGCTCCTCCGGGTCGGCGGACGCCGCAGCGGAGCGGAGACCACGCCGGGCCATGGCTGGCAGCCTGTCCTCCATGGAACCCGCCGCGACGACGATCACCGACTACGATCCGCGCTGGCCCGGCATGGCCTCCGCCGCCATCACGGAACTGCGCGACGCGGCTCCCGGGCTGTTCACGGAGATCGAGCACATCGGGTCCACGTCCGTCCCGGGGCTCGCGGCCAAACCCGTCATCGACCTGATGGCGGCCACCGGTTCCCTGCGGGAGGTCCGCGACCACGAGCCCGGCCTGGCCCGTCTCGGCTTCACCCCGCACACGAACGGGATGAACGACCGGCTGCTCTACGTGCGCGTACCCGACGGGGTGCGCACGCACATCCTGCACGTGGTCACCCGGGCGAGCTGGCCGACTCGCAACCAGAGGATTCTGCGCGACTACCTGCGCTCCCACCCGCGGGAGGCGGCCCGCTACGCGCAACTGAAGCGAAGGCTCGCGGCCACCACCGCTTCCCCGCGCGATTACACCGCGGCGAAGACCGAGTTCGTCCAGGAAGTGACCGACCGCGCGCGAAGGGAACTCGGTCTACCGACCACACCCGTGTGGGAGAAGTGACGCCGGTGATCCGCGCCCCTCGCCCGGGGCAGGGAGCCCCTGCCCCACACGGGCGGGGGCCGTCACCGCACCAGGAGGCCGACGCCCCGACCCGGCGATGCGGACGGCGCGAGCACCGTGTGCCCGTGGGCGCGGAAGCACCACGCCCCCGTGGGCGACGGAGCGCGGAACTGTCGCAGGCCTGGGCCATAATCCCGGCGTCCGCCCACCACCGTGGGGGCGAGGCGAGAGCCCGTCCCGAGGAGAGCCCCATGACGTCACCGACACCCCGCCCACGCCACGGAACCCGCCGGTGAGCGGCCGTGCGGACCTGTGGCCGCTGATCCACCGGGAGCGGGCGGCGCTGGCCGACGACCTGTCGGGACTGACCGGGGAACGGTGGGCGACGCCGTCGCTGTGCGCGGGACTGACCGTGCGCGAGGTGCTCGCGCACCTGACGTCGTCGGCGAGCCTCAACGGCCTGCGATGGCTGGCCGGGGTCGTCCGCTGCCGGTTCGACTTCGACGCCCAGGTCGCGATGCGCCTGGCGGAGCAGATGGGGGACTCCGGAGCCGACACCCTCGCGCGCTTCCGGGGAATCGTGGACAGCACGACCTCACCGCCCCTGCCCAAGCCCGCCGTCCTGGGTGAGGTGATCGTGCACGGCGAGGACATCAGGCGGCCCCTGGGCATCGTCAGCGCACGTCCGATCGCCACGCTGACCCTCGTGGCGGACTACTACCGGGGCTCGGACCAGGTCGTCGTCGCCAGGAGCCGGATCCGGGGGTTGAGGCTTCAGGCCACCGACGGTCCGTTCGCCTCCGGCGCCGGACCCCTCGTCCGCGGGAGCACGCTCGCCCTGATCATGGCGATGACCGGCCGTTCCGCACACCTGGACGAGCTCACCGGCGACGGTGTGGAGATCCTGCGCGAACGCGCGGAGGGCTGACCCGCAGCCGTGGAACGGGGGACCGCTCCGCAACACGCGCTCCGACTCAACATGCAAGTTTTTACTTGCCTATCATGGTGGTCGTGGCAGACGACCTCTTCAAGGCCCTGGCCGACCCGACTCGTCGTACCATCCTCGACGAACTCACGGAGAAGTCCGGCCAGACACTGTTCGAGATCTGCTCGCGGTTGGCCATGAAGCACCAGCTCGGCATCTCGCGCCAGGCGGTCTCCCAGCACCTCGCCGTGCTGGAGGCCGCCGGGCTCGTCGAGACCAGGCGCGAGGGCCGCTACAAGTTCCACGACCTCAACACGGCCCCGCTGCGGCGGATCGCCGAGCGATGGCTTGCGCCAGACACGTCCGGACCGGAGGAGAGCAACCCGTGAAGATCCACCTGAACAGCATCTTCGTCAACGACCAGGCCGAGGCCGAGCACTTCTACACCGAGATCCTCGGCTTCGTGAAGAAGCATGACGTCCCGGTGGGGGAGAAGGACCGGTGGCTGACCGTCGTCTCGCCCGACGAGCCCGAGGGCACCGAGCTCCTCCTGGAGCCCTCCGGCCACCCGGCCGTCGGCGCCTACCGCGACGCCTTGGTCAAGGACGGCATCCCGCTCGCCCAGTTCGCCGTCGCCGACGTGCGGGCGGAGCACGAGCGCCTGCGGGGCCTCGGCGTCCGCTTCACCCAGGAACCCCTGGAGACGGGCCCGGTCACCACCGCCGTCTTCGACGACACCTGCGGCAACCTGATCCAGATCGCGACCGAGCCGCAGTAGGCACTCACCCGGGTGCGGGGCCCGGCCGCCCCGGCGGCCGGACTCCGCCCGGGCGCACGGGCGGCGCGCCGGTCCGGGCTGCTCGGGCCAGACCTGGCCCCGCCCGCGCCCGGTCGCGCGGTGGACGGCCGACTACCGCGTCGTTGACCATGTCCGGGCTGCGCCCGCGCCCGGACGCACGCACGCGTACGGGCGGCCGTGGCCGCCGCGCCCGGGCGGATTCACCCCCTGGCGGCACGGGTAGGGGACCGGCGCACAACCGCTACTTCGTCCCGGGGGACACTCATGCCACACCTGACCGAACTGCACGGAACCGCGATGGGGGAGTTCGACCGCCGGGTCCGCGAGGTCAAGCTGACGGACTGGGCTCTGCCCACGCCGTGCGCCGACTGGGACGTGCACGACCTGGTCAACCACCTGACCACCGAGCAGCTGTGGGCGCCGCTCCTGCTGGACGGCGCCCGGGTCGAGGAGGTCGGCGACCGCCTCGACGGCGACAACCTGGGCGAGGAGCCCATCACCACCTGGGAGGTCGCCGCCCGCGAGGCCCGCACCGCCTGGCTGGCGCCGTCCTCCCTGGAGAGCACGGTGCACCTGTCCTTCGGCGACGCGCCCGCCGAGCTCTACCTGTGGCAGATGACCTTCGACCTGACGGTGCACGCCTGGGACCTGGCGCGCGCCCTGGGCGCCGACGAACGCCTCGACCCCGACCTGGTCAAGGAGGTCCACGCCTGGCTGAGCGACCAGGACCTGGGCCCGGGGCCGATGTTCGGCGCCCCGGTCGAGGTCGGGCCCGACGCGAGCCCCCAGGACCGCCTGATCGCCCGCACCGGCAGGACCCCCTGACCGACCGCGCGGCCCCGGCCGGGTCCCGCACCCGACCGGGGCCGGTCCCGTGCCCGGCCACCCCCCGCACGCGCACACAACCCCGCACCGGCTGCGCGGCCTGACCGCCGCCGGGGTCGGCGGGCCCGCCCCCCGCCCCTGCGGGCGGGCGGGCGCCGGACCCACCGCGACCACGGCCCGGGTGACCACACGCGGGTGTTTAGCCCTCCCCTTGCGGGTTACGCGCCAGAGTGGCGGCTCCCCGGACTCCCGCATCCCGGCCCCGCGCGCCGTGTCGGCTTCCGGGAGCCCCACGACTGGCACAGACTGTGACGAGTCCCTGGCGCGGTGCGCCGGGCGGGCCGCGTGGACGGCGGCGCGCAGGACACCGACCCACACACGAGGAAGGGCACTGCCGGTGGAGGCCACGATCACACTGCACGTCGACGGGGAGAAACGCGAGCTGACCGTCGACAGACGCACCACCCTGCTGGACGCGCTACGCGACCGGCTGGGCGTCACCTCGCCCAAGAAGGGCTGCGACCACGGCCAGTGCGGGTCCTGCACGGTCCTGCTGGAGGGCCGCCGCGTCGTGTCCTGCCTGACCTTCGCGGTCGCGCACGACGGCGCCAGCGTCACCACCGCCGCCGGACTCGCCGGGGAGGGACAGCTGCACCCCGTCGCCCGCGCCTTCGTCGAGAACGACGGCTTCCAGTGCGGCTACTGCACGCCCGGTCAGGTCTGCTCGGCCGTGGGCATGCTGGAGGAGGCCGCCGCCGACTGGCCCAGCCACGTCACCGAGGACCTCCAGGCGCCGGTCGACCTCGACGACGACGAGATCCGCGAGCGCATGAGCGGCAACCTGTGCCGCTGCGGCGCCTACGTCAACATCGTCGCCGCGATCCGGGAGGCCGCGCAGTGAAACCCTTCCACTACACCCGCCCCGCCGGGGCCGACGAGGCCGTCACCGCGGTCGCGGGCGACCCCGGGGCCTCCTACATCGGCGGGGGCACCAACCTGGTCGACCACATGAAGCTCGGCATCGCCGAGCCCACCTCCCTCGTGGACGTGCGCGACCTGCTCAGCCACCGGATCGAGGAACTGCCCGACGGCGGACTGCGCGTGGGCGCCGCCGTGCCCAACAGCGACCTGGCCGCCCACCCCGGCGTTCGCCGCGACTACCCCGTGCTCTCCCAGGCCCTGCTGGCGGGCGCCTCCGGCCAGCTCCGCAACGCCGCCACCACGGGCGGCAACCTCCTCCAGCGCACCCGGTGCGTGTACTTCCAGAACACCGCCATGCCCTGCAACAAGCGCGAACCCGGCACGGGCTGCTCGGCGATCGAGGGCTACGGCCGCTACAACGCCGTCCTGGGCGCCTCCGAGCACTGCGTGGCCACCCACCCCTCCGACATGGCGGTCGCCCTGACCGCCCTGGGCGCCCGGGTCCACGTGCTGGGACCCGCCGGGGAGCGCACCGTGGACATGCCCGGCCTGCACCGCCTACCGGGGGACGAACCCCAGCGCGACACCGTCCTGGAACACGGCGACCTCATCACCGCCGTCGACCTGCCCCGCCTGCCCCTGGCCGCCCGCTCCGCCTACCGCAAGGTGCGCGACCGCGCCTCCTACGCCTTCGCCCTGGTGTCGGTGGCCGCGGCGCTGCGCGTGGTGGACGGCACCGTCGAGGACGTGCGCGTGGCCTTCGGCGGCCTGGCGCACGCGCCCTGGCGGGCCGGCCGCGCCGAGGAGGCGCTGCGCGGGGGACCGGCCACCGAGGAGGCCTTCCGCGAGGCCGCCCGCGCCGAACTCGCCGACGCCGCCACCGGCCCGGACAACGCCTTCAAGGTCCCCATGGCCGTCAACACCCTGACCGCGACCCTGCGCGGCCTGACCGCAGAGGAGGAGGCACGATGACCGGGACGCTGGACGCGCGGGCCATGGGCCGCCCGCTGACCCGTCTGGAGGGCGCCGACAAGGTCACCGGTCGGGCGCCCTACGCCTACGAGCACCCGCTCACCGACCCCCTGTACCTGCACCCGGTGCTGTCCACCGTCGCACGCGGGCGCGTCACCGCGGTCGACGCCTCCGCCGCCGAGGCGCTGTCCGGGGTGCGCGCCGTCCTGACCCCGGACAACGCCGAACGCCTCGCCGACACCGAGGACCGCGAGTTCGCGGTGCTCCAGTCCCACGAGGTGTCCTTCCACGGCCAGTTCGTCGCCGCGGTCGTGGCCGACACCCCCGAGACCGCCCGCCAGGCGGCCGGACTCGTGAAGGTGGACTACGAGCGCTCCGCGCACGACGTGGTGCTCACCGCCGACCACCGCGGCCTCTACCGGCCCGTGGGCGAGGACGACGGGGGCCCCGCCTCCGACACCGAGCAGGGCGACCCCGACGCGGCCCTGGCCGCCGCCGAAATCGTGGTCGACCAGACCTACAGCACGCCCACCGAGCACAACAACCCCATGGAGCCGCACACCACCACGGCCCTGTGGGAGGAGGACACCGGCCACCTCACCCTCTACGACTCCACCCAGGGCGTGCACGTGGTCCGCGCCTCCGTGGCCGGGGTGTTCGGGCTCGACCCCGAACGTGTCCGGGTGGTCGCGCCCCACGTGGGCGGCGGCTTCGGCTCCAAGGGCGAGGCGCACGCGCACGACGTCCTGGCCGCGATGGCCGCCCGCGCCCTGCCCGGGCGGCCGGTCAAGTTCGCGCTGACCCGCCAGCAGATGTTCTGCCTGGTGGGCTACCGCACGCCTACCATCCAGCGCCTGCGCCTGGGCGCCGACCGCGACGGGCGCCTGTCCGCGGTCGTCCACGACTCCGTGGAGCAGACCGCCAGGATCAAGGAGTTCACCGAGAACAGCGCGATGTGCTCGCGGTGGATGTACGCCGCGCCCAACCGCCGCACCACCCACCGGATCGCGCCCCTGGACGTGCCGGTCAACTTCTGGATGCGCGCCCCCGGCGAGGCGCCGGGCATGTACGCCGCCGAGGCCGCCATGGACGAACTCGCCCAGGCCTGCGGCGTCGACCCGATCGAGCTGCGCGTGCGCAACGAACCCGGGACCGACCCCCAGAGCGGCTCCCCGTGGTCGGACCGGCGCCTGGTGCGGTGCCTGCGCGAGGGCGCCGAGCGCTTCGGCTGGCACGGACGCGACCCCCGCCCCGGCGTCCGCCGGGAGGGGGACTGGCTGGTGGGCACCGGCGTGGCCTCGGCGAGCTACCCGCACCTGTTCAACCCCGGCTCGGTGGCCCGCGTCCGCTACGGCCGGGACGGCCGTTACGAGGTCTCCATCGGCGCGGTGGACATCGGCACCGGGGCCTGGACCGCGCTCACCCAGATCGCCGCCGACGCGCTGGGCCTGCCCGCCTCCGACATCCGGCTGCGCATCGGCGACACCGCCTTCCCGTCGGCCTCGGTCGCGGGCGGCTCCAGCGGAACCAGCTCCTGGGGGACGGCCATCGTGACCGCCGCCCGCGCCTTCCGCGACCGGCACGGGGACTCCCCGGCCCCGGGCGCGGAGGCCGAGGGCAGCGGGGCGGAGGACACCGTGGACGAGTCGTACTCGGTCTACTCCTTCGGGGCGCACTTCGCCGAGGCGCGGGTGAACGCGGACACGGGCGAGGTCCGGGTGCCGCGCATGTACGGCCTGTTCTCCATCGGCCGGGTGGTCAACCCGCGCACGGCGCGCTCGCAGTTCCTCGGCGGGATGGTCATGGGCCTGTCGATGGCGCTGCACGAGGAGAGCTTCCGGGACCCGAGGTACGGCCACATCGCCAACGGCGACTTCGCCGAGTACCACGTCCCCACCAACGCCGACGTGGGCGACCTGCGGGCGGAGTGGCTGGACGAGGAGGACCCCCGCGCCACCCCCATGGGCTCGCGGGGCGCCGGTGAGATCGGCATCGTCGGCACCGCCGCGGCGGTGGCCAACGCCGTCCACCACGCCACGGGGATCAGGGTGCGCGACCTGCCGGTCACGGCGGACAAGCTCCTGCGCTGACGGCCGGTCGCGGTGCGCCCGCGCGGGCGCACCGCGACCGGGCACGCCCCGGCAGGGCCGCCAGGGGCGGGAGGCGCGGTTCACGGGAGGAGTCCGTCCGCGTCGTCCTCCTCCGGCTCGCGGACGCGGCGGGCGCGAGCCCTTCGCGCCTCGTCCGTGGCCAAGGCCCGCAGGGGAGCGACCGGGCCGAACGGGTACCCGGCGAGGCCGTCCGTGCCGGGCCCGCCGATCCCGACGACGGTGGCCGCGGCCCCTCGGCGCGGTGGGTGCCGACCGTCGGAGGGGCCAGCCGCAGGGCCCGCCCCCGGCGGGCGGGGAACGCTACGGGGGGAGCGGCCCCGTCCGGGGAGCGGGCAGCGGCGAGGGGCGCACACCGGTGTCCACGCCGGGCGACCACAGCACCGACACCGGTTCCGGGTCGTCCACGCGCACACCCGCCGCCCGGAGCAGGTCGCCCTCGTAGGCCCAGGAGTGCGCGCGGAACAGCGGCCAGCGCGGATGGTCCACCCCGATCCACCACGTGCGTCCCGCGCGTCGCGTGTGCAGGCCCCAGCGCGCGGTCACGAACCGCTCCAGCCGGGACTCGCGCTCCACCCGCTCGCCCACGGTCGCCCGCCACCGCCCCCGGGCCCCGCCCAGGGGAAGGCGGCGGCGCACCGCGCCCGCGCGCACGCCGTCGCCGCCCGCGTACAGGGACACGTCCGACCACATGTACGGCACGCCGACCAGGGCTCTGGCGGCCAGGACGTTGTGCGCGGAGTCGGCGTCCATGGACAGGAAGACCACGCCCCGGCGGCCGTACCCGTCCACCGAGTACAGGCGCACGTTGACCTCGCCGAACCCGCCCACGGGGATCCCGGCGGCCGTGGTGAAGGGCACGCGGAAGGCCACGAACCCGACGTAGGTGGTCCCGCCCAGCACGTCGGGCCGGGTGTGTTCGGGCAGCAGCGGCGCCACGCGTTCGGGAGGGACGGCCCAGTGCGCGAAGAGGACGTCGTACCAGCCCTGGTGGAACGGCGCGGGCCCCGGCAGGGGCGGCGGGTCCGGGTCCAGGGGCGGCAGCCGCCGCCGGTCCGCGCGCGCTGGCTTCTTCCGCACCGGACCTCCCGCTCCGCCGGGGCGCGGACCGCGCCCGTGTCGTGGCCGAGCCTACGCCTGTGCCATCCGCGCCGGGACGCGGCCCCGTCTGCGGACTGCGGTCCTTCGGTAGCCGTCGGAACCGAGGAGCCGAAACCGCGCCAGTGCGGCCGGAACCCGATCCCCTCGCGCCCGGGGCCGTTCCGCCCCCGCGAGGCGGCCCCTCACCGCGGGCACCCCCGAACACGGGTCCGCCCGCCCCGCGCGGAGCGGGACGGGCGGACGGCAGAGCCGGTTCCGGTCACTCCAGGGAGTCCTTGAGCTTGTCCACGAACCCCTCGCCCTTGGTGGCCTTGGACGGGCCCTTGACCGAGCCCTCACCGCTGGGGCCGCCGTCGGTCCCGTACAGCGCCGGGTCCGGGGGCGGAGCGGAGGCCGGGCCGCCGAGCGGCTGGGGCTGGTCGAGGTAGCGCAGCTCGTGGCGGCCGTCCGGGGCGGGCCGGTGCGACCAGCCGCCGTTGGCGGCCGCCGTGCCGTCCGACAGGCCCCAGATCGTGTTGGCGTGCTCCTGGTTCTCCTCGTCGAAGAGCGCGTCGGGCGCGATCTCGCCCTCCATGCCGTCCTCCTGGAGCTCCTCGATCGCGGCCAGCCACATGTTCTGGTGCACGGTGTCGCGGGCCAGGTTGAACTGGAGCATGGCCTTGACGCCGGGGTCGTCGGTCATGTTGTACAGGCGCGCGGTCTGGAGCCTGCCCTGGGCCTCGGCCGCGGCGTTGGCTCGGAAGTCGGCCAGCAGGTTGCCGCTGGCCACGATGTACTTGCCGTTCCAGGGGGTGCCGCCGGAGTCGGCCGGTACGGCGCCGCCACCGGCGACGATGGCCTGTTGCGGATTCATCCCGCCCACGACCGCGGCCACGGCCGGGTCCTTGACGGCCTTGGCCACCGTGGTGGCCGGAGCGCCCTCCAGCAGGCGCGCCACCATCGTGGCGAGCATCTCGACGTGGCCGATCTCCTCGGTGGCCACGTCCATGATCAGGTCCTTGTACTTGCCCTCGACGCGGCAGTTCCACCCCTGGAACAGGTACTGCATGGTGACGGTCATCTCGCCGTAGGCGCCGCCGATGAGCTCCTGGAGCTTGGCCGCGTAGAGCGCGTCGGGAGCCTCGGGCTTGGCCTCGAACTGAAGGTGTTTGGTGTGCCGGAACATGTCCACCTCGTCACTGGGGGATGTGGCCGTCGCACTGCGTGATTCCGGCTCCGGCTACCCGGGGCCTCCGGTCGCTAACGGTGGTTGGAGGGGATTTGGCCTTTCCGTGTAGCCGCGCCTGCCGTTCCCGGCCGCTCGGCCGATGCCCCTCCCGCCGGCGGCCCGCCCGTGTCCGCCCGGGTTTGTCGTGCAGGGAGGGGGTAGATGCGGTCCGGAAGCACAGCAGAAGGAAGAGGTGGACATGCTGGAGGCGTTATCTCCCCCCTGGTCCCTGGGGTGGAGCGTCGCGATCTTCGTCCTGGTGGCCGCGGTGACCGTGGTGGCCAGTGTTCGGATGACCTCCCTCGGCGACGTCCTGGCCGACCGCACCGGCTGGGGTGAGGCGGTCTTCGGCGCGGTCTTCTTCGGACTGGCCACGTCCCTGTCGGGGATCGTGATGACCGCGGTCAGCGCCGCCGGGGACCAGCCCGGGCTGGCCTACAGCAACGCGGTCGGGGGCATCGCCGCGCAGACGCTGGCTCTGGCGGTGGCCGACTTCTTCTACCGGCGCGCCAACCTGGAGCACGCCGCCGCCTCGTCGGCGAACCTGCTCTTCTGCTGCCTGCTCATCGGACTGCTGTCCGTGGTCGTGCTCACCGCCCTCGGCCCGGACGTGACGTTCCTGGGGGTGCACCCGGCCTCGCTCGGGATGATCGCCTTCTACATGGGCGGGCTCTGGCTGATCAGGCAGGAGAACGAGCAGCCCATGTGGCGGGCCGTGCGCACCCGGGAGACCGTGGTGGACGTCCCCGACGACGACGGCACCGACGAGGAGGACGGTACCGGCACGGGCGTGCTGTGGGCGCGCTTCCTCGTGGTGGGCGTCGTGGTGGCCGTGGGCGGGTGGGCGCTCGCCGAGGCGGCGGGCGTGATCGTGGAGTCCACCGGGCTCAGCGCCGGACTGGTCGGAGCGGTGGCCATGGGCGCGGTGAACGCCATCCCCGAGACGGTCGCGGCGGTCGCCGCGGTCCGGCGGGGCGCGATGACCCTGGCGGTGTCCGCCATCATCGGCGGCAACAGCCTGGACGCGCTCAACGTGGCGGTGGGTGACGCCTTCTACCGCGGGGGTTCGCTGTACCACGCGGCCACGGCCGACGAACTCTTCCTCACCGTCGGCGCGCTGCTGATGACCGTGGTCCTGCTCGCCGGGCTCATCATCCGCCAGGCGAAGGGGTGGGGCCGGATCGGCTTCGAGGGCGTGCTGCTGATCGTGCTCTACCTGGGGATCGTCAGCGTGCTCACGTTCTGACGCCGACCGCGCCCCCGGGGCGGGCCCCGGGCTTCGCTCCGAGCGGGACGCCCTCCGACGCCGGTGGCGCGGGGCGCCTTCTGAACGGTGTCGCTTCTGAACGGTGTCGCTTCTGAACGGGGCGGCTCCTGCGGCGCGGGCCCCGGGGTCCCCTTTCAGCCCACCCGGTGCAGTCGGACCCCGTCCAGGCGTCCGTCCTCGGCCGCCAGCGTCATGTACGTGTGGTGGGGCTGGCGCCGCCGGTCGGTGGGGGAGCCCGGGTTGAGCAGGCGCAGACCGGAAGGGGCCGTGGTGTCCCAGGGGATGTGGGAGTGCCCGAACACCAGCACGTCGCAGTCGGGGAAGCGCTCCTGGCAGCGCTTCTCGCGCCCGCGCGCGTCGCCGGTCTCGTGCACGACCGCGAAGCGCACCCCGCCGAGCGTTGCGCGGGCGACCTCGGGCAGCCGCGCGCGCAGGTCGGCGCCGTCGTTGTTGCCGTGGACGCCGACCAGGAGTGCGGCCCGCGCGTCGAGGCGTTCCACGCTGGCCAGGTCGCACCAGTCCCCGGCGTGGATCACCGCGTCGGCCCGGTCGACCTCGCGCCAGACCTGTTCGGGCAGGTCACGGGCGCGGCGCGGGATGTGGGTGTCGGACACGATCAGTACGCGCATGCGCGCAAGCGTAGGCGACGCGGGTGTCGGTCGCGTGCCTCCACGCGCGGGTCGGCTGGGGAGGAGGCCTCGCAGGGGCGTGGCGGGGACCGGTCACGTTCCGGTGCGCGGGTCGGCCGGTGAGGCTTCATCGCCGGAGCGCCGCGGGGGCCGGTCGTGCTCCGGCGCGCGGGTCGGGACCACGTGTCGCGGACCCGCGCGCGGGTCACTCGTCGGCGCCGAGGGAGTTGTACCCCTTGGCCCGCTCCTGGCCCGACAGTGCGTGGATGGAGTCCATGATCCGGTCGGTGATCTCCCGGCGCGCCTTGCCCGGGGCGAGGTGGTCGTAGCCGGTGGAGAAGTCCAGCGGTTCGCCGAAGCGGATGCTGTAGGGGTGCGGGCGCGGCATGGACGCACCGACCGGCTGCACGCCCTGGGTCCCCGCCACCGCCACCGGTACGACCGGGGCCTTGGACTCCATCGCCAGATGGGCCACGCCGGTGCGCCCCCGGTACAGGCGTCCGTCCCGCGAGCGGGTGCCCTCGGGGTAGATCACGCAGGCCTCGCCCTCGTTCAGGCGCTCCAGCATCATCTCCAGGGACAGCATGGCCCCGCGCGCGTCGCGGCGCTGCACCGGCATGGCGCCCAGGGAGGAGAACACGGTCTTGGTGACGCGCCCCTTGACGCCGGTCCCCTCGAAGTAGTCGGACTTGGCCAGGAACCGCACCCGGCGCTGGGTGACCGACAGCGGGATGATCACGCTGTCGATGAAGGACAGGTGGTTGCTGGCCAGCAGGACCGCTCCGTCGGCGGGGACGTTCTCACGGCCCTCGACGGTCGGACGGCACAGGGTACGGGCGAGTACCGATACCGTCTGCCGCAACGCACCGTAGAACACGTGTTCTCCCTCACCAATGGTCGGTTGACGGAGTCCAATGTAAGGCCGACCCGTGGGTAACAACGGGTCGGCCACGAGGAGAGTGTCCCAGGTCACCATGGTCGGAGGGTGGGCGGAACAGGCCCGTGACGTGCGGATTCCCCACGGGGTCAGGCGACGCGGCGCCACTCGGCGTTGGCCCCGCACACCACCAGACACGGCCGCTCGCCGGGGACGCGCCCCGCCAGCCAGGCGGCGAAGGGCACGGCCGCGGCCGGTTCGGTGGCGATGCGGAACTCCTCCCAGAGCCGGTCCTGGGCCCGCAGGATCTCGGCGTCGCTCACCAGGGCCCGGGTCACCGGGTGGGCGCTCAGCACCTCGAAGGGGACCCGTCCCAGGGTGGCCGCGCCCAGCGCGGAGGAGGCCACCGAGTCCACGGGAGTCTGCACGGGGTGCCCGGCGGCCATCGCGGCGTGCATGCTCGCGCAGCCCTCGGGTTCGGCGCCCACGACCTCGCGCCCCTCCGCGCCCAGGCGCACCCCGGCCGCCAGTCCGCCGCCGCCCACCGCGACGGCGATGGTGTCGCACTCGGGCGCGTCGGCGGCGATCTCCAGTCCGATCGTGCCCTGACCGGCCACGACGAGGGCGTCGTCGAAGGCGTGCAGGTAGCGCACCCCCTCGGCCTCGGCGCGGGTGCGGGCCGCCTCGGCGGCCACCGCGTAGTGCTCTCCCACCCTGACGATCTCGGCGCCGGTGGCGGCCAGCGGCGCCGCCTTGGCCTCGGGGATCGACTCGGGGACGTAGACCGTCGCGCGCACGCCCAGCAGGCGGGCGGCGGTGGCCACCCCCAGGCCGTGGTTGCCGCCGGAGGCGGTGATCACCCGGTCGGTGTCCTCCCCGCCCAGCAGGGCGTTGAGGGCGCCGCGCAGCTTGAACGCCCCGGTGAGCTGGAGGTGCTCCAGCTTGAGAGTCAGCGGACGCCCGTCCACCTCGGCGTGCATGACCGGGGTGCGGCGGGCGTAGGGGGCGATGCGTTCGGCGGCGGCACGGACGTCGGTGGCCGTGGGCGCGGCGTGCGCGGTCGTGGTGCTCATACAGCCCACTGTGCCCCTACCGGCCATTAACTTAAAGTTGGGTCTGCTAAAGATCGTTAAGCGAAACTTTGTACCTGACTTTGTGTGGAAGGAGGCTCGCCGTGCTGGACGCCAACCGGGTGCGGGTGCTCGTGGAGATCGCGCACGCGGGGTCGATCGCCGCGGCCGCCGAGCGCCTGTCCTTCACCCCGCCCGCCCTGTCCCAGCAGCTCACCAAGCTGGAGCGCGAGGTCGGCTGCACCCTGGTCGAACGCGGCCGCACCGGGGCCACCCTCACCGAGGCGGGCCGGGTCCTGCTCGAACACGGCGAGCGGGTGCTGGGGGAGCTGCGCGACGCCGAGGCCGCCGTGCGCGCCGTGGCGGGCGAGTCCCCCGACCGCCTGTCCCTGGGGGCCTTCGCCAGCGCGGGCAAGGTCCTGCTGCCCGCGACCCTGGCCGCCTTCGGGCGCCAGCACCCCCAGGTGCGGCTGTCGCTGTCCGACATCGAGCCCCCGGGCGGGTACGGCCTGGTCGCCTCCGGCGACCTGGACCTGCTCCTGACCCACCGCTACCCGGGCGTGCCCCTGCCGCGCGCCGGGGGCCTGCACCGCGAACGCGTTCTGGTGGACCCGCTGCTGGTGGTCGTGCCCGAGGGCCACGCCCTGGCCGACCGCGAGGTGGCGCTGGCCGACCTGGCGGGCGAGGAGTGGATCTGCGGGGCCCCGGGCATCTACAACCGGATCAGCCTGGACACCGCCGCCGCTGCCGCCGGGGTGCGCCTGAACGTGGCCTACGAGACCCGCGACTACGAGGTGGCCCTGGCCCTGGTCGAGGCCGGGGTGGGGGTGGCCCTGGTCCCGCTGAGCATCCTGCGCTCGGACCGCCGTGGCGGCTGCGTCAGCCGCCCGCTGCGCGGCACCCGCCTGGCCCGCGAGATCTACGCCGTCCACCGGCGCCGCCCGCCCGAGCCCGTCCCGGCGATGGTCGAACTCCTGCGCGGCGTCGCCTCCCGCGTGCTCGGCGGAGCCGGGAACGCGGGCGGGCCGGACACGGGCGGGGGAGCGGATGGACAGGGCCCCGGCGGTTCTCACAGCGGAGGGGAACCCGGCGGGCTGGGCGCGTTCCAGCGGTAGAGCAGCGCCAGCAGCCGCACGGTGAAGCACAGCACCGCCCCCACCACGGCGATCCAGCCCCAGGTCAGGCCCGCCCAGTACGCGACGGCGACCAGGCCCGCGCCCAGCAGGGCGGGGACGGCGTACAGGCGAGAGTTGGCGCTCAGCACCGTCGGCACCCGGTTCAGCAGGACGTCGCGGATCGTGCCGCCGCCCACCCCGGTGACGACGCCGAGCAGGGTGGCCTGGAGCGGACCGAAACCCAGCTCCAGGGCCTTGGTCGCCCCGATCACCGCGAACAGGCTCAGCCCGGCCGCGTCGAAGACGAGGATGGGCCGGTTCAGGTGGGTGAGCTGCCTGCTGAGGAAGAACGCGGCGGTCGCGCCCAGCAGCGCCGTGCAGATGTAACGCCAGTCCTGGAAGGTCGCGGGGGTCACGCCGAGCAGCAAGTCGCGGATGACGCCGCCGCCCAGGGCGGTCACCACGCCCAGGGCCAGGACGCCGACGATGTCCAGGCGCGCGGTGCGGATACCGGTCAGCGCACCGTCGACGGCGAAGGCGAGGATGCCGACGAGGTCCAGGACGAGGATCAGGGTCTGCGTGGACATGCGCGTGCGCCGGGGACGGCGGTTCCTTTCGGACAGGGCGGCGCCCAAAGGGCCGATCGGCCATTCCACCACGTCCGGGACGGGTGTGACGCGCGCGGGCGCTGTGACGCGCCGCACCGGGTCGTTCCGCCGCCCGGGGCGGCCCGGACCGCGGCGCGCACGGCCGTGACCAGGGCACCGTCCCCCCGGCCCGGACCGGGCCGCGCGAACCCGGAGAATGACGGCGTGTCGGGACTTCCCCGGAACACGGGCAGGCGACACCATCGGGGGTGACCGGGACCCTGGCGGAACGAGGACACATGCAACACATGGACGCGATCGTCATCGGAATGGGGCCGGGCGGTGAGACCGTCGCGGGCAGGCTGCTCGCCGCCGGCAAGCGCGTGGCGGTGGTCGAGCGCGAACTCATCGGCGGCGAGTGCGGCTACTGGGCCTGCATCCCCACCAAGGTGCTGCTGCGCCCGCCGGAGGTGCGCCAGGAGGCCGACGGCGCCGCCGGTGTCTCCCGCCCGGACCTGCGCTGGCCCGAGCTGCGCGACTACCGGGACCAGATGATCCGCCACCTGGACGACTCCGCGCAGGTCCAGGGGTACCGGGACCAGGGCGCCCTGGTCCTGCGCGGCGAGGGGCGCGTCATCGGCCGCGACCCGTGGCGGGTGGCGGTGGGCGACACCGAGGTCACCGCCGACCACGTCGTCGTGGCCACCGGCTCGGAGGCGGTGCGCCCGCCGATCGAGGGGCTGGACGACCTGGACCCCTCCGTGGTGTGGACCAACCGCGAGGCCACCACCCTCACCGACGTGCCCGGCCGGGCCGTCGTGGTCGGCGGCAGCGCCGTGGGGGTGGAGCTGGGCCAGTTCCTGGCCCGGATGGGCTCCCAGGTCACCCTGGTCCAGCGCGGCCCGCGCCTGGTGAACCGCGAGGAACCCCGCTTGTGCGAGCTGATCAGCGACCAGTTCGACCGCGACGGCGTCACCGTGCACCTGAACACCCAGGTCTCCGCGGTGTCCCGGGACGGCGACGGCATCCGCGCGACCCTGGACAACGGCGCACACGTGGAGGCGGACGTGGTCGTGCTCGCCACCGGCCGCCGCCCGCGCGGCGGCGGCCTGGGGCTGGAGGAGCTCGGGGTGGAGCTGGACCACTCCGGTCTGCGCGTGGACGAGCGCTGCCGCGCGGCGCCCGGGCTGTGGGGTGTCGGCGACGCCACCGGCCGGGCCCTGTTCACGCACGTGGCCAAGTACCAGGGGCGCGTGGTCGCCGACAACATCCTGGGCACCGACCGGGCCGCCGACTACACCGGCGTGCCGCGCGTGGTCTTCTCCTACCCCGAGATCGCCGGGGTGGGGCTGACCGAGGCCGAGGCGCGGGAACAGGGGATCGACACGGCCACCGCCGAGGCCGACCTGCCCCAGACCCTGGCCCGGCCCTGGACCTACGACACCGACCCGCGCGGCACCCTGGGCCTGGTCGCCGACCGCCGCCGGGGGGTGCTGGTGGGCGCGTGGGCGTTCTCCCCGATGGCCTCGGAGTGGATCCACACCGCGGCGCTGGCGATCCGCACCGGCCTGCCGGTCGCGGCGCTGCTCGACTCGATCCCGCAGTTCCCCACGTACAACGAGGCCTACCTCATCGCCCTGGAGAACCTGAAGATGTGAGGCGGCGGCACCGGCGTCCGGCGGGGCGGCCGGACGCCGCCCGGCCTCCGCGCCCCTGATGCCCCGGCACGCGGACGCCCCGGGGGAGAGGCCTGGGGCGGCCGGTGTCCGAGGCGCCGACCTCTCCGGAGGCGGAACGCATCGGGGCGCGGGCGCGCCCGGCGGGGAGGTCAGGCCCTCCCCGCCAGGGCGGCCTCCTCCTCGGCCTCCACACCGCGGTTCCACTCGGCCTTGCTCGACTGCCAGCCGTCCTCGTCGCGGCCCAGCCGCCAGTAGCCCGACACCGACAGTTGCTCCTTGGGTAGGCCGTGCTCGACGCGCAGCAGACGGCGCAGGTCGCGGACGAAGGCGGCCTCGCCGTGCACGAACGCGTGGACGCGTCCCGCGGGGAAGTCGAGGGCGCGCACGGCGGGGACCAGGACCGAGCCCACGGCCTCGTCCCCCCGGTGCAGCCAGTGCACGTGGACGCCCGAGCCGCCCTCCAGCTTCAGCTCGTCCTCCGGGCCGCCGACCTCGACGAACACGTGGGCGGCGGCGTCCGGGGCCAGCGCCTGCACGGCGGCGGCGATGGCGGGCAGGGCGCTCTCGTCCCCGGCCAGCAGGTGCCAGTCGGCGCCGGTGTCGGGGGAGTAGGCGCCGCCGGGGCCCATCAGGCGCAGCCGGTCGCCCGGCCTGGCGCCGGCCGCCCACACCCCGGCCAGCCCGGTGCCGCCGTGGTGGACGAAGTCGAGGGTGAGCCGCCGGGCCTCGGCGTCCCAGTCGCGCACGGTGTAGGTACGGGTGACCGGCCACTCCTCGCGGGGGCGTTCGGCGCGCACGCGCTCCAGGTCGAAGGGTTCGGTGTCGCCGGGCGCGGGCGGCGGGAAGAGCAGCTTGACGTAGCTGTCGGTGTGCCCGTCGGTGGAGAACGCGTCCAGGCCCTCCCCGCCCAGGACGACCCTGACCATGTGCGGGGTGATCTGCTCGACCGCCTCGACCCTTCCGGTGTGGACGGTCCTGGCCCGTCCCTGCCGCTGTGCCACGGCGCCCTCTTTCTTCCGGGGTGAGTTAGGTAAACCTAAGTGGGACTTACCGTAAGGCACAGTGACGCACCAGGGCAAAACCTACGCCCTGGTGGAACCCGAATCAGGAACCAGCATCACGTCGCGCCCCGTCGGGCGGCTGCGGCAGCCCGCCCCGGGGCGGGACCGGCTCGCGCGTGCGGAGTGGTCGCGGTGGGGAGCGCCTCCCGCCCGCTTACGGGACCGGCTCGCGCGTGCGGGGCGGTCGGATCGGGCCCGGAGCCCGCGCCTGCGACCCCGGGCCCGTTTTCGCTGCGGGCGGTCGACCGCGCCGAGCGGGATCGCGCCCGCCGGGGACGATCCCGCTGCCAGGGCCACCGCCGACACCGACAGCGACGCCGGTAGCGAGATCACCGTGGGCGACCCCGCTGTCACGGCGCAGTGCGGGCGTGCGCCCTCAGGCGGCGTCGGGGCGGTCCTTGCCCGGGGCGCGGTCGGCCAGGGTGAACACCGCGTGCAGTCGCCGGTCGTCCTCGGGAGCCCCCGCCCGCAGGGCCGCCAGCCAGGCCGCCGCGCCCGCCGTGCACCCTGCCGTGGCGACCTGAGCCCCCGCCGCGCACAGCGCCAGCTTGCGGGTGAGCGCCGTGCGCACCGGTTCGGACCGCGAGAGCACCCCGCCCGCCAGCACCACCGGCAGGCTCTCCCCGGGAGAGCGCACCTGGTGCACCGAGTGCGCCAGGTGACCCGCGGCGGCCTCCACGATCACCTCGGCCGCCGGATCGCCCTGCGCATGGGCATCGCTGACCAGGGGGGCCAGCGCGGCCAGCGTGACCGGGGCGGCCGTGGTCAGGAGCCGGGCGAAGTTGCGGGCGTGCTCCTCGGGCAGGTGTTCCTCCCCTCCCGAGGGGCGCTGGCCCGGAATGACCCGCTTGGCCACCGCGCGCGCCAGCGGACTCAGTTCCCCGCCCCGGGACAGCTGCCGCGCCGTCTCCCGTGCCGCCTGGTGCCCGATCCAGAACCCCGACCCCTCGTCGCCGATCAGCCACCCCATGCCGTCCGCGGAACGGGTCCGCCTGCGCTCCTCGACCCGGGTGGCGATCGCCCCGGTCCCCGCGATCAGCACCGTTCCGTCGGGCCCCGGTGTGCCCGAGGCGAAGGCCACCTCGTCGTCGCCGGTGAACGCCGTGTTCTCCGGAGCCAGTCCCGCTCCGGCCAGGGCCCGCTCCAGGCACGCGCGCACCTCGTCGTCGCGCAGCGCGGTCACCCCCGCCAGGCCGACCACGCCGAAGGCCACGGCCCCGCGCGCCCGCGGCCCGGCCGCGTCGAGCGCACCCGACACCGCCTCGGCCAGCCGCTCGGCGGCCCGCTCCGCGCCGTGGGAGTTGGGGTTGGCGCCCCCGGCCCGGGCCTCGCCCAGCCGCTCTCCGGAAAGGGTGGCCACCAGCGCCCGGGTGGCGGTGCCCCCGGCGTCCACCCCCAGGACGAGTCCGCGCCGGTCGCCCGACTGGTCGGATCGGGCACGGGAAGAAGAGGAGATCGTACGTGTCACAGGGGAGAGGTGCCCCGTGGCACCGCGTATTACTCGTCACGGCGGCCGGTCCGCCTCGTCCGGTCCACCTCGCCCCGGCGACCGGGTCCGCGCCGCGCACGCGCAGGAGGCCGTCCGCCGCAGCGGC